>JAFZIN010000016.1 GCA_017554305.1 Bacteroidales bacterium | reverse complement strand
CTCAGCACCCTTCTGCTTCATAAGCTCAAAGGCCTGCTCGTAGTTGTTCTCAATCTTCCCGTCCAGAATGGCGTTCTTCACATACTCCTTAATCTCTCCAATCTCTTTAGATGGCTCAATACCAAAGTATTCCATAACCATCTCTCCCGTAACCGGATTCTTAAAGTTGCGGATGGCATCCTTTGCCTCCACCTCCACCAGCTTCTCTCTAACCAGCAGAAAGTTCTGTTTGTGGCGGCGCACTTTAGCCTCGTTCTTTGAGGTGATATCTGCCTCACAGAGCGTCATCAAATCATCAATATCATCTCCCGCATCAAAGAGCAAACGCCTTACTGCAGAGTCTGTTACGGTATCCTCCACAAGCGCAATAGGCCTCAGATGCAACGCCACAAGTTTCTGAACATACTTCATCTTCTCATTCAGCGGCATCTTCATCTTCTTAAAGATACCCGGCACCATCTTGGCTCCAACAACCTCGTGGCCGTGGAAGGTCCAACCCGTTCCCGGCTCATATTTTTTGGTGAGCGGTTTGCCAATATCGTGCAGCAGCGCAGCCCATCTAAGCCACAGATTATCTGTATTTTGAGATATGTTGTCTACAACCTTGAGCGTGTGTGCAAAGTTATCTTTGTGCCCCTTACCCTCCAGAGTCTCAACGCCTTGCAGCGCACTTATCTGCGGCAGAAACTCCTCCATCAACCCCGTCTCCTGCAGAAGTGAGAGCCCAACCGAAGGTCTTTCAGACATCAGAATCTTATTCATCTCCTCTGCAATCCTCTCTCTGCTAAGGATTTCCAGCCTTTTGACATTTCTTTTTATACTCGCGATAGATTCCGGCACAATTGTAAAATTCAACTGGCTTGCAAACCTAACGGCGCGAATCATTCTGAGAGGGTCATCACTGTATGTGACATCCGGATCCAAAGGCGTTCTGAGCAATCCTTTCTGAAGGTCTGCCACACCGCCAAACGGATCTACCAGGTTGCCGTAATCTTCTCTCTGCAAGGAGAATGCAAGAGCGTTCACGGTAAAATCACGGCGCTTCTGGTCATCTTCCAGAGTGCCGTCTTCAACAATAGGCTTACGTGAATTTCTGTTGTAAGACTCTCTTCTTGCCCCCACAAACTCAATTTCCACACCCTTGAATTTGAGCATTGCGGTACCAAAGTTCTTGAATACAGATACCTTGCTCTTTACCTTCACACCAACTGCCTTGGCCAGATCTATTCCGCTTCCCTCAACTACAACGTCTATGTCATTCCGCTCTCTCTGAAGGAAACAGTCTCTTACGTAACCTCCAATTACAAAGCATCTTACACCCTGCTCCTCTGCGGTCTCTGAAATGATGTGAAAAATCTCGTCATTAAGGAAAGGATTATCCGGAAACTCTTTTTTCTGATTGTAGGAAGGGATATCCTCAATGAAATCATACTTCTGCTCATTTCTGTTGTAACGGCAGCAGTAACTCTTTTTTCCGTTGGTTGCAACAATGTAATCCACCTTAAGAATGAGCGCATAATTCCAGAGCTGCTCAAAAGTCTTTGAGGTAATTTTTACGGTAGGTCTCTTGCACTCAACAATCATCTTAGGCTTAAGATTCTTGTCATAGCAGACAATATCACACCTTAGGCGAACCTCCCCAATCTTTATCTCCGTTTCACTCATCATCTGATGCAGCGGCCACCCCCTCTTTTCATTAAGATAGGTAATCATCTGTTGACGCACATTCTCCTCCGGCGTCAGCGCCACATATTTCTTCCTCAACGGGTCAAAGACTTCTTCCATATCACAAAGATATCAAATTTTTTATCTAATTTTGAAGAGCAAAACCCAGAGAGTTTTTTATGGCACAAAAGGCAGATAAAGAGGGGAGTCAGAGGAAATTCCAGCAGATAATGGAGGATATCCGGCAGAGAAGATTTGCAAAAATCTACGTTCTTGCCGGCGAGGAGCCTTACTATGCAGACGTCATTATTGAGGCCCTCTCTTCTACCGTGCTATCTGAGAGCCAGAAAGACTTCAACTTTAGCGTGGTATACGGAAATGACACAGACGCAGGGCAGATTGTCTGCCTCTGCAGAAGATACCCTGTAGAGTCCGAATATCAGCTCATTATTGTAAAGGAGGCTCAGCAACTCTCTTCTCTGCAGGCTTTTGAATATTATTTAGCCTCTCCTGCTCCCGATACGATTCTGGTTCTCTCCTTTACCGGCAAAGCACTTGACAAACGTACCGGCTTTTATAAGAAACTGAAAGACAAGGCAGAGGTGCTGGAATCTTTTGCTCTGGACGAATGGAAGGTGCCGCAGTGGATTACGGATTACGTGGAGGAGAAGGGATACAGGATTGAGCAGGATGCAGCCCAGCTTCTGAGCCAGAGTACGGGTTCCTCCTTAAGGAAGATAGTTCTGGAGATAGACAAACTCTTTAAGGGAACAGACGGCAAGGTTATCACTGCAAAAGATGTGGAGGTAAACGTTGGAATCTCAAGAGATTACAATCCGTTTGAACTCTGCAAGGCAATAGGGGAGAAGAACCGTCTGAGGTGTTTTGAAATTGCAGAGGTCTTTGCAAACAACTCCAAGAAGTATCCAATACAGGCAACCCTGGGTGCAATGTTCTTCTACTTTAACCAGCTGCTGGTTATTCAGGCAACCATAATGGGCGGTGAGAGAGATTTCTACCAGGCCTCAATGAAGGCGGGAGTCTTTGGTACTATGAGAGTTAGAGAGTACCAGACGGCAGCCAGAAACTACCCTCTCTTTAAGACAATGAACATAATCTCCCTTATAAAGGATTGTGACTTAAGGAGCAAGAGCAATTACGGAGGAAGCTCCGATGACGGAGCCCTCCTCAACGAACTGCTCTCAAAAATTCTGATTTAATTACTTAACAACCACTCTTTTTACCCTCTTTGCAATTGAGGTGTAAATCTCGTAAGGTATGGTTCCCAGCACCTTAGCCTGGTCTATTGCAGTAGGCTTATCTCCGAATACGGTAACAATATCTCCCACCTTAACATCCTTAACTCCGGTAACGTCTATCATACACATATCCATGCAGATGTTGCCAATGGTAGGAACCAGTTTGCCGTTAACGCAGAACTTGGCAGCACCTCTTCCCATGTGGCGGTTAATGCCGTCTGCATAGCCCAGAGGCAGGGTTGCAATCTTTGAAGGCTTCTCAATCTTTCCGTGACGTCCGTAACCAACGGTTCCGTCTGCAGGAGAGAGCTCCTTAATCTGAAGGATTCTGCACTTGAGAGAGGCAACAGGCTTAACAAGAGACTGATCTACAGCACTTACACCGTAGATTCCAATGCCCAGGCGTACCATATCTTTCTGATACTGGGTAAAACGCTCAATACCTGCGGAGTTGAGTATGTGGTGGATAGGGTGGTATCCAACAGCCTTGTCTATCTGCGGAGCCATCTTATCATAAAGTGCTATCTGTGAGAGAGTAAACTTGTCCCACTTCTTCTCGTCTGAAGCGGCAAGGTGAGAGTAGATGCTCTGAACGTGAATCTCCTTATGGAACTTTAAGAATTCCAGAAGTTCCGGCAGTTCCTTCTCCATAAAACCGAGGCGGTGCATACCGGTATCAAGTTTAATATGAACAGGATAGCTCTTAACGCCCATCTTCTTAACCACCTGGTCAAACTTCTTTAAAGAGTACATATTTGGAATGCCCGGTTCCAGTTTGTTCTCAATAATCTCCTTGTAGTAATCTGTTCCGGTAGTAAGAACAATAATAGGGTTCTTAATGCCGCCCTTGCGGAGTTCAACTCCTTCAACAGGGTGAGCCACAGCAAAATAATCTGCTCCGGCCTTCTCCATCAGTTTAGCAAAGTCTACAGCTCCGTGGCCGTATGAGTTGGCTTTGATGAGGATTAGAAGTTTAGTGCTCTTATTGAGTTTGCTTCTGAAATACTTGTAGTTATGGAGAGCGCTGCGAGTGCTTATCTCCATCTGAGCAAAAGTCTCTTTTTCCATTTTAATCTATTTTGTAAAATGCTTTGTACCAGTTATAAAACTCATCTATGCCCTTCTGAAGCGGAGTGTTGGGAGCAAAGCCGTAATCCTCCTTCAGATGGGAAACGGAGGCAAATGTAGTATAAACATCTCCCCGTTGCATTGCAACCATCCGTTTTTTTGCCTTTTTGCCCGTGCTCTTCTCTATACACCCTATAAAATCCATCAGAGCCACAGGTGAACTGTTTCCTATGTTGTAGACCTCTCTCTTTGAGCGGTTAGGCCCCTCCAGAACCTTTACAACCCCCTTTACAATGTCATCTATGTAACTGAAATCTCTGCTGAGGTTTCCGTGGTTGTAAACCTCTATTGTCTCCCCCTCAATTATCATCCTCATAAACTTGAACGGAGCCATATCCGGCCTTCCCCACGGACCGTAAACGGTAAAAAAGCGCAGTCCGGTGGCAGGCAGGTTATACTGCTTGCTGTAAACGTGAGCCATCAGTTCGTTTGATTTCTTGGTTGCCGCATAGAGGCTCTGAGGATCATCAGTACGGTCATCTTCAGAGAAAGGAACCTTTGCGTTGTTGCCGTAAACGCTTGAAGAACTTGCATATACAAGATGCTTAACCTTGTATTTTACGCAGAGTTCCAGTATGTTGAAGAAACCAATCAGATTGCTCTTTATGTATGAAGCAGGGTTCTCAAAGGAGTATCTTACTCCCGCCTGAGCCGCCAGGTTGCACACCTTGTCAAACTTCTCTTTGCGGAAAATTTTCTCCAGGCCCGCTCCGTCTTCAATATCTTTTACCGTAAAGGAGAACTTGCCCTTAAGTTCCTTTGCAACTTTGCGTATGTGGCTCACCCTGGCCTTTTTAAGGTTGACATCATAGTAGTCATTCATGTTGTCCAACCCCACCACGGTATGCCCCTTTTTAAGAAGTTCAACGCAGGTGTGAGAACCAATGAATCCTGCCGCTCCAGTTACAAGTATCTTCATATCAGTCATCTATGATTATAAAGCAGATGCCGTCTCCAGTGCTTACCTTCTCCCTGCCCTCTGCAAAGTTCTTAATATCTGTATCTTTCATTGCCCTCTTCTCTCTGAGGAACAATATGGTGTTCTTTAAAGGGAATACCTCATCCTTCTCCAACCTCTTAATACTCAGGCCGTCATTCTTAAAATAGTAATCCATATTGGAGGCAACGCTGAGGTCGTATGCTGCCAGCTGATAACCCTTCTCCTTTGCAAGATTCAATGCGGTAACGCAACCCTCTTTTGGAGTAAGCATCCTGTTCAGACTCTTCATAGATAGGGAGCCCAAAAATACTGTGACAAAGAGGCTTACAGCAATTGCACTTATTGCACAAGGAGTTCTCTTTGCTTTAAGAGCCATAAGTGATACTATACTTCCCATCGCGATAGGTAGCAGCACAACCCAATATGGAGCCCAGAGCTTTGGAAGAGCTGCACCAGGTGCGAACCTTGCCACAATAAGGGATGTGAAAATAGATGATACAAAGAGAATTAGAAGGATTACTGCAACAAGGGCTATCATTCCCTTTACAAGTTTGTCCTCTCCAAAATAAGGTAGTGTAAGGGCGGCGCTGTAAACTATAAACGGCAGTGCAGGAAGCAGATAGATGGCAATCTTGGAGCTTACAAGTGAGAGCATTACAAAGATTGTAATAAAGGTGCAGGCCAAAAGTTTTGCTCTGGTTCCGGAAATGTATCTGTGGGTAAAGCCCTTAACTATGAGCACAATATTGAGCAGGCACCACGGTGCTGCAATCCACCAGTAGGAGAGAAGATAGTAGGCTATGCTCTTTTTGTGGTGGAAGGAGTTCACTCCGCGGTCTATTGTCTGATGGAAGAGGAGGTTATTGAGGTACTCCTTTCCGCCGTCAACATAAACCATTCCCCACCAGGCGGCGCAAAGAAGAATTAAAATTGTCCAGAAGCGCCAGCCCAGGTATTTCCAAATTCTGAAATCACGGTCAGAAATCAGAAAGACTACAATGCATAAAACAGGTGCCAGAAAACCTACCGCACCTTTGGAAAAGATTGCAAGAAAGACAAATAGAGGAAGCAGCAGTCGGTCCTTTTTAAACTGACGGGCCTCGTGGGTTCTCTCTCTCATTTTGGCTTCCCTTGCTCCCTTCTTGTTGCTGTACATCTTTGCAAAGGTGTACAGAGAGAGTACAATGAACATTGTCATAAGCATATCCATCCTCATAAAGACGGCTCCTATAACAAAGAGCATTGAACTCAGCAGCATAAAGGTTGAGGAGGTGCTATAGGCACATCCGTGAACGGCACACTTTAATTTCTCCTCTGTCCAACGGTCCATAATCCAGCATATTACAAAGGCCGGCAGAAGTGAGAGAACAAATGAAAGAAGGAACATGGAGTGGCATCCGGCAACCTTCTTCAGAACCATTGCAACCCAGAAATAGAGAGGCGGTTTGTCTGCGTAAGGAATGCCGTGATCATAGAATGCAAAGAAGTGGCCGCTCTCAATGGCATTGTCTACAATGTTCAGATATCTCAGTTCGTTAGCGGCAGTGTACTCTCTCATTATCATAAGAGGGAGCAGCATTGCAAACACAAAGAGAAATATGAGCACTCTTCTTTTCATCTAACTGCCAACGTATTATGAATCCGAACTGTTTTGCTGCGGCTGCTGCGGCTCGCCTTGCTTCATCTGCTCCTGATGTCTCTTGTGCTTTGCCAGCAGCATCAGGTTTCTAGAGTATGAAACAAAGCCTATGCTCTGCCCCAGGGCCAGCACAGGGTCTTTCCTAATTATTGCGTATGAGACAATTACAGCGCATCCCACAAGGCTTATAATCCAGAATCCTGCAGGCAGATGGCTCTCGTTGCGGCTCTTGGAATAGAAGAACTGGTAGATGAATCTCAGCGTAAAAATTATCTGTCCTAAAGAGCCGTAAATTACAAGCAGAATTGGAATATTGTCATTCTGCAGACACTGTCTTTTGAATTCCCCAAAGTCTGAAAGAATATAGCCCACGCCCAGCACAGGAGTGATGAGCAGTATTACCTGCAGAACGTTCTTCCAGAGAGGGTTTGGAACTTTGGAACCATCGGGAGCTAAAGTGGTCCATACTCCCTTGATTCTCAGGTTCCACATATAGATGTAGTAGGAGATGACCTGCCCCAGCATAATGGCAAAATCATTCCTTAAAAATCCGTAAACAAAGAAGAGGTAGGAACCTGCAATAGAAAATACCCAGAAGAGAACGGGTGAAACAACTCTCTTTTCTCTCTCAGAGATTATCCACTGCACAATAATTCTGGCGGAGAAGAATCCCTGAGCAAGAAATCCCAGGGCAAAAATTATCCATTTGGCCAGAGAGTGTTCCATTGCAAGGTCTATTTCAGATTGTTCTCACCAACTTCATAGTTGAGGTAACGCTTTTTCATCCAGCGATATGCAAAGCAATCCTTCATTGGACCCAGCATACGGTTGAGTGCGTTGTATTTGGAGACGCCGGCGGTTCTTGGGAAGTGTCTTACGGGCACCTGCATCATCTTTCCGCCCTTCTGAAGCTGAATAAGAGCCGGGAAGAAGCGGTGCATTCCGGTGAACATAGGAACTCTCTTGGCGTAGGCGGTCTGAAGTATCTTCAGAGGGCAGCCGGTATCAAGTGCACCATCGTGAGTAAACATCTTGCGGAAGCCGTTTCCAAACTTGGATTGAAACCTCTTCCACGGGGTGTCTTTGCGGTTTGCACGTATGCCCATAACAAGCGGATACTCATCTGCGTATGGGAGCAGAAGGTCAAAGTCTTCCGGTGTGGTCTGAAGGTCTGCATCTATGTAGCCCACAAGAGGTGAGAAGGTGTTGTCAAAGCCCGCCTTAATGGCTCCGCTGAGTCCGGTGCGCTCCTTAAGTGAGATGAAGAAAAATCGCTCCCTGGCTGCACACTCTTTCTCTATAAGTTCCAATGAACGGTCAGATGAGCCGTCATTAACAAAGAGAACGCAGATAGATTTCTCTGAAGCCTTCTCCAAATATTCGCCCAGCGTCTTTGCAAGGCGCTCAATATTACCCTCTTCGTTATATACCGGAGAGATGATTGTAAATCTGTATTCTGAAGTCTTATTCATACCCTACAAATGTAGTGAAAAGAATTAAATAAGCCGCTTTTGCAGTTGGCAAGCAGAGTTATGATGTCACTTGAGATGCCGGCATAATCCGGGGTGAAAAGGTTTTAAAAAAACGGGAAGACCTAATGGCCTCCCCGTTCTCCTTTTCTAGGGCTCATTAATTATTTTTTTGGAGCCTTAGCAGCCTCAACGGAAGCTTTTCTGAACTCTTTCATCAGTTTGCCAATCTCAAGGGCAGCCTTTCTAGCGCGTGTTCCAGCAGCTTTGTTACCTTTTACTACCTGAGCCTCAGCGTCTTTTGCAAAAGCCTCAACCTGAGCCTGAATTTTAGCAAGTAATGCTTTCATTTTAAAATGTGTTTTAAAAGTTAGTTGTTATTGTGTTTGTTACTGTTTCGTATCATAAAAGTAGGAAGATTTATTCCCAAATCCAAATAAAACGCCCTAAAAGAGCACTTTTTTCCAAAAATTACCTCACAATGTATGCTCCCGCCCTCTTAGGACTCTTCTCAACCAAAACAGGGCCAGAGGCGGCCTTGGTGGCTGAATTT
>JAFZIN010000015.1 GCA_017554305.1 Bacteroidales bacterium | reverse complement strand
TTTGCTATAATTGTACTTGCTGTAATTGTCAAGATAATAGAATAATATTAATCAATCAGAATATGAAAAAAGTTGTTTTAGCATCGATTGCCATTGTTTCAATGTGCTTACTTCTCTTCTCCTGCAAGAATCCTAAGAACGCTGAGGCTGCAGAACAGGCAGAGGAGGCATTTGTTCTTACGGAAGTTGAGGATGTGTGTTCCGTAATGGATGATTCTTCATTCATAGCATTATGCAAGAAGAATTTTGATACCAACTCAGACGGCAAGATTTCTATGGAAGAAGCTGCCGCCGTGACCGAACTTGTATTTGAGTCTCCTTATGCCAGTGAAGAATCAGACTCAAAATGGGAATATGAGCAGCCGCTGCAATCTTTAAAGGGTCTTGAATACTTTACGAATCTGGAGAAACTGGTTTTAGAATATCATCAGGTTACAAGCTTGGATGTGCGTAACAACACTAAACTCAAGCAATTATATTGCAGTAGCAATAAGATTGGCAATCTTGATGTAAGCAAGAATACGCTCCTTGAGGAACTTGTTTGCTCATCTTGCGAATTGACCGCTTTGGATGTGAGCAAAAACACCCTGCTGATTAATCTATCCTGCAACGATAATCAAATTCCGAGTCTTGATGTAAGCAAGTGCATTGATCTAACGAATCTTGCATGCTCTACAAATCAGATTTCAACTCTGGATGTAAGCAATAACACTAAACTGGAGCATCTGTTTTGCGTTAACAACCTGCTGACAGCTCTGGATGTTACAAAACTGCCTGAACTTAATGACCTGAATTGCGAGGGCAACCAGCTTACTTCTCTGGATGTTAGTAAGAATCCGAAATTGGAATGGCTAATGTGCAGTAGAAATAAGCTTACCAAAGTGGATTTGACAAATAATCCAAAAATTAAGTTGGCGTTGGCAGATAAAGATGTTGAGCTTATAGGTTACACTAAGCGATAACAGGTTAACGCATCTTAAAAGTTCTAGTATGAAACGTTCAATTCTCCTTCTTTCTGTGCTGACGGCATTTGTGCTAAGTGCTAACGGTCAGCAGAATAAGTATATGCTAAAGCCGTTTGATTGGTCTATGCACAATTACGGTGATTATCAGTTGCAGCACATGAGAAAGACTCCTCAGGGGAATCCGGTGGAGTTTGTAATAGTTAACACAAAGACAAGGCAAAGATTTTTTCCGTTGTTTGACAAAGCTAATGCTTTGCAAAAGGTGGAGGGCAACTTTAGTATTGCTCTTTGGGATGATTGCATATTTATCAAAGCATCAGATGGTTATGCAAAGGAGTTTGACGGGTTGGTTTGGATGGTGCCGCAAAAGGGCAAATTGTTCAGATACTATCGGGATAAAAAGTGGGTTTCATCTTTTAATGACAAGAGTACTTGCTTCTCAGGTGTTTACAAGATAGAAAAGAACAAAAAGGGTAAGGATGAGTTGGTTCCTCTGGTGATGGATATAGAAGAGAATGGTTATTCCGCTGTTTATCCGTTGGGAAGGCTGCCATATATTGTTAAGTTTAAAAACGGGGAATCTTTTGTTTACAATTCTGAGTTTCAGCTTCTTAATACATATAAAGGGGAGCTGCTTGCTGCGTTGGACGGGATAATCCTTTATAGGGAAGACGGATTTACGTCGTTTAATGAGGATCTGTCTCAGGGTGCAACATTTAACACGGAAGCGGATGGTTATGCGGTCTTTTGCAAAGAGGGGTTTGTGGTATGGAGAAATAAATCGGAGAACAGGGTAAAGGTTTATGACAAAAAGGGAAACGAACTCTGGGCTAAGGTTTTTGAGAAGGTGCTGCTTTTTAACGGAGGTCCGTTTGCTCGCTATCTTGCTGTTAAAGAGAATGGTAAGTGGGGTGCTTACTTGCTTGATAACACTTATTTGCTGCCTTGTACGTGGAACTCTGCAAAGGATCTTTCAGCTGTGGTAAACGATTTTAAGAGTTGGTCTTACAGTTCATACGTGAAAAATTTTGTGAGCAAGAAGGGGGAGTTTGAGACCACTCAGCAGTTTAATGAGAGGCAGAATAATCCGGAAAAGCAGAAAGAATATCTTATTAAGCATGAAGTTCCTAAAAAGTTTTTGGAATCTTTTAATGGCTACACTGTTATTCTTGGGCCATACGATGCAGATAATGAGGTGTTTGAGCTTATTCCAACGGTGGCAATGTGGAATGGATTTAAGATAAAAGTTCCGCTTAATGAGGCTGAGGCCTTTAAGAATGCATTCATGCAGATGAGAGGGGATGCGCTTAAGGGTGCTATGTATGGCATTAAGTATGACTCAATTGCAATTGAAGAGATAACCTTCACAATGCCGGAGGGCGGGAAAAGTTATACGTTCTACAACAAATAACGGTGTTTTGATGTTATGATGAAGAGAATTTTGATTCTTGCGGTGGCAGCGGTTTTTGTCGTTTCTTGTAACTTCCACGGGGATAGGGAGGTTATACGCGTTGGAATGTTGGACGGAATAGGGAGCGGGGATATAAATATGCCTGAGGCTTTTGCGGCCTGTGCTCTGGATCCGGTAATTAAGGCAAGGTATATTACTACTGCAGATATAGCCTTGGGAGTGCTTGATTCTCTGGATGTTCTGATATTTCCGGGCGGGGCGGGTTCCGCTCACACCTTCTCTTTGGGAGAGACCAACACCCAGAAGGTTAAGGAGTTTGCACGGAACGGAGGCGGAATCCTTGCCATTTGTGCGGGAGGTTATGCCCTCTCTCATACTCCGGATTACGCCTGCATAGCAATGAACGGAGCCTCTGTTTATGACCTTGACCACTCTTCCAGAGGGCAGGGGCGGGTTGCAGTTAAGCTTACTCCCGATGGGGAAGCAGTTTTCCCGGAACTCAAGGGGCTGGATACTCTCTACCTTCTCTATGAAAACGGACCCCTTTTGGAGCCGGCGGACAGTTCGCGCCTTGGAGATGCAACTCCGTATACTCCTTTTGTTGAGATGATTAGTGATGTTTACGGAATGGGCGGCGGAGAGAGCGGTGCTTCACCCGGCAAGCCTTTTATTCTGGGAAACAACTACGGCAAGGGGAGAATCTGCACCTCAATTGGCCATCCGGAGAGCACGGCGGGTATGATGTGGATGATTCCAAGGCTCATAAGATGGTGTGCCGGAAAGAATTACATCTCATACCCTAACTCTTTGTGTGATCCGTCACTCTCTCAGGGAGAGAAGATTTTGACGGAAGAGGATTTGAACAAAGAGGCCTCACTCTACCGCACCTTTGTCTACGGTACTGCAGATGAGAAGATTGAGGGGATAAAGTGGATGAAGGATAATCCATCGTGGAGTATGAAAAAATGGGTGGCGAGCCTCCTGTTTGACAAAGATGCAAGGGTTAGAATGGCTGCGGCAGATTATATTGCAGAGAATCAGGTGATTAGGTGGAGAAGCTATGTGAAGGGGGCACTTAAGGCTGAAAAAGATTCTCTGGCAAAGAGAGAAATTATGGCCGTAGATGAATACTTAGACGGACTCTTTTTGTAAATTTGTGTAGAATAGCGTTGGCGGGATATGAAAAGGATTTTTAAAATATTGCTGGCCGTTCTGGCGGTAATAATTGTGGTACTGGCAGTTACCTGTCCGGGAAGGAGGGCTCACAAGGAGGCTGTCATAAACAAGTACCAGAGCGGTATCATCAAAGATCTTGGAATTGACGCAAATGATCCCCAATATCAGAAGAACCTGAAGATAGGCGAGGAGTTTATGGAGAGGGTTATTAACCCTAACCTCAAGGTTTTAGGTTACGGAGTCTGCAGCATAGGCTATCTGGAGACAGTTAAGGGAAGAAAGAGAATCTCATTCGGAATTCTTGGACACGTCTATCTGCTGGATGCGGAACATCTTCACGCAAGGCTCTTTGAGATGGGGAAACCACAAACCGAAAAACAAAAAAACTAGTTATATGAAAAAGCTTCTGCTACTCAGTCTATTTTGTTTTCTAGCCCTATCTATGAAGGCTCCGTCTTCGGAAATGGCTGCTGCTAACGGGTTTGTGAACCTGGGACTGCCGTCCGGAACACTCTGGAAAGCTAAGAATGAAACGGGTTATTTTACTTACGATCAGGCAATGGCGCGCTTTGGAAAAAGCCTTCCTACAAAGGAACAGTGGGAGGAACTTATTGTGCGTTGTACCTGGACCTGGACGGGCAAGGGTTACCGTGTTAAGGGTAAAAACGGAAACTCCATAGAACTCCAGGCACAGGGTTATTCTCATAATGATTCCCTTATGAGAGTGGGGGCGCTGGGCTACTACTGGTCTTCCACTCCGGACGATAGTGACGGCGGCTGGGGCCTCTACTTTAACGCAAAGAATCATGCAGTTTTCGGATTCGTACGCAACTTTGGACGTTCCGTACGTCTGGTTTCCAAATAGTTAAACCATTAAACAATTTTTATGAAAAGGGTTTTAGCACTCTCTCTTCTGTTGCTTCTTGCCATTGGAGCATACTCACAGAAATCTAAAAATGCAGCAGACCGCTCCGGTTTTGTTGTTCTTTCTGAGGCGGTTCCGGATGTAATTCTGGAAATCAGATACTATTCAACATACAACTTTGTGGGCACCCGCATAGACGGTTACAAAGAACCTGTGGCACTTATTACAAGGGAGGCCGCAGCCGCACTCAAGAAGGTGAGTGACTACGTAAAGAGCAAAGGTTACCGTCTTAAAATCTATGACGCATACCGTCCGCAATGTGCTGTATCTCACTTCTGTAGATGGGCTAAAGATGCAGACACCTCAATGAAGCGATACTTCTATCCAAACCTGGAGAAAGACCGCCTCTTTAAGGAGGATTACATAGCAACCAAGTCCGGTCACAGCCGCGGAAGTACCGTAGATCTCACCCTCTTTGATATGAAGACCGGAAAGGAGGTTGATATGGGAGGAACCTTTGATATGCTGGATCCATCCGCCCATCCCGATTATGTTGGCAATCTTACCAAAGAGCAGATAGCCAACCGTATGAAGCTCAGGGAGGCTATGCTTAAGTTTGGTTTTAAGCCGCTCTACTCCGAGTGGTGGCACTTCACTTTAAGAAACGAGCCTTATCCAACCACTTACTTCACATTTCCTGTGACTTTTAAATAAGTCCGTTAGTAGTTACAAAATAAGCAGGCTCCCGTTTTGTGGGGCCTGCTCTTTATTTGTCTTTGTTTTAGTTCTTCTTACTCAGCGACAGTTACTCTTACTGAGGCCGTATGTGCTGAGAACTCAGGCGCATACGCGCACTGCAGTGATGCCAGACCAATCTCGTACTCTCCTGCACGGGAGACTCTGTAGTTGACCTCCATTACGTAAGTTCCCTTGGTGAGGTTGTAGAAGAAGAAGTTGGTTGAGGCATCCTTAATCTCCTCATAGTACCAGGTGCCGCCGCCCCACTTGTAACCCGATAGTTGCTTGAGCGGCTCCAGACAGCTGCCTCTCATCTCCTTGAGTTGCATAAACTGCATCTCTCTGTCTACCTTTATAATCATTCTGGCGGTTACTATATCTCCAACCTTAATCTGATCTCTGTCCTTTATAGGAATGAGTTTGTCATCTTTCTTAATATAGAGCTCTTTAGAGATGCTCAACTCCTTAATTCCGTTCTGCTGAACGTTGGCAAGTTTTTCACTGAAAGTAGCATAAACCGCACCCCAGCCAATGCCTGCATCTTTCTTCTCCACCTTAATGGAGGTGGCGTTTACGGTGTTGTCATCTGTATAGCAGCTCTTAATGTAACCCAATCCGGTAACAGGAGCCTTACCGCTCTCATCTCTCTCCGTAGTGCTGAGGGTTCTGTCTGCAAATGAGAGAATTACCTCACCCTTGTTGTTGAGTAAATTTGTACCTCTTGCAAGAAGGGCATAGATGGCGTCTGCAGTAAAGGTGTTGATCTTCCACATCTGAGTCTGCTTCTGCTTAAGCAGCCATATCTTCATCTCCTCAACTGCGGCAGAATCTTTAGCTACCTTGTCAAATGCCTCCATAGCAGCAATTTGTGCGCTCAGATGGCTTGAAGACCAACGGTAAGGATTGTCATCAAAGTCAAAGAACATTCCAAGTTCATCTGTGTAGGTAAGGTACTCCTTAATAGATTTGAGATACTCACCGGCATCCTTGCTCTTTCCGTTGGCGTTGAGAACTACCGCCGTAATTGCCTTCTCCTGAATATCCTGGTGGCGAGGAACCTCGTTCACCTTCTTAAGGAAGAAGTTGTATGCCTTGCGGTATTTCTGAGGAACAATATCAAGCGGGCTCTTACCTTCCGCTTCTGCCTCCAAAGCAACCAGATACAAGTACCTGAGAATGAAGTAACTTACTCCCTTGCTCTTAACCTTGTGCTTTATAATCAGATCATAATCTTCCTGCATCTCTGAGTGCATGAACTCCAATCCCTTTGAGTGCATTGCCTTTAAGGCGTCATCCATCTTCTCTCCGGTAAGAACCATTGCTCTTATGTTTTGAGTAAGAACATACTCCGTCATCCAAGGAGAACTTTCCATTCCCTTAAACCAACTCCATCCTCCGTCCGGTTTCTGGAGTTCCTGCAACTTCTTAATAGCCTTCTCGTTAGAGACTTTAATGTTGTTAAGGTCAAAGAGCGTAGCTATTCTCTCTCTTGCCTGCTCCTCGTTTCTTGCCTCCAGAACCCAAGGTGCCTCGTTCAACAGAATGTTCTTGAGTTCCTGATTCTTGGAGAGGTTGCTGAGCATACTCTCCTTATTCTCTCCGCTTTTCTTCCAACTCTCAAATACCTCCTTAATTTTAGGAGTAGAGTTGGCAATAAAGGATGAGAGAGTATTGGTGTAAAGTACGTTAGACCAGCAGATAACGTTATCTGATTCAGGCTGCTGCAAAGACGGAAGCGCTTGAACCGCATACCAGGCAGGGTTGCCGGTAAACTCAACGGTCATACTCTTTTTGGTTGCAGTAGGTGAGTGATGATTGAAGAGTTTTTCTAAAGAGAACGTACGTGTCTGATTGCCTCTGATTGGCATTGGAACGCTCTCAATAAGAGGAGTTCTGTCTGAAAGAACAGCCAGAAGATGCTGCTCTCCGTCTGAGAACTTACCTCCGTCTGCCACAACTCTTACTCCTACAACATCCCATTCGCTGCTTACGTCAAAACCGAATGAAACATTCTGGCTTCTCTCTCCGGCAACTTTAATGCTCTTGCTCTGAGTCTGATAGACCTTCTCCGTTGCAGGATCAAAGAGTTCAAAAGTAACGTTTGCCTCAACCTCCTTATCCGTTAGGTTTGTAATTGTAGAGGCAATAACTGTATGGTCTCCAACCCTTAGGAAACGAGGCATATAAGGAGCTACCATAAAGTCTTTCTGTGCCACAATCTCATCTTCCAGGATTCCAACATCCATACTCTTTGTATGAGCCAACGCCTGGAACTTCCACCTTGTAAGACTCTCAGGCAGAGTGAAACTGAGCGTTACCATTCCATCCTTATCTGTTCTGAGTTGAGGATAGAAGAA
>JAFZIN010000014.1 GCA_017554305.1 Bacteroidales bacterium | reverse complement strand
GTGAACTGAGCCCACCGGCCATCGGGAGCTTCAATCCTGGTCAGGTGCCAGGCGGTGATAAGGTCCATAAAACTTCTCTGGCCGGTCTTGGTAAGGTCTACATATTTGTTCTGTGGGCGTCCGTCAAAGATATACCTGAAGCCATCACCGGTGGTAATAGTAATGGTCTTTATTCTTGTAAATCCGTAGGGTGGGTCAGAAAAGGGTTGGGACTCAATCTCTACTTTGTAATCGTGGCGGTCAGACGAGGTGCCAAAGACAGTTATCTGCTTCCAAAAAGACAGATGGAAACTGCCGCTGTGACCGGGAAGGGCAAAATGGAAAATATCCGGTTGAGCGTCCATCTCGCCTGTATGAAGGGTGGAGGGTTTGGTACCGGGGCAGATTACAATCTCAGGAGCACCGCTGCCGGCACCGTTGTCTAGAAGGTTGAACATAAAACGCCACCAGCTATCTGGATAGTAGCTTCTCACTTCAGAAGTATCATGAACGGCAAAGAAACCGGGGATATGTTTCTCGTTCTCCCCATAATCGGGAATACCGTTGGTTTCTACAGTGATACAACCACCTATGGAAAGATTCCAGCCAGGACCGAGGATACCCGGCAACTGGTTGGGAGTGTTGCCGTTAGATGAGTAAGTGGCAACAATAGGTATATTGAAATCTTTGTCCTTATATGTGTAGATAGGAACGGAGATATTAATGGTGCCGGTATACATAGAAGGTGACACCTCACCCTGTCTTACAAAGTTCCATGCATCTGTCTGTGGAAGTGAGATATCATCATAGAACTTGAAGGATGATTGGGCGTATGAGGGACGTGTAACTAAAACAACGTTAATTAAAATAAAAAGCAAGAAAAGAAAACGTTTCATACTAAAGTTTATTTACTCCTCAAATGTAGAAAGATTCATAACCATTTCCAAATGCTTTCTTGCTTCCACGGGTTATCTCCCGTCTTGCCTGCAGAGAAACTCTTTATCTCCGTACAGTATCTCTCCTCTGTTCTCAAAGAGCACACAAGAGAGAACTGTTCTGCCTGGATAGGAAGGCATATCACACAGAAAGCCAAAAGATTACTGATGGCTCCCGGAGCCACCATTCAAAAGGTGGCAGAAGAGTTGAACTTTGCAGACCAATCCTCCTTTGGAAAATTCTTTAAGAAACACACGGGAACAACTCCCAAAAAATTTATGAACTCAATTTAATAGCAATAATAATCTTTGTAAACAGCTACAAATCAACAGGTTGCATTGATTTTATCCTATAATTTGACTATTAGGAATTTTTGAAGGTTAGATTATGCCTTCCGGAACTCTCATTCTCAGGACTTTAGATTCCCTATTGAACTCTAAAAGAAGCTCTTCATGGAAAGGAAGCAGAGTCTCTGTCTCCTTAATTTCAAGACAAATATTTGAAGGGTACTCAATAACTCTTCCAACTGTTCCAACCTTAACTCCCTCCTCAGAGAGAACGGTAAAACCTACAAGAAGATTCAAATCCTCAGAGAAATCCTCCTCCCCTTCCTGGAAGATATCTCTCCCCACCACCTCTTCTGCGTGAGCGTTATCTCTTATTGTAGAGAAGGTTACAACCCAGGCGTTATTGGATCTGTGGTGAACGGAGTTAATAAAAAATGGAACCGGCACTCCATCAAAATAGATGAATACCGGTTCCTTTAAAGCTTCAGCCTTATCTTCACACTCCTGGAGCAATTCTGAAAATGAATCTGACTCAGATCTGATGAGAAGCTCACCCTCTTTGCCGTATCCCTTTGCAATCTGCGCTACGGAGCGTAAAGCCATAAGCTATTCTGCCTTTGGTGCCTCCTCTGCAGGTGCAGCAGCCTCCTCAGCCGGAGCCTCGGTAGCGGCAGCAGCCTCTGCCTCAGCAGCCTTGCGAGCCTCTTCAGCAGCCTTCTCAGCCTCGGCCTTCTTCTTGGCAAGTTCCTCTGCTCTAGCAGCGTTTACCTTACCCTCAGCCTCAACTGCAGCCTTCTTTGCATCTGCCTTGGAAACTTTGAGATTTTCTCTCTTCTTCTCAACCTTAGCCTCTTTCTCTGCTACCCAAGCGGCAAACTTAGCATCTGCCTGCTCCTGAGTAAGAGCGCCCTTTGCTACTCCCTCTGCAAGGTGTTTCTTCAAAAGCACACCCTTGTAAGAGAGGATTCTTCTAGCTGTGATTGTTGGCTGTGCGCCATTCTGAAGCCAATAAAGAGCTCTGTCCACATTAAGGACAATAGAAGCCGGATTGGTGTTAGGATCGTATGATCCCAAAAGCTCAATAAAGCGGCTATCACGAGGAGCTCTGACATCTGTTGCCAGGATGTGGAAGAAAGCGTAGTTCTTCTTTCCGTGACGTGATAAACGAATTTTTACAGACATAACTGTGAGTCTTTTAAGTTGTTAATTATAAATATTCATCCTTTCCTACCCGAGAAAAGGACTGCAAATATACACCATTTGTTGAAAAAAGCAAAAGAGCCAACAGAAATAATAAGGCGCTTCAGCGCCCGGCCGGTATGGCCGCAGTGCCCCTGGAGGGGCAGCAGACTTAGTCTGCGGGGTGAAATGTTTTCATTTTATGACCGCAAGGGCATAAAATGAAAAAGGGGGTTTGCTTATGCAACCCCCATTTCTCAAACCTAAAAATTAACCTATGAAAAAACTACGCTTTTAGGTATTGCAAAGGGCGTGCCAAACTTTTAATCGGCTGCCGGACGCACAGAAATTATTTTCACAGGTTGGTTAGGGAGGTCTTGTTTACGGGCCCCTGTAGGCACTTTTGCTATCTTATCAATAACCTCAAGACCTTTTACGGTTTCTCCGAATACGGTGTAGTCTCCGTCCAGCTGTTTGCAAGACTGCTCGCTCTGCACAATATAGAACTGAGAGCCACTGGAAGCCTTCTCCGGATTTGAGGTATCACCCTTGCGGGCAGCTGACAGAGCACCTTTTTTGTGCTTGTGAGTATTAACAATCTCTGCAGGAATGGTGTAGCCAGGGCCGCCGGTTCCGTAGCTCTGGTATGCCTGAGGATACTCGGTTTCTGAGTATTTGGTGTAAGGGTCTCCGGTCTGAATCATAAAGTTGTTGATTACTCTGTGGAACTGCATTCCGTCAAAGTAACCCTCTGATGCCAAACGGATAAAGTTCTTTTTATGCTTTGGGGTATCCTCATAAAGTTTGATTCTGATAGTACCCATAGAGGTTACAATATCAAACTGAGGTTCTGTTCCAAGAGAATCTGTATTAAAAAGTTTTGCAGGTTTCTGAGGTTCAGCCTGTTGTGCCTGCTCAGGCTGCTGTGCCTGTTGAGCCTTTTTCTCACCGCCTTTGCAGGAGAAAAGAATCAGTGAAATGGCCAATGTGCCAAGTAGAATCTTTTTCATATCTATTTTGCTTAATTTTCTACAAATATAACTCAAGTTTCTTAAGTAAAGGGAGAAATAATGACTAACTTTGGGCAATATTTAATCTGTATGAAAAGAGAGAGGTTTTTTATTGTTTTTACTATCGCGATGGGTATACTCTTACTCACCTCTGCTCTTCCTCTCTACTCTCAGGAGCAAAAGGTTGGAGTAGTGCTGAGCGGCGGAGGAGCCAAGGGTCTCTCTCATATTGGCGTGCTTAAAGCTCTGGAAGAGAACAACATACCTATAGATTACATCTGCGGAACCTCTATGGGTTCCATAATTGGAGGACTCTACGCCTCCGGTTACTCTCCGGATGAGATGATTGAGATGTTCAAACGGCCGGAGTTTAAGGCCTGGTCTTCCGGAAAGGCGGAAATCTCATACGCCACATACTTTTACAGTGAGGATCCGGACCCTAAGATGGCAACCTTCAAACTGGGACCAATTAGGAGTCTGACAGATACCGCAAAGAGGTTCAGCGTGGCGCTGCCTACCTCAGTAATCTCCGCCTACCCTATGGATCTGGCTGTGCTGCAACTTTTTGCAGGAGCGTCAAAGGCGGCCCGCTTTAATTTTGACTCCCTTATGGTGCCGTTCTTCTGCGTCTCTACGGATGTTCAGAAACGCTCTGAAAACATCTCCAGAGAGGGCAACCTGGGAACAGCCATAAGAGCTTCAATGTCTATTCCAATCTACTTTACTCCTGTAAAGGAAGGAGATAAATATCTCTATGACGGAGGCCTTCATAACAACTTCCCGTGGCAGCACATGAAGAACTTCTACAACCCCGATGTTATGATTGGAGCACAGTGTACCCAGGCCTTCAACATAGATGAAGACAATGCTGCCTCTCTGATTCTGGCTCTGGGAATTGGCGGAAGCAACTACAACATTCCGGATTCTTTGGGAGTTCTTATAAACGGAGATTACAACAAGTTTGGCATTCTGGATTTTGGTAAGATTGATGAGATTGTTCAGCAGGGATATGAGATTACAATGCAGAATATCAATGAGATAAAGAGGCGTGTAAACCGTACAAGAACCCCAAAGGAGTTGGAGGCAATGAGAAAGAAGTTCAGAGAGAAATGCCCGCCTTTAAAGTTCCACCATCAGATTCTTGTGGAGGGAACCGTATCTTCTCAAACATCACGCTTTATTGCCAGAACTATACGTGAAGACAGACGTGAAGATTTTGATTTTACACAACTTAGAAAGGGTTACTACAGAGTAATCCGCAGCGGCGTGGTAAACATCTTCTATCCCTCTGTGCTCTGTGATAAAGATAATCCTCTCTTTAACGAGAACGATTCTCTCTTCTTCCTCAAAATCAGAGCAACAAAGAGAAACCCAATGGAACTCAGCATAGGCGGAAACATCTCCTCATCTTCACTCAACCAAATCTTTTTGGGTATAGATTATCTGCACGCCGGACGCACCCCATGGAGAACGAGTTTCAATATGAATGCCGGAAGATTCTATCGCGGAGTTAACGGCTACTTCCGTCAGGATGTGGGAGTTAAACCTCTTACATATTACTTTGTTTCCATTACCGCCCACCAGTTTGATTTCTACAACGGCAACCAGAACTTCCTAAGATCATACAAGTTACCGCAGAATGTGCAGTTTAAGGAACTCTACGCCAGAGTTGGTGCGGCAACTCCTCTCTCTCTAAGAAAAAACACCGTCCTTTCCGCTGAGGTTGCCTTGGGAAGACTCTACCAAAGTTCTTATCTGACGGATATTATCAATTCTGACGATACTCCGGACAGAGGCACCGTAAGTTTTATAACTCCTAAGATTCTGGTTAAGAAGAACAACCAGAACTTTGTTCACTACCCAACGGAGGGAACAAAATATGCCGCCTCACTCAGATACTCCTTCTTCTCCTGCACCTACAGACCGGGCTCCACAAACGAGACGGCCGTTAGGCAACACGGTGAGAATCACTCCGTTCCTTCTTTCAGTTACGAGCTTTCCAAGTATCTGAAACTGGGAGATGAGTTCTCTTTAGGATTCTCAACCCAGTTGGAGTACGGACACAAAAAGAAGATGAACAACTACTACGCCGCCATAATGGTGATGAACCCATATACCCCTATTCCTCACGCAACTACGCTTCTTATGGAGGATTACAGAGCGGATACATTCGGCGGCTTTGCATTCCATCCGGTAATAAAGTTTACGGAGAAGATTTACCTCCACTCCACATTGGGATACTTCCAGCCATACCGCCAGATTATAAGAGAGACAGACGGCTGGAGATACTCATACACAGAGCGTTGGCCAAAGGGTGCCTGGATTGGAAACGCCGCACTGGTATGGCAGACTCCTATAGGTCCGGTTTCACTCTCCGCATCTTACTACTCCAGAGGAGAGTACAAATGGTATCCTCAACTTAATATTGGATTTTTGCTCTTTAACAAGAAAGCTTTTGAGAACTGATGGCTAATCCACTGAAAAAACTTGCAGGCGAGACCGCCATATACGGTTTAAGTACGATTCTGGCAAGAATCATAAACTTCTTCTTTGTACCCATCTACACCAGAATACTCACTACGGACGGTTACGGCTCATACGCTGAGATTATGTCCTATATTGCAGTATTCCAGGTGGTTCTGGTATTGGGACTGGAGACGGGATGCTTTAAGTTTGCCTCAAAGGGAGTGACCACAAAAGAGGGTGTGGATGCAGGAAAAGATGAGAAGTTTAACAACACGGTCTTCTCAACCGCTCTCTCTACCGTTACTACAATAGCGGTATTCTTCTTTGGAATGACTCTGCTCTTTGGAGGAAATATCTCATCTGCAATGGGATACGAGGGGTACTCAAAGATGATTGTGTATGTGGGAGGAATACTTGCACTGGATGCAATTACCGCAATTCTGTTTGCAAGGCTGAGGTACCAGCAGAAGGCTCTAAAGTTTGCCCTCTTCAAATCTATAAAGATTCTGAGTGAGCTGGGCTTTAACCTGCTGCTCTTTTTTGTAGTGCCGGCATACTTTAAGAGCCATCCGCAAAGTGCTCTGGGTCACCTGATTCCTACAACGGTTCACTTCTCCTATATCATCTTTGCAGTCTTTTTGAGCTGCGTTGTCTGCTTCATACTTTTTATTCCCGATTTGCTGAAGATAAAGTTCTCCTTCAACAAATCTTTGTGGAAGAAGATGATGATATACTCTCTGCCGCTGATGATTGCAAACCTTCCTGGAATAATTAACGAGAGTGCAGACCGTTTTATGTTCCGCTTCCTTGTAAAGGAGAGCATAACGGGTGCGGGATGGCTGGCAGATTTGGGTGTATATCAGGCGGCTATAAAACTGGCCGTTATTATGAACCTCTTTATTCAGATGTTCAGATATGCGGCGGAACCTTTCTTCTTCTCCAGGTATAAGGAGAAGGGAGCCAACGAGTTATACGCCAAGGTTATGGAGTACTTTGTTGCCTTCTGTATGCTAATCTTCTTAGGGATAGTCTTTTATATGGATATCATAGGACTCATTCTGGGAAAGGATTTCAGAAGCGCGCTGGGTACCGTTCCTATTATGCTGCTCTCATATATGATTCTGGGCATGCTCTTTAACGTCTCTATGTGGTACAAACTCTCCGGAGAAACAAAGTATGCAATTGTGATAACCCTTCTGGGACTGGGAGTTACGGTTGTGGGTAACCTTATCTTTATGCCGTTCTTCTCCTACTGGGCTTCCGTTTGGGTTCACCTTGCAAGCTGTCTGATTATGCTCTTTGTAAGTACATATCTTGGACAGAAGCACTACCCTATTCCATACAGATGGAGAGAGATAATCAAGTACATTGGCTTTGGTGTAATTCTCTATTTAATTTCCGTACTCATTCAGTTAGGCATAGAGAAAGCTACCGGCAGAAGTATGGATTTGACAGATACTAATATGCTGATACTCAAGATGGCCGTTAACACCGTCCTTATGGTGGCCTTCCTTGTGTTCCTTCAGAAAAAGACTCATATACTCAAACTTATCAGAAGATGATTGTAAAGATTGTAAACAACTCCAACTACCCTACTCCAAAATACGCAACACCTATGTCTGCGGGTATGGATCTTAATGCAAACATAGATGCTCCAATTACACTGGCTCCGCTTGAGAGATGTCTGGTTCCTACCGGACTGTTCATTGAACTGCCGCAAGGGTATGAGGCTCAGATAAGACCACGCAGCGGACTGGCTGCAAAATACGGTATTACAGTGGCTAACGCTCCGGGGACCATAGATGCAGACTATCGCGGAGAGATAAAGGTAATATTGGTAAACCTCTCAAAGGAGGAGTTTGTGATAAAGCCGGGGGAGAGAGTTGCACAGATGGTTATTGCAAAGTATCAGCAGGTGCAGTGGAGTGTGGTAGATAAGTTGGATGAGACTTTAAGGGGCGAGGGCGGATTTGGCTCTACCGGCCTGGGTATTAAGGCTAACAACATATCTGCTTCCAAGATTAGCAATGCCAACGGCAAGGCGGATATTGTAAAACTATACACGGTTTATCAGAGATGCAGCGGACTCTGCACAGATACCAGAAAACTTACTGAAGGGTGCATATTCTTTGCTCTGAAGGGTGAAAACTTTGACGGTAACGAGTTTATAATTAAGGCATTGGAGGGAGGTGCGGCATACGTTGTTACAGACAATGCCAAGATGGCTAAAGAGGCCAGGAAGAAGTTTCCTAAGAGAGTGATTCTGGTAGATAGTTCTCTTAAAACTCTGCAACTTTTGGCAAAACATCACCGTCTGCAGTTTAAGATTCCGGTGATTGGCCTTACCGGAACCAACGGAAAGACTACAACCAAGGAACTCATAAACGCCGTTCTTTCAACAAGATACAAAGTCATTGCAACGGAGGGTAACTTTAACAATGATATTGGAGTTCCGCTCACTCTCTTAAGAATAGACAAAGATACTGAGGTTGCTGTTGTGGAGATGGGTGCCTCTCATCCAAAGGATATTGCAACTCTCTCCTCAATAGTATGCCCGTCTTTCGGTCTTATTACAACCATAGGCAAGGCCCACCTTCAGGGATTCGGTTCTTTGGAGGGAGTTATGAAGGCAAAGGGAGAGCTCTATGATAACCTTCAGGAATACAAGAAGATAGCCTTTGTTAATACAGACAATCCTATACTTGTAAAGATGGCGGAAAAGAGGCCTAACCTTCAGATTGTGCCTTACGGTGTTACCAGCAACTGCGCTTACATCATTCCGGGAAGTGACAAAGATCCGTTCCTTAAGATGGAGATTGCAGACCCTACCGGCTCTTCAAAGGAGGGAAGAATGATTACTGTAAAGACAAACTTAATAGGCGGTTACAACAGTGACAATGTGCTTGCGGCTCTCTGCATAGGAACCTACTTTGCAATTCCTACTGCAGACGCCATAAGAGCAATTGCAGCTTACGTTCCTTCAAACAACCGCTCTCAGATGACTAAGACAAAGAGCAACATTCTAATTAAGGATACCTACAATGCCAACCCTACAAGTATGAAGTGCTCTCTCAACAGTTTTGAGACTCTGCAGACATCACGCTCTATGAAGGGCGGTAAAGTGCTGATTCTTGGAGATATGAGAGAACTTGGCAAGGAGTCTCAAAAGGAGCATAAGGATATTCTGGATACCGCTCTTAAGATGTTGCCTTCAAAGATTCTGCTTGTTGGGGATGAGTTTACAAAGGCGTACAATGAACTCTTCTCAAAGAAATCTGCTGCCATAAAACAGGCAAAGGACAAGGTGGAGGTTAAGACCTTCCCATCTACTGAGGAGGCAGGAGCCTTCTTAAAGGAGAACCCTCTAAAAGGTTGCACTGTGCTTATAAAGGGCTCACACAGTGTGGGTTTGGAGAAACTGTTTGATTTGTTGTAAGCCGCATACGCTGCGGAAGGCAGGGAATTATGAAGTTTAATGCTCAGATGTAATTTGTCTGAAAATTTTATCAGTTCAAATATGATATTTTTTAAGAGGTTTTTTCTAAGTGCTGTATTTCTGCTGGCAGCTGTTTCTCTCTTTGCTCAGAAAGAGAGGACTCAGCCGGAACCTACAATAAACCAGGACAATACTGTAACCTTCCATTTTGCCGCACCAACTGCAGACTCTGTTTTTGTAGACGGAGATTTCCTTCCTGGCAACAAGCGGCATCAGCCAATGCAAAGAGGAGAGAACGGAGTTTGGGTTTACACAACAGAGAAACCTCTGGAGCCTGAGATTTACACCTACTCCTATTTCATTAACAGAAACAGAGTTGAGGATCCATACAATATCTTCGTTTGGAGAAACTGCGCTTCCTTCTATAATATCTTCATTATCAACGGTGAAAGAACCAGGAATTATGTAAATAAAGATGTACCTCACGGCACGGTTGCAAAGGTGTGGTACCCTTCCGCCTCCTTTAACAACAGCCGCAGAATGAGTATCTATACTCCTCCGGGGTACAACCCGCGCGGAAGCAAAAAGTATCCGGTGTTCTATCTGCTTCACGGAGCGGGGCAGGATGAAGATTCCTGGCTGGGCTTTGGAAGATTGGCTCAGATAATGGATAACCTTATAAGCCAGGGGAAGGTAAAGCCAATGATTGTTGTGATGCCTAACGGAAACGTTTCTCAGCAATCTGCACCGCTGGAAGGCTCAGACAGTTACATACTCCCAACATTCTTCCCTCCAGGAACAATGAACGGAGAGTTTGAAGCAAGTTTCAATGAGATAATCTCATTTGTGGAGAGCAACTACAGAGTAAAGAAATCCAAAGATGCAAGAGCAATAGGCGGCCTCAGCATGGGCGGCTTCCACTCAATTTACATCTCTGCCAACAACCCAAAACTATTTGGTTACGTTGGATTGTTCTCTCCGGTGCTTGACCCTTCAATTGCCCAACCGGCAAACAACCCAGGCTGCGAACTTTCAGAGATTTACATAAATCTTGAGCTGAAACTGAAAACTCAGTTTGAGAAGGCTCCTCTCTATTGGATTGGAGTTGGAGGGGCAGACCCTTACAAACCTCAGGTAGAAAAACTGAGAACGCTTTTAGACAAAAACAACCTCCCGTACACCTACTATCCTACTGACGGTGGCCACGTTTGGACCAACTGGAGAATCTATCTGGAGGAGTTCCTGCCGCTGCTGTTCCAATAATAAGCCGTCACGCATTAACGGCAAAATGCAACATATTGCAATCTGCAAATAAATGAAAGAATGGGCTTTTAAAAATAACAAGCCTGCTAATCCTTGTGTAGGGTTATGACATTGATTTCCGGCCAGGCTCCAAGGCGGAAACGTATCATTCCTCCAACTCCCGCAGAGACAAATAGTTGCTGGCTACCCTCTTTGTAGAGGCCGCCCCAATAAGGACCTACCATCCATCTGGCAATTGAGAAACTGCCTATTCTGAAATGGCCGGAATGGGTATGGCCGGAGAGGGTGAGCGGAATGGAGGTTTTACCCAGCACTTTGTTTTTCCAGAACCACGGGTCATGGGAGAGAAGTATTGTAAAACTCTCAGGTGGAACGCCTTCCATTGCCTTATCCAAATCTGCAAAATGAAGCCCTCCAACCTTACCGTCATTTTCTACTCCAACAACGGCCAGAGAGGCTGTTGAATCACCTATTATAACATTCTCATTCAAAAGCACTTGCCAACCCATTCCGCGCTCATCTGAAATCAGGTTCTCCTTATCCTGAATCATTGCGGAAGGGTTCTTTCTCAAAGGACCATAGATTGCATAATCATGATTTCCCAGCACGGACAACACTCCGTAGCGCGCCTTTAAGCGGGAGAGAATATTTGCAAAAGGTATTACCTCTTTGCTTTGCCGTGAAACCAGATCTCCGGTATAGACAATCAAATCTGCATTTTGGGCATTGACGCTGTCTACTATCCTGTTTATGAATTTATGACAGTGAGCAAAATTATCAAGATGCAAATCTGAAATCTGCACTATCTTAAAGTTCTCAAATTCAGCGGGAAGCCTGCTGTCTGAAATGCTTTGTTCTCTTACAGCAAGACTCTTCCACCCAAATACAATTCCGTAAAAAGTGGAGCAGCCAACTATAAGTGCAAGAACCACCCCTATCCGTTTCAGTCTCAAAAATGAGAAAAGAGCAAAGAGTAGCTTGGGCAGGAAGAAGCAGAGTATCAGAGAGTTGAATACCTGGAAAAGTAGCGGACCGGGTCTGTGAAAGCCGTTAAGAACCAGAAAGATAAGTATTCCCACTGTAGGCAGAAAGTGGAGCACCTGCCAAAAAAGGGCCTTTTTGCGAAGAAAAGAGGCCCATATATAAATATCTATCGCTGAGGCAATAAGTACAAGTATGATAAAAGAGAGTGTTATCATTTAATCTTATAGCGAGGGCGGAAGTTGCGGGTTTCAAGTTTGCGGAGTTTACCGCCTATGAGTTTGCGGCGGATCTGTGAAACGCGGTCTACAAAGAGGTGGCCGTCCAAATGGTCCAACTCATGCTGCACCATACGGCAGCCGAATCCGCTGAACTCCTCTGTAACCTCCTGGCGTTTCTCATTGATATAGCGCACTTTAATCCTGCTTGGGCGGATAACATTGCAGTTGATGTCCGGAACGCTGAGGCACCCCTCCGAGTACTCTGAAGTTTCTTCACTCTCCTCCAGAATCTCCGGATTTATCATATAACGCTTAAAATCTTTGAGTTCCGGATAGTCCTCCGCTATGTCTGTGCCGTCTACAATTACAACTCTCAAACTCTTACCCACTTGCGGAGCGGCAATTCCCACGCCGTCTGCATTCTTCATTGTCTCATACATATCATTTAGCAGAGTATCCAACCCCTCCATATTCGGATCTACGGGTTTTGCTATCTCTCTAAGGACCTGTTGTCCATATACATATATTGGCAGTACCATATCTTCAATATCTTTTCTAAAATCTTTATCTGTAATCCTTCTTTCTTTTCTTGAACCACTCTCTTTTCTCCAATTTCAAGCCGCAATTGGCTTTCGTGTACCAGGGGTCATCCGGCAAAGCATTTTACCATCAATCCTTGGTTGCAGGTTTTGCTGCAGTGGCTGTGGCTTTGGCGGAAGCGGCCTGGCGGTCCAAATAGCCCTGCAAAATCAGTGCTGCGCTTATTTTATCTGCAGCCCCCTTCCGGCTGCGGTCACTCTTTTTCATACCGCCCTCAATCATAGCGCGTTGCGCCAAAGTGGTAGTAAAGCGTTCATCCTCTAAAACTATTGGGACAGAAGGGAAATTCTTCTTAAGGTTCTTCAAAAAAGGGTCAACATACTGAGCACATTCGGCCGGAGTGTTGTTGAGATTTTTGGGATATCCCACCACAAACAGAGTGATAGTCTCACTCTGAGCATAGTTTTTGAGATATTCAATTATCTTTGCAGAGGATACTGTGTCTAGAGCGGAGGCAAAAATGCCCAGGGGATCACTTACAGCAACCCCAACCCTTTTTCTTCCGTAATCTATTCCGACTATCCTCTCCATACGGGGACAAAGTTAGATAATTTTATGTTAAAGATACTTAAAGACAAATACCACCTTAAGTTCTCTCAGGAAGAGCCTGAGAAAGACCTCTTTGTGGTTAAGGGAAGCGGTAAGAGCATTCTGCTTACCCTTCTGCTTGTTGTAGTGGGCGGATTCCTGCTCTCATTTCTGGTTATAATGGTTACGCCGCTCAAGAGGCTTCTGCCGGGCTACCCTACCGAGCAGACTCGCAAGGAGATGGTGGAGAACCGCATAATGGTAGATTCGCTTAAACAGCAGATAAATCAGTGGCAGAAGGAGATGAAGGCCATTCAGCTTGTAACCTCAGGCATGACTCCCGATAATCAGCCAAAAATGGAGGAGGAGAATGAGCAGGGAAGATAAACGCAGGATTGCAATTCTGGGCTCTACCGGCTCTATAGGCACCCAGGCTCTGGATGTTATTTCTCAGCATCCCGATAGTTTTCAGGTAGAAATGCTCTCTGCAGGCAGTAACTCTCAGCTCCTTATTCAACAGGCCAAACAGTTCAACCCCAATGCGGTAGTTATCTGTAACAAAGAGCGTTACCAGGAGGTAAAAGATGCTTTGGATCCGCTGGATATCAAAGTTTTTGCAGGAATTGAATCTGCCGGAGAACTGGCCGGAGGAAGCAACGTAGATATTGTACTTGCCGCAATGGTGGGCTTCAGCGGACTGGCTCCAACTATCTCAGCCATAAAGAAAAGCAAAGTTATTGCCCTTGCAAACAAGGAGACTCTGGTGGCTGCCGGAAGCATTATAAGCAGGCTCTCTGCCGAACACGGAGCGCCTATAATTCCCGTAGATTCAGAGCATTCCGCCATTTTCCAATCTTTGCAGGGAGAGAGAACACAGATAGAAAAACTTCTGCTCACCGCCAGCGGAGGTCCTTTCAGGAATACAGATATTTCTGAATTTGATAACATTACAGTGGAGCAGGCTCTCAACCACCCTAACTGGAATATGGGAGCAAAGGTCACAATAGACTCAGCCACAATGATGAACAAAGGTTTGGAGATTATGGAGGCGGCGTGGCTCTTCAACGTTCCGGTGGAGAAGATTGAGGTAGTTGTTCATCCTCAGTCCATTGTGCACTCAATGGTTCAGTTTGCAGACGGCAGCATTAAGGCGCAGCTGGGCTATCCGGATATGAGAGTTCCTATCCAGTACGCCCTCTCCTACCCTGTGCGTATTTCATTGAATACAAAGAGGATAAGCTTCCCTGAATTGAAGGAACTCACCTTCTCCGCTCCGGATTTGAACAAGTTCCCTTGCCTTAGAATTGCATACGACTGTTTTAAGAGAGGAGGAAACATTCCTTGCGCCATGAACGGAGCCAATGAAGTGGCAGTTGAAGCATTTTTAAATAGGAAAATAAAATTTACCCAAATACCTCAGCTTATAGAGAAAACCATTGAAAAGGTCTCATTCATTGAATCCTGCACTTTAGAGGACATCTTTGAAACGGACAGAGTCTCAAAGGTTTATGCAAAAGAAATCCTGAGTAAAATTTAACCGTGGGCAAAAAATTTACTGTTGTAAGAGTAACAAGAGATGGCAATTTTTATAAAGATAGTTCAAGTTATACTGGCACTCAGTCTGCTGGTTTTGGTGCACGAGTTTGGACACTTCTTCTTTGCAAGGTTGTTCAAGATAAAGGTGGAGAAGTTTTACCTCTTCTTTGACGCAGGGTTTGCGCTCTTTAGGTGGAAGCCTAAAAAGTCTGATACTGAGTACGGTATAGGATGGCTGCCAATTGGAGGTTACTGCAAAATTGCAGGAATGATAGACGAGTCTATGGACAAGGAACAGCTCAAGAGCGAACCTAAACCGTGGGAGTTCCGTTCACATCCTGCCTGGCAGAGATTCTTTGTACTATTTGGCGGCGTATTCTTCAACGTCATTCTTGCAATAGTTATCTATACCGTAATGATGTGCACCTGGGGTGAGCAGTACATCAAGAACTCAGATGTTACTACAGGTATTGCAACCAATGACCTGGGCAGGGAGATAGGATTCCGCAACGCAGACAAGGTGATTGCTTTTGACGGAAAAGAGGTTGAAAAGTTTGACGAGCTCCGTATACAACTTATTCAGAATCAGGCAACAGAGGCCACAGTGGAGAGAGCGGGCAAGGAGATGACTTTAAGCATAGATCCTAACTATATGCCTGCTATTCTGGAGAGTGCAGACCTCTTTGATTACGGTATTCCGTTTGTTGTGCAGGAGGTGCCGGATACTTCATCAAATGCTGAGGCGGGTCTGCTTGCGGGAGACAGAATTACAGCAATTACGGCTTTGACGGATACCATCGGGATGGAAGAAGATGGGCATGAGCTTATGCTCTCAGAGGTGAGGGAGTTTTTGTCAAGACATCCGGGGCAGCAGATAGAAGCAATGGTGCAAAGAACTGTTAACGAGAAAGATACAACTCTTCAGATTCCGCTTAAGGTTAATGAGAACGGCCTTCTGGAGGTTCTTATAGACGGAGACCTCTCCAACTACTACAAAATTACGGAGCACAAATACTCTGCTCTTGCGGCAATTCCGGCGGGAATTAAGAAGGCGGGAGAGCAGATTTCAAACTACTGGAAGCAGCTTAAGCTTATCTTTACCCCTAAGACTCAGGCATATAAGTCTGTGGGCAGTTTTATTGCCATAGGTCAGATATTCCCGGGCGTCTGGAACTGGAGATCTTTCTGGGCCATAACCGCCTTCCTCTCAATAATGTTGGCGGTTCTGAACATCCTACCTATTCCGGCACTGGACGGCGGACATATCCTATTCACTCTGTATGAGATGGTTACAGGGCGCAAGCCAAGTGACAAATTCCTTATGGTGGCGCAGACGGTGGGAATGATTCTGCTCATTGCCCTTATGATTCTGGCCTTCGGGAACGATATACTGCGTCTTCTGAAGTAACTGCATATTGATAAATAATTGATATTGCTGTTGGGGTGTTAAGGTCAAATAGCCTTAACTTTGAGGTGTAAAATTTAACAGTATGCGTAAATATCTATTACTTCTGGCTACCGCCCTCTTGCTTTTGGGCTGCAAAGATGACAACACCTATCTGAAGACCGTTACCGGAAAGGCGGGTGAGGTTATTGTGGTGTTGGACAGGAACAACTGGACGGGAGAGGTTGGCAACTCTCTTAGAAACACCCTTGCAATAGATTACCCTATGCTTCCTCAGAAGGAGCCGTCCTTCAACCTTATAAACATAAGCAAGACAGCATTTTCAGATCTCTTTAAGATTCACCGCAACATAATCTACTTTAACATAGATGAGAAGGTTACCCAGAGCGGAGTATTTGTAAGAAGAGACGTATGGGCTCAGCCTCAGATAGTTATAACCGTAGAGGCAAAAGATTCCCAGGAGGCGTCCGAACTTATTCAGAAGAACTCGCAGGTAATCTTTGACGCAATAGACCAGATTGAGAAGGAGAGAATTGCACGCAGTTCCAAGAAGTACGAGGAGAGTTCTATCCGCAGCGTTGTGGCTGAGAAGTTTGGCGGAAGTCCTTATTTCCCTAAGGGATACTCCATAAAGAAGGTTACAGACAATTTCATCTGGGCCTCTCAGGAGACAACCTCCACAAACCTGGGAATTCTCATCTACACCATTCCGTATGACGGAAACGAGTTCCCTACTATGGAGAAAATACTTGCAGAGCAGAATGAGGTATTGAAGAACAATGTTCCGGGAATGTTCCCTAACAGTTATATGACAACCGCTACGGCAGAGACCCCTATTATGACCCCGTACAAGTACAAGAACAAGAACTTTGTAGAAATCAGGGGCTTATGGGAGGTTGCAAATGACTATATGGGAGGCCCGTTCGTAGAGCATATAATGTACGCCAAAGAGCAGGGCAAACTCCTTGTGGTTGAGGGCTTTGTATATGCTCCAAGGTACAAGAAAAGAAACTATATCCGCCAGGTGGAGTCTATAGTCTATTCATTTGAATGGGCTGAAAATTTTCAGAATAAATAAATTTTCCTATATTTGCGCCCCAATTGGTCGGTTCGTCTAACGGTTAGGACACAAGATTTTCATTCTTGTAATAGGAGTTCGATTCTCCTACCGACTACCGTTAAAGAAAAGTTTTAAAAATATTTAATTAGATATGGCAAATCATAAGAGTGCAGACAAGCGTGTTCGTCAGAACGCAAAGCGCAAGGAGCATAATCACTATTATGCAAAGACTGCCCGCAACGCCATTAAGGCTTTGAGGGAGACTACAGAGAAGAAAGAGGCAGAGGAGAAGCTTCCTCAGATGGAGTCTATGTTGGACAAGCTCGTTAACAAGGGCATTATCCACAAGAACAAGGCTTCCAACCTCAAGAGCGGTCTGGCAAAGCACGTTGCAAAACTCTCTGCAGAGTAAATTTTTATCCTACGGGTAAAAACTTTCAGCATCCGTAAAAACTTTTTACGGGAATGCTGTGCAGTTAGATTTAACTTCCCGAAATTCGGGAAGTTTTTTTATTTGCACAGCTATGAAAAAGAACCTTACAACTATCAAGAACTGGGATGAAAGCCAGCGGCCGAGAGAGAAGTTTCTTGCCAAAGGTGCCGGGGCGTTAGGAACAGAAGAACTAATAGCTATCATCCTGGGAAGCGGAACCAAAAAGAAGAATGCGGTAGAACTCTCCAGAGAACTGCTTGATGCTGCAGACAATGATCTGCACAGACTCTCAAAGTTCTCCTTGGAGGAGTATGAGGCCTTTGAGGGAATGGGAGAGGCAAAGGCCGTCTCCATTATGGCTCTCTTTGAATTCTCCAAAAGATACCAGACGGAGAGTGCCCAGCCACTGCCAAGAATCTACTCCTCCGCATCGGCTGCGGAAAACATATCTCCCCTGCTTAAAGATTTGCCTTACGAGGAGTGTTGGGTGATGTACCTGAACAAGAACAACCGTCTCATTGCCAGGGAGAAGATAACAAGCGGCGGAACCTACTCCACCGTTGTGGATGCCAAGATGATTCTCAAAAGAGCCATGGCAAAACTGGCCACCTCCATCATTCTCATTCACAACCACCCGAGCGGAAACTTAAAGCCGGGGAAGGATGATATCATACAGACCAGGCGTCTGGTGAATGCCGCCAAGCTCTGCGATATTGCCATTCTGGATCATTTAATCATAACGCCGAACGGTTACTTTTCCTTCTCTGATGACGGCTCCTTATAGATTTTTACTATCTTTGAGAAAATAATTTCAATAGTATGAAAATTGTAGACCTCAGCAAAGAGAATTGTATTGTCAGTCAGTACATGGCTGAACTCAGAGACAAAAAAGTTCAGAAAGACAGTATGCGTTTCCGCCTCAACATGGAGCGCATAGGAATGTTTGCGGCTATGGAGATCAGTAAGACTCTCTCTTACAAAGAGACACAGGTACAGACTCCTCTTGGAATAGCACAGTGTAAAACCCTGGAAGACAAGGTGGTTATCTCATCCATACTGAGAGCCGGCCTCACTCTTCACAACGGAGTTTTGCAAATCTTTGACAAGGCGGAGAACTCATTTATTGCCGCATACCGCAAGTACGGAAATGACAATAAGTTCCTCATTCAGATGGAGTATATGAGCCGTCCGCCTATGGAGGGTAAGGTGCTCATTCTCACAGACTGTATGATTGCAACCGGAAGTTCTTTGCTGCTGGCTTACAACAAACTTATAGATGAAGGAGAGCCAAAGCACACTCACATTGTAGCCTCCATTGTGAGTCAGGCGGCTCTTTCATACCTCTCCAAACAACTCCCTCACAAGCGCGTAACTCTTTGGGTAGGCGCTGTAGATGAGGAGCTTACAAACAAGGCATACATCATCCCCGGATTGGGTGATGCAGGAGATCTTGCTTACGGAGAGAAACTTTAAATTTCTCTCCTCATTCTTGCAATAGGAATATTCAACTGACTGCGGTACTTGGCAATAGTACGGCGTGATATCTTATACCCCTTACTTGTGAGAAGATCTACAAGTTCCTCATCTGTAAGCGGTTGAGACTTATCTTCATTCTCCACGCTCTGCTGGAGAATCTTCTTAATTTCTCTTGTGGAGACCTCCTCTCCGGAGTCTGTACTCATACCCTCAGAGAAGAAATGCTTAAGCGGATAGATGCCGAACGGAGTCTGTATGTACTTGCTGTTCACCACTCTGGAGATAGTGGAGATATCCAGCCCCGTCTTCTCCGCAACGTTTCTAAGCACCATAGGTTTGAGTTCCGTATCATCTCCGTCCAAAAAGTAATCTCTTTGCAGTGAGACAATTGCATCCATGGTTCTCTGCATTGTATCCTGACGGCGGTTAATGGCCTCAATGAACCACTTTGCTCCGTCATACTTGCTCTTTACAAAACTAGATGCCTCCTTCTCCGCCTTGCTTGCACCCGGCTTCTTCTCCAGATATTTTTGGTAATCCTTTGAGACCTTAATTTGAGGCATGTTGAACTTTGGAAGAGTCACCACCAGCTTACCGTCTTCATTCTCAAGAATAAAGTCCGGAACAATCTGCATTGTCTGATCTGTATAGGAGTCATCTACCTGTCCGCCCGGATGAAGATTGAGTTTGCGAATAACATCATACGCCTCCTTAATCTCCTCCTCCGTTATGTTCAAACGGGCCATTATCTTCTCAAAGTGCTTCTTCGTAAACTCCTCATAATAAGACTCTAATATCTGCTGAGCATGCTCCACCGCAGGAGTTCTGTTCTCCTTTGCCTTCAGCTGCAGAACCAGACACTCCTTTGTATTACGAGCGCCAACTCCCACAGGATCCAGCTGCTGAATATCCTCCGTAAGAATCTTCTCCAACTCCTCAACAGAAGTCTCTATACCCAAACGGAGATAGATATCATTTTCCAGTGAGGAGAGGTCTCTTGTAAGATAGCCGCTTAAATCCAGAGAGCATATAATAAAGCTTGCAAGCTTGCGCCTTCTCTCATCCATCTTGCGGTATCCAAGTTGGTCTAACAGAGACTGATACAAACTCTCCTTAACGGAGAATGTGTTGTACTGAGGTCTCTCATCTTTTCCTCTGTTATTTACGTAGAGTTTGTATGAAGGAATTGTATCATCTTTTACTTCACTCAGCGATAGTTTCTTACGCTCTTCCGGATTTTCATCTTTCTGGCTCTCTTCCGGATCTTCCAGCACGGGATTCTCCTCTATCTCCTTCTGTATCTTCTGTTCAAGCTCAACAAGAGGGAGTTCCAGAAGTTTGATTGTCTGGATCTGTATAGGGGTCAGAGTCTGTATCTGTGCGGTAGTCTGACCTATCCCTAATCCCGTTTTTGATGATTGCTTTGCCATATCTACACAAAGATACTATTTTTTTTAAATTTGTCCTGTAAAGCAAGTGGGTATATGGAACCTATAAACCTGGAAGAAGTAATACGGAAGAAAAGTCCTAAACTGGCAAAGAAACTCCCAAAATTTGTAATCAGACTTATGGCAAGGCTGGTACATCTGAAGGAGATAAACTATGTTTTGGAGAACTACGGCCATCTTAAGGGAGTTGAGTTTGCAGAGGCCACCCTCAAATACATGAACGTTACCAGAGAGGTAAAACTGCTTAACCCAGAGTCTCTTAAAGAGGGTCAAAGATATATATTCGTAAGCAACCATCCGCTTGGAGGATTGGACGGAATGATCATAGCCTCTGAGATGAACAAGAGGTTTGGCCCCTCCAAGTTTCTGGTGAACGATATTCTTATGAACGTTGAACCGTTGCAGGAGATTTTTGTTCCGGTAAACAATCTTGGCTCTACCGGAAGAGAGGGAATAAGACTGGTGAAGGAACTCTATGAATCAGACTACAACGTTCTGAACTTTCCTGCCGGTGCCTGCTCCCGTCTGATTAAGGGCAAGATACAGGATCTTGAGTGGAAGAACAGTTTTATAAAGGAGGCTCTTAAGTGCAAGCGCCCTATTGTTCCTCTCTACTTTAACGGCAAAAACTCAGGACTTTTCTACTGGACCTCCAAGATAAGGATGGCACTGGGTATAAAGGCATTCATAGAGATGATTCTGCTGCCAAGAGAAATGTTCCGCCAGAAGAACCGTAAACTTACAATGACTATAGGGAGCCCTATAAGTTGGGAAGAGATTGCCTCATCAGGCAAGAGCCCTCAGCATTGGTGCAATGAAATAAGAAAAATAGTGTACAGTTATGCAGACCGTAGTTGAAGCAATAGATAGAGAACTGATTAAAAGGGAATTAACTCCGGAGAAGTTTATAGGAAAAACCCGCAAGGGAGATAACTATATCTTTGAAGTTACCGCTGCAGATTCCCCTTTTACAATGAGAGAGATTGGAAGATTGAGAGAGGTCTCTTTCCGTTTGGGCGGGGGCGGAACCGGAAAGTCCATAGATATAGATGAGTATGATACAGATTCCGAGGATGCCTATAAACAGCTCATAGTGTGGGACAAAGAGGAACAGGAGATAATTGGCGGCTACCGTTACATTGTGTGCAGTGCGCTGGATCCCAAGAAGATGGCTACGGCAGAACTCTTCAAGTTCTCAGATAAGTTTGTTAACACCTATCTTCCCTGGACTATTGAACTGGGAAGAAGTTTCATACAGCCTAACTATCAGAGTGCCAACCTCCGCAGAAAGAGCATCTTTGCGCTGGATAACCTTTGGGATGGATTGGGGGCTCTCATAGCAAAGTATGACAACATCCAGTATCTCTTTGGAAAGGTAACAATGTATACCGGTTACAACCGTACCGCAAGAAACATTCTAATCTCTTTCCTGAATAAATATTTCCCAGATACCGAAGGGCTTGTACTTGCCTATAAGCCACTGGATTGCAACACCAAAGATCCTTACATCATTTCTCTCTTTGAGGGGCTTGATTACAAGGAGGCCTGCAAAGTTTTGGTTAAGGAACTTAAGAACAGAGGAGAGAACATTCCTCCGCTCATTCACTCCTATATGAACCTCTCACCTTCTATGAAGATTTTTGAAACCTCTATAAACGAGGGCTTTGGAGGAGTAGAAGAGACGGGGCTTCTCATAAAAATTTCAGATATCTATCCGGAGAAACTGGACCGCCACGTAGCCCCTATCCGCAAGTGGGCGGAGGAGAAAAAGTACAAATGGTGGATGAGAAGAAAGGTCTTTAAAAAGCGTACCAGCCTATAACGGACTTTACAACTTTTGCCTGCTTGTACTCAGAAGAGAGTTCATAGCAGATTTTCATTGCATCAGACTTGTTGCGGAAATCACCTACGTGCACCATAAAGTATGGCGCCTTATAATCTCTGTATACTTTCAGATTTGGATAAGCGCCTCTGAGCGAGCTCTCTATGCCTGCAGATACTCTTCTTGCACTCTGAGCGTTGCTTGAATAAACAAGCACCTTGTATCCGTTTCTTTTCTTTGCAGACTGCTGAGCCAGATAACGCTCAAAAGCTCCCTTTACCTCTGCGGTCTGATTAACAGTAATATCTCCGCCCTCTGTAGATGAAAGAAGAGAGAATACGGAGGTGTTAATAAGGGTGGAATCCATCGTATCCATAAACGGTGGCTGAACCCTAATGGTATCCTGTCCCTTGGCGTAAACGGAGAGCAGGAGAAGCAGAGGAAGTATGTAGAGTATCTTTTTCATAAGGACAAAGTTAAAAATCTTATCTTTGTCTTGCAAAAGAGAAGCCATGCAGCAGAAGATTTACATAGAAACCTACGGATGCCAGATGAATGTGAATGATTCTCAGGTGGCAGCATCTATCCTTGTAAGCGAGGGGTGCTCCATTACGGAAGATATCCACCAGGCAGATGTTATTCTTGTAAACACCTGCTCTGTAAGGGATAACGCAGAGAAAAGAGTTCTGGGGCGTTTGGAGGTTTTCCATCAGGAGAAGAAAAAACGTCCAAATGTTATTGTGGGAGTTATGGGTTGTATGGCTCAGAGGCTCAGAGAAAAACTCCTGGAGAACAACAACGTGGATTTCTCCATTGGGCCGGACTCCTACCGCTCGCTTCCAAATGTAATAAAGCATATTTCTGAGGGGGGAGAAAAACTTACGGAGACCACCCTCTCCAAAGTTGAAACCTACTCGGACATAGATCCGGTACGCGTTGATTCCAACGGAGTTACAGCCTTCATCTCCATTATGAGAGGCTGCAACAATATGTGCTCTTACTGCATTGTTCCATTTACCAGAGGAAGGGAAAGAAGCAGAGATCCAAAGAGCATAGAACGTGAGGCAAAACAACTGGTAAAGGAGGGGTTCAAAGAGGTTACACTTTTGGGACAGAACGTAGATTCCTACCTCTGGACAGATCCGGATAACCCTACCCACACCGTTAACTTTGCACAGCTTCTGGAGCTTGTTGCCCTTGTAAATCCAAAACTCAGAGTAAGATTCCAAACCTCTCATCCAAAGGATATTAGAAAAGGCGTGCTCTACACAATGGCAATGTATCCGAACATCTGCCCGCACATTCATCTGCCTGTTCAGAGCGGCAGCAACCGTATGCTGGAAAAGATGAACCGCAAATACACCAGAGAGGAGTACCTTCAGAAAATTCAAGATATCAGAGAGATACTGCCAGACAGCGCCATCACCACAGATATAATTGCAGGCTTCTGCTCTGAGACAGATGAGGATCACAAACAGACCATATCACTTCTTAAAGAGGTACAGTATAACAGCGCCTTTATGTTCCAATATTCACAAAGGCCTGATACTTTGGCAGCCAGGCGTTACCCGGATGATGTTCCGGAAGAGACAAAGACCGCACGTCTGAATGAAATCATAACCCTTCAGAACACCATCTCTCTTGCAGCCAATAAAAAGTGCATTGGCAAGACATACGAGGTTCTGGTTGAGGGAACCTCCAAACGTTCGGAGAATCAGATGATTGGACGCACCCCTCAAAACAAGGTCTGCGTCTTTGACAAAAAAGATTGCGCTCCCGGAGACTTTGTTCACGTAAAGGTGCTCTCCGCCACCAGCGCAACTCTTATGGGAGAGATTGTTACCCCTCGCAAGAGCCTAACAGACAAGGCAGACGAGAAGATGGAAGAACTCAAAGAAAAGTTAATTGAGAAGATTGGGCGCTTAAAAGAGGAGCGTCAGGCAAAGAAAGAACAAAAATAAAAACACCCCAATATGACTAAAATGCTTACCGTTTATAAGGGCAACCTCCGCAATGAAGTTACCCACCTGCAGTCCGGAACAAAAATTATTACGGACGCACCTTTAGATAACCACGGGAAGGGAGAGAGCTTCTCCCCTACAGACCTGCTGGCCAGCTCATTAAGCTGCTGCATGCTCACAATAATGGGCATCTCTGCAGAGAGTTACGGCTACAGCCTTGAGGGCACTGAGGTGGAGACGGAGAAGATAATGGGAACAGACCCAAGAAGAGTTGTGGAGATAAAGGTAGATTTCCGCTTCCCTAAAGGGAGCACTTTTACCCCGCAGCAGAAGAGAGTCATTGAGGCCGCAGCAAAAAGCTGCCCTGTTTACCACTCTCTCCATCCCGATATTAAGAAGAGCATAACCTTCAACTGGTAACGCCCCTTTTGTTGGCAACAACTACTTTTTTATTATATTTGCATCCCGATTTGAGGAAGCACTTCGTTTCCTTCAATCACTGAGGCCCGGATGGCGGAATTGGTAGACGCGCTGGTCTCAAACACCAGTGGGGTAAAACCTGTGCCGGTTCGATCCCGGCTCCGGGTACAGAATAGACTTTGTAAGTTGCTGATTCTCAAGCATCATACAAAGTCTTTCTTTTTGCATTCCCCAAATTTGGTCACCTTTTGGTCACCAAAGGAAAAAGGAGAGCGATAAATCCGAATTTACTTCACAATCACCTTCCCGCCTGTAACATCCTGGAAATGCTCCTTTGACCAGGCGATGAGGCCGTCTACGTGAGGCATCAGGGATTCGCCAAGAGGGGTAAGCCGGTATTCTACCCGGGGAGGAATCTCCGGATAGGCCTTACGATGTACCAGACCATCGCGCTCCAGGTCCTTGAGTTTTGCCG
>JAFZIN010000013.1 GCA_017554305.1 Bacteroidales bacterium | reverse complement strand
GAGAGCCATAATGAACTGAGTGAGAGGAATATATCAGATATGGTAAGTGCCATAGAGAATGCCGCACAACGTACCGGCCTAAGAGGAAGATGGGAAACTCTCTCCACCTCTCCTCTTATCATCTGCGATATAGGCCACAACGCCCACGGTATGAAACTCCTTATGCCACAGGTAATAAGGACCGCCAGGGAACACGGCGGCCGCTTCTTCATCTGCTTTGGTATAATGAGAGACAAAGACCTCTCCGCAGAGGTTGAATACCTCCCTAAAGATGCTCACTATCTGTATGTTGCAGCCTCCTCTCCAAGAGCCCTTCCCGCCAGTGAATTAAAGGAGAAGATGTCCTCCTACGGCTTTAAAGGAGAGGTTGTACCTGCTGCAACTTCAGCCACCCCAACTGCTTCTACGTCAGCCAATTCAATAGCATCTGTTACTGATTCTTCCAAACCGTCTGTTTCCGAATCAGGTGACGGAAAAATATCTGATACTATTGAATACATAAAAAAGACAGCCTCCCCGGAAGACTTTATATTTATAGGAGGCAGCTCCTACGTAGTTGCAGAAGTCCTTGCCCTTCAAGGACGATAATAAGCCGCTTCAGCGCCCGGCAGGGAGGTTCGTAATAAGGCGCTTTAGCGGCCGGCCGGGAGGTTCGTAAGTCCCAGATAGACTGTTGATTGAAGAGAAGAAAAAGAGGCAATCCCGGAGGACGATAATAAGCCGCTTTAGCGGCCGGCACGTAGTGCCGTGTCCCCCTAGAGGGGGTGCAGGGGGTGAAGATTTCACAAAAAAAGAGAGACCAAACAGTCTCTCTTTTTTTGTGGGAGCAATAGGAGTCGAACCTATGACCCTCTGCTTGTAAGGCAGATGCTCTAAACCAACTGAGCTATGCTCCCGAATCGTGGCCACTACGGCCGAATTGCGGAGTGCAAAGGTATAACAAATTTTTTAACCTGCAAGTTTTCTTTCAAAAATCTTTTTTGAAGTGTGCAAGGTGGTGTCTAAAGTGGGACACCTTGCACGTTTTGGCGGGTAGAATGTGCAAGGTGGTGCTAAAAACGGGACACCTTGCACACTTGGCGGGTAAAGCCGGGGGTGCGTACTACGGGCGCGTATAACCGTCCTTCTCGGCCCGGGCTTTCATGGCGGCTATTCGCTTGGCGGTATCGGGGTGAGAGGAGAAGAGGCTCTTGGCGGCGTTGGAGGTGCCGCTCTGGCTCTCCATAGACTGCAGCTTCTCAAAGGCCATTACCATCAGGTACGGGTTCTTGTTATTCTTAACCAGAAAATCATAGCCGTAATCGTCTGCCTCGCTCTCCTGTTTCCTTGAGTATGAACTGCTTGCAAGGTTTTGTCCCAGCGCACCCAGCTGTGAGGCGGAGAGGGCTCCAACGGTTCCTCCCATGGAGTAGATACCGTATCGCAGAGCTGTAGTAAGAAGAGCCTGCTGGAACTGCTTGCGGGTGTGCTTAAGTCCAACGTGGCCAATCTCGTGGCCCAGAACTCCCAGAACCTCATCATCACTCATAAGATCCATCAGACCGGAATAGACTCTCACGCTGCCGTCTGCGCAGGCGAATGCGTTCACCTGGTTGGTCTTGTAAACCTTGAAGTTCAGAGGAATACCGTCTACATTGGTAATGCCGGCGGTGAGCTTTTTGAGTCTCTTGGTGTAAGGGTCATTATCTGAACAGACAACATTTTCCTTATCTGTGTACTGAATGTACTCCTTTACATATTCCTGAACCTGTGCATCCGTAAGGGTTGCTGCCTGAAGAGCCTGACTTCCTCCCGCAAGCAGAGCCTCCGTATTCAATGTACCACAGGAGGTTACAAGAGCAGAGAGTGAAACGGCTGCAAGAATAATGAGTGATTTGATTTTTTTCATATCTGTTATTCTCTGTTTTACGTATGATTTTTGCTACTTTTGTGCTGTTCCTAGTAAACAAATTTAATAAAAAAAGAGACCATCCAATGAAATTCTTTATTGACACAGCAAATCTTGAGCAGATCTCAAGGGCCCAGTCTTTGGGTATTCTAGACGGTGTAACCACCAATCCTTCTCTTATGGCTAAAGAGGGCGTAAAGGGTAAGGAGCAGATTTTCAAGCACTATAAGGCTATCTGTGATATAGTGAACGGACCCGTAAGCGCAGAGGTTTTTGCAACGGATTATGAGGGTATGATTAAGGAGGGAGAGGAGCTCTACGCAATTGATCCTACCAAGATTACAATCAAACTTCCTTGCACTGAGGATGGTATAAGAGCGGTTAAGCACTTTGCAGACAAGGGCTACAGAACCAACTGCACGCTGGTATTCACTGTAGGTCAGGCTCTTCTGGCAGCAAAGGCCGGAGCAACATACTGCTCTCCGTTTGTTGGCCGTTTGGACGATATCTGTGAGGACGGTATCTCTCTCATACGTGATATTGTAAATATGTATCAGTACTACGGCTTTGGAACTCAGGTTCTTGCAGCGTCAATAAGACATACCAACCATATACTAAAATGCATTGAGGTGGGTGCAGATGTAGCAACCTGTCCTCTCAAACCAATTCTCAGTCTGATAGATCATCCGCTCACAACCAAGGGATTGGATATCTTTAATCAGGCTGCCGCTTCTATGAAGGAGTAAAACAGGAGCTTACAAGTGGCAGATAATCTGAAGCATACGGCTGTAAAGGGCGCAAGGTGGGGGTTCATTGAGAACCTCTCATCTTTGGCGGTTACCTTTATTGTTGCTTTTGTGCTTCAGCGTTGGTTCCTCTCCCCAAAGGAGTACGGCTTGATAGGTGATCTGGCCATTTTTATTGCAATCTCTATCTCCCTGATAGATAACGGCTTTTCTGCCGCCATCATTAAGAAACCCAATCCAACAAAGAAAGACCTCTCTACCACCTTTGTTACCAACCTTATTATAAGTCTCGTCTGCTTTGCAATACTTCAACTGGCCGCTCCGCTTGTTGCCTCTTACTTTGAAGAGCCGCAGCTGGAGGTGCTGCTTAGGGTGCTCTCTTTTGTGCTGATAATTAACGCAGTATCTATAATTCAGAGAGTCCTGCTTGTAAAGAATGTAGACTTTAAGAGTCTTACAAAGTGCTCTCTTACCTCATCCGTAGCAAGCGGAGTTGTAGGTATCTGGATGGCCTTTAAGGGGTACGGGGTATGGAGCCTTGTTGGTCAGCAACTCTCCAAGCAGTTTGTAAATACGGTAATGCTTTGGATAATTGGGCGTTGGAGAATTAGTTTCAACTTCTCAAAACAGAGTTTCAAAGAGCTGTTCTCATACGGTTCCAATGTGCTTGTTACCGGACTTTTGGATACGCTTTTCAGAAATATCTACTTCCCTGTTATAGGTAAGGGGTTTGGAACTGCAACCCTGGGACAGTACACCAGTGCGGAAAAGTTCAGCAACGTCACATCCAACAATCTCTCACAAGTGGTTCAGAGAGTGAGCTTTCCGGTGCTCTCCAAAGTACAGGAAGATGACAGGCGTCTTAAGAACGCCTTCAGAACCATTCTCAAGGTAACAATGGCAGTCTCCGTGCTGCTTGCTTTCTGGCTTTCAGCTGTTTCCTATCCTCTGATTATTGGACTGGTTGGAGAAAAGTGGGCTCCGGCTGCAAACATTCTCTCTATTGCCGTACTTGCAGGAGCCTTCTACCCAGCGCATTACCTCTATCAGAACATACTTCAGGTAAAGGCAAAGATGCGTCTTTATTTAACGCTGGATATTCTGAAGAAAGTGTTGATGGCAATATCCATTGCCGTAGGTATACTTTTCAAAAGCCTCAACATTCTGCTGTGGGGAATGGTGGCTGCTTCAATACTTACGCTCATTATAAATGCCTATTTCTCAGGCAAGAGCATTGGTTATACTACAAGAGAGCAACTGACAGATCTGGTGCCTATGTTCCTCATTGGATTTATGGTCTCAATCTTTATGGGAATTATAGCAGCACTCTTTGTCTATTTCTGCAAAGCCCTGGGATGGTATGACATCACCTGGACAAACCTTTCTGCAGTTGCCTTTGCCACTTTGCTGGGTGCCCTTGTAATGTTTGGCGTTTATAAACTCTTCCCACGCAAGGAGATAGATGAGATTAAAAACCTTATTTCCGTTTGGAAAAAGAGTCCAAAAGAGAGTATTCAGGAAGAGAGCGGTGAGACTCTTTCATAAATGATAAAGAAATTTCATAATGGTGATGAAATGAAGAGTCTTGCGGCAATAATCATAACAGTTTATAACAAAGAGAATTACTTTGATGCCTGCCTTCAGAGTGTGCTCACTCAGAAGTGTTCTTATCCCTTTGTTGTAATCCTGTCTGATGACGGTTCTGCAGATTCCAGCGCCGCTCTTTGTCGCACCTACGCAGAGCGTTACAGCCGCATAGCTGCCGAGCAAAACAGCAAAGCTTCCGCCGAGCAAAACTGTAGCATTGCCGTTGAGAATGCCGAGCAAAACGGCAGCACTTTATCTAAGCAGCACGGCAGGCCGTTTTATGTAGAAGATATAACTGACGGAGAGCATAGGGGAGTTGTTGGCAATTACCTTTACTGCCTGCAACATGCTCTGGATTTGGGAGTTAAATACATCTCTCAGATAGACTGTGATGATATTCTTGCAGATGAGAATTTCCTCTCCAGGCAGATTTCTTTCCTGGAAAGCAATGAGGAGGCACAGGTTGCAACCAGCGGTTTCTTCCTAATTAACGAGAAGGGGAATCTTGATTCCGCCCGCGCCAGGTTCAATGAACTCAATCCTTCTCAGTCACACAATACGTGCAATGGCTCACTTAATCCATCTGAGCCATACAAAACATCTGTCAAAACCGTTAATAGTGAAACTAATACGGCTCAGCACGGCAGTTGTTACAAAGAGCTGAACATCAACACTAAAAGCTTGCTCTTTAAGAACAATGCCATTGTTGCCGGGGGAGCAACTTATAGGACAGAACACCTTAATGAGTACATAGATCGTTTTGCAAGTTTGGAGGATTCCACTCAGGATCTTCCTCTGTGGCTGTTCCTCTCTCTCTATGGCAAATTTTACGGCTGTAGTGTAAAATCTCTGGCGTATAGAGATTTACAGGAGAGTGTAAGCCGTTCTTCAGATATTCAGAAGCAACTGGATTTTCAGCATGCATCTCTCATGACACGTCTGCATTTTATAAACAATATGCAGAACAAGTTTTACGAACAGTCTCCGGAAGATGCTCTTACTCCGTCTCAGTTAAAGAGTTATATAAACTCCTGCAACAGACTCTTTGCCCTTAAGATGTTGCGTCATTACGCCAAACTTGCTCCAAAGGATTATATTAAAAAACTGAAGGGCGTATTATCAAGCAGCCCCGCTCTTTTTTTCAACGGCTCTCTCTGGCGTTCACTCCTTGTTTACATTAAGAACAGATAGTATTCAGACCCTCTGCTTGTAAGGCAGATGCTTGGTTAATCTAGAATGCCTGTGAAATCTATTATGTATTTTGCCGCAATCAAAGCTGCAAGAATGCATATTGCAATATTCAAATCTTTGAACTTTCCGCTTATCAGTTTAATTACAACGTATGTAAGCAGACCTATCATAAGTCCCTCACCTATAGAGTATGCGAGCGGTATCATTATTACCGTTATGAAAGCCGGCAGCGCCTCCGTATAGTCTGAAAAGTCTATCTTTTTTGCCTGTCCCATCATCATAACTCCCACCATTACAAGGGCTCCGGTGGTTGCAGTCATTGGAATTATCAAAAATAGCGGAGCAAGGAAGAGTGCCAGAAGGAAGAGAACTGCGGTGGTTACTGCGGTAAGTCCCGTTCTTCCGCCCTCTGCAATTCCAGATGCGCTCTCAGAGAAGGCGCACAGCGCGCCGGTTCCCAAAAGTGAACCAACTGCGGTTGCAATGGAGGCACTTAAAAAGCCCACCTTCACCGTCTTGGTGTCCTTTGTAATATCCTTAATACCAGTCTTCTCTGCAAGTCCTAAAAGGGTTCCCATTGTATCGAATATACAGATGAGAAGCAGGGTGAACATAAGTATTATCAGGTCTGTATCTAAAAGATGGGAGAAGTCCAAAAATTTTGCGGTTGGCTCCACGTGAGAAGGCAGTGAGACGAGAGTAAAGTTATCGGGAATAGTTGTTACACCCATCGGGATGCCAATAAGGGTGCAGACAATAATACTTATAAAGAGCCCTCCGCGCACCTTCTTGTAAAGCAGTAAGGCACTGAGGATTATGCCAATATATGCAATTATGTTTTTGTTGTTGAAAGGGGAGAGGGTTACCAGCGTGTCTTTGTTTCCCACAATGAGTCCGGAGTTCTCCAATCCTATGAAGGCAATGAAGATTCCAACTCCAACAGGAATTGCGTGTTTGAAGTTTTCCGGTACCGCTTTTAGAATATACTTCTGAATGTTGAGCAGAACTATGAGCGTGTATGCTACTCCCACCACCAGCATCACTGCAAGTGCTGTCTGCCAACTGTGTCCCATTTGGCTCACGATAGTAAATGCAAAGAGTGCAATTACTGCAATATCAGGAGCGTAGGCAAACGGCTTCTTTCCCCAGAAGGCCATTATCAATGTGGCAAATGCCGCTGTAATTGCGGTTGCAAAGAAGACGCTCTCTTTGTCCATTCCGCAGCCGCTCAGTATTGTAGGATTTACTACAAGAACGTAGCACATGGTTACAAAGGTGGTTAGGCCGCCCAGTAACTCTGTGCGAATATTGTGTTGTGACTTATCAAATCCGGTAAGTGCTAACAGTCTCTCTTTCATAGTGTAAAGTTATAGTATTTTTTCCACTTCCTGCTCCCTCTGTTCTTTATTGTGATGAACTCATTGTCATCATTTCTTATCTTACCCTCTATTGAAGAACATCCTTTATGTTTAATAATTGCTTCAGGTTTAGTTTGTTTGTCTTTAGCCCACTGGCGGCTGTTGAGGCGTTGGAAGGTGGTGGGGTCTATGTGGTAGGTGATTGGAGGAAGGCCGGCTTCTTCTTTGAACCCCAGCGTTTTATAAACCTCACCGTTACTCCATTCGTTATCCGAGTAACTCATTACCTCAAAACATAGCGTTCCCTCCTTCTTGCGGTTTTGAACAAAGGCCTCCAGAGCCTTGCCCATTCCGCCCGGAATCCTCACCTCCGGCAGTGTGGCGTGGCGCGTCCACTCAAAAGCACCTTTCCTTGTGGTTGAAAATGAGCCTGCTGCAACAATGCTTTCCTTATACAAAAGTGCGTATGGGAAGTCACATTTAAGGTATCCGTAAGGGTGATATTTGTTTAAGAATGTGCGCACCTTCTCCTTAAACTGAGTGGGGGGCATTGAGAATCTCTTGCAGTTTCCCACTGTTACAACCTTGCACAGACGGGCGTGAATCCTTTGAAAATGACCAAGATGGGCCAGCAGCCTTTTGCCGGTTATCTGAGGGCTGCACCTCCACCTGTCCTCATAAAGATATATCACACTCCCTGCTGAACTATCATCAGACTCAAGATTATCACAACGACAATTAGATTTTAGACTTTGACTCTCTGAGGAAGATGAAAACTTATTATTGCATTTGATCACACCTGATGATAATTCGTTTGATGTGCAATTTTTATCTGGGCGGGTTTGACGTGCAGCATCTGTGGCAGCATCATTCAGTGGGACAAGAATTAGTTTGGGGAGGTGCGGGGAGGCAAAAGTTATGGTGTTCAGATTGCGCTGGAAGGGGATGGAGTTGCTCTTTAGGAACTCCTCAACGCTCTCTATGAAGAAAATTTGCATAAGAAAATATAAATCTATACTTTTGCAGCCCTAACAGCCGTTGGTTGTTTGATCCGCTAGCTCAGTTGGTAGAGCACAACACTTTTAATGTTGGGGTCTCGGGTTCGAGCCCCGAGCGGGTCACAAAAAGGATGACGCAGTCATCCTTTTTGTGTATATACCTTTTTTCTACTTTTTCTCCTTTATGGAAATCTTGCCTCCGGAACAAGTAACCTCTATGGTCTCACCCGGTTTAACCTTGTTGGAGATAATGGCCTCGGAGACAGGGTCTTCTATAAGTTTTTGAATTGCTCTCTTGAGAGGTCTTGCACCGTACTGAGGGTCATAGCCGGCCTGGGCAACAAACTTCTTGGCGGCAGAGGAGACCTTGAGTTTGAAACCAATCTGTTCAACTCTGCGGTAAACTCCCTTGAGTTCAATATCTATGATCTTCTCAATATCCTCTTTTGTGAGAGGGTTAAAGAGAATCTGCTCATCCAGACGGTTGAGGAACTCAGGTGAGAAGGTCTTCTTTATTGCCTTGTCTATTATGCTCTTATTCTTGCTCTGAACATCCAGCTTGGTGGCTGTTGCGTAACCAACTCCGCTTCCAAAGTCTTTGAGTTCTTTGGTTCCCGTATTGGAGGTAAGAATGAGAATTGTGTTGCGGAAGTCTATGTTGCGTCCGTTGCTGTCTGTAAGACGCCCTTCATCAAGCACTTGCAGCAGCAGGTTGAAGATATCGGGATGTGCCTTCTCCACCTCGTCCAAAAGGACAACGCTGTAAGGTTTTCTTCTTACCTTCTCAGAGAGTTCACCGCCCTCATTATAACCAACATAGCCCGGAGGCGCACCAATCAGACGGCTTACGGAGAACTTCTCCATAAACTCGCTCATATCTATTCTTATGAGAGCGTCTTCCGTGTCAAAGAGGTTGCTGGCCAGCACTTTGGCAAGCTGTGTCTTTCCCACTCCGGTAGGGCCCAAAAAGAGGAATGTGCCAATAGGCTTGTTTGGGTCTTTAAGACCGGCGCGGTTACGGAGTATTGCCCTTGTAACCTTCTCAATTGCTTCATCCTGCCCAATCACGCTCTCTTTCAGAGTCTTGCTCATATTCATAAGGCGGTTGCTCTCACTCTGTGCAAGTTTCTGAATAGGAATCTTTGTGGTCATACTCAGAACCGCCTCAATATCCTCTTTATCAACAATTACCGGGTTGCCCTCAATCTTCACCTTCCACTTTTTGCGGGCTGCCTCAAGCTCCTCCTCTTTGAGTTTGATAACATCGCGGAGCATAGAGCCCTTCTTAAAGTCCTTATCTCTAACGGCTTTGCTCTTCTCCGTCTTAAGAACGGAGAGGGCGCTTTCCAGTTCGCTTATGTTCTTTGGAACCTTGAGGTGTTTGATATGGGCACGGCTACCCGCCTCATCCATAATATCTACCGCCTTATCCGGCAGGCATCTGTCTGATATGTATCTCTGGCTCAAAGATATACAGCACTTGAGCGCCTCATCTGTGTAGGAGACGTTGTGGTGTGCTTCATACCTTGGCTTAATGTTCTGAAGAATGAGCAGCGTCTTGTCAAAATCCGTAGGCTCAACCATCACCTTCTGGAACCTTCTCTCAAGTGCTCCGTCCTTCTCTATCACCTCTCTGAACTCATCCAGCGTGGTGGCTCCAATGCACTGAATTTCACCCCTTGCCAGGGCCGGCTTGAGCATATTGGCGGCATCAAGAGAGCCGGATGCACCGCCCGCTCCAACCAGCGTGTGAAGCTCGTCAATGAAGAGAATCACATCATCATTCTTCTTGAGTTCGTTCAGAATAGACTTCATTCTCTCCTCAAACTGGCCGCGATATTTTGTGCCGGCAACTATGCTTCCAATATCCAGAGATATTATCCTTTTATCTGATAATGAGTACGGTACCTCCTTTGCTGCAATTTTATTTGCAAGTCCCTCCGCGATAGCACTCTTACCAACACCGGGCTCACCAATCAAAATAGGGTTGTTCTTTTTTCTGCGCCCCAGAATCTGCGCAACTCTCTCAATCTCTTTGTCTCTGCCAACTACAGGGTCCAGCTCGTTTGCTGCGGCTGCTTTTGTAAGGTCAAACCCAAATGAATCCAAAACCGGAGTTCTGGAAGGAGCTCTGGATGGTACAGGCTCTGAAGCGGGAGTTGAATCCAGCTCGCTGGCCCTTCTGGTATTAGGTTCCTCCTCTTCTGAATTACTCTCACGGTTCATTATGCTTCCCGTTTCAAGTTGCTGATTTGGTGCCTCTTGAGTAGGGGTCTCCTCATTGGAATCTTCCACTCCAAAGTTCTTTACGGTGGAGTAGTGGATACCCTGAACGTGGAGGTAATCTATGGCGGCGGAGGTGCGGCTTCTCATAATTGCAAGCAGAAGATGTATGGAACTTGGGGCTGCGGCCTTTACGCTTCTTGCCTCCAAATACATGATTTTAAGTGCGTTACTGCTTGCTGTGGAGAGCGCAATCTCATCTGACTTGGACTCCGGAACAGGTTGGTCTCTTCCTATTACGCTCTCTATCACCCGTTTCATATCCTGGATATCTATTCCAAGTTCTATAAGACGGGAGATGGCCGCATTGTCTGAGTGCCTGATCATTCCAAGTACAAGATGGTCTGTTGTAAGAACATAGCTTCCGAGCCTCATTGCCTCCTCTTTTGCGTAGGCAATAATGGCGTTGAGTATTTCCGGTATTTCTATATACATTTTGCCGCTGGTTATAATCGGCCACAAGTTACGAATTATTCATTAAAAAATATCTTTGTCTTTCTTGGAAAAAATACGTAAATTTGAAGGTTAAATGAAAGAAGGTTCCCCGTAGGGGAAAGTGAAAGAAAAAGTATTTAAAAAATGGATGAAATTAAGGACATGAAGGGCACGGAAGTGCCGCAGGAGGGAGACGGCTTGATCCAAAAGATAAACATTGAGGATCAGATGAAAACCGCATACATAGATTATTCTATGAGTGTGATTGTGGCGAGAGCTCTCCCCGATGTAAGAGACGGTCTGAAGCCTGTACACCGCAGGATTTTATACGATATGGGCAAGGAGCTCAATATCACTTCCGGAGGTCAGACAAAAAAATCTGCCCGCGTAGTAGGTGATGTGCTTGGTAAGTTCCACCCGCACGGTGATGCAAGCGTTTATGACGCAATGGTGAGAATGGCTCAGAGCTGGAGCATGCGCTACACTCTGGTATTCGGACAGGGAAACTTTGGTTCTGTGGGCGGTGATCCTCCTGCAGCTCAGAGATATACGGAGGTTAAACTTACTCCTTACGGAGAAGAGGTTCTTAAAGATCTGGATAAGGATACGGTAGATTTTGTACCTAACTTTGACGGTGAGCACATGGAGCCAACCGTGCTTCCTGCAAAGCTTCCTCTGCTGCTTCTTAACGGTACCAACGGTATTGCGGTAGGTATGGCAACCAATATGCCGCCTCACAATCTGAACGAGGTGTGTGACGGTATAATTGCCTACATAGACAATAACGATATTACCACAGATGAGCTGATGCAGTACATCAAAGGTCCGGATTTCCCAACAGGCGGTACAATCCTGGGTTTGCAGGGAATTAAGGATGCATACGAGACCGGAAAGGGCAGAGTGATTGTCAGAGGTACTACGGATATTGAGGTGAACGAAAAGTCAGGTAGGGAAACTATCGTGATAAAAGAGATTCCTTACATGGTGAATAAGAACGAGTTGCTGAAGCAGATCTCGCTCCTTGCAGAGACCAAAAAGATTGAGGATATTGTTTACGTCAATGATGAGAGTGACCGCCGCAGCGGAATGCGTCTGGTGGTTAAACTTAAGATAGGCGCTGTGTCTCAGGTAGTTCTGAACAATCTGTACAAGCATACGGAGCTTCAGAGCAGCTTCCCGGTAAACAGCGTGGCTTTGGTTGACGGCCGTCCTAGACAGCTCACTCTTAAGGATATAATCAAGTACTACGTCCGTCACAGACATGAGGTTGTTTTAAGACGTCTGAACTTTGATTTGAAGAAGGCTACAGACAGAGTGCATATCCTTAGAGGTCTGTTGATTGCGCTTGATAATGTAGATGAGGTTATTAAGATTATAAGAGAGTCAGATACGGTTGATCAGGCTAAAACAACTCTCTGCCAGCGCTTTGGACTGGATGATATTCAGGCATCAAGCATAGTTGAGATTCGTCTGCGTCAGCTGGCAAGAATGGAGAAGAAGAAGATTTCTGACGAACTTGAGGAACTTCTGGCTCAGATTAAGAAGATTGAGGAGATTCTGGGAAGTCTTACTCTTCAGATGAATATAATTAAAGAGGAACTTCTTGATGTTAAGAAGAGGTTTGGAGATGAGAGAAGAACTCAGATACAACCTTCTGAGAGTGAGTTCAATTACGAGGATACCATTGCAGATGATGATGTTGTGATTACAATATCTCACCTGGGTTACATTAAGAGAACTCCTCTGGTTGAGTACCGTCTGCAGAACCGCGGCGGTAAGGGCAGCAAGGGAAGCAGCACAAGAGATGAGGACTTTATTGAGCATATCTATGTTGCCAATATGCACAGCACCATGCTCTTCTTCACCAATTCCGGTAAGTGCTTCTGGCTCAAGGTTTACCAGATACCTGAGGGCAGCAAGGTGAACAAGGGCCGTGCTATTCAGAACGTACTCAGTATTGCTCAGGGTGAGAGCGTTTGCGCATACATAAACGTTCCTAACCTTAAGGATGAGGAGTATGTGAACAACCACTACGTTGTGCTTGCTACCAAGAAGGGTGTTGTAAAGAAGACTACTCTGGAGGCTTACTCACGTCCAAGAACCAACGGTGTTATTGCGGTTAATGTGCGTGAGGGAGATGAACTCATTGAGGCTATCCTTACAGACGGCAACAGTCATATTATGCTGGCTTCCAAGGAAGGAAAGTGCGTAAGGTTTGATGAAACGGCTGTAAGATCCATTGGCAGAACCGGTACAGGAGTGCGTGGAATTGAGATTTCAGAGAAGAATGAGGTTATCGGTATGATTTGTGTAGAACCGGATAACAAGGAGAAGACAATCCTTGTTGTGAGCGAGAACGGATTTGGCAAGAGGTCTATGCTGGATGATTACCGCATAACCAGCCGAGGATGTAAGGGCGTTAAGACAATCAACATAACGGATAAGACCGGTGAACTGATTGCTCTTAAGGCAGTTACAGATGACAAAGACCTTATGATAATTAACCGTTCAGGCATTACCATAAGGGTTGCCGCCTCTACAATTAAAGTGGCCGGAAGAGCTACACAGGGTGTTAAACTTATTAACATTAAGGAGACGGACAGCATTGCTGCAGTATGTGTGGTTCCAAAGAGTGAAGACCTTAAGGCTCAGGAGGCTGCAGAAGATGAAGAAGTAAAGGAACAAGAATAAACAAACTAATATTAAATACATTATGAAAAGATTATTAATTGCTTTAGCTGTTGTGCTTATCTCTCTTCCGCAGATGAATGCACAGACAAAAGAGGGTTTCAAAGCTCTCAAAGAACTTGAGAAGGCAAAAGCAGCTGTAGAGAAGAAGGCAGATGCCGCTTCTTATATCAAGTTGGGAAACGCTTACTCAGATTGTTTTGACGCTCCTATCAATGGTATTTTCCTGGGATCTTCTCATGATCAGACCCGTATGCTCATGAAAGGACAGGTTGTTCTCAGCAGTGAGCAGGAAGAGCTTAACGGAAAGCAGTTCAACGTAGATAAATACATGGACAAAAACATTTACTACGGACCTCAGAACACCGTTGTAGGTTACAAGATTACCAAAGCTCTGGTTGAGGGTGAGGATGTTCTTGCAAAGAGTATGGAGGCTTACAACAAAGCTGTAGAGAAGGGTGCAGTTGAGAAGGATATGAAACCTCTCTTCAACGCTGTTGCTCAGAGATATTGGCAGAGTGCAATGAGCGCTTACGCTTTGGGAGATTACAGAGATGCTTGCTCTCTCTTTGAGAACTCATTCAACGCAAAGCAGCATCCAATGGTTAACGAGTTGGACAGCAACGCTCTTATCTATGCAGGTTTTGCAGCAGTGCTTGCAAAGGAGAACAATAAGGCTATTCAGATTTTTGAAAGATGCCGTTCACTCAACATTGTTGACGGTGATGTATATGCTTACCTGGCAGATAGTTACAAGGGTGCAGGTGATACCGCTAAGTGCAAGGAACTCCTTAACGAGGGCTTTGAGAAATTCCCTACAAACCAGGGTATTCTGGTATCTCTCATCAATACTTACCTTGAGACCAATGATGATCCTAACAAGATTATCACCGTTATTCACAAGGCACAGGAGAACGAGCCAACCAACGCTTCTCTGTTCTATGCAGAGGGTAACCTTTACAAGAATATGAAGGATTACGATAAGGCAATTGCTCTCTATCGTAAATCTGCAGAGCTCAATCCTAAGTATGTTTACGCTCCTTTCAATGAGGGTGACCTCTACTATCAGATGGCTTTGGATCTTCAGGACAAGGCTAACAACGAGTTGGATGACGCTAAGTACAACGAGCTTCAGAATCAGATGAATGACTGCCTTAAGAAGGCTGTTGAGCCTTTTGAGAGAGCATTCAACATTGCTGAGGACAATGAGATTAAGAGCGCTTGCGCTCAGTATCTGAAGCAGATCTTCTTCCGTTTCCGTGAGGAGAGCGCAGAGAATCAGGCTAACTACGAGAAGTACGAGAACTTCCTTAAGGAGAACTCAGCAAACTAATTTAGGTAGTTAACCGACAAAAAAAGGATGGCATTTGCCATCCTTTTTTTTGTCTGTGACTTATGGTTTTTTTACTCGGCAGGAGCAGCGGGTGCGTCACGCTCCTCAGCCTTAACTGATTTTGCAACAGCAACGCTGATGGTTCTTCCCATGTGCTCTGAACCGTTAAGAGCTTCAATAGCTTTTTGGCCTGCTTCATCATCCATTTCTACAAAGCCGTAGCCTTTTGAACGATGTCTTACTTTATCTGTAATAATACGGGCGTTGATAACATCACCATAAGGTGCAAATAACTTCTCTAGGTCTTCTCTTCTGGCCCTGAAGTTCAGACTTGAAACAAAAATGTTCATAATGATATAATAATGGTTCGCATTGCAAAACTAACTAAAAAAATCCAATTAACAAATTAGCGGCTGTAGCCTCTCTTGTATGGATTTCCCTCGTAATAATTGATGTATGCCCTTATTGCAGTGCGAGTTCCGCCCGGAGTAGGGTAGTCTCCGCTAAAATACCAGTCACCTTTATTATTAGGGCAGGCTTTATGCAGATTCTCTATGCTCTGGAAAATAACTTTGACCTTTGAAGAGATGCCTTCCGGTGTAACCAGCTCTGCAATCTTTTTAGAAATCTCATCCTCTGTAAACGGCGCATATATCTCTTTTACGTAGTTCTCTATTGTTGGCTTTTTCTTGCTTGGAGAGGTGCTTGCAAACTCCTCCAGCGGCTTGCTGTCTGCCTCCTTGCACTTGCGGTAAACATCTGCCAGAACCTTCTCCATTCCTCTCTCCTTTAACAGAGCAACCGCTGCGTTGAAAGCAATAAACTCTCCCATACGGCTCATATCTATACCGTAGCAATCGGGGTAACGTATTTGAGGTGAGGAGGATATGATAACAATCTCCTTTGGCTCCAGGCGGCTCAGAATCTTTATGATGCTCTGTTTGAGGGTGGTACCTCTTACAATACTGTCATCTATAACTGCAATGGAGTCTTTCTTAGGAGTAATGCTGTTGTATGTAATATCATATACGTGGGCCGCAAGATCGTTTCTGGTGCTGCCCTCCGCAATGAAGGTTCTCATCTTTATATCCTTAATAGCCAGCTTCTCACTTCTAATCTTATGAGACAGAATCTCACGTATAGCCTTGCGGTCTTCCTCTCTGGTAGATGTTGGAACCTTTATAATCTTCTGGAATTTAAGGTCATTGAGATATTCGTTAAGCCCCTCCAGCATTCCAAAATAGGCCACCTCTGCGGTGTTGGGAATGAATGAGAATACAGTGTCATCCAGGTTAGGGTGGTTCTTAAGTATTTGAGGAATAAGGAGTTTACCCAGCATCTTTCTCTCTCTGTAAATCTCTGCGTCACTGCCTCTGGAGAAGTAGATTCTCTCAAATGAACAAGGGCGCGGATTTGAAGGCTTTACAAGACAGCTTATGTTGTACCTTCCGTCTTTGTGAATGGTAATTGCCTCACCCGGCTGAAGTATCTGAACCTTGTCAAACTTAACGTTCATACAGGTCTGAATAGCAGCCCTTTCAGATGCTGCAACCACAACCTCCTTATCTATGTAGTAGAAGCAGGGACGTATACCCCAGCGGTCTCTGAAAACAAAACTCTCTCCGCTGCCGGTTGAACCAACAATGCAAAAGCCGCCGTCCCACTCTCTGGAAGCCTCGCTGATAACTCCCTCCACATCTATATTCTCCTCAATCTTAGCGTTTAAGGCCTCTCCCTTAAGCCCCTGTTTCTTGTACTTGCGGTAGAGTGCGGAGTGGTTCTCATCCAAAAGCGCTCCCATCTGCTCCAGAATAAGGAAGGTATCGGCATCGCTTCTTGGGTGCTGACCCTGGCCTGATACCATAGAACTGAAGAGTTCGCTCTCGTTTGTAATGTTGAAATTGCCTGCAAGACAGAGGTTTCTGTTTCTCCAGTTGTTTCTTCTTAAGAACGGATGAACGTAACTCATACCGCTGCGGCCTGTGGTGGAATAACGCAGGTGACCAATGTAAACCTCTCCTACATACGGAAGATCTTTATCATAAAGCGCGCCCTTTCTTGCCTCTTCTATCTCTTTATTTACATTTGAAAAGCACTCGGCGATAGCTGTATTGCCCAAAGCTCTCTGGCGGAAGATATACTCATTGCCAGGCTTTGAATCTATTTTGACACAGGCAAGTCCTGCTCCCTCCTGACCGCGGTTGTGCTGCTTCTCCATCATCAGATAGAGCTTGTTGAGCCCCCACATATAGGTGCCGTACTTCTCTTTGTAATAATCCAGTGGTTTAAGAAGGCGTATTAGGACAACGCCGCATTCGTGTTTTATCTGATCGCTCATATATGATAAAAATCTTGGGCAAATGTACCTTTTTTTCGTAAATTTGAGGATATAAAAGAAATCAGATAATAACAAAAATATAAACATTTATGGATTCAAGAATTATTGACTCCGCAAAGCGTTGGCTTGGAGAAGGTTATGATGAGCAAACCAAAAACGAGGTTAGGGCTCTTTTGAACGGAGATCCTAAAGAGTTGGAGGAATCATTCTATAAAACTTTGGAGTTTGGTACGGGCGGCCTCAGAGGAATTATGGGTGCCGGTACAAACCGTATGAACAAGTATACGGTAGGAATGGCAACACAGGGTTTTGCCAACTATCTTAAAATCTGCTTCAAAGAGCTGCCTCAAATTAAGGTGGCAATCTCATACGACTGCCGCAACCACTCTGCAGAATTCTCTCAGATTGTGGCTAAGATATTTGAAGCCAACGGTTTCCATGTTTATCTTACAAAGGAACTGAGACCAACACCTGAACTCAGTTACGCAATCCGTCACTTTGGATGCCAGGGCGGTGTAATGGTTACAGCCTCCCATAATCCAAAGATCTATAACGGATACAAGGCATACTGGGAAGACGGTGCCCAGGTTATTGCCCCTCATGATAAAAACATCATAGCAGAGGTAAACAAGATTACAGAGATTTCTCAGGTTAAGTGGGAAAAAGAGGCTGGCTGCAAGGGAGTTATAGAGATGGTAGGTGAGGAGTTGGATGATATCTACTTAAAAGACCTTGCAACATTGCACGTCTCTCCGGAGTGCGTAAAGAGACACCCCGATATTGGAATAGTTTACACTCCGCTTCACGGCTGCGGCGTAAAACTTATTCCAAGAGCGTTAAAGGAGATGGGCTTTACAAACGTACATCTTGTTGAGGAGCAGTGCGTTAACAGCGGCGATTTCCCAACCGTTCAGTCTCCTAACCCGGAGGAGCCAACCGCAATGAAGATGGCTCTGGAGTTGGCAGACAAGGTGAATGCAGAATTGGTTATTGCCTCAGACCCGGATGCAGACCGCTGCGGAATGGGTATAAGAAATGACAAGGGAGAGATGGTACTGCTTAACGGAAACCAGATGAACTCCATCCTAACTTACTATATGTTAAGAAGATGGACTGCTACAGGCAAGATTCAGAACTCAGATAAGTTCCCTTATACCATTAAAACTATCGTAACTACATCACTGGTAAGTGACATAGCAGAGCGCTTTGGCGTTAAGTGGTACAACGTTCTTACAGGCTTCAAAAATATCGCTGAGGTTATAAGAGTAAATGAGGGCAAGGGTATCTTCATCTGCGGAGGTGAGGAGAGCTTTGGTTTTGCGGCAGGTGAGTATGTAAGAGATAAGGATTCCCCAATAACTTGCTCACTGATATGCGAATGCGCCGCCTGGTGCAAAGATAACGGCATGAATCTCTGGGGATTGCTGCAGATGATCTATCGCGAGTTTGGAGAGAGAAAAGACTGGCTGCGTTCATACACCTTCCCTGGAATTGAGGGAAAGAAGAAGATAGACGGCATAGTTGAGAACTACCGCCTCAACCCTCCTAAAGAGCTGGCAGGCAGCCCGGTTGTGGAGATAAGAGATTATCTGAACAACACTTATTACGCTCCGGAGGTTGAGCTTGCAAAGAGCAACGTGCTTCAGTATATATCAGAGGACGGAACGGTTGTTTCTTTAAGACCTTCAGGCACAGAGCCTAAGATTAAGTTCTACTTTGGCCTAAAGTGCAAGGAGGGAGAAGACGTGAACGTTAAGGCCGCTGAGCTTGACAAACAGTTTGAGATTAAATAATTATAAATATGATATCTGAAAAGACGGGACGCAGCAATAGGGCTAAGAGGTTTGGGCTCATTGCCGTAATAATGATATTCTGGTTTGTTATCTCCTTTATAACCAATATATTGGGGCCGCTTATTCCGGATATCATAGATAATTTCAATCTCAGCAAACTGGCTCTGGCGGGCTTTATTCCAACCTCCTTCTTTGTGGCATACGCCGTAATGAGCATTCCTGCGGGAATTATGATAGAAAAGTGGGGGGAGAAGGTTGTGCTCTTCATTGGTTTTGTGATGCCGCTGGTTGGCTCCCTGCTCTTTGCCTTTCTTCCAACCTATCCGGTTCTGCTTACCTCCTGCTTTATCATAGGGCTGGGAATGGCTATGCTTCAGACGGTTATGAACCCTCTGCAGAGAACGGTGGGCGGTGAGGAGAACTACGCTTTTGTGGCGGAGATGGGGCAGCTGGTATTCTCCTGCGCCTCATTTGTGAGCCCTCTGGTTTACTCCTACTATGTGGCAAATCCAATGAGTATTGCTCCCGATAATCTTCCGTGGGTATCACTCTACTTCCTATTTGCCTTCATACTGGTGGCCATGCTCATTCTGGTTCTTTTCTGCCGATTCCCTAAGATTGAACTTAAGGATGATGAAAAGAGCGGAAGCAAATCCTCTTATTTTGAGCTCTTTAAAGAGAAGGCGGTATGGCTCTTTGCCCTTGGAATTTTCTGCTACGTAAGTACGGAGCAGGGCGTTTCCGTTTACCTGAGCACCTTCCTGGAGAAGTATCACGGCCTTGATCCTCACACAGTTGGAGCGAGCGCGGTGGCCTGGTTCTGGGGCTCAATGCTTATTGGCTGCGTTGTGGGACTGGTACTTTTGAAACTTATAGACTCCAACATCCTCTTAAAGTGGAGCGGCTACCTCTCCGTTGCCCTTCTGGCGGTTGGACTCTTTGGCCCGGCAGCGGTTGCAAAACTTGCACTTCCGGCAGTGGGATTTGCCATCTCCCTTATGTACTCAATCATCTTCTCACTTGCACTCAACTCTTTTACCAAACATCACGGCTCATTTGCAGGAATACTTTGCTCAGCGATAGTTGGAGGTGCAATTGGTCCTCTTCTGGTGAGCCTTCTTGCAGATGCCGCAGGCTCTTTGAGAGTGGGAATGTGTCTTGTTTTCATATTTATAATTTATATGATTTTCATAGGATTCTGGGCTAAACCTATAATCCGCAACAAGACCATTTAAAATTTTAAAATTTGATAACTACAAGATTTTTATTATTTTTGGATAATTTAATCAGACCAAAAGTTAGCTTATGGCAGGTAATTGGCTAAAAAGATTTAGAGATTCCTTTGTTAGGGAAGAGCTAGTCTTCATAATGGACTTGGTTATCTCCACCTTTGCTACCATGGCGGTGGCGTTTGAGATTAACCTCATCCAACCTACTCTATTTAAGACCCCATATCTGTTGATAAACCTTGCCGCCTCCTCTGTAGGTGCTTCTGTTATCCTCTTTTTCATATTCAAGACCTATAGAATCATCATCCGCCACTTTGGCTACAGGGATGTGCTACAGTATGGATATGTCTCATTACTAAAGGGTGTTATCATCTTTTTCTTCCTTCTGATACTGTTCGGTTTCATCAACTGGATACTGTTGCAGGTGGTATTTGATATTGTGGTAACCTTCTTCCTGTTGGTGGGTATCAGAGTCTTTATGATTCTTGGATACAACATCTACAACAACAGGTTTGGAGATATAGATAAGCAGAAGAAGAAGAAAATTTTGGTCTACGGAACCACTAATAAGAGCGTAGCTACCCTAAAACGCCTTCAAACCTCAACACACTACTATGTGGTAGGTTTTCTGGAGCGTTCAGACAGAAAGGCCAAGATGCTTTTGGACCAGCGTCCGGTATTCAATTTTGAAGATGAGTCTGTTCTCTCCAAAATCATTAAAAGCAATGATATAGATGCGGTACTCTTTGCCAAGGATACAGATGCTCAGAAAGAGAGTGAGGGTGTTATTGAGTACTGTCTGGACCATAAAATAAAGACCCTTATACTTCCTAACGTGGATGAGGTGGAGGACGGTAAGTCTATCCTCCGTCCAAGAGACGTTAAGGTGGAGGATTTGCTTGGCAGAGCGGAGATTCAGATCTCAATGGATGAAATTAAATCCTATTTCTCCGGAAAGGTGGTTATGGTTACCGGAGCTGCCGGTTCCATTGGTTCTGAGATAGTTAGACAGCTTACCAACTTCTCTCCAAAACAGATTGTTCTCTATGATAATGCTGAGACTCCGATGCATAACCTCCGTTTGGAACTGGAAGACAAGTTTAAAAATTTGAACTTTGTTCCGGTTATAGGTGACGTGCGTCAGCTGCAGCGTCTTGATTACGCATTCCGTAAGTTCAAACCTCAGGTAGTATTCCACGCCGCTGCATATAAGCACGTTCCGCTTATGGAGGAGAACCCTTGCGAGGCGGTTCTGGTAAATGTAAGAGGCAGCCGCAACGTTGCAGACAAGTGCCTGGAGTATGACGTTGAGAAGATGGTTATGATCTCCACAGACAAGGCCGTAAACCCAACAAACATTATGGGTTGCTCTAAGCGTCTGGCAGAGATTTACGTTCAGTCTTTAGGTCTTGCAGTTGAGAAGGGAGAGGTTAAGGGAAGAACCAAGTTTGTTACTACAAGATTTGGTAACGTGCTGGGTTCCAACGGTTCCGTTATTCCAAGGTTCCGTCAGCAGATTGAGGAGGGCGGTCCTGTAACCGTAACCCATAAGGATATTACAAGATTCTTTATGACCATTCCTGAGGCCTGCCGACTGGTGCTTGAGGCAGCAACGCTCTCTTCTGGTAATCAGATATTTGTATTTGATATGGGCGAGCCAATTAAGATAGACCAGCTTGCCAGAAGGATGATTTCACTTGCCGGATTTGTTCCGGATAAGGATATTAAGATTGAATACTCCGGTCTGCGTCCGGGAGAGAAACTCTATGAGGAGGTGCTCTCAGACAAGGAGAACACAATTCCTGCATTCCACAAACGAATCCGTATTGCCAAGGTTAGGGAGTATGAATACAAAGAGGCGGATTGCGTAACCCAGGAACTGGCCACTATGGCTTACAAGGTAGAAATTCCGGATATGGTTCGCTTAATGAAAAAGACTGTGCCTGAGTATATTAGCGGCAACAGTAAGTTCTGCGAATATGACGTTAAAAAGTAATCGGTATGCTTGAACTGAAGACGGAGATGGCAGAGAGGTTCGTCTCTGTAAAAGATTACAACGCAGCACTTGAGAGTGCAAAATCTGCCCTTAAACTTCTCTTAAGCGGGCAGGGCCGTGGCGGAAACATGAACGGCTGGCTTACCCTTCCAAAAGATGACAACAAGAAGTTAATAGCAGACTGCAAGATGATTGCAAGCCGCTGGATTAACGTTATGGATGTTGTTGTGATTGTGGGCATTGGCGGTTCTTTTTTGGGTGCCAAGTGTGCGTTGGAGGCCTTCTCCCACAGTTTTGCATCTGCCGGAGAGAGAAACGCTCCCCATATAGTCTTTGCAGGTTACTCACTCAGTGAAGATTATATGAGTGACCTTCTGGGCTATCTTAAAAAGAAATCATACGGTCTTATAGTTATCTCAAAATCTGGTACTACGCTGGAGAGTGCCCTTGCTTTCAGAATCTTAAGAAAGCAGATGATAGACCGCTTTGGTGAGGAGGATACCCGCCGCAGAATTATAACGGTAACAGACCAGAGCAACGGAGCCCTGAGGGCAATGAGTGAGAAGTACGGTTATATGTCACTATCTCTCCCAGGCAACGTAGGCGGCAGATATTCAGTGCTTTCCGCTGTAGGATTACTTCCTATTGCCGTTGCCGGTTTTGATATTGACAGATTTTTGGGAGGCGCAAAAGAGGCTATGAACCACGTGCTGGAGGTTTCAGACAGCAACCCTGCACTGCGCTATGCCGCTCTCAGAAACCTTATGTACAAATCGGGGAAAAAGATAGAGGTCTTTATAAACTACCATCCTAAACTCAAGTATCTGGGAGAGTGGCTAAAGCAGCTCTTTGCAGAGAGCGAGGGTAAGGAGCATAAAGGCTTGTTCCCTGCTACATTGGATCTTACAACAGACCTGCACTCCGTAGGACAGTATATTCAAGACGGTGAAAGAGTTATGTTTGAGACCGCAATTCTTGCCGGAAGCAAAGAGGTTGAGGTTATAATTCCTTCATCTTCAGATAACTTAGACGGATTGGATTATCTAAAGGGATGGACTCTGGAGAACATAAACCGCGCAGCCGAGGAGGGAACCCGTATGGCTCACACCAGCGGCGGTGTTCCTAACATCTATATGGAACTTGAGAAGATAGACGAGTGGAATATGGGAATGCTCTTCTACTTCTTTGAGGTCTCCTGTGCAGTATCTGCTTATATGCTGGGAGTCAATCCGTTTGACCAACCGGCGGTGGAGGTTTACAAGAACAATTTGTATAAACTTCTGGGACGCCCTTCTAAATAGTTACCCTAAAATGAAAAGAGAGAAAATTGCAGTCATTGGTCTTGGTTACGTGGGACTTCCTTTGGCTTTGGCCTTTGCGGAGAAGTATCAGGTAATTGGTTTTGATATCAACAAAGAGAGAGTTGCAAAAATGAAGAAGGGAGTAGACCCCTCAAAGGAGTTGAAACCCTCTGACTTTAAGAATAAGAACATTACATTCTCTTCTGATATTGAAGATCTTAGGAGCGCTACTTTCTTTATTGTGGCGGTTCCTACTCCGGTTACGGAGGCCAACGAACCGGATCTTAAGCCGCTTCTCTCTGCCTCTGAAATTGTGGGAATGGTACTAAAGAGGGGAGACTGTGTAGTTTATGAATCTACCGTATATCCGGGTTGTACGGAGGAGGATTGCGTTCCCGTTTTGGAACAGCAATCGGGCCTCAAGTTTGGAAAGGATTTCAAAGTAGGTTACTCTCCTGAGAGAATAAATCCGGGAGACAAAGTTCATACTTTAAAGAACACCATAAAGATTGTTTCCGGCTCAGACAAGGCTGCTCTTGAGAGAGTTGCGGCCCTTTACGGTAGCATAATAGAGCCGGGAGTTCACAAGGCTCAGTCTATAAAAGTTGCAGAGGCTGCAAAGATTATAGAGAACACCCAGAGAGATGTGAACATTGCCCTTATGAATGAGCTCTCCATTCTCTTTGGAAGGATGGGCATTAACACATACGATGTTCTGGAGGCAGCCTCAACCAAGTGGAACTTCCTTAAATTCTACCCGGGTCTGGTGGGCGGTCACTGCATTGGCGTAGATCCGTATTACCTTGTACATAAGGCATATAAGCTTAAGTACCACACCAAAGTTATAAACGCCGGCCGTTTTGTAAATGACTCTATGGGCGGCTACATTGGAAAGAAGGTTGTAAAGGAACTCATCAAGGCAGGAAAGCAGATAAAGGATGCAAGGGTTCTGGTTTTGGGAATAACCTTTAAGGAGGATGTTTCAGATATCCGCAACTCCAAGGTAGTCAATATTATAGAGGAACTGCACAGTTACGGTGTAAAGACAGAGGTTTATGACCCTCACGCAGATAAGAATGAGGTAAAGAAGGTTTACGGAATTACTATGACAGATTCCATTGGCAAGGGGTACGATGCTGTGGTTGTGGCTGTTGCACACAAGCAGATGAGAAACCTCAAGGAGAAAGATTTCATCTCCATCTGTAAACCTAACGCTATCATAGTAGATATTAAGGGCTTGTATAGAGGGAAGATTAAGAAGTTGAGTTATTGGAGTCTCTAATCTAAGTGCTCCATGGCGGAAATCTTAAGAGACAATATTCACAGAATTTCCTACGCAACAGATGCAAGTTGCTATAGGCAAATGCCTTACGGCGTCTGTTATCCAAAAGACAAGGCAGATGTTCTATCTCTCTTAAAAACTGCAAAAGAGAACCGTTTAGATCTTATTCCAAGAGCGGGCGGAACCTCCATTGCCGGGCAGGTTGTGGGAAGCGGCATTGTTTGCGATATCTCCAAATACTGGAACAAAATCTTGGAAATCAATAAAGAAGAACGTTGGGTGAGAGTTCAGCCCGGAGTTGTACGTGACGAACTCAACATTGCCTTAAAACCCTACAACCTCTTCTTCTCACCGGAAACCTCCACCAGCAACCGCTGCTGTATTGGCGGAATGGTAGGCAACAACTCCTGCGGAACCCACTCTCTTATCTACGGCAGCACACGCCACCATCTGCTTGAGGCTGAGGTAATTCTCAGCGATGGTTCAACAGAGCTTTTTAAGGATTACACCCTTTCTCAACTCCAGGAGCGCTTTGGAGTTGAGTTCTGGAACAACAATCTGGAGAAAGCAACACTTGCCCAGCGTATTTACTCTCAGATGATTAAATGGGGTTTGGATGATGCAGCCTCAAAGAAAATAGAGGAGAGTTTTCCGGATAAGTCACTTAAAAGACGCAGCACCGGTTATGCAACAGATGAGGTAATTGAAGATATCGCAAACCAGAGTAAACCGCTGAATGATAGAACCATAAACCTCTGCAAACTGCTGGCGGGAAGCGAGGGTACTCTTGCCTTTATAACAGAGGTAAAACTCTCACTCAATCCTATTCCTCCAAAGGAGAGGATGGTTGTTTGCGCCCACTGCAATTCGCTGGAAGATTCTCTTCTGGCCAATCTGGTTGCTCTGGAGCATTCTCCTGTGGCTGTGGAACTTATGGACGGTCAGATTCTTTCTCTCTCCAGAACAAACATTGAGCAGCAGCGTAACTTCTTCTTTGTAAACGGAGAGCCCCAGGCGCTAATTATTGCAGAGTTTGAGGGAGAAAAGATGGAGGAGTATGCCTCCGCCTTTGAAAAGGATGTTATAGAGAACAGACACTTAGCGTACTGTTGCACAAGGGTTTACGGCAAAGAAATAGAGAGGGTTTGGAACCTCAGAAAAGCGGGTCTTGGAGTATTAAGCGGAATGAAGGGAGATGCAAAACCCTTTGGAGTTATTGAAGATACTGCTGTCTCCCCAAAGAGAATGCCGGAGTATATTCAAGACGTAAAGAAGATGCTCAGTGAGCTCAATCTTAACTGCGTCTATTACGGGCATATAAGCACCGGAGAACTTCACCTAAGACCAATTCTTAACCTTAAAGAGCCGGCTGATATTAAGAGATTTAGAGAGGTTGCAATCCGCTCGGCACAAATAGTTAAAAAGCACCGCGGTTCTCTCAGCGGAGAGCACGGAGACGGAAGGCTGAGAGGGGAGTTTATCCCTTTAATGTACGGAGATGAGGTCTATAAGATGATGCGTCAGATTAAGAGGCTTTGGGATCCCGATTCGCTCTTTAATATGGGTAAGATTGTAGATACTCCTCCAATGGATGAGTACCTGCGTTTTATTACCTCAATGGCCTACACCCTTCCTCAAAAGACCTATTTCCGCTGGAACAAAGGCTTTACCCACAATGAGAGCCATCCTTACGCATTCCTCTCAAACATAGAGCAATGCAACGGTGCAGGAGTCTGCCGCCGTTCCAACCTTATTGGCGGAACTATGTGCCCTTCCTTTAAATCTTCTATGGAGGAGACCAGTACCACCCGTGCAAGAGCCAACGTACTCAGGGAACTTCTTACATACGGAACACCGTCACAACAACATAATATCTCTTTTAAGGAACTTGTAAAAGCGCCTGAAATTGAGGAAGTTCTCTCTTCCTGCCTTGCCTGCAAGGGATGCAAGAGCGAGTGCCCTTCCAATGTGGATATGACCCGCATACGTGCGGAACTGCTTCAGCATAAATGGGATGCAGAGGGTACTCCGTTAAAGATCCGGATGATTGCCCGTATGGCTCTCTTTGAAAAACTGGGCCGCACCGTAAGACCGCTATATAACTTCTTTGCAACCAACTCCTTTACTGAGCGCCTCATTAAGAGCATTGTACACTTTGCAGCGGAGCGTCATATTCCAACGCTGAGCCGTTACACAATGCGCACTCTTGTAAAGAGAGAAGTGGCAAAACATAATGGTCAAAATAGAAAAGGTAAAGTCTATCTCTTTGCAGATGAGTTTACCAACAACCAGGAGGCGGAGCTGGGACTTGCTTTTGCTCAGCTGCTCTTAAAGCTTGGTTATGAGGTAGAAATACCGCATCACGCAGAGAGCGGACGTGCTGCCATCTCCAAAGGCTGCCTAAAACTTGCAAAGAAATACGCAAACAAAAACGTAGAACTTCTCTCTCCAATCATCACAGATGAGACTCCGCTTGTAGGCATTGAACCATCCTGCATTCTCTCCTTCAGAGATGAATATCCGGATCTTGTAGATGAAGAAATGGAGGAGAAGGCAACCGCTCTGGCAAAGAATGCTCTCCTTTATGACGAGTTCATACTCAGAGAGATAGAGGCGGGCCGCATTACTCCGGAAATGTTCTCAGATGATGAGATGGAGATTTTCCTTCACGGTCACTGCCATCAAAAATCTCTTGTAGGAATAGAGAAGACGCAAAGGGTTCTCTCCTCTCTGTTACAGGGTGCAAAGGTAAATGTCATTCCAAGCAGCTGCTGCGGAATGGCAGGCAGTTTTGGGTATGAGAAAGAGCACTACCAAAAATCTGTTTCGATAGGGGAGATGGTTCTCTTTCCGGCTGTTAGAAAGGCAGTTAGGGAACATAAAGAGGCAGAAGGAGCGCCGCTTTTTGTACTGGCTCCGGGTACTAGTTGCCGCCAGCAGATTTTGGACGGAACGGGAATTAAAGCGCACCATCCGCTTGAGTTACTGCTAAAGTACTGCACAATAGAATCTTTTTAGTAATATTGCAATATGTTGAATTTTGCACTGATAGGGGCGGCGGGTTACATTGCCCCAAGACACATAAAAGCAATTAAGGATACGGGCAACAACCTGCTTGTAGCATACGATAAGTTTGACAGCGTAGGACGTTTGGACAGTTCCTTTCCAGACTGCTCCTTTTACACTGAAAACGAGCAGTTTGACCGCTTCTGCTCAAAGCGTATGAGAACCAGTGATCCGCTTCACTGGCTCTCTATCTGTACCCCAAACTATACTCACGATGCCTTTATCCGTTACGGCCTTAGGCTGGGCTGTGACGTCATCTGTGAGAAACCGCTGGTACTCAACCCTTACAACATAGACAACCTTTTAGAGTTGGAGAACGAGACCGGCCATAAGGCCTATACCATACTGCAACTCAGGCTTCACAATAGTATTGTTGCTCTTAAGAAGAAGATAGACAACGGCCCAAAAGATAAAATTTATGATGTAGACCTTACCTACATAACTTCCAGAGGCAAATGGTATTACGCCTCCTGGAAGGGAGATATTCACAAGAGCGGCGGCGTTGCCACCAACATAGGCGTTCACTTCTACGATATGCTTCAGTGGATATTCGGTCCTGTGCAGAAGAACATAGTTCACGTTATGAGTTTTGACCGCGTTGCCGGTTATCTGGAACTCAAGCGTGCCCGCGTGCGTTATTTCCTCTCCATAAATGCAGACTGTCTTCCGGAGAATGCCGTTCAGGGAGAGAAGAGAACCTACCGCACCCTCAACATAGATGGTGACGAGTTTGAGTTCAGCGCAGGCTTTACGGAACTCCACACCGTAAGTTATGAGAAGATACTCAGCGGTAACGGCTTCAGAATCAGCGAGGCCCGCCCTTGCATAGAGATTGTGAGCCAGATCCGCAACGCCACCCCAATAGGCCTCAAGGGTGACTACCACCCACTTGCCAAACTCCCCCTTGCTCCCCATCCATTCGGCTATTCGGACAATAGGTGATTTTTATTACCTTTGCGCCCTATGAATACGGAAAGGGAAGATCAGAACTTTGAAAGGGAAGAGAACGAGCGCTTAAGAGCAGCCTTTGACAGCTATAATTCCAATAATTCCTCTCAAACCAGTTTTGAGGAGGATGAGTGGGAGTATATAGTTGACAGGTACATAGACCTTAATGATGAGCCTAAGGCAAAGAGGGCTGCAGAGGAGGGCTTTTCCGCTCATCCGTATTCATCTTCACTTCTTGTAAAGTACTGTGACTCACTGGTTATAGCCAAGGAATTCCAGAAGACCATTGATATTCTGGACAACTACAGAGACTCTTTCCCTCCAAATTCAGACATACTCCTCTCATACTGCAGGGTTTATATTGGTATGAAAGATATTGTGAAGGCAAGAGGCTACTTTAACCAGTCTATGGAGATTGAGTCTTTTCCGGAGGATATCTGTGACAGCGTACACACTCTGGCTCAGGACTGTATGGAGATTGGAGAGTTTGAAGAGGCTCTTTATTATCTGGACAGGACTGAACAACTCACCAAACTCTGGAATGATAAGAACCACTCAAAGGAGAAGGCAGAAAATATAGCCTCGCTCTACTTTGACTACGCTTTCTGCAATGAGAAGTTGGATAAGAACGAGGAGGCTTTAAACTACTACGAGAAGTATTTGGATCTGGATCCGTTCAGTGATATTGTCTGGTATAATGTGGGTGCAATCTACACAAAGAAGCAACTCTATGGCAAGGCTCACGAGGCGCTAGACTACGCAATAGCATTGAACAGTAAAAACCCTAGTGCTCTGTTTAATATGGGGCACGTATGCTTAGAGTTGGGTCTTTTTACAGCTGCTGTTGAGTACCTTGAGGAGTACAATAAAATAGAGAAAAATTCCCCGGACGGCATAGCCTCCCTGGCAATGGGTTACCTCTATTTGGGAGACCTAACTCAGGCGGAAATTCTTCTTAGAAAGGCGCTGATTTTTGACCCTAACCATCAGATGGCTCTGATTGGTTTGGCTGAGGTTCAGACTGAGAAGAAACTCAGGAAAAAGATGAGAAAACGTTAGAATTTTAGACATGACTATAGGTGAGAGAATAATGCTTACCCTTAAGGGTATTGGAATTGGAGCAGCAAACGTAATACCTGGTGTTAGCGGCGGTACAATAGCCTTCCTTACAGGTATTTATGAGAGACTTATCAACTCCCTCAAATCTTTCAACATTACCACCACAAAACTCCTCTTTAAGGGAAAGATCAAAGAGTGGGCAAAGCAGACGGATGTTGTCTTTCTGTTCTACATCCTCCTTGGTGTTGCTATAAGCGCCTTTTCTCTGGCTAAACTTATGGTTTATCTGCTTCATAACGAGCCTATTGCAACCTGGTCATTTTTCTTTGGTCTTGTATTGGTTTCCTGCTGGTACGTTACAAAAGAGATAAAGAAGTGGAACGTAGGAGTATGGTTCAGCCTACTTTTGGGCACAGCCATAGCAATTTGGGTTTCACTGGCTTCTCCAACAGAGACTCCCGATACCTGGTGGTTCCTTCTGATTGCCGGTGCGGTAAGCGTTTGCGGTATGATACTTCCGGGTATCTCCGGCAGCTTCCTGCTTGTGCTTATGGTTAAGTATGAGGATCTTATGAACAGCATTAGCACCCTCAACAAAACCCGTCTTCTACTTTACGGAGTGGGTGCCATTGCAGGAATCCTGGCCTTCTCACACCTTTTGGGATACCTTCTCAAACACTGGTATAATCAGACAATTGCGCTGCTTACAGGCTTTATGGTGGGTTCACTCATTAAGATATGGCCGTGGCAGCAGATTATTCAGCAGGAGGGAGACAATGCCATAAGCCGTCCAATCTTACCTTCTCAGTTTGAGCAGATTTACAGCAAAAACCCTCAGATTGCCACCGCTATCATAATGGCTGTCTTGGGTATAGCGCTTGTAGTGATTGTAGAATATTGGGCTGCAAAAGGCAAAAAAGAGAGATAAAACTTTTCAGCTAAAGAAATTTTGTTACATTTGCACTCCCAATTGAAAAGTAAGGGACTGGTTCGGTAGCTCAGCTGGATAGAGCAACAGCCTTCTAAGCTGTGGGTCTTGGGTTCGAATCCCAACCGAATCACAGAAAAAGCTGATTAACAGTATGTTAATCAGCTTTTTCTGTGATAAGCATCACCCCCTGCACCCCCTCAAGGGGGACTGCGGCTCTACGAGCCGGGCGCGTTGCGCCTTATTATCATCCTCCAGAGATTTTGATTACTCTACCTCAGTAGGGGTGCCGTTGATGGTGAGGACGGAGTCCTTTACATCTATCTTAACGGTGGAGCCGCGGGAGATTTTGCCGGAGATGATCTCTCTTGCAACGGCATTGATTACCTCTTTCTGGAGCAGACGCTTGATTGGTCTTGCACCGTAGGCTATATCAAAGCCCTTCTCTGAGAGCCAGTTGAGAGCCTTCTCAGTAAAGTTGAGTTTGACATCCTGGGCCTCAAGCATCTTCTCAACCTGAGAAATCTGGAGTTTGAGTATGCCTCTAATCTCCTCTTTTCCAAGAGGACGGAACATTATAATCTCATCTATACGGTTGAGGAACTCCGGGCGGATGCTTCTCTTAAGGAGAGTCATCACCTTGTCTTTGCACTCTGCAAGGAGTTTCTCATTGTGCTCTTTGAGCTGAGGGTCATCCTTAATCTTGGACATATACTCCTGAATAATCTCACTGCCCACGTTGCTGGTCATAATGAGGATGGTGTTCTTAAAGTTCACCGTTCTGCCTTTGCCGTCTGTAAGACGCCCGTCATCAAGTACTTGCAGCAGGATGTTGAAGACATCCGGGTGAGCTTTCTCTATCTCGTCAAAGAGGACAACTGAGTATGGTTTTCTCCTAACAGCCTCTGTGAGCTGACCTCCCTCATCATATCCAACGTATCCCGGAGGCGCACCAATAAGTCTGGTGACTGCAAAACGCTCCTGATACTCACTCATATCTATACGGGTCATCATATTCTCATCATCAAAGAGGAACTCCGCCAAAGCCTTTGCAAGTTCCGTCTTACCAACACCGGTGGTACCCATAAAGAGGAAGGAACCAATAGGACGCTTCTCACTCTGAAGGCCTGCCCTTGAACGTCTTACGGCGTCTGCAACAGCCTTAATGGCCTCATCCTGTCCAACAACTCTCTTGTGGAGTTCCTCCTCAAGGTTGAGGAGTTTGTCCTTCTCGCTCTGCATCATCTTGGATACAGGTATGCCGGTCCATTTGGCAACAACCTCTGCAATATCATCCGGTGAAACCTGCTCATCTATAAGAGGATGCTCGTTCTCCTTAATCCTGGTGTTGAGTTCCTCAATCTCCTTGTTGAGCTGAGCAAGTTTACCGTAACGGATCTCCGCAACCTTTGCGTAATCTCCGTTGCGCTCTGCGTTGTCTGCCTCAAAGTTCAGAGAGTCAATCTCTTGTCTCTTCTTTTGAATCTGGTCATAAACGCCTTTCTCCTGCTTCCACTGCTTATCCAGTTTATCAAGCTCTTTCTTGTACTCATCAAGATGGTTGTTAATCTCAGTCAGTTTTGGAGAAGTTCCCTCTCTGCGGATTGCCTCTCTCTCAATCTCCAACTGCTTGATTTTACGCTGAATCTCATCTATCTCCTCAGGAACGGAGTTCATCTCCAGACGCAGTTTGGAAGCGGCCTCATCTACAAGGTCTATGGCTTTATCCGGAAGATAACGGTTGGTGATATATCTGTGAGAAAGTTCTACTGCAGCAATTATAGCATCATCCAATATCTTCACTTTGTGATGGTTCTCATACTTTGGCTTAAGACCTCTGAGGATGGAGATACTCTCTGCAGGTGACGGCTCGTCTACCATAACCATCTGGAAACGTCTCTCAAGTGCCTTGTCTTTTTCAAAGTATTTCTGGTACTCGTCCAAAGTGGTGGAACCCACGCATCTGAGTTCGCCTCTGGAAAGTGCAGGCTTTAAGATGTTTGCAGCATCCATTGCACCGCTGGTCTGACCTGCGCCCACAAGTGTGTGTATCTCATCTATATAAAGAATAATCTCACCGTTGCTCTCAACTACCTCTTTCACAACGCCTTTAAGACGCTCCTCAAACTCTCCCTGATATTTGGCACCCGCTATCAACGCTCCCATATCAAGAGAGTAGATAACCTTTCCCTTCAGGTTCTCCGCTACATCGCCGTGAACAATTCTCTGTGCAAGTCCCTCAGCGATAGCTGTTTTACCTACGCCAGGCTCTCCAACCAGAATAGGGTTGTTCTTTGTACGGCGGCTCAGAATCTGGAGTACACGTCTAATCTCGTCATCTCTGCCAATGACGGGATCCAGCTTTCCGCTTTTTGCCCTCTCGTTCAGATTGATGGCGTAGCGCTCCAGCATCTTTTCCTGTGCCTGATTGTTGTTCATTGTATTCATATTTTTTCCTCCTTTGCCTCCCAATTAGGGCGGCTTAAACTTCTTATCAATTTGCAAACCAGAGCAAAAATCTGCAAATAATGCTCACCGGGGTGCCATTTTGTCACTGGCGGGAATGGGAAAACGGAGTTTATTTGTTATATTTGTGTCAATTCGGCTGATTATGGAGAAAAGAGTTTATCCGTCATTGGAAGGGGGCAGGTTACTGCCGCTTGTGGAGAGTTTCTACACTATTCAGGGTGAGGGCTTTCACAGCGGTAAGGCTGCTTTTTTCATCCGTTTGGGCGGATGTGATGTGGGGTGCAGCTGGTGTGACTCCAAGGAGAGTTGGAATCCGGACAGGTTCCCGCCGGTTGAAATAGAGAAGATAGTGGCGGACGCTGTAGGGTGTGAGGCTAAATCTATCGTGATAACAGGAGGAGAGCCAATGAATTACCCGTTAGATAAGCTCTGCCGGCTGTTAAAAGATTACGGCCTGGAGATTTTTCTGGAGACCAGCGGAAGTTCTCCTTTCAGCGGCTGTTTTGATTGGATTTGCCTCTCTCCAAAGAGGAAGAAACCGCCGTTGGAGGAGTTTTATGCCAAGGCAGACGAGCTGAAGGTGATAATTGAGGAACCTGCTGATTTTGAATGGGCTGAGAAGAACAGGGAGGCGGTTTTGAAGGTTAATGACAAGTGCCTTTTTTACCTGCAGCCGGAGTGGAGCAGGATGAAGCAGATATCATCCGCCATTGTGGAGTATGTGAAAAAGCACCCGGAGTGGAATGTTTCCGTGCAGGCGCACAAATTTTTGAGAATACCTTAAAGAAACAAATTATATAACTTAAGTAATATGAAGACAATCAAGTATTTATTTGCAGCAGTAGCGCTCATTTGCGTTACCGCTATGAATGTAAACGCTCAGGAGAAGGCTGCGGATAAGAGAGCCGGCTATGAGTTCACTACAGTTAAGGCTAATCCAATTTCTGCAATCCGTAACCAGGGAAGCAGCGGAACCTGCTGGTGCTTCTCAACCACTTCATTCCTTGAGAGTGAGGCTATAAGATTAGGTAAGGCAGATACAACACTCAAGCTTTCAACTATGTACAGCATTTTCTACAACTATATGGAGAAGATGCAGAAGTTTGTAAGACTGGACGGTTATCTTAACAACGCAGAGGGCGGTTCATTTGAGGATGTGATTCACACATTTGAGGATTACGGCGTTGTTCAGGAGCAGGATATGCCTGATCTTCAGAAGGGTGAGACCAGAATCAACTTCCGTGAAATGAGTGCAATTACTGCAGGTCTTTCTGAGAGCATGAAGAAGAACGCAGGAAAAGGCGGCAAGATTTCCCAGAAGTATTTGGACATTTACAAGAACATTCTTGAGACCTACATTGGAAAGGTTCCTGAGAGTACTACTTACAGGGGCGTTGTCTATACTCCTAAAGATTTTGTAACCAAGGGATTGGGACTTAATATGGATGACTATGTATCTCTTACTTCATTCACTCACCATCCTTTCTACACTCAGTTTGCAATTGAGGTTCCGGATAACTGGCGTTGGGATTTGAGTTACAACATTCCAATTGACGAGCTTATGGCAGTTATGTTCAACGCAATTGAGAAGGGCTACACAGTTGCCTGGGGTTCAGACGTTAGCGAGGTTGGCTTTACCCGTAACGGTATTGCTGTTGTTCCGGACGTTGAGGCAAATACAAAGGCTATAGGTTCAGACCAGGAGAGATGGGTAGGTAAGGATCCTAATGCAAAGATGGCAGAGATTAATAACCTCAATCATCCTGGTAAAGAGATGGTTATAACTCAGGAGATGCGTCAGGAAGGTTATGACAACAAGACCACTACAGATGACCACGGAATGCAGATCTTTGGTATTGCAACAGACCAGAACGGAACAAAATACTTTATGGTTAAGAACTCCTGGGGCAAGACCGGCAAGTACAACGGAATATGGTATGCTTCAGAGACTTTTGTGAAGTTCAAGACTATGAATATTGTAGTTAACAAGAACTCCATTCCTAAAGAAATTCGCAAGAAGTTGGGTATCTAAAAAATAACGAGTATGAAAAAAATCTTTTTAGTTGCCGTATCGCTTTTACTTGCTGCGGGAGTTTACGCTCAGAGCCCGTTTTACGAGTTCACCGTAGTTAAGAATCTTCCTGCAACAGCGGTAAAGAATCAGGCACGTACGGGCACCTGCTGGTGCTTTGCAACCACCTCATTTTTAGAGAGTGAGGCCATTAGAATAGGTACTGCGGATACAACTCTGGATCTTTCAGAGATGTTCACCGTAAGACAGGAGTACTTAAGAAGAGGGGCAGACTTTTACTATCGCAGAGGAAAAGGGAGAAGAGGACCGGGCGGAATTAGCCACCAGGCAACGTATTGGCTTGATAAAGCGGGCCTTATGACAGAGGAGGCATACCACGGAATCAACTATGACTCTGAGACTCACAACCACGGAAAATTGCAGAAGGAGATAGATGACCTTCTGGATGAGGCGGTTAAGGAGAAGAAGGGAGTTCCTTACGAGAAGATGAACGAGATTCTTGATAAGTATCTGGGAAAAGTTCCGGAGACTTTCTTCTACAAGGGAAAGGAGTATAACCCTCTCTCCTTTAAGGATATGCTTAAGCTCAACGGAGAAGATTACATTGAGATTACAAGCTTCCTTCACCATCCGTTCTATGAGAAGTTCATAATTGAGATTCCGGATAACTGGGATATGGCTTCATCTTACAACGTTCCTCTTGATGAGTTGGACGAGATTTGTACTGAGGCTATAATGCGCGGATACACAGTTGCCTGGGATGCAGATATGAGTGAGATTTATTTTGCTCAGAACAACCATCTTGCACTCTTTACTCCTGAGGAGAACCTCAGAGGTTACAAGAGCATAGACAAGCGCTTTAAGGAGAATCCTATTGACCCTGAGATTCGTCAGGCAATGTGGGATGATTACACCACAAGTGATGACCACCTTATGCATATCACCGGTATTGCAAAGGATCAGGAGGGTGTAAAATACTACATTGTAAAGAACTCCTGGGGTAAGGATAACGGTGATGGATATATCTATTGCTCAGAGAGTTACTTTAAGGCAAAGACCATTCAGATAATGATTCACAAAGACGCCCTCACAAAGGGTATGAAGAAGAAACTGAATATCAAATAGTTTAAACTGAAGTGAAAAAGCATATTCCAAACGCCATAACCTGCTGCAATTTGCTATGCGGTGTATTAGCCATAGTTGCGGCATTTCAGACGGGGATGTTGATTCTCTCTCTGCTGTTTGTGCTTATGGCGGCCGTATTTGACTTTTTTGACGGCTTTGCTGCAAGAGCTCTCAAGGCTTATTCTCCAATAGGGAAAGAGCTTGATTCTCTGGCAGATATGGTTAGTTTTGGAGTGGCTCCGGCACTTGTGGGCTACGTATATGCTTATTCATTTGGAGAAATTCTGGCACCAAAGGCAGTATATCCGTTTGTGGTTGTACTGCCTTTGCTTATTGCCGTTTTCTCTGCTTTGAGGCTTGCCAAGTTTAACATAGACAGCCGTCAGAGCGAGAACTTCATTGGGCTTGCGACTCCTGCCTGTGCAATACTCTTTATCTCTCTAACTGCCTATTTTTCAGATACTGCAATGAGAATCTCAGACAGCTTTGCAGGTGAGAATATTACTGTCAATGTTGCTACTTTGGGGTGGTGGTATTGGATACCAATAGCACTGGTTCCAATTCTCTGTTTCCTTCTGGTGTGCGAGATTCAAATGTTCTCAATGAAACTTAAGAATTTCTCCTTTAAGGACAACAGGGTACGGTTTATCTTCCTTCTGATTGTAATTGTGGAGATTGTAATGGCAATAATAGGGCACATTCACGGCTGCCTTACCGTTGCCGTGATACTGGGCACCTACGTTGTTTTGAACCTTATAATTTTTTTGAAAGATTATTTGCATAAACGGAAATTGTTTGTACATTTGCAGTCCCAAAACGGAAGCGATTCCGCTAGCGGATGACTCGCTAGCTCAGCTGGTAGAGCACGACACTCTTAATGTTGGGGTCCAGGGTTCGATCCCCTGGCGGGTCACCAAAAAAGCCTTCAGATTCTGAAGGCTTTTTTTTTCTCTGCAATTCCTGAGGACTTTAGGCGTTATTGCCGGTATTTATTTCATTTACAGGGATATACTTTGGAGAAGGACCCCATTTATTCGGTTCCTTGTGGCCGTCTGTGCACATCCATACAAGAAGTATGATTGCGTACACCAGTATGAAGATTGCTCCAAGGAGCGGGATGAGGCCAAAGAGGAAGTAGAGGAGCAGCGTGCCGCTTTTTCCGATATCGTGCAGACGCCTTACCGTAACAGCCATGTTAGGAATGAAGAAGCCCAGTGAAATAATTATACTCAGCCAATATCCGGGATTGTACAGGAAGCTTTTTTTCAGCATTTCTATGGACTCTTCTATATCGTAAGCGGAATGGTTGATGCTGAAGTCTAAATACTCCTTAAAGTCAACGAAACAGAAGAATAGAACGCCTGCGAGGAGGCTTATAATGTAATATACGAGATCGAACCACCAATATTCTGAGCGCCTTGCCCTGCCGTGGAAGTTTGCGTATTTCTTGATGAAGCAGGTTTTGAAAGCCTCCATCATGCCTGGCATAGGGAGTTTGCGGTACTGCTGATAATGATTAGGTTTAGGCGGTTCCAGGTTGCTGAGGTCTTCTCCGCAGAACGGGCACTGTTCGGTGCCTATTGTGATTTTTTTGCCGCAATACGGGCATTTGTCCAGGAGCATCATAATATATTGGAATTAGCGGACGCGGATTACTTTGATGCCGTTAATGCCCTTTCGGCCCTTTACATACTCGTCTATAGACTGCTTGTCTATAACCACCTTCATCTCTGCCATAGAGGCGTGAATAAAGCCCAATTTGCCGTCTTTTCTCCAGTATGCCATAGCCACGTGAGCAATGTCAAGACCCGGAGTGGTAGACATATAGCAGATAACGTCTCCGTTCTTGATGAGTTTTTCACAGGCCTTAATCATATCTTGAGGGATAATGGTGTAAGGCTTCTGGTTCAGTTCTGCCTCTACCTTTGCAATGGTGTTGTAATCTTTGGTTGCCTGGCTGAGGGTGCAGTTCTCACTCTCCTCTGAGCAGCACTCGTCACTCAGGTTGGCATCTTTAAGATGCTTGTAGAGTTTGTAATTCTTTGTCATAAAGTAGATTGGGTGGTCATAAACCTCACCGCCAATCTTTAAAGTAATATCATTTACAACGCCTCTTTTCTCTCCCTGGCGTATCCACTCCGTAGTGTAGTGGATGCGGTCTCCGTAACTTCTTACGTTACCGTTGCGGTAACGGCTCTGGCGAACGTTCTGTGCAAGTGCCTCAAAATTAGCCTTATCTCCCTTCTGCTTAGCAGTGAGGGCAAGGTTCATACAGGTCTCAACAAAGAGAATGCAGTCTGTCTTGCTTAGGTATACTCTTACATCCTCCTCATCTCCCTCCTCCAATGTGCCGGCAACGTATGGAGTTCCAAGCAGTTTCATAGCGGCCATAACCATAAGATCTCCTGTAGATACCTTATTAACATTTGGCGCAAGTGCCTTCATAATATTCTCTGCAATAGGAATATCACTGCGTAAGGTAATTGCATAGAAATCCGGATTGGATGAGAGCTTTATAGTATCGTTCTGAGCAAAAACGGAACCCAGAGAGAGTAGGGTAACAAGCAGAACCGATGCTATTTTGGATGATAATCTTTTTGGCATAGGTGTCATAATTCGTTATATTTGGTGCTCAAAGATACTAATAATTCAGATGTTGTTTAATTTTTTCAAATGCCGTGGCGGCGGAGAGAAGATATTTCCGCTTTTAATTACTCAGAGTGAGTTGGTTATAAAGGCAGCAACCCTGCTTAAGGAGATTCTTAACGAGGAAACCTACGAAAAGAAGAAGGAACTTACCCGTCAGATGAAAGAGGTTGAGAGAGAGGGAGATGTCATAGACGCAAAGATATCGGAGACACTCTTTAAGATGAGGCGTACTCCTTTTGAGAGAGAGGATGTGCAGATATTGGGTTCCAGGATGGAGTCTTTCCTGGATATGATTCACGATTCCGCAAAGAAGCTAGTAATCTATCGCCCAAACTTTACAGACAACTCCTGGATTGAGATAGGAGATCAGATTGTGGAAGACTCTCACCTTCTGAACAGTATAGCTAAGGATCTGCCCCAGTTTAAAAAGAATGAAGATGAGATAAAGTCTAAGTGCGCAAGAATCAAAGAGATTGAGAGTGAGGTGGATGACCTTTACGAATTCTATATGAGCCATCTTTTTGAGGCAGAGAAGAATGGAATTGAACTTACCAAGTGCAAAAATATTGTGCAGTCTTTAGAGGATACCACAGACGTGGCAAAGGAGATAGGGGACTGCATTAAGATGATTATAGCAAAAGAGGGCTAACTCTATGATTTTAGGCCTTTTCCCGGTTAACTTTATGGCGGATGACATGTTGCTTTTGTTATCCGTTCTGGTATTTGTGGCCATACTTGTAAGCAAGATAGGCTTCAAGTACGGCATACCGTCATTGCTCCTTTTTCTGGGCGTTGGAATGCTCTTTGGGCAGGACGGAATGGGAATAGAGTTTGACAACTTTAACAAGGCGCAATTCTTTGGAAACTGGGCACTTTCCGTAATCATACTGGCCGGCGGACTTCAGACAGATTTCAAAAAGATTAAACCTATACTGGCTCCGGGAGTGATGCTCTCAACCCTGGGAGTTGTACTTACCGCACTCTTTACCGGTATATTTATCTATCTTATATTCAGAGGTTTGGGCGTTAATAAGGATATATCCTTAATTGTCTGCTGCCTGCTTGCCGCCGTAATGAGTTCTACAGATTCCGCCTCCGTTTTCTCCATATTAAAGGGGAGCAAGATGAAACTAAAGGAGCATCTTCAGCCTATGCTGGAACTTGAGAGCGGCAGCAATGATCCTATGGCTTTTGTACTCACCATAGTTCTGACACACGCCATTTTGAATATTCAGAACGCAGGGGCGGAGCACATGAACACCGTAAGCATCATTCTTAACTCTCTGTTTGTCTTGTTCTTGCAGATAGCCTCCGGCGTAGCGGTGGGTTTTGCCATAGGCTACGGAGCAAGGTGGCTGCTGCGTAAGTTCCATCTTCACGATAAGGCTCTCTACGCAATTATGGTGCTCTGTATTGGCTTCTTTTCCAACTCCTTTGCAGAGGTGGTGAAAGGTAACGGCCTGCTTTCTCTCTACATAACCGGAATAATAATTGGCAACACCAGAGACCTTCCAAACAGAGGAGAGGTCCTTACCTTCTTTGACAGTTTTACCTGGCTTGCTCAGGCGCTGATATTCTTGTTGTTAGGCTTGCTGGTAGATCCGAGCGAACTTCCTACCGTGGCACTTCCTGCAATACTTGCCTGCCTCTTTATGAGCTTTGTGGGAAGACCGCTGAGCGTGCTGCTCTGCCTGCTTCCGTTCCGTAAGTTTTCTATGCGCTCCAAACTCTTCATCTCCTGGGTGGGACTTAAGGGCGCAGGTCCTATACTCTTCTCTATTTACCCGGTAGTCTGCAAGTTAGATGGTGCCAAGGAGATCTTCAACATAGTCTTCTTTGTAACTCTGCTCTCTCTTTTGATGCAGGGTATGACTCTTGCCTCTTCTGCAAGGGTATTGAAGGTAGAAAAGTTGGAGGAAGAGGAGTAATTACTTCTGAATCTTACGCACAACATTCACCATAATAACTCCGAGTATTCCGGCAAAGAGAGAACCCATAAGTACGGCTACCTTTCCCATATCTCTCAGCATTTGAGCAACTTGAGGATGATCTCCGAATGAGAGCGTATCTACAAAGATGCTCATTGTAAAGCCTATACCGCCCAGGCAGGCAACCGCAAAGAGCATAGCCCAGGTAGCCTTTGCAGGCATTGCTCCAAGTTTGCTCTTTACAGCAATGAAGCTTGCAATGGTTATTCCTATTGGTTTTCCAAGCAGCAGACCCAGGAATATACCCAGGCTTACGCTTCCCAGTTCCGGTGAGTATTGGAATATGTTGAAATATTGTACGTTAGGAATGGTTACTCCTGCGTTTGCAAGGGCAAAGATTGGCATTATTATAAAGTTTACCCATGGGCTCAGAACGTGCTCAAGGCGGTAACTCATTCCAATGCAGTTCTTTGAGGTCTTGCTTAACTGTCTGAGTACGTGTCTCTGAGGGCCGTTAGGGAATCCGCACTCCTCCTCAATAACCTCATACTCCTCCAGTTTATTTCTGTATATTGCTCTCTTGTGGTAATAGTATTCCCTTGTGTATCTTGGAGTTGAAGGAATCAAAAATGCCATAACCACACCGCTCATTGTGGCGTGTACTCCGGAGTAGTAGAACAGGGTCCATATAACAATTGCAGGAATGAAGTAGAACCAGGGGCGCTTCTCTCCCAGCTTGTTCATTACAATAAGCAGTACAACCAGAATGAGTGCTATTCCCAGAAGAATCAGGTTAATGCTTCCGCCGTAGAAGATGGCTACAACCAATATGGCAATAAGGTCATCTGCAATGGCTAAGGCAGTTAAAAACACTTTCAAAGAGACAGGAACCTTATCTCCAAGTATTGCCAGTATTCCAACCGCAAAGGCAATATCCGTAGCTGTAGGGATTCCCCAACCGCTGGACGCTGCAGTACCCTGGTTAATGAAGAAGTAGATAAGTGCAGGAACTAACACTCCGCCCACGGCTGCAATTACCGGCATAATAGCCTTTTGCGGAGAGGATAACTCTCCGTGGGCAATCTCTCTCTTTATCTCCAAGCCTACGGTAAAGAAGAAGACAACCATAAGGATATCGTTGATGAACCTTTCAACGGTCATATCCTTAGGAAAGAGCACCTGATGTCCGTTAAAGTTGGCGGAGATTGCCAGATCTGTCTCAAGTACAGAGTGATAGAGCTCTCTGGTAAACGGCAGGTTTGCCAGCAGCATTGCAATCACCACAAAGGCCAGGAGTATAACTCCCTGAGCCCAAGGTTGTTTGCTGAATTTCTTCTGTCTTATCTCAAGGTTTACGAGAGATTTGTTCCAGGTATATACAGGTATAAGTTTCATTTTAAGCCATCAAAAACGGCTGCAAAAATATACCTTATTTCCTTTATTGCAAGGATTATTAGAAACTTCTTCCGTAGCTCATCCAGAAATCCTCCTCCATCTTCCTCCACCTCTTAACGCCTTCCTGGTAAATCATGGCTGTAACTGCATCTCTCTCTTCTGCCGTGCTCTTTGCGCCCAACTTTGCAACCTCCTCAAACGCAAGCTCTTCTACAGCCTTTATCTCAGAAGCTACACGGTTTCTTGATTTTTGCCAGGCCACGGTAGCCAGGCGGTTGGCCTTTCTGAACTGCCAGAGAATGCAATCCTCTCTGAACTCTTTCTGCCCGCAGAAATCAAAGCCGGAAGGGAGTGACTGTGCTCCCGCAAAGATTGGGATGCGAGGGCTTTCTGCCGGGTTATCCACTGCATACCAGAGTATTCCGCCAACCTCATCGGGCAGCCAGGAGCGCAACTGCAGAACTGTTGAATAAGAGCACCAGGCAACCGCCAGGGTTCTTGCAAACTCCACTGTTCCGGGAGCTATGGTATTCAAAGTGTTACGGGTATCTGCTGTAAGCCAGGGATTTGCAACCGGGCTGGTCTTTTTGTAGGCCGGTTTGTCTCCCTTTGCCGGCACCTCAATCAGCCAGTTGCGGCACATATCAAACTGTGTCCCTTCAAAGGTATTCCTAAAGAGTTCCATCACCTTTCTAACGTCCACCTTTTCATCCGGTTTAACGGAGAAGGGGAGTTCCTCCATATCGTATGTAAGACCAAGTGACGGAGCCAGTGTGGAGAGCACGTAAAAGTCTCTTTCTCTGAAGTTTTTGCCGTCTCCATAGTTACCGTGATATGCCTTATAGAACTTAAACTCTCCCTCACCGTCCCAAAGACCGTACTCCAGTGCCACCTTCTCCACATTGTCTGATGCCATAAAATGGTCTTTGTCTTTGCGGTCTATCTTGCCTATTCTAGGGATGTTAGCAGAGATGGAAACGTGGTCATCCGGAACTCTCTGAGCAACCCAAACGGCTCCCTTTTTATCCTTTCCGCACCCCACAATCTCAAAGCACCACACCTCTTTTTTGTCTGCAACCGTAAGGCACTCTCCGCCATCTCCGTAGCCGTACTTCTCTGCCAATGAGCCCATTAACTTAACCGCATCACGTGCGTTATCACATCTTTGCAGCGCAATTCTGGCCATCTCCTCAATCATAAGCATACCGTTAGGATTCTTAAGCGTATCCGGCCCGGAGAAAGTTGTCTCTCCAATTGCCACTTGCTTCTCATTCAGAGAGGGATAGCCGGTGTTCAGATAGGCGTATGTATGACGTGCCTGCGGAATCTCACCCGTGCAAACTACTCCAACCGTATCTCCCTTAAATCTTGTTCTTCTTATTCCACGATAGACTTTTTGCACCTCACCCTTTTTGTGATCTGCCGCCTTTTCTATTGATATCCAGGTGTGTGACACGCCATCACAGGTGTGAGAAGTTATCACAGACCCATCCGTAGATGCCAGCCTTCCCACCATAATGCTGGTGCACTCCTGCCCTGTTTCATAATCCTGCTGTTGAGCTAAACCGTTGGTAGCCACTGCCAAAGCCGCCACCAACCCCAAAATGAACACTGCCCTTTTCATAAAATCTATCTTTAAAACCATTCAAATTTAATGATTTAATCTTAAATTTGGGGTTGTAAATGAGTTAGAGTATGAAGTTAGAATCACCTCTTAAGGAGAAATACGGAAAGGACAAGCTTTCTATTTTGGAGGCGCAGAGAGCGGCTCAGGAGATTGCGTTTGCTCCCGTGGCTTTTCAGGCATCTAGGATGATGCTCAAATTTGGTATATTCCAGGCACTTAAAGATAATCCGGACGGCCTTACAATGGATGAGGTTGTCTCTAAGGTAGACCTTTCACGTTACGGCGTGAAGGTGCTTTTGGAGGCCTCTTTATCTATTGGTACCGTTATAGTTAAAGATGATAAGTTCTTTATTACAAAGACCGGCTGGTATCTGCTTACAGACAGGATGACTCAGGTAAACATGAACTTTGTAAATGATGTAAACTACCTGGGTTTCTTTGATTTGGAAGCAAGCTTGAAGGAGGGGCGCCCTGCCGGGTTGAAGGTGTTTGGTGATTGGCCAACGGTTTATGAGGGGTTGTCTTCACTGCCTGCAGATGTTCAGAAGAGTTGGTTTGACTTTGACCACTTCTATTCAGACAGTTCATTTGACCAGGCACTTAAGATTGTCTTTGCTAATGACGTTAAGCGTCTTATGGACGTTGGAGGAAACACCGGCAAGTTCTCACTCAAGTGCGTTCAGTACAACAAGGATGTGCAGGTTACCGTTATGGATCTGCCGCAGCAGCTGGAGATGCTGAAGAAGAACGTTTCAGGCAAAGAGGGGGCTGAAAGAATCTCTACCTTCCCACGTAACCTGTTGAAAGATAACGATTATCCGCAGGGATTTGATGCAGTATGGATGAGCCAGTTCCTTGACTGCTTCTCTGAGGAGGAGATAGAGAGGATTGTTACAAACGCCAAGAAATCTCTGAACCCTAACGGCAAACTCTTCATTATGGAAACCTTCTGGGACAGGCAGCGTTATGAGACTGCAAGTTACTGTCTTACAATGACATCTCTATACTTTACAGTTATAGCCAACGGTAACAGCAAGATGTATCATTCTCAGGATATGATAGATATACTTGAGAAGGTGGGCTATAAGATTGTAGAGATACATGATGACCTTGCATACGGACACTCTATCTTAGAGTGTTCTCTTACTTAAGAGTCAGTTTTTTCAGAGAGTTGAAGAGCGGGTGGTTACCTGCTCTTCTTTTTTACTACAGCCACGTAGATAAGCAGCACTACGTTCATCATCAGTGCATAGATGATGGCTGGGATGGCCAGTGCTGAGTTGTTGAAGATGAAGGGGCTGGAGGCAATAGCTATGGCCTGTGCGGCGTTCTGCATACCCACCTCAATCACAATGGTTTTGCGGTGAGAGGCTGAGAGTCTGAAAAGCCTTGAGGCAAGGGCGGCGATGCCGGCAGAAAGGACCAGCATCAGCGTGATTACCGCACCCAGTGTTGCAATGTTCTCCCCAATGGTTTTATGGTGCTGAATGAAGAAGATTGTGGCAAGAAGCATTAAAGCCGGAAAGGAAATCTTTGCAATAATCTTATCCAGTTTTCCTGCTGTTACGGGGCAGAGGCGGCTGAGAACAAAGCCGGCAACTATAGGGATAAACATAAGCAGTATGTTCTGAATAAGGAGGTTACCTACAGGCAGGTGTATGCCTCCTTCACTCTGTGAGAAGGCCTCCATTCCGCTGCATTGGCCAAGTGCTATGGAGAGAATCACCGGTATGGTGAACATGGTTACAATGCTGCTGATGGCTGTAAGAGTGATAGATAGGGCTACGTCTCCGCCTGCAAGACGGGAGAAGACGTTGGAGGAACTTCCGCCGGGGCAGCAGGCAATAAGTATGATTCCAAGGTAGAAGATGGCAGGCAGGTTGAAGAGTTCCGCCAGTAAAAAAGCAATGGCAGGAAGCAGAACAAGCTGCCCAAATATGCCTAGTATCAAAGCCTTAGGTTTGTAAGCCAAAGCCTTAAAATCCTCTATCTTGAGGGATAGACCCAGACCGAACATCAGAACGGTCAATATTGGAAGTACTATAAGTATGCCCATAGATTCAGATTTGCGGTGGCAAAAATAGAAAATAAAGAAGATATTTGGAGTATATTTGTCTCTGTGAATGAGCAACTGTTAAATATATACTCCAAGGATTATCCGCCGTTTTTTGAGCCTATTGTGCAATCTCCGCTGCTTCAGCGAATTGCAGGGATAGGAATGAACTGCGGCTGCGAGTATACATCATTCCCGTTCTTCCGCTCTTTAGCACCCTACAGCCGCCTGGAACACAGCATTGGAGTGGGGCTTATTGTGTGGAATTTTACTCACAGCAAAGCTCAGGCAATAGCCGGACTGCTTCATGATGTGGCTTCTCCTGCTTTTGCCCACGTAATTGACTTTATGAAGGGAGATTACATTACCCAGGAGAGCACGGAGGAGAGAACTTATTCTATGATTCAATCTTCTGTTCAGGTATGCAGAGTGCTCTCTGAGCTGGGCTTATCTGTTGAGCAAGTTTCTGATTATCACCTATATCCTATAGCAGATAACGATACTCCAAAACTTTCTGCAGACCGCTTGGAGTACACTCTTGGAAACATTATAAACTTCCGTTTAGGCGGGGTGGAAGATGTTAGGGAGATATACTCTTCTCTTTCCGTTACTGTTAATGAGGAGGGAGAGGAGGAACTCTGCTTTACGGACAGGGCTGTGGCTGAGAAGTTTGCCCGCTATGCCCTGGAGTGCGGAAAGGTTTACGTAAGCCCAGCAGACCGCTACTCTATGCAGCTGCTCTCTGAGATTGTAAAGAGAGCTGCCGGGCGCGGAACCGTCACTGAGGATATGCTCTATACAACTGAAAAGCAGGTGATAGAAGCCCTCTGCTCAGAATCTGAAGGAGGGATGGATTGGAAGTGGTTCACTTCATTAAACGGCCTGTATGAGGTTGAAGCATCCGGAAGAGTTATTGCAAAAAGAGCTGATGTGCTTACCCGTGAAGTAGTTAGCGGTCTGGCCGTTAATGATTCATCAGAGGCGTGGAGGCCGGAATACCCTGTAAGAGTAATCTCTGCAAAGAAGCGCAGAATAGATCCTCTTGTTGCGGGAGAGGGGAGAGTTTCCGTTGTTTCTTCATCCTTTGCTTCTGCTCTAAATGACTTTATGTCAGAGACTTTTAATGAGCATCTGAAGGGCTTTTCCACCGTTGGAGTATAATTCCTATATTTGTGTAGGTTAAACTTTTAGAAAGATAACAATGTTAACTACCGGTTGGCTTGTACCGCTGCTTATCTTTGTTGCAGCAATAGCGTTGATGATTTTTGCAATCTCTTACCTTAAGGTGCATCCATTCCTTTCAATTCTGGGAACGGCTCTGCTTCTGGCACTTGTGATGGGTATTCCTATTCTGAAAATTCCCGATGTGATAGGGAAGGGGTTCTCCTCCGTCTTTACCAGCATTGGACTTGTAATCATATTCGGAACGCTAATTGGGCTGGTTCTGGAGAAAAGCGGTGCCGCTTTGCGTCTTGCGGAATCTATTCTTAAGGTGTTGGGAAAGAAGCATCCTCAGCTTGCTATTATGCTGATAGGCTGGGTGGTATCTATACCGGTGTTCTGTGACAGCGGCTTTGTGATTGTTAACCCAATCCGCAAGTGGATGAGCCGCCAGAGCGGTGTCTCCTCAGTTACAATGACCGTTGCTCTTGCCTCCGGACTCTATGTGGCTCACGTATTTATACCGCCTACACCGGGGCCTGTTGCCGCCGCCGGAATGGTGGGAATGGGAGATATGCTTCTTTACATCCTCATAGTTGGAACAATAGCCTCAATAATCCCTCTTACCGTTGCCTATATCTTTGCAAACAGAGTGGGCAAAAGAGTACATTCAACAGATGAAACTGAGGTGGAGGAACTCTCCAAAGTGATTGATACAAAGGATGCTCCCGGAACGTTCATATCTTTTTTACCTATCCTTCTCCCGATAGTTTTAATGGCAGTTGGTTCCGTAGCCTCCATACTCAAGATGGAGGGAACGGTGGGTAATCTTCTCATCTTTTTAGGAAAACCTGTTATTGCACTTGCCGCCGGAGTTGTTGCAACTGCACCTTTGCTCTCCTATATGAAGAGACACTCAAAGGATGAGAGCAACCGTCTTAACCCAATCACAGAGTGGGCTTTAAAGGTTGCCGGTCCAATAGTTTTCATAACAGCGGCAGGTGCCGTATTGGGACAGGTAATCTATGAGGCGGGATTCATAGATGTGATTAAACAGAATATCTCATCATTCCAGGGATTGGGAATTATCTTCCCGTTCATAATTGCAGCGGTGCTTAAGACTGCACAGGGTTCATCTACCGTGGCAATGACCACAACTGCAGGAATTATGGGACTTTACAGCTCATCTTCTTCACTGCTCTATACACTTGGAATGACTACTCCTCTGAGTGCGGCAATGGTGGTAGTTGCAATAGGTGCGGGAGCAATGACGGTATCTCACGCCAATGACAGTTACTTCTGGGTTGTTACCAAGATGGGAGGGCTCTCTGTAGAAGACGGTTACCGTACGCAGACTAAGGCAACCCTCTTTATGGGACTTAGCACGGCCGTGGTGCTGTACGTTGCCCAACTGATACTTCTCTAGTTCCGTAGGAACTTTAAATAGCGACGGGCGGTACCAGGCATATAGGCGGAGAAGATGTTGTTTGCAAAGAGAACGTCTGTAATTTTGTTCTCTTTAATGTAATCTACAATGTTCCTTGTAAAGTAACGGTAATCAACAACATGCACCTCTTCAAAGGAGAAGAAGAGGTAGCCCGGAATTGCATTGCCAAAGCTGTCTTTTAATACCAGAACTCTTCTGTGGTTATCTGTTGATGTCTCCACCTTTGTGATCTTCATATCACCGCCCATAAAGGTGCAGTAGGCGGCACCGCTGCCGTCTTTGTAATCAAAGAAGTATTTTCCCTTGTACGGAGCGCTCTCATTTGTAACCTTGTAATTCTCATCTACGGTGTAGTTTACGTAGGTGGTGGTGTAGGTTACTGTGGAGTCCGGAACATAGAATACAAAATCTTCCGGAGCCTTCTTTATGCTTATATCTTTGGAGTAGCCGTACATACTTCCCACATACCTTTTAACTACTTTGCGTATGTATGAGGTGGTGTCTGCAAAAGGAACCTTGGCAACCTTTGCAAAACGGCGTGCAGCATAGAAGGCTCCCAGAGGAGACCAGTGGTGATCTGTTCTAAGGTAAATATCCTCCTCTGCGTGGTGTGCCAGAGTTGTGTATACGTCTACGGCAGTTACTGAGTCTGAGAGGTTTGCAAAGATGTTGTTTATGGTTGCTCTCTGGCTCTTGGTTCTTTTCTTTGCGGCATCGGGGCAGTAGAACTCTGTAGATGTAGGAATAACCATACAGTAAACGTTAACGCTGTCTCCCAAAATTCTCTTATACTTGTTTGCAACCTCTGCAAACTTAACTCCTCCGGTGGAATCTCCGGCGTAAGCCATTATGGCTCTGGTATTTTCACCGCTTCCAACTATTATAATACCGGCATTTGCAATCTTTGCATTCTCCTGAGCGGTAATCTTATTCTGGTACTCCTCCAGTTTGCGGTTCTCTGTAGTCTCTTCATCTACAGGAGTTTGTTCACTCATCAATTCATCTGCTTCATCTTCACCAAAGTCTCCGGTTGGGGAGTAGTCATTGTCTGTCATATCCGGAGCATGGAATGTAAGTGAACTCTCCTTGGAGAAGTTAACCCTTATGAGGTCCTTAAGACCCATACTCATACTTATAAAGAAGTCTCTGTAAGGCTCACTGTCTGAGAACCAGAGTGATATCTCCTTTGCAAATGAGCCGTCCGCCAGTTTCTCACCGGAGTAGGTTGGGAACTTTGCAAGGTCTCTCTTCTCAAGTTCTGAGACGGTGCTGCGCGGGAAGAAGTTGAAGAGTACGGTAAACCCTCCAAACAACAATCCTACAAGTACTATGAATAACTTCTTTCCCATTACTGTGTTAAAAACTTTGAGTATGAGCGGTTTGTGCCATTAAGGACGGCTCTTGCAATGTTGTTTGCAAAGAGTATGTCCGTAATGTGGTTATCCCTTACATACTTCTTTATATTTTTCTTAAAGTATCTGCAATCTATAACGTGTATCTCTTCAAAGGAGAAGAAGAGGTAACCCGGAATTGCGTTGCCGTAACTCTCCTTAAAGATTACAAGCCTGCGTCCGTTTTTGGTGGAGGTTTCCACCTTGGTTATCTTGGCATCTCCGCCCATAAATACGCAGTAAGCGCCTGTGCTTCCGTCCTTTACAGGTTGGAAGAAGGTTCCCTTAACGGTCTTTCCCTCTGCCACGGCCACTCCTTTGCGGGTTACATAGTTGGTGTAAGTGGTTGTGTACTTTACACTATCGGGAGTATAATAGATAAAATCTTCCGGAGCATCTTTAACCTCTTTCTGCTTTGAGAACATGTACATTGTTCCTACATAGTTCTTTACGGTATGTTTGGTGTACCAGGAGAGGTCTTTGAACGGAACGCCGGCAACTGCGGCAAACTTCTTGGCGGCATAGTAGGCGCCAAGCGGAGCCCAGTGGTGATCTGTTCTTGAGTAAATCTTCTCTGAGGCGTGTCTTCCCAAAATGGTGTAGACATCTACAGCCTTAACGGAGTCTGAAAGATATGAGAAGATTCTGTCTATGGTCTTGCCCTGATGTCTGGTGGAACCGCTCAGCTTGTTAGGGGTGTAGAAGGCTGCTGCAGAAGGGATTACCATGCAGTAAACATTCACGCTGTCTCCAAATACTCTCTTGTATTTGTTGGCAGACTCTGCGTACTCCTTCTCTCCGGCGTTTCTGCCTCCGTAAGACTCTGCGGCTCTGACGTTCTTTCCCGTACCAATAATCATAATTCCGCTCTTGAGCATACGGCAGGTTTCATCCGGGTTCACTCTGTTTACATACTTCTCTGTCACCCTGTTAGGAATGGCATACTCGTCTGCGGGAACGGTTACCTTAGACTTGAATACGGTATCATTCAAAATGGTATCTGCCGTTACAGGATTCTGCCCCCAAAGGAGGGTGTTTACAAGTAATAATGTGAATATCAGAGCGTATCTTTTCATATCTAGAATCTAAAGTAGAGGAACGGGTTGTTAGTTGCTCCTATAAGAAGCGCCACGCTGCAGAAGAGGATCAGAAGAGAGATAACGGTTCTGTAAATCCATTTTCCTCTGGCGTTTTTAAAGAGCTTTCTTACAGGAAGTGAGAATGTTATGGCTGCAATCCAGAGCCAGAAGTTGTTGGTAAGTGCGGCCCATGAGGTAAAGTCGGATGCACTCTGTGCGTTGCCAAAGAGGGCACTGAAGAGAGAACCCAACTTTCCAAAATCGTCAAAGTAGAAGATTCCCCATCCTAAAACCACCAGTATCAGGCTGTAAATGTGGAGGATAAAAGACGGAATCTTATATTTGAGGATTGTGTATTTTTCTATGGTTACAATTACTCCAAAGTAGAGACCCCAGAGTATGAAGTTCCAGCTTGCACCGTGCCACATACCGGTTAAGAACCATACAATGAGTATGTTGAGAGCCTGGTGGCGGCGGTTTCCTCCAAGAGGAATGTAGAGGTAATCTCTGAAGAAGGTTCCCAGAGATATGTGCCATCTTCTCCAAAAGTCTGTAATTGAGTTACATGTGTATGGGTGGTCAAAGTTCTCGTTAAACCTGAATCCCAGGCAGCGACCCATTCCGATTGCCATATCGGAGTAACCGGAGAAGTCAAAGTATATCTGGAAAGTGAAGGCCAAAAGACCAATCCAACTTCCTGCCGTTGAGAAGTTTCCGTCTGCCAGGAATCTGTCCGATATCTCTGAGAGCTGGTTGGCAAGAATCACTTTCTTTCCCAAACCCAGCAAGAAGCGGTATGCACCCTCTGCAAAATCTTCAGTGGTAACGGTGCGGTTTTTAATGTTGGCGGAGATTGTCTGGTAACGTACAATAGGGCCGGCAATTAGCTGCGGGAACATAGAGATATAGAAGAGCAGATCCCAAAAGCGTCTCTGAGCCGGTGACTGACCTCTGTAAACATCTACAAGATAGGAGAGTGACTGGAATGTGTAGAAACTGATTCCTATAGGAAGCGCAATCTTTGGAGCCGCTACGCTCAAGCCAAAGCCGTTTAAAATCTCTGCAAAGAAGCCCAGGTATTTGAATGTGCAAAGTATTAGCAGATTAAGCGTAATACCCAGTACCAGAGCCAGTTTGCGGTGCTTGCCGGAACCCTCTATGCCCAATCCTGCAAGGTAGTTTACAAAGACGCAGAAGAGCATCAGAAATACGTAGACCGGTTCTCCCCAGGCGTAGAAGATGAGGGAGAAGATTACGGTTACAAGGTTGCGGGCTTTAAATTTATGGTCATCAAGCGGAGAGAACAGCTTCCTGTCTGCATAGCCTGCAGCAAGGTATGCCAGTATAAATGCCGGCAGAAATGCAAACAGAAAGAAGAGATCTGAGAAGACCATAACCTATAACAATAATAACGCTTTAATTACCAATCCCAATGTCTGTAAAACGGAGGGCAAATGTAGTAAATTACCTTAATATACCATCTAAAATCTCCTTGAATCTTCCCGGTATTATGATATGGTGGTTTCCTATAGGTTCACGGAAGAAGTATTTGCAATCTTCTTTGTTATCTAACTTAATGAGCATCTGCGTTCTGCAGAGGTTGGGAAGGCTCTGGCAGCTTATGAGTTTGCCCTCGGCGGTAAAGCTGCGGGAAAAATCTCCTGCCACCTTAAAGAGCGTAACGTCACCCTCCTCCATAAAACCTCTTATTCCCACCCCAATACCGCTCTCAAAGTGAGTGTCCAGCTGATACCTTTTAACCATATTCAGAGGAACTGTGCAGTGGGCAAAGAGTATCTCTCCGCTCTCGGAATCTATCCTGGAAGGATTTGCCTGAAAGCCGGAAACGCCAGATACTGCGCGGCTTATAATCATAGAGAGCATTGCCGGTATATCTCCCTCGCATCCCGCAACAACCCCCTCGGAGTTGAGTTTTGCCAGGGCCCAGCAGCCGGTATTCTTAAGAGATGTGAGAAGGTCAAAACACCTGATTGTGAAGGCGTCTGCATTATGCTCCAATACAACCTTCTTTATTGCCCTGTAAATCTTTACCGCCCCCGCAAAGTACTTTTCCGCCTCTTTGTTTGAAAACTCGTTCTCTGCAGTGCAGGCCGCCTCTTCCTCTAAATTATTATATGCCTCTTCTACCTCCGCGATAGTTATTTCTTCTATCTCCAACCCCAGTTTGTCTTTAACTATCTCTCTGTTTACTCCGCTGGAAATGAGCCAGTCTGAAGGCTTGCCAATAACCGCGGCGCGGCAGCGTGAAATTTTGTTTAAGGCACTCTGAATCTTAAAGAGTTTCTCAATCCTTGAGGTTATAAGTGAAGCGGTCCCGTGGATGATTTCTCCCTTAACTCCTCTCTGAACAAGGTAGGAGAGAATCTCCAAAGAGGCTGGCAGTGAGTTGCTTGTATCTGATGCCAGCAGGTATACGGGGTGCTTTGCGGCGGAGAGAATAACCTCCTCCTTCTGCTTGAAAATATTCTCCGTTCCCCCGGTTCTTACAAATATAAGATTGAGATCTGCCTTTCCGTAATCAGAAAAATCCTCCCCTTTAAAAGTGAAGGGGAGGTTGATCTTACTCAGGAAACCCTCTGTTAAACTCCTTACTGAGAGTTCGTTATGAAGAGGGGAGGTGAGTGTGTAAATTGCTATACCCATATTAAAGAGGGAATGTTTCACTAATTGGGAAGAGTCCGTAGAGTCCTCCGGTGTGTATGAAGAGTATGTTGTCTTTAGGGTCTATGCGGGTCTTAGGATCTGCATCCTTTTGGAGTTCGTTCCAAAGACCGTACATTGCCTTGCCGGTATAAACAGGATCCAGTATGACTCCCTCCAGACGGGCTATCTTGCGGATGAATTCCAACTCCTCCGGACGGGAGAGAGCATAGCCTATTCCTACATACTTGTCATTGATCTCTATGTTTTCTCTCTTTAAAACTGCATTGCTGAAATCTTCTGTATCAAGATATTGGCTAAGTAATGATTTTGCGCTGTTAGATATATTGTCTGATATGTTGGTAAAGTACTCAACATCATCACAGACAGCCATACCAATGCATCTCTTTCCAAGATTTCCAAGTTCGTTTGCAAGGTGAAGGCCGGCAATTGTTCCGCCGCTTCCGGTTGCAACAATTACGGTATTGAAGGTTATTCCCATCTCCTTCTCCTGGGCAAGAATCTCCTGCATACAGTTGTAGTATCCCAAAGTTCCAATGGCGTTGGATGCACCCTCCGGAATTATGTAAGGCTTGTAACCCTCTGATTCATACTTGCGTGCCATCTCCTCCATAATCTCCATACGGTGATAGCGGTACTCATCCTGGTTGCAGAAGCGTACATCGGCTCCCAGAAGACGGTCTAAAAAGTAGTTGCCCTTAACCGGCGGAGTGTCTGATATTCTGAGCAGTACGGCAGATTTCATTCCCAAAATGGTAGCCGCCGCAACTGTTGCACGGCAGTGGTTGGACTGAATTCCTCCGCAGGTAATGAGCAGGTTACAGCCCTTTTCAAGAGCGTCTGCAGTCTCAAATTCCAGTTTACGAACTTTGTTGCCGGAGAGTTCGCTTCCGGTCTGGTCATCTCTTTTAATGTAGATGTTTGCACCAAGCTCCCCGGATAATCTATCCAGGCGGTAAATCTTGGTTGGCAGATTTGCAAGTCTTATTCTTTTCATAAGGGCAAATTTACTATTTTTGTCCGAGATATACCATTAGAAAATATATTAAAGTTATACTATATGCGTTCAATCAGAATTTTGTTGGCGGCTCTTTTGGCCGTTGTTCTATTGCCCTCTATTTCAGCATCTCAGGGAAAGAACTACCCGGCAGACTTGCTGGAGGGTAAAAAATATGTGAAATATACGGAACTGAAAAGTTTTGATAAGATGAACCTTGCCGTAAGAGATTACCTGCGTACTCTTTCCAACGGCGTTAAGGTTCCGGTTAGGGTAGAAAACTGCTATCTGCTCAGAGGAAGTGATTCCATCTATCTGAACTTCAACAGAAATCTTGCAGATTATCCAATGAGACCAGAGGTTGTTAAGAACATTTACAAGCTTGTAAATGAGAACATTCCTTCAGACCTCAAGAACAAAAAGATTGCAATCTTCTCCAACGGTTCAACTCTTCAGCAGCTGATTACTCCTTTCTATGATCCATCTACAGGATATTCTCTTGGAGGAGGCGCATTGAGTAAAAAGTCTGATACTCCGCGTCTTAAGGAGAATATGAGCAAGCCTTACGAGATTACAAGAGGACTTCAGCAGCGTCATATTGCAATGAGCAACTCACACGGCTGGTTCTATGAGCCTACTTTGGACCGCTGGGAGTTCCAGAGAGCGCGTCTTTTTGGCGTTGTGGAGGACACATATACAATGAGTTACGTTGTTCCGTTCCTTACTCCTATGCTGGAGAATGCAGGTGCGGTAGTGCTTATGCCAAAGGAGAGAGACTGGAGAAGGGAGGAGGTTATTGTAGATAACGATACCCAGACCAAGGGTTATTATCAGAGAAACGGTTCCAACAGTTGGGAAAAGGTTGATTCTCTTGGTTTTGCTAATCCTAAGGCTTCCTACGTATTTGGAGAGAATCCTTTCCGTATGGGAAGTTACGTAAAGACAAAGGGTCTGCTCTCATCAGAGGCTCAGACAGAGGCAGATAAATCCCTTAAGGAGAGCAAGGTAGAGTGGAATCCAACTTTCCCGGCAGACGGAGATTATGCAGTTTATATCTCCTATAAGTCTCTCCCTGAGAGCGCTAAGAGAGTCTCCTACACCGTAAAATACTCCGGCGGTGAGGCCAAATTCCTTGTTAACCAGCAGATGGGAGGCGGAATGTGGGTTTATCTGGGCACATTCTACTTTAAGAAGGGCTTCTCAGACCAGGGTGTATATCTCTCTAACGCAGAGAGTTGCGGAGTTGTTACCGCAGATGCCTGCAAGTTTGGCGGCGGAATGGGTAACATTGCCAGAGGAGAGGGTGAGGGATTCGTAAGCGGAATGCCTCGCTTTATGGAGGGTGCAAGATACTTCCTTCAGTGGAGCGGTTTTGCAGATTCAGTTTACTCAATGTCTCATAATGAGAAGGATTATACAGATGACTATGTATCCAGAGGCAAGTGGGTTAACGCTCTTGCCGGCGGTTCAAAAATGCTTCCTAAGTGGGGTGTAGAGAGCCGCAATATTCCTGTTGACCTCTCGTTTGCATTCCATACGGATGCGGGTAACGCTCTGAGTGATACTATTATAGGAACGCTCTCCATTTATACCCGTACCTGCAAGGACTTTGGAGGAGAGAACCTCTATCCTAACGGAGAGGACAGAATTCTTGGAAGATATCTTGCAGATATAGTTCAGACTCAGTTGGTTGACGATATTTCAGATAAATACGGTTTTGCCTGGAGCCGCCGTAATCTCTGGGACCGTTCATATTCAGAGAGCCGTTCTCCTCAGGTTCCGGGTATGCTGTTGGAGTACCTCTCTCACCACAACTATGCAGATATGAAGTTTGGTCTGGATCCAGACTTCCGCTTTACCTCATCCAGAGCTATTTACAAGGGTATACTTAAGTTCCTCTCCTGGAAGAACAATGTTGCGTATACCGTTCAGCCGCTGCCTGTTAAAGATATGAGGGTGGAGTTTGAAAACGCCTTCAGAAAGTCCGCTGAACCTATCGAGACCACAACCACAACTACAGTAAAGAGCAAGAAGAACAAAAAGGGCAAAAAAGGTAAGACGGTTACTGCCAAGACCTCCGTTGTTCCTTCATATCTGGCTGTTAAGGCGGATGGTGACCTAATGGCAAAAGTTTCCTGGACTCCGGTAGAGGATAAACTGGAACCTACCGCAAAACCAACTGGTTACGTGGTTTACATTGCGGTAGATGACGAGGGCTTTGACAAGGGAACATACGTAGAAGAGGAGTTCTGCTCAGTAAAAATAGATAGGGGACATATTTACCGTTTCAAGGTGACTGCAGTTAACGAGGGAGGAGAGAGTTTCCCTTCAGAGGTGGTTGCTGCAGGCGTTCCAAACAACTGCAAAGAGGAGAACATTGTGCTGGTAGTCAATGCGTTTGACAGAGTCAGTGCTCCAAAATGGCTGCAGAGCAGAGATTCTACTCTTGCCGGTTTCTTCTATGAGTATGACTACGGCGTTCCTTACATTAAGGATGCTTCATTCCTGGGTAAGATGTACGAGTACCGCCGCAGCGTTCCGTGGACAGATGATGACGCTCCGGGATTCGGTGCCTGCTACAATGACCAGGCAGGTCAGATAATTGCCGGTAACACATTTGATTACGCCTTTGACCACGGCCGTGCCTTTATGAACAACGGCTATGCATTTGTCTCTTCTACAAGAAGCGCAGTTGAGGGGGGAAAGACCAACCTTGTAGATTACTCCGTATGTGATATGATTATGGGTAAGCAGTGCCAGACAAATGACGGCTCTCTTACCAAACTGGTTAAGTATCATGTTTATACACCTGAGATGAAGGCTGCTCTGAAGAGTTTCTGCGCAGAGAAGAGATGCCTGCTTATTTCCGGTTCCTACATTGCTACAGACCTTGTAGACGCATACGAGTGCAACCCTAAGGAGGGTGCTGCGTTTGCTTCAGATGTACTGAAATTCAAGTGGATGACTCACTCCGCAGCAAAGGACGGCAGAGTCTCTGCAGTGAACAACAAGTTTGGATTCAAGGGTAACTTTGAGTACTACAGCACTTTGAATGATAAGAAGTATGTGTGTGAGGCACCAGATGCCTTCACTCCTGCAGTTGCTCAGGCCTACACAATCTTCCGTTACCCTCAGACCAGCATTGCCGCTGCAATTGCTTATCCGGGAGAGGATTACAAACTTGTAGCCTTTGGCTTCCCGCTTGAGGTTCTCAAGGAGCAGAAGCAGATAGACGCTCTTGTTGGCCAGGTAACAAACTTCTTCAAGAACTCCGTCCCAGAGAAACTTGAACCGGAAAAGAAGGACAAGAAGTAATTACGTCATTTCGGAGGAAGATAATAAGCCGCTTCAGCGGCCGGTGCGTAGCACCGCGATGCCCCTTGAGGGGCCGGCAAAGCCGGGGGTGATGCTTTGTACAAGGGATGCGATGAGCATCCCTTTGTACAAAAAAAGGAGTGCGCGAGCACTCCTTTTTTGTACAAGTTAAGCCGGATTCTGTCCCTGATAGTCAGGTCTTTATCATTTATCTAGCGCAGCTTACCCCTCGGCAAAGGACGAGCAACCCTTAACTGCCGATATACATAGCCTTGCAGGATGCGGCGGGATACCCGGTTTATGTTGCCATAAAGCGTCGTGAGCTCTTACCTCGCGTTTTCACCCTTACCCTTGCGGGCGGTTGTTTTCTGTTATCCCCACATAAACTCGCGCCTATCTGTGCTTTCCACAGCGCACTGCTCTTTCCTGTCCGGACTTTCCTCCAATTGATTGGCGATAAAGTCTCTTGTACGGGCGCAAAAATATAGTTTTTCTTTTATATTTGCGCCCCGGAAAGAAAAAGTATAGAGATATGTTTAAAAATTTTAGAGGATTTAACCTTGTTGAGGATTTTCTGAATAAGTATTATGAGAGATGGACTCATCCCAGCAAGGCCGTTAAAAATGTTATCAGGTTGGGAATTGTTCTGGTTCTGACCCTGTTTGTATGGAATATGCCTGCAGACTGGTTTGGAATGGAGGGCATTACGGTTGTTCAGCAGAGATTGATTGCAATTTTTGCATTTGCAATGTTGATGTGGATTATGGAGGTTATTCCGGCCTGGGCAACATCTGTGGTTGTTATTGGACTGTTGCTCTTGTTTACTTCAGATTCCGGAATAGGCCCTATGTGTGATAAGGAGGTTGTAGGTCCGCTGCTCTCATACAAGTCTGTTATGGCGTCATTTGCAGATCCTGTGATTATGCTCTTTATTGGCGGTTTCATACTTGCAATTGCAGCAACAAAGACCGGTTTGGACGCCCAGCTGGCTAAGATTCTTTTAAAGCCTTTCGGCTCAAAGAGTGAGAACGTTCTTCTTGGTTTCCTTCTCATTACAGGTCTCTTCTCAATGTTCATCAGCAACACCGCTACTGCGGCAATGATGCTGACATTCCTTGCACCTGTGTTCCGTCAACTCCCGGAGTCCGGAAAAGGCAGAATTGCCATGGCTCTTGCAATTCCGGTTGCAGCCAACCTGGGCGGTATGGGAACTCCAATTGGAACCCCTCCTAATACAATTGCTATCAAATATTTGAATGATCCTGACGGTTTGAATCTGGGTATAGGATTCGGAGAGTGGATGATGTTTATGTTCCCGCTTGTAATTGTACTTCTTTTCCTTAGCTGGTTCATTATTAAGAAGATGTTCCCATTCACCCAGAAGACCGTTGTATTAGAGATAGAGAGCAAGCCTCACCAGGGATGGCACACTACCGTTGTAGCAGTTACCTTTATACTTACAGTACTTCTCTGGCTTACAGACTCATTCACAGGTATCAACTCATACACCGTTGCACTTATTCCGTTTGTAATCTTTGCCTTAACGGGAGTTATCCACCGCAGAGATTTGGAGGAGATTAACTGGTCTGTTATCTGGATGGTTGCCGGCGGTTTTGCCTTGGGTTACGGACTTAACGCATCCGGTTTGGCAGCTTTAGCCGTTAAGAGTATTCCGTTCGGAAACTTCTCACCAATATTCATTCTTATAATATCAGGCCTTATCTGCTATGCACTCTCCAATTTCATATCCAACTCTGCAACAGCAGCTTTGCTGATGCCTATCCTTGCAGTTGTATGTACTGCAATGGGAGACAAACTGGATGTGATTGGCGGTACCTCTACAGTTCTGATAGGTGTGGCAATTGCAGCATCAAGTGCAATGATTCTGCCTATCTCCACTCCGCCAAATGCATTGGCATTCGGAACCAACCTTGTACCTCAGAAAGATATGAGCAAGATAGGAGCGATTGTGGGAGTTATAAGTATGGTGCTCGGTTACGGAGTGCTCTATTTAATAGGGACTTTTCACCTTATATAATCTAGGCCAGTACTTGCCGGTTATATAGATAGATTTATCTAAAGGATTATAGGCGATGCCGTTTAAAACGTCCGTCGCCTTATTCTTTTGTTTGTCCGGCAAAAGTCCCTTGCAGTCAATTACATCTGTAACAACTCCGGTCTTAGGATCAATGATTACAATGTTGTCTGTAAGGTAGACGTTTGCCCAGATTTTTCCCTCAATCCACTCAAGTTCGTTAATGTTGTTTAGAGGTTTGCCGTTATATGTAACCTTGAGAGTGGATTTGCAGTAGAAGGAGTTTGGATCCATAAACCTCAGGACTGAGGTTCCGTCACTCATAATAAGGCTCTTGCCGTCCGTTGTAATGCCCCATCCCTCAGAAGGATAGGAGGCCGTGCCCACTTTCTTCAGTTTTCCTTTGGCATCCAATGTGAATACAAAGCAGGTGTGCTCCATCCAGGTAAGAATGAAGATATTCTCTCCATACCAGCAACTGCCCTCAATAAAGTAACGGCGGCTGAACTTCCATTTTCTCTGCCACTTGCCGTTCTTATAGTTTAGCTTCATAAGGTGGCTCTCTCCGTATTGGCCTGTGCTCTCCCACATTACGCCATCCTTAAAGCAGAGCCCCTGAGTATATGAAGTAACATCGTGAGGATACTCCTCAAGAACCTGAACCCTGTGTTTTTTGGCAGTAACAACCTTGCCCTCCTGAGCGTAAGTGGCTAAGGAGAAGCCTGCTATGAGAATAACAGGAAGTAATATCCTATGAAGGTATTTCATCTGACTATTTGCCGCTTTTGTGTTTCATTGCAGCCTTCACAAAGTTTACAAAGATTGGCTGCGGTTTTAAAACAGTACTGCTGAGTTCCGGATGGAACTGAACTCCAATAAAGAAAGGATGTACTTTTTGAGGAAGTTCAACTATCTCCACAAGTCCGGTCTGAGGGTTTCTTCCGCTGAGTACAAGCCCTGCTTTCTCCATCATATCTGCATATTGCTCGTTGAACTCGTAACGGTGGCGGTGTCTTTCTGCTATCATCTTGCTGCCGTAAATCTTGTATGCCAAAGTACCCTCCTTAAGACGGCAGTCGTACGCACCCAATCTCATTGTTCCTCCCTTTGTGGTGAGAGTCTTCTGCTCTTCCATAAGATCAATTACAGGGTTCTTTGTTTGAGGTCTTACCTCCGTAGAGCAGGCATCCTTGAGTTTGAGAACGTCTCTTGCATACTCAATTACAGCCATTTGCATACCAAGGCAGATTCCAAAGAACGGTATCTTGTTCTCTCTTGCGTATTTAACTGCAAGTATCTTTCCTTCAATACCTCTTCCTCCAAAGCCTGGTGCAACCAGAATGCCGTCCATTCCTTTGAGTTTCTCCTTAAGGTTGGAAGCATCCAAATACTCTGAGTGAACGGTATGTACGTGAACTTTGCAGAGGTTAACGGCACCTGCGTGAACGAATGCCTCCTGAATGGATTTGTATGCGTCCTGCAGTTCTACATACTTTCCTACAAGAGCAATATCTACCTCGCTCTTAGGAGAGAAGAGCTTGTTGAGGAAGTTCTGCCAGTCTGTAAGATCAGGCTGAGGTATATTTTTGAATTTGAGTTTCTTAAGAACTATATCATCCAACCCCTGCATGTGAAGCAGCAGCGGAACTTCATAGATGCTCTTTGCATCCTGGTTCTCAAATACAGAGTCTGCCTTTACGTTACAGAAGAGGGCTATCTTTCTCTTCATAGCATCCGGAATAGGAACCTCCGTACGGCATACAATGATATCCGGCTTAATTCCCTCTTGTTGAAGCATTTTAACGGAGTGCTGGGTTGGCTTGGTTTTGAGTTCCTGAGCTGCGTGGAGGAACGGAACCAGAGTGAGGTGGAGCACTATGCAGTCTCCGTCCGGCATCTCCCACTGAAGCTGACGTACAGCCTCAAGGAACGGAGTGGACTCCATATCTCCCACGGTACCACCAATTTCCGTAATGACAATATCAAACTTCCCGCTCTTTCCCAGCAGGGTCATTCTTCTCTTAATCTCATCTGTAATATGAGGAATAATCTGAACAGTCTTACCAAGATAGAGACCCTCTCTCTCATTGTCTATCACGGTCTTATAAATTCTGCCCGTTGTAACGTTGTTGGCCTGGGAGGTAGGCACATTCAGAAATCTCTCATAATGACCAAGATCCAAATCAGTCTCCGCACCGTCATTGGTAACATAGCACTCTCCGTGCTCGTATGGATTCAGAGTTCCCGGATCTACATTGATGTAAGGGTCAAATTTCTGGATGGTTACGCTCAGCCCTCTGGACTGAAGAAGTCTGGCTAAAGAAGCAGCCACAATACCTTTTCCTAGCGAAGAAACAACGCCACCCGTTATGAAAATATACTTAGTGTTCATAGTGTTCAGGATTATTCTTAACGGGATACAAACTTAAACAAAAAAGAGGTTTCTCACAAAATTAGTTTATCTTTGCGGCCGCTTAGGGGTGCCGGAAGGCTGAGATTATACCCTTTAAACCTGATACGGTTAGTGCCGTCGGAGGGAAGAGCTTGACTTCTACACTTCTAGGCAGTTAAATGTTATTGGAAATGAGGAAGTTATTTTTTTATCCGCTCTGTCTGTTTTTACTCTGTGTTAGTTCACTGCCACTGGCTGCTCAAAGAGGCAGTGGTATTAAGGCAGATACTCTGAGTGAAAAAAGGTTAGACAGCATTATTGTAGCATCTACAAGAGCCAATGCCAATACTCCGGTTGCCTTTTCTACCGTGGGAAGAAAAGAGATTGAGAGCAATGCACCCTCACACTCACTGCCTATGATGATAGGTATGCAGCCATCTGTTGTGGCAACAACGGAGGGAGGCCTTGGACTTGGATACACCAAGTTCTCCGTAAGAGGAGGAGACGCTTCAAGAACAAACGTAACGCTTAACGGCATTGCAATTAATGACGGGGAGAGCCAGGAGGTATTCTGGGTGAATCTGCCATCTGTGATGAACTTCTTGCAATCCATTCAGCTTCAGAGAGGTGTGGGTACTTCTACCAACGGCCCGGGTGCCTTTGGCGCAACACTCAATATGCAGACCAGAACTCCTTCATCTGAGCCTTACGGGGTTGCAGACTTCTCATTTGGCTCCTATAAGACATTTATGGAGAGCGTGGCTTTGGGTTCCGGAGCCCTGGGAGGAAAGAACGGAAACTGGTTCTCCTTTGATGTGGCTTACAATCACGCAAATACAAGAGGCTATATTAGAAACGCCAAGGCAAGATTGAACTCACTCTTCTTCTCCGCATCCTGGAGAAACCCTTCCAACAGTCTGAGATTCATCTATATATTTGGAGACCAGCATACCGGAATCACCTGGGAGGGTTGTCCTATAGATATCTATCCGGTAAACAGAAAGTACAACGTTGCGGGAGAGTACTATGATGAGCAGGGGAATGTGCATTACTATGATAATGAGACGGATAATTACACTCAGCATCATCTTCAGCTGCACTATGTTCATCAGTTTACTCCTCAGCTCACCTTTAACGCAACGGCTCACTTTACCAAAGGAGACGGTTACTATGAGAATTACAAATACAATGTAAAGTTTTCCAAGTACGGTCTTGAGAATCAGGTTGTAGACGGCGTAACTCACAAGAAGACAGACGTTATAATCCGTCAGGGAATGGACAACGTCTATTATGCCGGTGCAATGAATCTTCGCTACAGGGGTGATCGTCTTTATGTTATAGGCGGAGCAAATCTCTCTTTCTATGACGGAGACCATGACGGAGATATGCTCTGGAGCAAGTGGAACCAGAACATTCCGAACCATTACAACTGGTACGGCAATAACGGAAAGAAGAGAGATTTTTCACTCTTTACCAAGGCGGAATATGATGTTGCAGAGAGGGTTATGGCGTTTCTGGATGTTCAGTACAGAAACGTAAATCTAAAAATGAGAGGAATAGATAAGGACTTTGTCTCTTTGGTTTCTGATAACAATTACAACTCCTTCTCTCCAAAGATGGGTCTTAACTACAGAATCTCCAAAAGTGAAAGAGTGTTTGCTTCTCTCTCTGTTGGCCATCGCGAGCCAAGCAGAAGTGATATTAAAGAGTCCATAAAGGCAGGTAAGGCCTCTGAGTTGAAAAAGGAGAGGGTGCTGGATTACGAGCTTGGTTATCAGATGGAAAGAGAGAGGGTTACTCTGGGAATCAACCTCTATGCAATGGAGTACAAGAACCAACTGGTTGCTACGGGACGTCTTACGGAGACGGGCTATGTGATTCAGGAGAACATACCTAAGAGCTACAGAAGGGGAGTGGAGATATCTGCTTCATATTCACCGGTTAACGTAATTACCTTCTTTGGTAACATGACCCTTTCAAAGAACAAACTTAAGAACTACACTCTCTATGTGGATGCATACGACAATGCAACAGACTGGAATCCGGTTTCTCAGAAACAGGTATTCCTTAAGAGTTCCAACCTAATCTACTCTCCGCAGTTCATTGCAATAGGGGGTATAAGCGTTACTCCTTTTTCCGGCTTTAACTTTGGGATTACCGGTAAGAGCGTTGGAAAGCAATATATGGACAACTCTTCTATGGAGGTGGCAAAAGTACCGGCATACTTTACTATGAGCCTTGGTGTTTCCCAGGAATTTAAACTCAGTAAAAGAAACAAACTGCGCATATCATTTTGCGTAGATAACTTATTGAATAAGAAATATTACTCGTACGGTTGGCTTTATAGGGCGGTGTTTGATGACGGCTCTGCGGATTATGTAGAAAAGGGTGTTTATTCTCAGGCTACCACCAACTATATTGCTAAAATTCAATTGACGTTCTAAGCGGTATATTTGCACTGTTAAGAATATGGAAAACATTATACAATACATACAGGCAAACTGGTTGGAGATCTTCTCTTTTATAACCGGCGTACTCTTTCTGATTTACGAGGTGAGACAGAAGAATATGATGTGGATAATCTGCATTGTAGCCTCTTCCGTCTGTGCGGTTGTCTTCTACCGGGAATCTCTCTATGCCTCTATGTGCCTGAATATCTATTATGTAGGAACGGCGGTGTGGGGTATATTCGCCTGGATGAGGGATGCCAGAAAACTGAAGAGTACAGCCTCAGAAACCTCAACAGAAGATGGGAAGGATAAGATTCACCTTAGGCCTTTAAAACTTAAGGTTGTGATTATAAGCCTTGTTGCCTTTGCTCTTCTTTCCGTTGCTCTGATGTTCCTCCTTAGACGGATAGGGGACGAGTCTTCCGTATTGGATGCTATGGTCTTTGTTTTGAGCATAATAGCAACAATCTGGCTGGTAAAGACCTACCTGCAGCAGTGGCTGGTTTGGATTGCGGCGGATATTCTTTCTACCGTAATGTGCTTTACCCAGGAGATGTACTGGATGGCACTTCTCTACTCCTTTTACTCCCTCTCTGCAATCTACGGCTTTTGGCACTGGAAAAGAAGGGGCGTATATCTAAATAATTAGTATATTTGCACGATTTGTAAATACTCAAAAAAGATAAAAGATGATTTTAGTAGCAGACAGCGGCTCAACTAAAGTGGATTGGGTTGCAATCAAAGAGGACGGAACAACCGTATCAGTAAAGACTGCCGGCATTAATCCGGTATTCATCACAAAGGAGAAAATAGTTAACATACTTCAGGTAAGTCTCTCTTCCATAATAGGAAGCAACGTTTCCGAGGTATATTTCTACGGTGCCGGCGTAGTGTCAGACACAGTGGGAAGTGACCTTGAAAGTGCTTTCAACGAGGTTTTCCCGGGCGTTAAATGCTTTGCAGCATCAGATATGCTGGCAGCTGCAAGAGCTCTCTGCGGAGACGGAAAGGGTATTGCCTGCATTATTGGAACCGGTGCAAACTCCTGCTTCTTTGACGGAGAAAAGATGGCCGAGCATGTAAATGCCGGAGGTTTTATCCTTGGTGATGAGGCCAGCGGCGGATACTTTGGAAAGCGTCTCATTTCAGATTTTATTAAAGGTCTGCTTCCTAAGGATATAGAGAAGGCTTTTGTTGAGAAATATGATTTGGATTACCTTAAAATTGTAGATAAGGTTTACAAGCAGCCGGCTCCTAACAGATTCCTGGCTTCATTCTCATACTTCATTGAGCAGTACAGAGATACAGAGTACATGCAGGGCCTTTTAAAGAGCGGATTCAAAGATTTCATCACCAGAAACGTTTACGGTTACAACTACAAGGAGTATCCTATGAACGTTGTTGGTTCTATAGGTTATATCTTTAAGAGAGAGTTGGAAGAGGTTGCAGCCGAGTGCGGTGTGAAGGTTGGAAAGGTTCTCCGTTCACCTATAGACGGACTTATTGAGTATCACAAAGAGAAATATCTTGCTAAAAAATAACTTAAGACAATGAGTTTGAACAAAGTAACAGAGCAGTCCTCAAACTACGCTCATCTTGATAAGATGACTACTGAGGAGCTGCTTATGGGAATGAATAAAGAGGATCAGAGCGTTCCTGTTGCAGTAGGAAAGTGTATTCCTCAAATAACCAAGTTTGTAGACGGTCTTGTGGAGAGAATGAAGAAGGGCGGACGCCTCTTCTATCTGGGTGCAGGAACCAGCGGAAGGTTGGGAATTCTGGATGCCAGTGAGATACCTCCTACATACGGCGCACCGTACGACTTGGTAATCGGCCTTATTGCCGGCGGTGACACCGCAATCCGCAAGGCTGTGGAAAACGCTGAGGATGACTACGATATGGGTTGGAAGGATCTTGAGAAGTTTAACATTGGAGGTTACGATTCCGTTGTAGGAATTGCAGCCAGCGGTTCAACTCCTTACGTTGTAGGCGCTTGCGCAAAGGCAAGAGAGAAGGGACTCCTTACTGCCTGCATTACCTGCAACCCTGGTGCAAAGGTGGCCGAGGTTGTAGAAATCCCTATAGTTGCCGTTGTAGGCCCTGAGTTTGTAACCGGCTCAACCAGAATGAAATCCGGTACCGCTCAGAAACTTATCCTCAATATGATATCTACCTCTGCAATGATTAAACTGGGACACGTAAAGGGCAACAAGATGGTAGATATGCAGCTCTCCAACAAGAAGCTGGTAGACAGAGGAACCCGTATGATTATGGATGAGACCGGTATTACGGACTACGAGAAGGCAAAGGAATATCTGCTCAAGTACGGTTCCGTAAGAAACGGTGTAGATGCTTATAAGGCAGGCAAATAGAGATGAATACATCCTCCAAGTTGTTAGACAGGGCTGTTGAACACTTTTCAAAACTGCCCGGTATAGGAAAAAAGAGTGCCTTAAGAATGGCGCTCTTTATCCTTAAACAACCAAAGGAGAATGTTGAACTTTTTGCTCAGAGTCTTGTCTCCTTAAGGAGTGACGTAAAGCGCTGTAAGGTCTGCAATATGGTATCTGACAGCGAGTTGTGTCCAATCTGCTCAAACCCCTCCAGAAACAGGAGCGTGGTTTGTGTGGTGGAGAGCATAAGAGATGTGCTGAGCATTGAAAACACTCAGAGGTACAACGGTTTATACCACGTGCTGGATGGCATTATCTCACCAATAGACGGAGTGGGTCCTTCAGATTTACCTATCGCGGAGTTGGAGGAGAGAATAAAAAAAGGGGAGATAAAAGAGGTAATACTGGCCCTGAGTACAAGTATGGAAGGGGAGACAACCTCCTACTTCATTTATAACAGACTGAAAAACTATGAGATAGTAATCTCATCCATTGCTCGAGGAGTGGCATTTGGAGATGACCTTGAGTACACGGATGAGCTTACACTTGCAAAATCAATTGAGAACAGACAACCATTTAAAATTTGAGAAGTATGAATTCTACAATTCTCCTAATTACATTCCTGGTTTATACCGCAATACTATTCCTTATTGCACACGTTACCAGCAAGAAGGCAGACAACAGTTCCTATTTTACCGGTAACCGTAAATCTAACTGGTTTATAGTTGCTTACGGAATGATTGGCGCCTCACTGAGCGGTGTTTCATTTATGAGCGTTCCGGGTAACGTTTACAACGAGAGATTCTGGTATCTGCCTATGCTTATTGGAATGATTGGCGGATATGCCGTTATTGCGGGGGTTCTTCTGCCGCTTTACTACAGAATGAACCTTACCTCCATTTACGCATATCTGGAGAAGAGATTTGGCGTTTGCAGTTATAAGACCGGCGCCTCTTTCTTTATCATTTCCAGACTTTTAGGAGCAACTGTAAGAACATTTTTGGTTGTCTTTGTAATCTACAACTTTGTACTTATACGTCCGGACGGCTCGCCTATGATGCCGTTCTGGGTGGCATCAGCAATCTTTGTTCTGATTGCAATTCTTTACACACTCAAGGGCGGAGTTAAGACTATTATCTGGACAGACACCTTCCAGACAACCTTTATGATTGTGGCTGTAGTGCTCTCACTTATATTCATTTGCAGAGAGTTGGGATGGAGCTTTGGAGAGATGCTTTCAAACGTTCACGCAGATTCTCACTCAGATATATTTGATACTGACTGGTCTCACGGAACCAACTGGCTTAAGAGATTCATAAGCGGTTTGGTTGTACCTATCGCGATGACGGGTCTGGATCAGTCTATGATTCAGAAGAGCCTCAGCTGTAAGAACCAGAGAGAGAGCCAGAAGAACATGATGACCTCCGTTGCCATGATGATTCCTGTTAACCTTCTCTTCCTCACGATAGGTGCCGTTCTTGCAATCTTTATGATTAACCATCCGGATATGCTTGCTTCTGTAACCGGTGCTGCCGGAAACGTTGAGGCGGATAAGATTTTCCCAACGGTTGCTTTCAGCCTCAGGCCTGTTGTTGGAGTGGTCTTCTTTGTAGGACTCATCTCTGCGGCATATCCTTCCTGCGCAAACGCAATCACCTCACTTACAACCTCTGCCAGCATAGATCTGATTGGAATGGAGAAGAGAGAGTGGGATGAGCAGAAAAAGAAAAAGGTAAGACAGACCGTTAACGTAATAATGGCAATCCTCTTTGTAATATTGATGGTTGCATTCAACGCTCTTAAGAGCGATTCCGTAATCAATATGGTATATGCCATTGCTTCATACACTTACGGCCCGCTGTTGGGAGTATTTATGTACGGAATCCTTACAAAATGGAACACCTGTGACAAGGCCGTTCCGTTTATCTGCGTCATTGTACCGGTAATCTGCTACTGCATCCAGAACTCCGTATTCGGATGGGGTTACAACTTTGGTTTTGCCCTTATTTTGGTGATTGCAGCACTTACATTCCTGGGAATGATGCTTTTCTCAAAGAAAAATTCTTAAATTTGCACGGTTTATAAAATGAAGTCTGTGATGTCTAACTCATTAACAAAGAAGGAGGCCGGAGTATGATTCAGGTATTTTACAAATCTAAAGGGCAGATTCTGACTACATCAGATGTAAATGTACTGATAGAGAAACTTGGATTTGATGATGTCCTGTGGATAGATTTGTATGAACCTGAAAGAGTTGAGACACAAGCAGTTGAAGAATTCCTGGAAACCACGCTCCAAAGCCGCGCACAGGCGGAGGAGATTGAGAGTTCTTCACGCTATTCAGAAACAGACAACGCAATCTTTGCAAATACGGACTTTATCTCCCCGGGACCGGACAGTTACTCCGAGGAGAGCGTATCTTTTGTAATATCTGAGGGAGTGCTGGTTACAACACGCCAGGCTCCGCTCAGAACAATTACCGAGTTCCAGAAGAGGATGGGGTACTCCTACAAGCTCTATCCTACAGGCTACCACATCTTTGTGGCCATTATGGAGAACCGTGTGGACTTGGATGCGGATATGATTGAGGTGATGGCCAAGGAGATTGAAAAGTTTGGCCGCAACGTAAACGTAGGAGCCAAGGTAAATGAGGATTTCCTGTTGGATATCAATCAGATGCAGGAAAATACCATGATGGTGAGAGAGAATATTGTAGATAAGCAGCGTATTGTAACGGCACTTACCAGAAGTGATAAGTTCCCAAGCGATATCCGCCCGCGTCTGGAGGTGCTTGTAAACGATATAGCATCACTCCTCAACCATACCAATTTTAACTTTGAAAGACTTGAATATCTGCAGAATACAGTTTTAGGTCTGATTAACCTGGAGCAGAACAAGATTATGAGAATTCTTACTTTTGTCTCTCTGCTCTTTATGCCGCCTACACTTATTTCCGGTATATTCGGTATGAACGTAAGGCTTCCTATCTTTGGAGAGAACTTTGGACTGAGGGATTTCTGCATCATTATCTTTGTGATGCTGCTTTCTGTTCTTATTGCTTCTCTGCTGTTCCGTAGGAGAAAAATGACTAAATAAATGGCAGTTGTAGGTATTGATCTTGGTGCTACCAAAGTAGCCGCCGCCCTTTTTAACGAGGAGGGTGAAATTCTTTCCAGAAAACAATCCTATCTGGAGGGGCGTAAGGGTGCAGAAGCGGGTGAACTTGTTGCCGCTACCGCACTCTCTTTTTTTGAACAATCAGATATTAAGGGAATTGGAGTATGCGTTCCTGGAATAGTCTACTCTAAAAGGAACACCGTTTGGTGTCCCAATATTCCGGGTTGGGAAGATTTTCCACTTAAGGAGACAATAGAGAAAGTATGCCCGAACGTACCGGTTCATATTGAGAGTGACCGTACCTGCTATATTTTGGGAGAAAAGTGGAAGGGCGTTGCAAAAGATTGTGATAACGCCATTTACATTGCAGTTGGCAGCGGAATAGGGGCCGGAATTCTTCTGGACGGAAAGATTATCCACGGTTCAAATGATATTGTAGGGGCAACCGGATGGATGGCTTTGGAGAGTGATTATGACAAGGATTGGGATGAGTGCGGATGCTTTGAGACATTTGCATCCGGCAACGGAATTGCCTACCAGGCTTCCAAACTCTTTGGCAGGGAGATTTCCTCTCCTGAAGTCTTTTCTCTCTATGAATCAAATGATTCAAGAGCCGTAAAGGTTATTGAGAAGGCAATTCAGATGTGGGGAAAGGGGGCTGCAAATCTTGTAAGTCTCTTTGACCCTGAGATGATAGTCTTTGGTGGAGGAGTATTCAGCGGTCCTGCAAAAAAGCTTATACCAAGGATTTACCGGGAGGCTCTTAAATGGGGGCAGCCAATCTCAATGAAGAACGTTAAGTTCTTTCCTAGCGGAATATCTTCAGATGCAGCTCTGCTGGGAGCCGGATACTCTGTTCTGTACTAATGAATAAGTAATAAACGATATATGAAAAAATTAACCGTAATAGCAATGATCGCTTCTGCAATAGCTTGTGTATCATGTAACTCTAAAAACGATGACCCTAAAGAGTATATAGGAAGACAGGAGGTTGTTCTTCAGAATGACCTCATGACTCCGGAGGCTCTCTGGGCAATGGGCAGAATTGGCGGAGTACAGGTCTCTCCGGACGGAAAGAAGATTCTTTACACCGTTTCATATTTTAGCGTAAAGGAGAACAAGAGCCACTCCGTAATCTGTATGATGAATGCAGACGGCTCTGACAATAAAGTTCTTACAAAGACTGCAAAGAGCCAGTACTCTCCTGTATGGCTCAACTTTGGAGAGAAGATTGCCTACATATCTGCAGAGGACGGCTCCTCCGCAGTTTGGGTAATGGAGACGGACGGCAGCGGAGCAAAGAAGATTAAAGGTTCAGAAAATCTTGAGGTTGAGGCCTTTCTGGTTTCTCCCGATGGAAAGAAGATGGTTCTGATTTCTCAGATTCCTTATACTGAATCTGTTATAAACGGAAAAGACAAGTATTCAGATCTTCCTCTTACAACCGGACGCATTGTAAAAGATGTTATGCACAAACATTGGGACGAATGGGTAGAAACTATTCCGCATCCGTTTGTTGCAGATTTTGACGGCGTTGCATTCTCCAACATTAAAGATATTCTGGAGGGTGAACCATACGAGTGCCCTTCAAAACCGTTTGGCGGAGAGGAGCAGCTGGCCTGGAGTCCGGACAGCAAAAAGATTGCTTACTCCTGCAAGAAGATGACCGGATTGGACTATGCAGTCTCTACGGATTCCGATATTTACGAGTATAACATTGAGAGCGGCAAGACAGTAAACCTTTGCAAAAGCGAGGGTTATGTTAGACCTCAGGTAAGATATGACGAGTCTCTTCAGTTCCAGGATGTTAACAAGAATGAAAAGGATGAGAATATGGGTTATGACACCAACCCTTCATACTCTCCAAGCGGAAGATATGTAAGCTGGCTGAGTATGGAAAGAGACGGATATGAGAGTGACCGCAACCGCCTCTGCGTTCTTGATACCGTAACCAAAGAGAAAAAATATGTTACCGAGTCATTTGAGAGCGGAGTAGATGACTATATCTGGGCAGATGATGCAACTCTGTATTTCTTAGGAGTTTGGCACGGCACAACTCAAATCTGGAGAACCAACCTTAATGGTGAGGTTTGCGCTCTTACAGAGGGTGCTCACGATTACGCCTCACTGGGTATGGCAGACGGAAGCATTATTGCTAAACGTCACTCCATCTCTGTTCCGGATGATATCTATTCTGTAGATATTAATAACGGCCAGGCTACTCAGTTGTCATTTGAGAACAAACACATATTGGATAAACTTACAACCGGTAAGGTTGAGGAGCGCTGGACCAAGACAACAGACGGAAAACAGATGCTCAGTTGGGTTATCTATCCTCCTCATTTTGACCCTAATAAGAAGTATCCTACGCTTCTCTTCTGCGAGGGCGGTCCTCAGTCTCCTGTAAGCCAGTTCTGGAGCTACAGATGGAATTTCCAGATAATGGCGGCCAACGGTTACATAATCATTGCTCCTAACAGAAGAGGCCTTCCGGGCTTTGGAATGGAGTGGCTGGAGGAGATAAGCGGAGATTATGCAGGACAGTGTATGAATGACTATCTCTCTGCTATTGACGATATTGCAAAGGAACCATACGTAGACAGAGAGCATCTGGGATGCGTTGGCGCAAGCTTTGGAGGCTTCTCCGTTTACTGGCTTGCCGGTAATCACAATAAGCGCTTTAAGGCCTTCATTGCTCACGACGGTATCTTTAATGAGATGCAGCAATATGTTGAAACTGAGGAGATGTGGTTTGCCAACTGGGATCTTGGCGGAGCCTTCTGGAGAAAAGATCTTCCAACCGCGCAGAATACATTTGCTCATTCTCCTCACATGTACGTAGATAAGTGGGATACCCCAATACTCTGCATCCACGGTGAGAAGGATTACAGAATACTTGCATCACAGGGAGAGAGCGCATTCAACGCTGCAAGAATGAGAGGCATTCCTGCAGAACTGCTGCTCTATCCTAATGAGAATCACTGGGTTCTGAAACCTCAGAACGGCATTCTCTGGCAGAGAACATTCTTTGAATGGTTAGATAAATGGCTGAAGACAAAATAAACTACACCAGACCTCTGGTAGCCTTTGCCGCCTGCATGGGCTGCGCCTTCTTTGGCGTTACCATGTTCTTCTGGGGTGCTATGCTGCCGGTTGTTAGAGAGAGCATTGCGGGCGCAGACAACTTTCCGTGGGTGCTCACTCTGGGAATAATTGCCGGTACTCTTATCTCCGGAGCGGTAATGGACCGTTACGGTTACAAGTGGCTTCTGATAATAAGTTCACTGGCTCTGGCAGCCGGTCTTGCAGGTTTCATCTTCCTTCAGAATTCTCTCTCTCTTTACATTAGCACCTTCCTGATAGGTGCAGGAGGAGGCGTTCTGAACAGTGAGACAATAGCCATTATTTCAGATATTTACGGAGATGATAAACGAGGAGCAATGCTCAGTATTCTGGGCGCTTCCTACTGCGTAGGGTCTCTCCTTTGGACCATACTATGCCGTGTTCTGGTTGCAGATTATACTCTTCCTATGAGATGGTCTGCCGCAGTAATAGCCCTTCTCTCAATCTGTTTCATTTTCATACGCTTTCCAAAGGCAAAACTTGCAAAGGGGGAGGGTTCTTCAATTTTAAAATCATTCTCTCTGCTTAAGTATCCTCTGCTTGTTATGGTGTGCAGCATGCTCTTCTTCCAGGGCATCCTGGAAGCCATAAGCGCCAACTATTCAACCTCTTACTATGTAAACACAGAGAACGGAATAGGGCTTAATCTGGCACTTACCGCCCTTATATTTATGACGGTGGGTATGGCTGTAGGAAGGTTTACACTTCCTCTCTGTATGAAGGTGGGAGGCAACAAAATCTCTCTCTACCTCTTTATGGCCATAGCATTTGCGGGCTCTCTTATTCAGTACATTATACCGCACAGCATATTGGGAGCCTTTATCTCAATGACTCTCATAGGATTCGGTACGGGAGTAACCGCCCCTGTGGTGTTCAGTTACCTGGGGCAGGTATTCAAGAGATACTCCGGAATTGCAGTTTCACTCTCAGTAGTTGTTGCACAGATGGGTATGCTTATAGGTAATTTCCTTGTTGGAAAACTCTTTATGCCGGAAAGGCTGGAGAGGGGAACTTTCCACATATTCCCTATAATTATGTGCGTTGTTATATTGCTGGTAGTGATACACTTATCTGGCGTAGCAAAACTTACCTCAAAGACAAAGGAAAAGAACTTGGATTTATAAACAAAGTATGACAGAGAATAAAACTTACTCAACGGAAAGAGTTAACCTGGCTGCCTGCCTTGGACTTGCATTCTTTGGAGTTGCAATGCTCTCTCTGGGTGCCATTTTGCCTAACCTTGTAAATGCTGTTCCTGAGGCTATTGGACTGCCTAAATACCTCTCCGTAGGTATAATCCTGGGAACCGTAATATTCGGCCCTATTATGGACCGTTACGGTTACAAATGGCTTCTTATTATAAGCACCCTTATAATGCTGGCCGGTTTGCTGTGTCTGGCATATTCCGTTGATATGACGGTTCTTATAGCCGGTATATTCTGCGTAGGACTTGGCGGAGGAATTCTTAACGGAGAAACAAACGCCCTTGTATCAGATATTTATGATGATTCCAAACGCGGCCGTAAGATGAGCGTTTTGGGAGCCTGCTACTGCATAGGTGCAATGCTCTGGACTCTCTCCTGCTTCTTTATTACAGACTACAAGATTCCTCTGATAATATTTGCGGCAATAATGCTTATCTCTGTTATCTTCTTCATTATGACCAACTTTCCAAAGGCAAAACTTGCAGAGGTTAAAGAAGATAAGCCAAAGGCAAAGGACTACACAAAGATGCTATTCTCTCCTGCCCTTTTGCTTGTTGCCTTTACGCTCTTTTTCCAGAGCGGATTTGAGGGAACCTGCGGAAGTTACACTACCTCTTATCTTACCAAGGCCGGCGGCATGGAGCAGAGCAGTGCCATACTCTCACTTACCTGGTTTACAGTGGGTATGATGATTGGAAGGTTTGCTTTGAGTTCTTTCCTTAAGAAGATGAAAGACATTGTGGTTCTTACCATCTATATGATAATAGGGGCAATAGGGGTTGGAATGATATACTTCTTCTCCAACTCTGCTGCAACCGTATGGACTGCAATGGCTCTGATAGGATTTGGAGTGGGTGCCACTTATCCTGTGATGCTCAGTCATTTGGGAGGAGTCTTCCGCAAACTGAGCGGTTCTGCCTTTTCTGCTGCAATCTTTATTGCCCTCTGCGGCCAGTTCCTAGGCAACTTCCTTGTAGGCAAGATGTTCAACACTAATTCCTTTATCTTCTTCCCTGTGGTTTTAGTTGCAATGATTGCCGCTATTCTAATTCTTGCCCCAATAGCAACTGCCGCTTGTAAGAGACTTAATAACAAAGAATAATAGAAATAATAGAATATAAAAACGTAATATCATGTTAGCTAATCAATGGAAAAAGAACGCAATAAGCGTTATGGATCAGATAGAGTCCACACAGATGGAACAGATTAAGAAAGTTGCAACCGTTATGGCAGACTGCCTCCAGGCAGGCCATCTTGTTCATACATTCGGCTGCGGTCACGCCAACCTTCCTATTGAGGAGATGTATCCAAGAATAGGCGGTTTTGTAGGTTTCCATCCACTCTGTGAACTTCCTCTTACATTCTTCACTCACATTACCGGTGAAATGGGTATAAATCAGTTCCTTTGGCTAGAGAGAGCAGAGGGTTACGGCAAGGCAATAATGAGCAGCTGGAACTTCCACAAGGATGATCTTGTATGGCTCTTCTCCCACACCGGAATCAATGCAGTTAACATTGATGTTGCTCTTGAGGCACAGAAACGCGGAATGAAGGTCATTGCTTACGGATCTTCCTCACAGACAGGCAATAAGGTTCCTCGCCACTCCTGCGGAAAGAACCTTTTCCAGATTGCAGACTACGTAGTGGACAGTTGCTGCCCTCTGCAGGATGCATCAGTAGATCTTAAGAACCATCAGGATAAGATTGGTCCTCTCTCCACAATGGCCTTTGTAACAACCGTTTGGATGACTATGTGTACTGTTGCGGAGATACTTGCAGACCGCGGAGTTAAACTCTATATCCATCCATCTCACAACGTTCCTGGAGATACCACAGCTCATGAGAGGCTTGATGCCTGCCTTGTTGAGTACAAAAAGAGAGTTGCAGGAGTCTAATTTACAAGAGAATGTATTCAAAATTTGATATAACAACGGCCGGATGGGGTGATGTTCAAAAGAAGCATTACCATCTGGCCATTTTGCCTTGGGGCTCAACGGAACCTCATAACAAACATCTTCCGTACTGCACAGATATGCTTTGTGCTCAGGCGGTTGCATTTGAGGCTGCAGAAAAGGTTGCAAAGAAGGGAGTTAACACTATGGTTCTTCCGGGCATTCCTTTAGGAAGCCAGAACCCCGGGCAGGTAAACCTTCCTTTCTGCATCCATACAACTCAAAGAACTCAGATTGCGGTTTTGGAAGACATTGTTGCAAGCCTAAAGCAGCAGGGAATTAACAAACTCCTCATAATGAGCGGCCACGGAGGCAACATCTTTAAGGGAATGATAAGGGACATTACCATCAAAGACCCGTCATTCTCCATAGTTGTATGCGAGTGGTTCTCCTTCATCCCGCGCAAGGATTACTTTGAGGAGAAGATAGATGACCACGCCGGAGAGCAGGAGACCTCTGTAATGCTCCATTACTATCCTGAACTGGTCAACCTCAAAGCGGCAGGTGACGGCAAACATAAAGACTTTAAAATCAAAGGACTGAACACCAAAGTAGCCTGGGCTCCAAGAGACTGGAAATACACCACCAAAGATACCGGAGTAGGTAACCCAAAGAAAGCCACCGCAGAGAAAGGCAAACGTTACATCCAGGCCGCCATGAAAGAGATTGTCTCCTTCATCACAGATTTTGCCAAGTCTGATACACTCTACTAAAATAACTTAAAAATAAGCACATGTTCTTGTGGTTAATAAACTTAACCCGTGGTCTGTTTTTTCGGTACCACTACAAATAACGGGAGTATTATAGGAGTATTATATGTCTACAGTATTTTTATATTATCATTCAGCTATCTCTAGGTGTAATCCATTGAGGTCTAGTGCTTTATATGCCATATAATGGTTATCCTTTAATCCATAGAAAAATCGTTGTAAATAAATACTTATATGCTTGTTATCATTATTTTGAGGGTATTCATCGGGATAGAGTTTTTTGAGTTTTATACTATAAACTCCACCTTTCTTTATGATTTTACTATCCTGAATATGTTGTAATCCATCTTGACTAAAAATAAGAAATAATGAATCATTTCTTGTTGCTTCAATTAAGTATAGGTCTCCTCTTACTTTGGTAATTTTATCAATTGTGAATAAGTTGGATTTATCATCAGTATCGTATATTGAAGGTCTTGTAGATTTAATTATTTTAGTAAGTGAGTATGAGTCATCGTTATGTCTAAACAATTGATCATTAAACCTCCAGGTTCTTTCAATTTGTCTGTCTATTTTTTTTATTTGATAATAATTTAGTCCATCTAAGATCTTCAGTGAGTTAATAATTTGATTATAACTATCTATATTACACCTCTTTATATTGTAAAAGAAAATCTCAAATTCTTCATTGACTAATTTGTAATGATGTCTCCAAGGGAATAACCATATACCCTCTTTTGCATAAGGATCATTTTTGACTATGTGCTCAAATTTTGGCCACTTATTATCAACACTACATTCAAAAGAAATAGAATTGCTATTTTCTGTTGAATCTCTGATATGTATGTCAATTAATTCTTCAGAATAAGAAATAAACTTATTATGACCAACTGGAAATAAATTTAATGGTAGTTCAGCATATAACAACTTATCATTGAAAACAGTATCTGCATCAGCAAAATAAAGAAATGGTTCAGAAACAAATATCTTACTTTTTTGATTATTTGATGCCGATTTTACAATTGGGGCTAAACGGTAATAGGGGTCTATATAACGGTAATAACGAAAACGGTGCGTAAACTTGTTGAAGGCACTACATCCTGTGATAAATACAATGATTAATAGTATAATCGATCCAGTATGAATACTCTTTTGCATCAGAAAACTTTTATTATTTATTCATTCTTTTCACAATTCTTGAAAAATCAGAAAACTTAATATGATTTTCAACTCCATCAATTAAGAATGGTTTTTCCTTTTTAGAAGCTGAATTGAAAAAACCAACCGACTGAACATTTCTGCCTTTAGCTTTGCCAAAGGAAACTTCTCCATTAATAGTTATAGCCCTTTCATAATAATACCCCAGAATTATATGAATTTTATTAGAGCCTTTGGCAAATGAAATATCTTGTTCAGATGGGACGTCAGATCTGGTTCCAACTTCACTTTCGTCTGGAATTTTCTTATGTGTATGAGCTAGATATTCAATTTCTTCACTTTTTAGGAGTTTCTCCTCATACTTATTTATGGTAGTAGAAGAAATTTCTTCACTTGAACCAGAGAATGAATCAGTTATTGTTCCTTGACTGCCATGTATATATCCAGACTCATTACCACTTTCCATATAATTCTCATAACATTCTTTCATTCTTTCTATATCCTTAATAGTTGGATTCTTTATCATGTAGTTATTTCGGATAACCTCATCTATAAAATCTTTATCCTTTTCTAAAACGGTTCCATTTTTATTTATAATTTTTCCTTTGTATGTGAGAAGTAAGTATTTATCGGAAGAATTATCATCTATATGCCTTACTAAGATACCATTTAAGTTATAATAATCCGTTAATCCCAATAAATCAACAAGGACAATGGGACTATTCTTACAATATGAATAAGGAGAATGATTCATATCTTTTTCACAAAGCGGATCCGGAGCATTCCAGCGGGTTGTGACAGGGTTGTACTGCCTTGCTCCGTAGTCAATCAGCGGCGTCTGCGCCATCAGCTGGAGCTCTTTTCCGTTGTACAGTAGTTTATACGGCTGTACGGCAGCAGTTGGTGAAGTTTCTGATATATAGTCCGTTGAGAAGGCGCTTGTGGAACTTGGCAGCCTTACCCTGTATTTCTCCGGCAGGGTAGGGTAGTTTCTTCCCAAGTCTGTACGTAGTCCGTATGGATAGTTGTCATTTCTCTCCAGTACGTTCCCCATGCTGTCCGTTATCACCCTTACGCTTCCCAGATGGTCCTTTACTAGGTAAAGAGTCTCGTAATCAACCGTGTATGTAGTGTCCGTTCCTAACGTTGTCTGCGGTGTTGCTGCGAAAGCGAACCTTGCCTCCGCCCCTTGTGCTTCCGCACTCTCCATGAGCGTTACTGAAGCGCTGCCTGTGCCTGTTCCTGTCTTTTTCCTTGCAAGAGTGAACGGTCCTAAGTATATCCTTGTAAGCCCGTTGGCATCCGTGAGTGAGAACTTTGCTCCATCTGCAAAATAACTGTAAGTGCCAATGATTTCCTCTGTTAGTGGTACAGGCGGTTTTGGTCCCCTTTCTTCTTCCTTCCCGTCTTTTGACTTAGGAACAAACGGTCCCATTCCGGACTTTCTTACCCTGAATACCTGATTGTTGAGTCCGTAAGAAAGCCTAACCTGCTCCAGCCCTTCAAACAAGTTATTTCCGTTTCCGTCATAAGTGTAAGTTGCAGACACTGCAGTCCCTTCCTTAGACCCTGAAATAGAGGCCAATTTGTCTCCGTCATAGGCAAATGAGAAGTCGTTCATTGCGTTCATTGCAGACTCGCTTACCCTTAAGAGTGTAAGAATGTTTCCGTTCCTGTCATATGTTATCTCTTTCTCTGTATAAGAGATATCCTGCACTGCGTCATTTCCTTCAAACCTGTTAGCTGCGTTCAGTCTTCCCAGTTTGTCAAATGCAAAAACGTAAGTGTTGCTCTCTTCCGTTCCCTGCGTTGTCTCCCACTCCGATATGTTCCCTCCGAAGAGCGGCGTTGTATAGTTCTTCTGCGGGTTATAGTACCTTAACTTCTGATTGAAGATGTTAGCTGTCCCTTTCTTTGTTTTCACCTCCGTCATCCAATCCTGGATGTTGTATGTAAACTCCTGGCTGAAAGCACTTCCCAACGTCTTTCCAACCAGATGCCCGAGCTCATCATACGTGAAGACGGCGTTAGAAGCAGCTGTGAGGGTGTCCGAATAAACTATGTTTCCTCCCTGCTGTAGAGTCATGAACGTTATGATGTTGGAGTTAGAGGCGAGCATCCTCCCTCTGTCATCATAGCTGAATATCTCCGTAAGGACTGCGTTCAGAGAATCTGTCTGTGAGGCACTTATGACCCCCAAAGAATTTCCCTCGGGCACTGTCATCCTTACCACCTGTCTTATAGGCATCCCCTGGAAGTTATACTTAGTAGAAGCACGCAGGATAGATCCGTCCGGATATTTTGTCACCGTCTGCACGGGTCTTCTCCAACAGTCATAGAAGTAAGCGGTATATCTATACAGTACCTCGCTTTGTGTTACGGTCTTAGCCGTAGAGTCTTTCTCCGCCACTCCCAGGAGTTTTCCGTCCGCTGTAGCCGTCATAGCGTTCTTCTCCCAGAGGAGCGCTCCTACTGCATCCGTTACAACGTCTGCCGCTGTTACCGTCTCACTCTCAGGTGAGAATGAAAGCGTTATGGATTGGTTATTTATGTTTGTAGGAATTACCGCCTGCAACGCTGTCTTTCCTCTCTGGCTGTAAGAGAGAGGAATGTTATCCGAAAGAGAGTAAACTGCAGGACAGAACGGTGCCGTTCCGCCTTGGTTGAAATACGTCTGCGCCGTCTGATAGGAGAAGTAACTCCTCATATTGCTCTCGCTTATGCTCTGCTGAGTTAAGAGCGTCTCTATCGGCTTTGCAGTCAGGTCATAACGGGTGAGAATCCATCTTCCGTTTTCTCTTAGTAGGGAATCCTGCGTAGCCACCACCCTTCCTGCCGGATCTACCACCAGCAGTTCTTCTCCTCTTGCCGGCCATCTTCTTGAAGTCATCCTCCCCAGCGCATCATAACGGTAAAGGTAACAGCGTTTTCTTGCCCACTCGGAGTCTGTGCTTATCTGGCTGAGATTTCTGTTTCTTTCTTTCTCACCCTCCGGAGTTATTACGGCCGCAATCTGATTCTTTTTATCATATACATAGACCAAATCACTCCATCCTGCAGTGTAAGAGGTATCTGCACTCCCGCCTAGGTAAGATCTTACAAGAATGGTTCTTTCGTTCTCGTCCGTAAAAGCAGCTACCGCTTTCCCGTCCGGGTCTGTGGTAATTGTCTTAAAGAGTTCTCCTCCTCCGTAAAATCCTCTGTTATAGATTATACCGTTTTCTGCCATCAGCATAGGTATGCTGTCAGATATGTGGTTCAGTTCATAGCTGTTTGCCAGGAACCGCCCTTGGTTACGGAATATTGTTCCCTGACTGAACTGCTTCAATATACGGTCAGTAGCGGCTTCCGGCACTTTCTCCGAATACGGATGTGCCTCATCCTGTCCGTATAACCCCTTGTAATAAGCAATTTGTTTGTTAGCTGCATCAGTGTCATAACTCTCGGAGGCGGAAGTAGATACGTAAGGCAGATACTCTCTGAGCATCTTACCCATAGGATCATACTGAGAGTTAATAATGATGTTTTTCCCGCTTACGGCACTGGCTTCCACCTGCACCGCCTGCTTTGGCTGCCCGAGTCCGTTATAGAATACAATGTCTACTATAGAGTCCGTAGGTGTATAGGGATTCTCTCCAATGTATGTAGCCTTTCTTATCCAGTTGGAGAGCGTCTCGTTCTCTTGTAACGCACTGGGATTATGATTTATTGAAGGTTCTTCAATAGGTATTCTGTCATCCGGCCAGGTAGGGAATACTTCCGGGCGGTCTGCTCCTTTCTCCTGCAAGATGCTAATGACAAGATTCGACCCTGTAGAGAGCGGGAAGGTAAGATGAATCTCTCTGTAAGCTGCTTTCGTAGGCCGATTTGGATCAAAGGTGTTGTTATTTGGCAGGATTTGAAGTGTGAAGTCCCACCAAGTCTGTCCCAAGTTTGTGGAGGCGGAAGTGAAGGTCATAAGCGTATCTGCATGCGCGTATGCCAGACAGTTGTTAAGATACTCCAGGTCAGTTAGTCCAGTATGAGGGTCAACGGGGTCATAGAAGGCGGCAAAGGTGACCGTCCCTCCGGCATAGGGAAGGGAGTAATAAAGTGTAGATGTATACTGTTCGTTAAGTTTTTCCACCGGCATGGGCACATTTATCAGAACTAACGCCTCAATAGGCTCATCCGGCGTCTCCTGCGCACTTGACGGCAAGGCCGTTACAAGAGATAGAACGAAGAACAGAATAAACATTATATAGTAGTTTGTTTTCATACCAAGGCTTTTTAGTTGTCGTTAGAATAGGTGTTCTTCTCGGCAGCTACGGCTGTCAGGTCTGTCTTGTAACGCTTTGTCTCTTTGAGCTTTCCCCATTGGGTATAAGTATAATCTGTTGTCATCCCCGTGTTGTCTCTTATCCTTTGTGGTCCCGCTCCGCAGGTATACTTTATTGTAGTTATCTCAGCTTGCGGGAAGGCGTTTCTTAACTGTGCCTCTTCGTTGTCCGATATTCCGTTTGCCGCACTTATTGAGGAGGATACGTATTGCTGCAACTGGCTTTGTGTAAGCCCTTTTGCCTGCATCATAAGGTATTGCCCGTCACTGCTCCAGAGATAAGAGACCGTGTTCTTGAGGTTGTCTTCCAGCTGCGTGATATTTCCGAAGGCATCGTATGAAGTCAGTTTGGCTTCTGTCTTCCAACTCTGACTGTCAGTATCATAAACCTCTACCAATGATGGTTTTATGAGTGTGTCAGTCCCGTGAGGGAAGAGAGCGTAAGTACATCTTGTTCCGGAAATAAGTTCTCTGTTTCCTCCGCTGTTTTTTCTGTAAGTCCTTACTTCCAGCGGGAGGTTGAGGATATTTTTCCGCTTCATGGCGGAGTAAACGGTATGTGCTCGTATTACGTTCTCTTCCAGGTCTCTAAGGTGCGTATACTCTGTAATCAATGAATCTCCTTCCGGTGTTGTCTGGGTAGATTGTATCACCTCCTGGTATCTGTTGTATTTTAAGATGTTCTTTACGGTTTTCTCCTCGCTCATATCGTTGGGCCTTGTTATGGAAACCGTCTCCTTAGGCATGTGTTTTCCTATGAAGATAGGATATGTTCCGAACCTCCTTACCAGGTAACAAGGCAGATATGTATATGCTAATGAATCCAATAAGAAGTCCGTCTTTTGAATCAGTGAGGCTGACATTGTGGTGTCGTTCTTATACACTCTGCTCTCTTTCAGCTGTCCTCTTTGTGACTGGTGGGATGTGACTGGTGCTACGGCAAAATGTACGCTTTTTATCCCCGGCTCAAAATAAGGATAAACAGCCCATTCAGCCGTCGTTCCGTCAGCCAGCAGTGCTTTTTCTTTTGCGGTTAAGCTCCACTCCACCATTAAGGCATCCATAAATCCCTTTCTGTCAGCACTGGAAGTGAATATGTTAAGTGTTCTGGTACTGTCTTTCAGATGTTCTGTAACAGAATGATATTCCACATTTGCAAAGCCGTAATCCTGCAGAGAAGAAGAAGCGTAAGAAGAAGTCTCTTTTAGGTTCTCTGAGGCCTTGCAGCTGAAATGAATCTTGTATCTGGGTACCCATGTAAGAATTCCAGAACTTTTCCCAAGAGCATCTTTGTACGTGTAACTCTTTTCCAAACTGAGTGTTCCGTTACTCAGGTAGGAAGAAATCTTCTTTATTCTCAGTCCTCCCGCCGTTCCGTTGAGTGAGATCATTCTTGGCGCAAAACACTTTGAAAAGGTGGTATTGTATGTTCTGCTCACCGCCACGGAGTAGTCATGAGGTTCATATTCAAAGGTAGTGTATCCTCCTGTAGGATAGTTGATTCTCTCAATCATACCCAATATGGCATAATTGGCATCGGGGTTTCTGGAATCTCCTGTAATAGTCTCGTCCTGAGTATTTCTATCCACCGTAGAGTTTGGAAAATAGAGCCCGTTTTTTCCGTTGAAGTACCCCCAGTGGTCAACTTGAAAACAGTTATGGTAGGGATATGGTTTGGAAGAATCGTTCCACCCTATGTATTGGAAGGAGTAAGTCCCATCCCCTTGAACAGTTATAGATTGCAGGTAGTTGGTCTTTGCTCCGTTTGTGTTTCTGGCATAAGTGAAAGAAGAACTTGCAATTACTGCATTATTGCCTGCCTTAAAGACAGTGATTCCGCTCAGCCTGATTGTATTTGAATACGTGTGCAGCGGAGCTGTGGGATCTTGACGGTACTCGTCTCCGTTGGAAGAATTCAATACACTATAGTTTAAGGAGATAGAGGAGCCATCGCTGAAAGAGATACTGCTCAGTACAGCATTTCTTGTCTCCCTCTCCTGACTTCTGATATCATCGGTTTTCCCGCTGGCTGCATAATAAGGAATAATAGGATCATCAAAATAAAACTGAGTATCCTCCACTCCTCCGGAAGTCCTTATATTTCCTGGAGTATATGTTGTGTGAGTATATGCATTATACGAGAATACAGCCCATCTTCCGTTCGGTGCTTCAATTTTTGTCAGATGCCATGCGGTGATTATATCATAGTTGATTCTCTCTCCACTTTTTGCAAGGTCAACGCTGTTATATTCGGGGTTACCAAGGAAGATATACTTGTATCCGTCCGGAGCGGTGATAGTCAGCTTGCTGAACCTGCTGAATCCGTATGGAGAAGAAGTCAAAACCTGACTCTCTATATCCAGTTTATAACCTTCTCTGTTTTGTGTTGTATTTGAAAAGATGACCTCTCCTCGGAAACCGAGATGGAAACTGCCTTTATGGCCAGGCACGGAAAAGTGGAAAATATCAGGCTGGGCATCTATCTCTCCCTGGTGGTTGTTTGTAGGCTTTGTTCCCGGACACCATACAATCTCCGGAGCGCCTGTCCCTGAGCCGTTTTGAAGGAGAGAATACATAAACCGCCACCATTTATTTGGTTCATGTGAACCGTAATAGTTGTCTGTGTGCATGGAATAGAATCCGGGTACGTGTTTTACGTTCTCTCCGTAATCTGGTATTCCGTTGGTTTCAATGGTGATACACCCTCCTAACTCCAGATTCCATCCGGGTCCCAGGATACCAGGGAGTTGGTTAGGGGTGTTGCCGTTAGAAGAATATGTTGCAACAATAGGAATGTTGAAATCTTTGTCTTTATAGGAATATATTGGAATAGAGAGATTTATGGTTCCTGTATATAGAGAAGGTGAAACGTCTCCCTGGCGAATAAAGTTCCACGCATCTGTCTGGGGAAGAGAAATCTCATCGTAGAACTTGAAAGAAGATTGTGCAGATAGTTGCAAAGTGCTTAATAATAGCACTATTAAAAGAAAAGACTTTGTGCTTTTTTTGTAGGAAAAAAGAGGTAGCATATTGTTTTCTTCTATATTTTCCTTAAAGGTAGGAAAAATATTGAGAAAAGTGTGGGGAAATGGCTTTTTTTACTATCTTCGCACGCTTGAATTTCAGCCCGTGGGCTGATCTACAAATAATGTTTAACTACTAATTTGTTTTTTTATTATGAACGAAGAAATTAAAAATGTTGAAAATGAGGAGGTTGTAGAGACTCCCGTTTCAAAGGAGGAGGTAACTCCCGCAAGAAAAAGAAAGAGTAACAGATCTATTGACCCTTCTAAGTTTGACTGGGACGCATTTGAGAACAATGTTCCGTCTTCAGAGTCTAAAGAGGAACTTGAGCAGAAGTACAGTGAGTCTCTCTCAAAGATTGCTGAGAATGAGGTTATTGAGGGTACAGTAACCGGTCTTACTCAGAAAGAGGTTATTGTAAACGTAGGTTACAAGAGCGAGGGTGTTATCCAGAGAAATGAATTCAGATACAATCCTGACCTTGCAGTTGGTGACAAAGTAGATGTACTTGTAGAAAACCCTGAGGATAAGAAAGGTCAGTTGATTCTTTCACATAAGAAGGCTTGCTCTCTCAAGTCTTGGGACAGAGTTAACGAGGCATTTGAGAAGAACGAGATTGTTAAGGGCTTCATTAAGGCTCGTACAAAGGGCGGTATGATTGTAGACGTATTTGGAATTGAGGCATTCCTGCCTGGTTCTCAGATAGATGTGAAGCCAATCAGAGATTACGACGTATTTGTTGAGAAGACTATGGAGTTCAAGGTTGTAAAGATCAACCAGGACTTCCGCAACGTAGTTCTTTCTCACAAGGCTCTTATTGAGGCAGAGCTTGAGGCTCAGAAGAGTGAGATTATCTCTAAACTTGAGAAGGGTCAGGTTCTTGAGGGAACCGTTAAGAACATTACCTCTTACGGTGTATTCGTAGACCTTGGCGGTGTTGACGGACTTATTCACATTACAGACCTCTCCTGGGGCCGTATTGGTAACCCTGAGGAGATTGTTCACCTTGATGATAAGATTAACGTTGTTATCCTTGACTTTGATGAGGAGAAGAAGAGAATTGCTCTTGGTCTGAAGCAGCTTACCGCTCACCCTTGGGACGCTCTTGATCCAAACCTTAAGGTTGGTGACAAGGTAAAGGGTAAGGTTGTGGTTCTTACAGACTACGGTGCATTCGTTGAGATAGCTCCTGGTATTGAGGGTCTTATCCACGTATCTGAGATGAGCTGGAGCTCACACCTCAGAAGCGCTCAGGACTTCTTGAAGCTTGGCGAGGAGGTTGAGGCTCAGGTTCTTACTCTTGACCGTGACGAGCACAAAATGTCACTCGGAATTAAGCAGCTTAAGGCAGATCCTTGGGCAACCATTAAGGAGAAATATCCTGCAGGCAGCAAGCACACTGCAATTGTTAGAAACTTCACCAACTTTGGCGTATTCGTAGAGTTGGAGGAGGGTGTAGACGGACTCGTTCACGTATCCGATCTCTCCTGGACTAAGAAGATTAAGCATCCATCCGAGTTCACTTCACTTGGTGAGAAGTTTGAGGTTGTAGTTCTTGACATTGATGAGGAGAACCGCCGTCTCTCACTGGGTCACAAGCAGTTGGAGGAGAATCCTTGGGATACCTTTGAGACAGTATTCACTCCTGGTTCTATCCATGAGGGAACAGTTGTTTCATTCAACGATAAGGGCGCAACAGTTGCTCTTCAGTATGGTATTGAGGGCTTTGCTCCAATGAAAGGCCTTGTAAAAGAGGATGGTACTACTGCAAAGGCAGAAGAGAAATTAGATTTCAAGGTTATCGAATTCAATAAGGGTTCAAAGAAGATTATCCTTTCACACACCAGAATCGCCGAGGATAAGAAGAGAGCAGAGGCCGGTGAGATAGCTAAGGAGAAAGAGGCTGAGGCAGAGAGCACTAAGAAGGCTATTAAGAAGGTAAAGGCAAGCGTTGAGAAGACTACTCTTGGTGACATCTCTTCTTTGGCAGACCTTAAGAAGGAGATGGAAAAGGGAGAGTCTAAATAGTGGATTTTTCTCTGACTACATTAGGGACGGCATCTGCCCGCCCTACAACCGGCAGATATCCAAGTGCTCACTCACTCACCGTGGGTGGGCGCTTGTTTTTAATTGATTGCGGAGAGGGAGCTCAGATGCTTCTGGCCAAGTACAAACTGCCCTTCTCCAGAATAGATAACATCTTCATTTCTCACCTCCACGGAGACCACGTATTCGGACTCTACGGCCTGCTCTCAACTATGGATATGGTGGGTAGGGCATCCGCTCTGCATATCTACGCTCCGGGAGATATTGAAAGTATGGTTGATACCTTCTACAGGGAGTTTGGAAAGGTTAGATATGAGATAGTTATCCATAAGGTAAAATGCAGTGAGCCTCTGCTTTTGGAGAGCTTTAAAAACCTGGAAGTTTACGCCTTTCCTCTGCGTCACAGGGTAGAGACCTACGGCTATCTTTTTAAGGAAAAAGAGAGGGTTATAAAGCCAAATATAGAGAACTATATTCCTTTCAAACCAAGGGCTTTTGCATACTGCACAGATACTGCTCCGTTCCCTCAGCTGGCGGGTTGGATAAAAGGGGCAGACCTTATCTATCATGAGGCTACATACGCCTCTGATTTAAAGGCACTTTCCAGAACAACCGCCCACTCCACAAGTGAAGATGCTGCAAGAGTTGCAGTTGAGGCGGGCGCTCAAAAGTTGGTGCTGGGCCATTTTTCATCCAGATATAAAAATTTGGATTTGCTTCTGCAGGAGGCTAGAAATATCTTTGCGGAGACATATCTTGCAGAAGAGGGTATGAAATTTGATGTACCCAAAATACGCGTAAATCAAATAAAATGAGAAAAATCTACATCTTCTTATTGCTCTTTTCTCTGCTTCCCGTATCTCTTTTGGGGCAGAGTTACCTTAAACAGCCTAAAGTTAAACAGAGTTTGAATTACAGTTCTCCCGCTCTTAACATTCAGGCTGCCAAGTTCAAACAGATTCTCTACGTTTTGGGAAACGCATACGTGGATACCATTAATATTGAGAAACTTTCAGAGGAGGTTATGATAGCCGCAATGCAGGAGTTGGATCCGCACTCTTCATATATCTCTGCAAAAGACGTTAAGGAGATGGAGGAGCCTCTGATTGGAAAGTTTGAGGGAATAGGAATTGAGTATGCAATAATAAGAGATACTCTTACGGTTCAGAGCGTAATACCAGGAGGGCCGTCAGAGAAGGTGGGGCTGCGTGCGGGAGACAAGATAAACCGCGTTGATGATAAAGTAGTTAGCGGAACAGGCCTTACTCAGACAAAGGTTCTTAAACTGCTTAGAGGAGATAAGGGAACCAAGGTAAAGGTTGGAATTATTAGAAGGGGTGTAAAGGGTGAAACAGAACTGGTAATTACCAGAGACAAGATTCCTCTGAACACCGTAACTTCCGCTTACCAGATTGCAGACGGTATTATGTATGTGCGCGTAAGTAACTTTGGTGCAGAGACATACGAGGAGATAATGAATCCGGTTCTGGGAGGCTCCGTTAAGAACGGTCTCATTTTGGATTTGAGGGGTAACGGTGGCGGATACCTTTCTGCTGCGTTACGCATTGTAAATGAGTTCCTTCAGAAGGATCAGCTTATTCTTTACACGGAGGGAAGGGCTGTTAGCAGAACGGATGATCTGGCAGACGGAACCGGTAAACTCCAGAGCGTTCCGCTGGTTGTGCTTATAGATGAGAACTCTGCATCTGCCAGCGAGATTGTAGCGGGTGCGGTTCAGGATTGGGACAGAGGTACCGTAATAGGACGCCGCTCCTTTGGCAAAGGGCTTGTCCAGCAGGAGTATCCGCTGCAGGACGGAGCCAGAATAAGAGTTACTGTTGCACGCTATCACACTCCGAGCGGACGTGTTATTCAGTCTCCGTATGAGATGGGAAAGGCAATGGAGTACTACCGCAATTTCTATGAGAGATTTGCAAACGGGGAGCAGTTCAATTTGGACAGCATAAAGATTAATGACTCATTGAAGTTCAAGACTTTGAAGTTAGGAAGGACCGTTTACGGCGGCGGAGGAATTATTCCGGATATCTACATACCGCTGGATACATCTTACTACTCAAAGAGTTACATAGCTGCGGTAAATAGGGGAATACTCTCAGACTTTGTAAGCATTTATGCAGACTCTCACCGCAAGGAGTTTGAGAAGAAGTACGGACTCTTCTCCGCAGCTCAGCAGAAGGAGCAGAATGACAAGGTCTTCCGCAAGTTTGTGGAGAGTTTTAAAGTATCAGAGGCTTATCTTAAGGAGTTCCTAAAATATGCAGAGGATAAGGGCGTTAAGTTCACAGATGAGGAGCTTGCAAAAAGCGGAGGGGAACTTAAATCTATGCTTAAAGGGCTGATTGTACGCAATCTGTACGGATTGGACTACTACATCCGTTATGACAATATAACAGACAAAGAGGTGCAGCGCGCCATTATGAAGTTGTCTGACAAGGATTTGTAGGCTACTGATTGATTGGACCGCTGCCCAGCATCTCACCCTCTTTTTCATACCAGGCGGCAAACTGCCCCGGAGTTATTCCCCTTTGAGGCTTCTCAAAGAGGATGAACATTCCCTCTTTTCTCATCTTTAGTGTGGCCTTCTGAAGAGGCTGGCGGTAACGGATGCGCACAAGATACTCTCTCTCTTCTCCCTCCTTCATCTTAAGATCCTCTCTTATCCAATGAATCTCTTCCGGCTTGATTATAAGACCGTTGCGGAAGAGACCAGGATGCTCCTTGCCCTCTCCCACATAGATGGTATTGGTGGCGGTATCTGTTGAGATTATAAAGATTGAGCCCTGGTGGCCGCCAATTTTGAGGCCGTGACGCTGCCCTATGGTGTAGTACTGAACACCTATGTGTTTTCCTATAACTTTCCCATCCTCTGGAAGATAGGTAACAGGCAGACACTCTCTGAAGAGATCCTCTCCTGTGGTATCCTTTGCAACCGCCTCTTTATCTGCTCTTTGCTTAATTGCAGGATAATCCTCCTTAAAAATTTCAACTACGTTTCCCTCTTTGGCCTTAAGTTTCTGCTGGAGGAAAACCGGCAGATCTACCTTGCCAACAAAGCAGATGCCCTGTGAATCTTTCTTCTCTGCAGAGGGTAAATTGTACTTGCGGGCAATTTCCCGCACCTGGGGTTTAGTAAGATGTCCTATCGGGAAGAGAGCCTTTTTTAACTGAGACTGAGTTAATTGGCAGAGAAAATAGCTCTGGTCTTTGTTAGGGTCGTCTCCGGCAAGTATTCTGTAAACTTCTTTTCCGTTAACGGTTATTGTCTCCTTTTTACAGTAGTGGCCCGTTGCAACCATATCACCTCCAAGCTCTTCCACCTTTTTTAGGAAGGAGGCAAACTTAATTTTGCTGTTGCACATTACATCCGGGTTTGGGGTGCGGCCGGCGGCATACTCGCTGAACATATAGTCTACCACCTGGTTGCGGTAGTCATCACTTAAATCTACAAAGTGGAAGGGTATCCCAATCTGTTTTGCAACCATCTCTGCCACAACCTTTTCCTCCTCCCACTCGCACTCTCCGTGAAGGGTGCCGGTGATATCATGCCAGTTCTGCATATACATAGCCTCAACATCACAGCCCTGCTGCTTAAGCAGGAGGGCTGCAACACTGGAATCTACTCCTCCGCTCAGTCCTACAATTATTTTCATTCAGTTAATAGGCTAGTAATTAAACAGTTATACTTGACGTTAGTGCACAAAAAAGGGGCAAGCTTAATATATCGCACCGCTACAACCTCATACCCTTGCTGCCTTCCGGCCCTGGGGGAGTTTTGAAGGAGCTGGTCGTATATGACTTACCCCGCTGCAAATATAGACAATTTTTTCTCTTTTATACTCCGTTTGCCTTTGCTTTGGCCCTCATAAGAGAATCATAGCCCTTTCTGTAGGCCGCTGCGTTGGCAAAGTGCTCCCTCTCTGTGCGTGCAAAACGGTGGGTGCCGTTGAAAGAAGGGCTAGCGCAGAAGTAGTAATAGTCTGTCTTATCAGAGTTTAGAACGCCGTCTATACAATCTTTGGTAGGTATCATAATTGGGCCCGGAGGGAGTCCGTACACCTTATAGGTGTTGTATGGAGAATCTGTCTCCAGATGCTTTTTTAGAACTCTCTTAAGGGTGAAATCTCCGGTGGCATAGACAACGGTAGGATCTGCACAGAGTTTCCAGCCCTTGTTGAGGCGGTTAAGGTAGACGCTTGCAATCTTTGGATACTCAGGCACATAGTTGCTCTCTCCGTAAACGATGGAGGCCAGAACGGAAACCTGGTTAGGAGTAAGTTTAAGCTCTCTGGCCTGCTGGATACGCTCCGGAGTCCAGAACTTGTCTCTCTCCTTTTTCATCCTCTGGAGGAACTCTTTAGGAGTTACCGTCCAGTAGAACTCGTAACTCTCCGGAATTATGAGAGATAGCAGATTGGAAGTATCTGTCTCCAGGCTCTTTAGGAAGTTGTTGTCTTTAAATGCCTCCATAAATTCTGCGGAATCTGCGCAGAGTCTCTTGCCAAGTTTTGCGGCCAATTGTTTTGAGGTGCGGATGCGGCCGTTTATGGAGACCATCAGAGGAGATTGGTAGCCGTACTTTAAGTTTCTGACCAGTTGGATGTTACTCATTGTGGAATCTATAACGTAACGGCCCGGATGAATCTGAGAAGGGAGCTGCTCCTTCTCCGCAATCTTTATGAAAGATTTAAGGTTTATAAGCCTGCCGGAGAGGGTGTCCATAAGTGTTTGGAAATCTGTGCCCGGTCTGATGTAGAGCGTGCTCTTTCCCACCACGTTCTTACGGTGTTTCTCAAAGTATTTGAAGGCGTTGTATCCTGCAAGGCAAATAACTGCCAGGATGATGATTGCGAGGATTGATTTTCCTCCTTTTCTCTTTTTATTGCTCATATTTTTTCTCATTTCAATCTCCGATAGACAAATTTAGTTAAATTTGTACTGTATGAAGAAAAAAATAACTATTGAATATGAGGAGTTCACATCTAAGGATCAGTTATCCAAACAAGATGCGCAACTGCTAAAAGAGGCGGTTTCTGCCTGCTCTCTTTCATACTCTCCTTTTTCTAACTTTCATGTGGGTGCGGCTCTCAGACTTGCTAACGGTGAGATAGTTAAGGCTGCAAATCAGGAGAACGAGGCCTTTCCTTCAGGCCTTTGCGCAGAGAGAATTGCATTGTTTTACGCCCTCTCACACTTTCCGGGTGTGGCTATTGAGAGCATTGCCATTGCCGCCAAGAGAGGCAGACGCCTTACAGAGACTCCAACCCGTCCTTGCGGCGCCTGCATACAGGTTATGCTGGACGCACAAAAGAGGGGAGGCGTTCCAATTAAGGTAATTTTGGGTTCTGCCAAAAAGATTGAGGTGATTAACTCAATCAATGATCTGATTCCTTTCTCTTTCAATAACTTAAAGTAATCAGAATTCTACTTTAAGACCGTCATACGCAATGGAGACTCCGTAAGGCATCTCCTTCATAAGATCTGCGTGCCTGCCCTTTATATTCCTCTCATCTTCTGCCATTTGGTGAGAAATGTGAGTTATGTAGCTCTCTTTTGCTCCCACCGTAACAGCCAGTTCCACTGCTTGCCTCAGCGATAGATGAGAAGGATGTTTTGTTCTTCTTACAGCACTTACTACCAACACGTTGAGCCCTTTGAGCTTTTCTATCTCCTTGTCACTTATACTGCTGGCATCCGTAATATAGGCCAGAGCGCCAAAACGGAATCCAAGAATTGGGAGAGAGGCGTGCATTGCCCTGATAGGTACGATTGTATGGCCCTCAATCTGGAAAGGATTCTCATCTATGATATGGATATCAAACTGCGGAATTCCGGGGTAGGGGTTGGGTGAGAATACGTAGTCATACTCTCTTTTAAGCCCGTTTAAGACCCTGTTTTCACAGTAGATAGGGAAAGATTTGCGGCAGATGTAGTTGAGCGCTCTTATATCATCCAAACCGCCGGTGTGGTCTTTATGCTGGTGGGTTAAAAGAATGGCATCAAAGTTCTCTATGGAGTGGGTGAGAGCCTGGGTTCTGAAGTCCGGCCCGCAATCTATAAGTAACTTAAGACCGTCATATTCCACAAGGGCGGAGGTCCTCAGTCTCTTATCTCTGGGATCATCTGAAGAGCATACGGAGCAGTGACACCCAATCATTGGGACGCCCGTAGAGGTTCCGGTTCCGAGGAATGTGATTGAATTCTTCATAATGTAAAATTATGAAATTAAATCTATCTTTGTGCCGATGTCAAAAGGTAAACTATATCTGATTCCCTCTCCGCTGGGAGAGAGCCCTGTTACGGACAGCGTACCGGCTCTCAATATTTATATAATGGAGACCGTAAAACATTTTGTGGTTGAGGAGATTACAACCGCAAGGCGCTTTCTCTCCAGGTGCGGACTCAAGGGAAAAATAGAGCAGCTCAATTTTTACGAGCTGAACGAACATACAGACCCTAAAACGGCGGCCGGCTATGTCTCTCTTCTTAAGGAGGGTAATGACGTAGGGCTTATCTCTGAGGCGGGGCTTCCTGCGGTTGCAGACCCGGGTGCAATTCTGGTTGCTGCAGCCCATGCGGAAGATATTCAGGTGATTCCTCTGGTTGGTCCTTCCTCTTTGATGATGGCTCTGATGGCCAGCGGATTACAGGGGCAGAACTTTGCATTCAACGGCTACCTTCCAATAAAGGAGGAGGCCAGAAGGGCAAAAATCCGTCAGTTGGAGGCGCTCTCCAAAAAACTGAATCAGAGCCAGTTATTCATTGAAACGCCTTACCGAAACGATTCTCTGCTTTCATCTTTCCTGGAGGTATGTTCCTCAAACACAATGCTTACCATTGCCGCAGACATCTCACTTCCGAGCGAATTTATTAAGACAAAATCTATCGGGATGTGGAAAAAAAGTGGTATAAAGATTGGTAAAAGACCTTGCGTCTTCATTTTACTTGGTTGATTATGTATAAGATAGAGTTAAAAGATATGGAGTTCTACGCCTATCACGGCTGTTTTAGCCAGGAGAGGGTTGTAGGAAACCGCTTTGTGGTGAATCTTTGCGTTGAGGGTGATTTCTCCGGGGCTGCAGAGAGTGACAATATTGAGCAGGCTGTTAATTATCAGGATCTTTATGATATTGTAAAGAGTGAGATGGAGAAGCCTTCTGCTCTGCTTGAGAATGTGGCAAAGAGAATTGTGAGTGCGGTTAAGGAGAAATTTCCTACGGTTGAGAAGGCTAAGGTTACTGTAGATAAACTGAATCCTCCGCTGGGAGGAAAACTCTACGCATCTAGCGTAACATACGAGTTATAAGTGAGTTCTGAGGGTAAGACACGGAGCATTGCTGTTGTGACGCTGGGCTGCAAACTGAACTTTGCAGAGAGCAGCGCTATTGCCCAGCAGTTTGTAAAGGCCGGTTTTACAGAGGTTTCCGCAAATTCAAATGCAGACCTCTTTGTTGTAAATACCTGTACGGTTACAGAACATTCAGATAAGAAATGCCGCAACATAATACGTAAGATTCACCGCCGCAATCCATCTGCCGTTATAGTTGTAACGGGCTGTTATGCAGAACTTAAGAAAGATGAGGTTGAGAAGATTGAGGGAGTGAATGCCGTATTCGGGCAGAAGGAGAAGGGGAGTATTTTTCCTAAATCCGTTCAGTTGCTTGAGGGGGGAAACAAAGGTGATGCAGTTGTTGAGTCTATATTCCCTGCCTGCTCCTTTGGAGAGCGTACCCGCTCGTTTTTAAAGGTTCAGGATGGCTGCAACTATTTCTGCACATACTGTGCAATTCCATACGCCAGAGGAAGAAGCAGAAGCGTTCCAGTGGATGTACTGCTCTCTCAGGCAAGGGAGATTGCCTCAAAAGGGGTGAAGGAGATTGTTCTAACGGGCGTAAACATAGGTGACTATGAAGGTGGATTGCTCCCTGTTCTGAAGGAGTTGGATAAAGTGGAAGGGATTGAGCGTTACAGGATTTCTTCAATTGAACCCAACCTTCTTACAGATGAGATGATAGATTGGATAAGCACCTCCAAAAAGTTCCAGCCGCACTTCCATATTCCTCTTCAGAGCGGTTCGGATACGGTGCTTAAGAGGATGAGGCGCAGGTATGATACTGCTCTGTTCCGCAGCAAGATAGAGTACATAAGAGAGAAGATGGGAGATGTTTTCTTTGGCATAGATGTAATTGCCGGATTCCCTGGTGAGAGTGAGGAGGAGTTTAATGAGGAACTGAACTTTATACGTTCCATCAAACCGGCGTTTCTTCACATATTCCCATACTCCAAAAGGGAGGGAACCGTTGCCTATAAGATGGATGGACATCTGCCGGAATCCGTTAAAACGCAAAGAGTTAAGGCACTGGAGGAACTCTCAAATGAGTTGCATGCAGAATACTGTAACCGTTTTAAGGGAAGCGTTCAAAAAGTTCTCTTTGAGGGAAAAGTTACCGGAAACGGCTCTCTTATGGGCGGATACACAGGAAATTACATTAGGGTGGAAAGACCTTATAACGAACTTTCAATTGGAAAGATAGAGGAGGTTGTTCTCTAATCCTTCTTCTCTTTCTTTGCCTTCCTTCTCTCTTTACGCTCCTCTTTCTTCTTTAAGCGGAGGATTCTCTCATACTCCTTCTGGGCGGCGCTCTTCTTTCTGAAAATATCTCTGAATGAGTTGAATTCTCTCTGGTATGCCACACCAAGGCCCGTTCTTTGACTCAAATCCAGGTCATTGGAGTAGAAGTCCGTGGCGTGTGAGAAGAAGGTCATACGGAGATTTCCCTTGCGGTTCATCTTAACCTCCACATCTATGTTGCCTTTAACGTCATTTCCGGTGTAGAAGGAGTAAGGGTCATTACCCATACTGCCGTTTATAATTACCCTGTTGTTAAAGAGTTGCGTAGATACGGCCACCTCAAAGGCATCAGAGAAGGTCTTGGTTCCAGGCTGGTAGTTAAAGCCCAAATCCAACGGTATGCCCAGTTGCATAAAGATGTTGTTGAGCTGTCCAACCAGCATTCCTGAGGCGTTTGCGTAAATGGCGTTGGAGTTTGTGGATATGCCGGAATCTGTCTCCGGAACAAAACTTCCGAATGCCAGAAGTGCGGCAAACTGTCTCTGAATCTTCTCCTCCGAGTTGAGCGCCGCCTCCACCTGAACCTTTGTAGTTGGCTCAAGATCAGGTATATCTATTCCAAACTTTATCTGCGGATTGGAGAGCAGTCCGGTAATGTGGATGGTTGCATCAACAGCTCTTGATGAGACAAAAGTTGAGTCTGAAATAAGGCGGTTGATTGCAGCCTTTGTTCTGTAGATGGCTGTTATATCCAAAGAGGTGTTTGGAACGTTTCCGTTAAATGAGATGTTGCTTCCGCTCTGAACTTTAAAATCTCTGGATGTAAGTCCCATAAGCACAAAGTGATAACTACCCTCATCTATCTTGTAGTTGCCGGAGAGTTTGAACTTATTCTTCTTAGGATTTACGTTGATTCCCACTCTTCCGTTTCCTTTTGCCTTAATGATATCTCCGGTGCTCTTGTCTATCTCCAGCCAGATATCTGCATCGTTGTTGCAGTTCAGATTGAGTGCAACATCAAGTTCCATAGGTTCCTTAACACTCTTTCCTGCAGAGAAATAGAGCGTATCGTAAGGATCTATCTCCACAATCTTTTCAGGCTGGCGGAATACCAGAATATTGGTTCTGCTTGCCTTTGATGCGCCGGAAATAGGAATGTGGAGGAAGGTATTCGGACGGGTTGTGGCATTGACGTTAAGGTTCAGTTTCTTAGGATCTCCCTTTATTGTAACGGAGCCGCTGGCAAAGGCTGTTCCGTAGAAGTCTTCGTTATCTTTCTCCTTAGTATCAAGGCAGTTGAGATTATCAATGGTAATCCTGGTATTAACCTTTATATCCTTAAGGTTCTTGTAGGTGATTCCTCCGGAGAGCACTCCCTTTCCTCCGTGGTCATCTGTTAAGGAGTTGTTCTTGAAGGTTATTCCGTTGTCATTAATGGTGAACGGACCGTTGAGGGTAAACGGAACATTAAGGAAGTTTATCTTAAACTTAAAGTTGTTGAAACGGCAGTCCTCTCCAATTATGTGGAGCTCCTTTGGTGTTCCGTAGGCGTGAACCTTACCGTTCAAAGAGCCTGAGGTATTGCTTATTACAGAGGAGAGCATCTTCTCAAAGTATGCAAGTGAGAAGTCATTGAGTGTGGAGTTGATATCAAAGTATGAACCCTGAGGGCGGTAGTAACCTCTGATGTTCAACATTGTCTGCTCCTTCTCTTTTGTCTGCAGCAGAAGATCATATCTCTGGTTCTCCGGTGACCATTTGCCGCTTATAAATGCCTGACCAACAGGAGTGTTGTTCACATACATAGAATCTCCCCTAAAGCCTGCCATCATATTGGTGCTGTTAGGGTTGAGTGATATGATTGCCCTTCCGGAAAGCAGGCCCTGCAGTGAGAAGTCATTGGAGAGGAACTGCTCCAAAAGAGCAATGTTAAAGCGCTCCATCTTTATTCCCAGAGAGTCTCGTCTGTATTTGGAGAGAGTTCCTCCTGCAATGAGGTTCTGTTCTCCGTTGAATATCTTAAGATTGTCTATGTAAATAAGAGAATCTGAGTACGTTATGGTAGAAGGGTTTATCTCCCACTTAACACCTTTCAGAGTTATATCTGAGTTGTTAAGCGCTAACTGAATAGGGTTGTTAAAGAACAATGTGCGGCCGCCCTTAACTATTGTGGTATCTGTTAGGAACTTAACAGTGGTGTTGAGGTTGGTGTTGTTTAATCCCGTTGAGTCATTGTGGAAGCGGATGCTGAGATTCAGATTGTTATCTGTACCTCTTGCCATAATGCGGGTGCTGTCTACACCAAATCCGGCAACGGAGATATCTTTTGAGAAGAAGGAGGCGGTAATGAGTGAGTCTCTGTCACTTATGTTAAGGCGGATATTCTTAAGGTAATTCTCCCTCAGAGCAACTCTTCCGCTGTTGAGCATAATGCGGTAGTGGTCATTCTCGCTAACTCTTATCCTCATTGAAGTACCCTGCTGGATATAGAGGCCCGGGCAGATAAACTGGTTGATTCCCTGCATGTTGAGAGTCTGAAGTGTAAGAGAGTAATTCTCTCCGTATCTCTTGCTGCGCAGATTCTCTTTTCTGTCTGATAGGAGGTTGCCCAGGTGAGTGGAGAGTATCTGCTCCTTCATCTGTTCAATAAAACCGTCTACCATTGTTGTTCCCTCATACCTTCCTTTTGCAAAGTCAGATATGAAGTTTATCACATATTTGTCATTCTGATAGAGGGAGTTTACATCTATATTTCCGATTGGGAACTCGCCGTTGCTGTTGGCGTAGATACAGTCATCTACGTTTACGTATCCAAAGATATCGTTGTTTCTGTTCTGGGTTAAATCTGCAGATACTGAGGCACTTATTACGGAGATGGAATCTCTGTTGTCCAGTTTGAGCGCCTTAAGGTCTGCGTAAGGAATGTTTGCGTAGAAGTTATAGGATCTGTCACCAACCTTTGGTGTTGAGATAACTCCTTGGAAGAGAAAGTCCAACGCAGGGTCATGGCATATAACTTTACCCTCAAACTTCTCAGGGTCCAATGAGCCTTTGGCCCTTAGGTTTGTGAAGTTGTAGCCGTTGAAGTTAATCTTGTATATGGAGAGCGTATCAATCTTTACAACGGTTCCGTTATTCTGAATTACCTCCACATTTCCTCTTCCTGTAAATCTTCCCAGTTTCACTCCCTGTACAAACGGAGCCAGGTTGAAATCTCTGGCATCTATAAATCCCTTTAACAGAGGTACATTGCCGGTTGCCTTAGGTGTGAGTGAAGCAACCAGGTTAACCGCTCCGTCTGCGGAGGAGAGGATTCCGGATGTTTGAAGTGAGTTTAACTTACCGGTCACCTTTCCGGAGTATTCGTAGGTTAGCAGCGGCGGCAGATTCTCCAGTACAGATACTCCCTTTCCTGTAAATCCGTAAATAATATCACTCAGGTCTTTACCTGTGGTGGAGAGTCTCTCTACATCTGCATAGATATTGGTGTTATTGGCATCCGGAAGGCCGTATATTCTTGCATTCCTAATGGTTGCGCTGGTCTGACCCTTCTGGCTTACAACCGTGAGATACCTGGCCTTGAGGTCTCTTACCGGCCCATCAACAGCACCGTTGAGTTTAACCCTGAGGTCTGATTTTGAGAGTTTTGGAGCAAAATAGCCCAAAGTCTTCAGATCCAGTGCGGTGTTCTTCAGAATAATATCCAGCGCAACGTCATCCGTAAAGGTCTTGAATGCGCTGAAATCTTTATAGTTGAAGGCAAGATGGTCTGTATTGATAACGCTCTCGTCTACGGCCAGAGCCAGCCCGTTCAGATAAATCTGACTTTGGGTCATCTTAAAGTCAGATGTGAGAGAGTTAAGTTTGAGTCTGCATCTCTCATTGAGACTCAGAGAGTTAATTACTGCGGAGGTGGAGTCTTTTGAATAGTATAAATTGGAGATGGAGGTATTCAGGTTATTAACCAGAATATTTGTAAAGTCCATCTGAGACTCCTCACTCTTTTTCTCCTTAAACCTGTTGAAGTATTTAAATGTGAAATCCGTTATCTCCAGATTCCTGAGACGGAATTTTGTATCAGACTCCTTCTTCTCCTTATTGTTATCCTTTTTGAATATAGCCAGGAATCGGCTCAGATTTGTGGTGGAATCTGTATCGTTTACAATGTAGAACTTGCCTTTGTTAAGCTTTAAACTCCTCAATCTGAGGCTCTCCGATAGCAGTCCCTTAAGGGAGAATTTAGCCTCCATCTGGTTAACAACGGCCAGCGTATCTCCCATAACTACGGAAACATCCTCTGCGTATATGCGGTTAAAGAACTTGATATTGAGCGCTTTAATCTTTATGTCTGCTCCGGTGTTCTTTGTTAGGAGTGTTGCAATTTTGTTTGCGCTCCAGGTCTGAACTGCCGGAAGCTGCATAACAAGGTAGAGCAGCAGCACCAGAGCCACCAGAGTAATGAGCACACGGCCTATGTATTTAAACAGAGTACGCATTGAGGGCAAACAAAATTCTCTTAAAGACACAAATTTACATAAAACTGATTAGATTTGCACCGCTGTTGAACAATCAGATGAAATGAGTGACATTATTCTTGGCATAGAATCTTCCTGTGATGACACATCGGCTGCCGTTCTCAGAGACGAATATCTGCTCTCCAGCGTCATTGCCAGTCAGAAAGTGCATCAGGTTTGGGGCGGAGTGGTTCCGGAACTTGCTTCCAGAGCTCATCTTATGAATATTGTACCCGTTGTAGACCAGGCACTTAAAGAGGCAAACGTTACAATGGAAGAGGTGGATGCAATTGCCTTTACCAGAGGCCCGGGGCTTCTGGGCTCACTTCTGGTGGGAACCTCCTTTGCCAAGGGATTGGCCATTTCATCCGGAAAGAAACTGGTGGATGTCAACCATTTGCAGGGTCATATCCTCTCCTGCCTGGTAAAGCAGGAGGGCAAGGATACTCCCTCTCCAACATTCCCTTTCTTAACGCTTCTGGTTTCCGGCGGTCATACCCAGATTGTAAGGGTAGACGGTCACTTTGAATTTGAGATATTGGGCCAGACCATAGATGATGCTGTGGGAGAGGCATTTGACAAGTGTTCCAAGATGATGGGGCTGGGTTACCCGGGCGGACCTGTTGTGGATAAACTGGCAAAGGAGGGAGATCCGCTAAAGTTCAAGTTCAACCTTCCTAATGTGGGCGGTTTGGATTACAGTTTCAGCGGCATTAAGACATCTCTTCTTTATTTCTTAAGAGACCGTCTCAAAGAGAATCCAAATTTCATTGAGGAGAATAAGGCAGATATATGTGCAAGCTTCCAAAAGGCTCTGATAGATATACTTATGAAGAAGCTTATTCTGGCTGTTAAGCAGACGGGAATTAAACAGGTATCCATAGGCGGAGGCGTATCTGCAAATTCAGGACTGAGGGAGAGAGTAGCAGAAGAGGGTAAAAAGAGGGGATGGCAGACCTTTATTCCGGAGTTCAAGTTCACTACGGATAATGCTGCAATGATTGCAATATCAGGCCTGTATAAATATCGCAGAGGAGAATTCTGCTCACTTGAGCGCCCTTCCGTTCCAAGAGCCTCCGCAATGAATCAGTCACAAAAGTAGCTCGTTATGAGAGATATAGAGATTTCATTTCTCCCAACGGAGAGACAGGATAAGGATGCAATTGCTGCAAAATGCGCCCGTATGTGCGGTGTCTCCAAAGAGAAAATAGCTCATATAGAGCCTATTAGACGCTCCATAGATGCCAGGGGAGGAAAAATCTCTTTCAAATACAAAGTTGAGGTATACTTAAAAGGAGACAAACCTTTTGTTCCGTACTCAATTCCGCCTTACCAGATGTGTGAGAAGGGGGAGGATGTAATTATAGTTGGTGCCGGTCCGGCGGGCCTTTTTGCCGCTCTTACCCTTTTGCAGAGGGGCAAATGTCCTGTAATTCTGGAGAGGGGAAAGGATGTTCACGCAAGAAAGAGAGATACCGCATTACTCTCTCTGCAACAGGTGGTTAACCCAGATTCCAACTACTGCTTTGGAGAGGGCGGAGCAGGCTGTTTTTCAGACGGTAAACTCTATACCAGATCTACAAAGAAGGGAGATATAAGAGAGGTTTTGCACCAGCTTGTGATGTTTGGGGCAGACCCTTCCATTATGATAGATGCTCATCCTCACATTGGCAGCAATAAACTGCCTCAGATTATTGAGCAGATTAGAAAGTGCATTGTAACTCACGGCGGCTCTTTTCACTTTAATACCAGAGTTTGTGATTTGATTCACGATGGTTCTGACAAGTTCTCCAAACGGTGGCGTGTAATTGCGCAGCAGCTTGATACTGAGAGCGGTAGGGTTACAGAAAAAGAGTTCACCGCAAAGTCTGTCATTCTTGCAACCGGCCACTCCGCAAAAGACATCTACTCTCTCTTTTATGAAAAGGGCTGGGAGATAGAGGCTAAGGGGTTTGCACTGGGAGTCAGGGCAGAGCATCCGCAGCAATTGATTAATGATATCCAGTACCACGGAAAGTATATGAAGTCTCTTCCTGCTGCAGAATATTCTCTTGTGAATCAGGTAGATGGCCGTGGAGTCTTCTCCTTCTGCATGTGCCCGGGAGGTCTGCTTCTCCCTTCAAGCACCGCACCCGGAGAAGTACTTTTGAACGGTATGAGCAACTCTATGAGAAACTCTCCGTGGGCCAATGCGGGAATTGTAACCTCAATTGAGCCGGAAGATGTTGAGGGTTTTGACGAGTGGGGACCACTCAAAGTACTTAAGTTCCAGGAGAGTGTGGAGAGAAAAATATTCTCTCATAACGGTGGTACACTTAAGGCTCCCGCACAGAGGATGGTAGATTTCTGCAAAGACAGACTCTCAAATGACCTTCCCGCAACATCCTATAAACCAGGGGCTTATTCTGCCAAACTGAGTGAGATTCTGCCGGAGGGAGTCTACTCCCGTCTGCGCAAGGCGTTCCCTCTGTTTGATAAAAAGATGAGAGGCTATTACACCTCTCAATCTCTGCTTCTTGCCGTTGAGTCCAGAACCTCTTCTCCGGTTAGGATTCCAAGAGATCCGGAGACTCTTCAGCACGTTTCACTCTCAAATCTTTACCCTTGCGGTGAGGGTGCCGGTTATTCCGGAGGAATTGTCTCCTCTGCGTTGGACGGCATCAACGTTGCCAGAAGGGTCTGATTTTCTGTCTTTTAATGGCAGTGGCCGCTGCAATGGCTGCATCCCTCGTCTGAACACTCGTGAGGAATCTTCTCTCCGTAGAGTCCCTCTTTGAGTTCCTTCTCAGTTGCCTCTCTAACCTTCTCTACCTTACCTGCAAAGTGAAGTTTCTCTCCTGCAAGCGGATGGTTGAAATCCATAGTTACCTTGCCCTCCAATGCCTTAACGTCCTTAACTATACCGTTCATTCTGTGGCCCTCTCTGTCCTGCATAGGGAGGATGTTGCCAACCTTAATGACTTCATAATCTACCTTGCCGTCCATCTCAAACATCTTAAGAGGCAGTTCTACAACCATTTGCGGATTCATCTCTCCGTATGCCTCGTGTGCCTCAAGTGAGAACTCAAACGGGTCTCCCTCGCTCTTTCCTAATACATTCTCCTCAAACTTAGGAAGAAGCATGCCGCTGCCAAAAATAAATGTAAGAGGCTCCGCAGCTCCAACCTTCTCAATCTCATTTCCTTTAACTGTCAGCGTGTAACTGAGGCTGACAACCATGTCTTTTGCAATTTTCATAAAACTCTGTATATCTTTTATTTATAATTATTTCCTAAAACTTGTAAATTACCTTATTCGTTTGCCGAATCTCCAAATTTTGTAACCAACTGCCGCTATAACTATCGAGAATAAAGGAGATATAAAATTAAAGAGGCAGTAGGGGGCGTATACAAGTGTAGGTATGCCCAGCACTCCGGCCTGCATTGCACCGCAGGTATTCCACGGTATAAGTACGGAGGTGACGGTGGCGGAGTCCTCCAAAGAACGGCTCAAAAGCCTTCCTTCATATCCCTTTTCTTTGTATAGATCCTTAAGCATGTTTCCCGGTACCAGGATTGCCATATATTGCTCACCCAGAGCAACATTGCAGAATACTGAAGTTGCCATTGTGGTGGTAACCAGTGAGACTGTATTGCGTATAAGTTTTGCTATTCTGGAGGTTATGACTGCAATGAATCCTCCCGCCTCAAGCATTCCGCTGAAGAGGGTGACGCAGATAATGAGCCAGATGGTGTTCAGCATTCCCGCAATACCGTTGGTTGAGGCTAAACGGGTGAGCATTGCGTTAGGGGTGGCTATGTCTATGTGGTTGCTCATCAGCTTAATAGGGGCATAGAAGAATGTTCTCCAGGTAAGGTCTCCGTAAGGGCTTATCTGCGAAATTATCTGAGGCTGAAATATAACGGCTGCCACGGATGCCACAACTGCAGAGATAAAGAGGGTAAGTACAGGAGATACCTTCTTAACCATCAGGAAGATAGTAATGGCAGGAATCAGCAGCAGCCAGCCGGATACGTTGTAGGTGGAGGAGATCTGACTTATCTGCTCCTCAACGTTCAGAGGATTGTCTGTGGCGGCGTAACTTCCTACAAATGCGAATATTATGCCCGTTACAATCACTGCCGGAACGTTGGTGATTAGCATATATTTTACGTGGTCGTAGAGTTTTACACCGGATATTGTTGCCGCAAGATTTGTGGTGTCTGAAAGAGGGGAGACTTTATCTCCAAAGTAAGCGCCGGATATTATGGCTCCTGCAAGCCATCCCGGATGGAGCCCCAGTATGCTTCCGGCACTGAGCATTGCAACTCCTATGGTTCCTATTGTTGTCCAGGAACTGCCAATCATAAGTGAGATTAGGGCAGTGAATATAAATATGGTAATGAGGAACATAGAAGGACGTATCAACTTAAGACCGTAGTAGATTAAGGTTGGCACAACTCCGCTCTGAACCCAGGAGGCTGTAAGCGCTCCAATCATAAGCAAGATGAATATGGCTCCTCCGGTATTCTTAAGTGCATGAACCATAGAGTGTTCAATGTTCTCCCACGGAACCTTTAGGGCGTAGATGGCAATAAGGGAACCTACCGTTGCCGCCAGAATGAGAGCTACCTGTGCCGGGCCCTCGGTCATATCTCCGTTAAAGAGAAAGGAACCGAGCACTATTACTGCAATTAGCAGCAGTACAGGCAGTAAGGATAATAATAACGAGGGCTTTTTCATCTATAAAATGTTTTCAAACTAGTTTTTCTTTCTGAGCATTACCGCGTCTGCAAGTTCTCCTTCAGAGAGTTGAATCTTGAGGTTGAAGAGTCCCTTCTCATTCTGGGTATGGTCATAGAGTTTTTCCCAGCAGTTAACTCCGTCTGTTTTAGCGTCAGATTTGCGTCCCACTTTCCAAACCATTACATCATACTCACCGGCAGGAAGTTCCTTGTATCTGTAGGTGACAGTTGCGCCGCTCTTTTGAGCCATATAGCAGTGCTTTCCAAAGATGATTAACTCCTGGTTGTCTCCAATCTTCTCACACTCTGTTGCTTTGAACGGGTGAACAATTATTCTGGAAGGGTTCTCTATCTGCAGAAAATCACTTATTGCCCAGAGCGTTTTCTCTCCCAATTTCTTGAGGTTCTCTATTGTAACCCACTCACCCTTAGGGTCATTGTTGTAGTAGCTGTAAGAGGTCTCGTGAGTGATTGCAAGGGTATGCTCACCGGCGTTATCCCAGAACCAGCCCTCAATGTATCTTGGCGCCATCTTGGAGAAACTCATATATCTGTTTGAGAAGATAGGATTCTCAGATGTGGTAAGTGAGGTTAGGAGTATCTCTTTAAGGAAGAATTTTGTAGATGTAGTCTCCTCTGAATGAACCCAGTATGTGTTTGCCGGAAATATCTGGGAGTGGAAGTTGAGCATAAGATCAAGATAGTTCTCTCCGTATGTTGTGGTCTCAATGAACTTCTTAATGTTCTTAACCTCCGGCCTTGTGAGAGAATCGGGCTGGCCGTAGTTAATCTCCATATTTACGCCAATTGCGTCACATCTGGAGCGGCCAAGCGCAACACCGTCCGGATTGTTGAACGGAAGTATGTAAAAGACAGCGTTCTCTCTAAGCGCCCTTGCATACGAAGTAGGGGCCAGTAAGGCCTCAATTAACCCCTCCAGACACCATGAGCAAGGTGTTTCACTGGGATGTACTCTTCCGTGAATATAAACTCTCTTTTTGCCCTTAATTGAGCCGTACGGAGATGATACCACCATCATCTTCATATCTCTTCCCTGGTAGCTCTTTCCTATTGAAAAAACGCTGACTCCGCCTGTGTACTGCCACTGTTGCATCATCTCCTCCAGATGGTCATTGGTGTATGGAATATAGTAGGCCATAAAGACGGTATCTCTCTCGTAAAACTTTGTAACAGAGAACGGTGCAAGAATCTCAGTGGTATCGTAACGCATCCAGTTTTTGTTGTCATAACTGTATACGGGAGCCGCAGGGTCTGTATCTATAAGGTTGATAGTTACTACTTTATCTTTGGTACCTGTCATCATAAAATAGAACCATCTGCTGCTTGGAGCCAGAAGAGTATCTACCGGATTGAGCGGATCCTTTTCGCTTGTAACCTCGTATGTCAGATGGAGCACCTTTCTCTCTCCGCCAATAAGAGCGGAATCTGCACTTACCAAGGCTGTTGAACCAATACTTCCGCACTGAAATTCATTGGAAAAGCGGAGCGTGTCAACTCCCGCTGCCTGAATAAGTGCGGCCATAAAAGTTGCCGCAATAATGATGAGGGTTCTCTTCATATCTATTTGCATTTTTTCTTTTTATTCTTCTCTTCCGCCTCCTCACGCATTCTTGCTGAGTAGGCAAAGAGCGCAAAATCTCCTTTGCAAGGGTCTGATGGAAAGCACTTTAACAGAAACTCCGTAATTTCAAGGGCGGTTTTAATATCTGCACTCTTCCTCTCTGTAATCCCCATCCTAACCGCACTGCCGTGTACGTGGGTATCCAGCGGAATAATCAACTCACTGGGCTTCACCCTCTTCCACACTCCCAAGTCTACAATCCCGTCATCCCTTACCATCCAGCGCCTTAGCATGTGTATCTTTTTGTTGGCGCAGTTTGCATCACTCTTCTGAGCGTATATTCTAACTCTCATCTCATTGGGTGTGAGGCTCTCCAAACTTTCCTCCTTCTCATAAAACCTCTTCAGATTAGCGCAAATCCTTGCAAACTCACTCCACTTTATTGTTCTGTGAAGAGACTTATCTTCATCACGATAGTTTCCTTTCATAACATATTCCAGCGGCCTCCAACCCATCTCATCCATAGCACGGCCTATATCCCTTACAATCATATCTCTCCTTCCCCAGGCCAGATGGGCGGCAATAACAGCAGCAATCTCAACATCCTTCAGAGTAGCCTTCCCTTCCTTCATCAAAGAGTAAAAGCGGCGCGGGAAAACAATCGGATCCTTCTCAAAATAACACCGGTTGTTGTACCTCTCTGCCAACTCTCTTATGACTGCTATATTTTCCCTCTCAGTATTCATACAACTTTCAAATATAGTGAAAATAGAGGAGCACAGGGTGTTATAAAACAAAAAAGTGAAGACTTTTGGTCCTCACTTTCTGTTTTCCTGTGCCTGGAAGAATTATTTCTTCTTGTAACGGCTGTAGAACTTATCAACGCGGCCTGCTGTGTCTACAAGCTTCATCTTACCTGTGTAGAACGGGTGTGATGAAGAGGAGATCTCTACCTTTACCAAAGGGTAGGTCTGGCCGTCTATCTCGATTGTCTCTTTGGTAGCCTCACAACTTCTTGTGATAAATACCTCATCGTTAGACATATCCTTGAAAGCTACAAGTCGGTAGGTTTCGGGATGTAATGATTTCTTCATTGCTTTATCTTTTAATTGGGGTGCAAATATACAACTTTTATGGGATAATCAAAATTTTATGGCTATTTGATGCGGAAAAGGGGTTCTTCTTCATAGAGTAGGAACTTCTTTGCCTTCTTAATCCACTTCTGTTCTTCCAGTTTTATGTGCTCCTTAACCTCATCCCAGGAGAGTTTGCCCTGGGTAAAATCCAAGAGCTCCTTGTCTCCTATAAGCATCTCAGCCATAGAGCAATCCTGGCCCTCCTCCGTTTTGTTGAACTGGAAGGCGGTGGAGAGATCATTGGCGCATCTTATGAGACGGAGGGCGTGGGAGAGTTCGTGGTACTGGTTCTGAGGAGTCAGAAGCAGCTGATATCCAAAGCATACCCTCTCTTTATGAAGCCCGCTGTGAGGAATAAATGAGCACCAGCGCACATAAACGCCGTCATCTTTAAAGAGCGAATGGCTCTCAAAATCAACATCCTGCAGGAACGGAGCGCCAAACATCTCGTAAGGTCTTATGGTTCCCTCAGCATTGCTGATGTTGGTAGCCTTCCATAAATACTGCCCTGTGTAAAAGGCACTTGTAAAGAAGTTGCCGTAGTTTTCCGCCAGCGGAATACTCCACGGCATTACAAGTTTGGAGATAGGGGAACACTTTGCAGAGATTATATGGAGCGGAAACTTTGCTCCAATTCTCTGATAAACGTAGTATGCAAGTTCTCCCAGCGTAAGACCGTAACGGTGCGGAACTGTCTCAACACCAAAGCCTGAGCGGTATCCTGCAGTAAGAGGAGTTCCCTCCACCAGGCGGCCCGATGGGTTGGGACGGTCTACAATGTAGAGCGGCAGAGTGGAATCTGCGTTGTGGAGAAAAGTGATGAGGTTGGCAGTAAGATTGGGAGCTCCAAAGTAACGGCAGCCCGCATCCTGCATCTCAACAATAATAGCATCCGTCTTTGCAAAATCCTCAATATTAAAGGCATAGCCGTTTATATCTCTCTTTATGCTCTTAAATGGAATCTTGCTTGAGAGGGGATGGTGGTTTAGGGTATCTCCGCTTGGAACAAATACGGAAACCAGGTTGCCTCTTCTGGAGAACTCCTCAAAGGGATACTCTCTAATGTTGGGGTTCCAGGAAGACTGGTTACAGATAAAAGAGATATTCCCCTTGTTAAGGAGAATATCTTCCTGTCTTTTAAGTTCCGTTGTCCTAAAGGAGAACATAGCAATAGTTACTTAATTATCTCATCTACAGCAGCTATTACGCTCTTAGCCAGAGCGTCTGCCTCCTCCTCTGTAGGAGCCTCTGTGTAGAGTCTTATAATAGGCTCGGTGTTGGATTTCCTCAGCTGGAACCAGCTTCTCTTATCCTGGAAATCTACCTTAATGCCGTCTATTGTAAGCGGAGAGTGCTCCTTGTAAAGCTCTGTTACCCTGGAGAGTATCTTCTCCACCATGGCGGAATCAGATACCTCAATCCTGTTCTTTGAAATGAAGTACTGAGGGTAAGAATCTCTCAGCTCTGTCATCTTCAATTTCTTGTGAGCCAGGTTGGAAAGGAATAGCGCAACACCCATATAGGCGTCTCTTCCGTGGTGGAGGGCAGGGTAGATAACACCGCCGTTACCCTCGCCGCCAATTACGGCACCCACCTCATGCATCTTGGTGGTAACGTTCACTTCACCAACTGCAGCAGGAGTGTAAACCTGTCCGGCCATCTCAGTTACATCTCTCAAAGCTCTTGTAGATGAGAGGTTTGAAACGGTTGGGCCCGGATTCTTCTCCAGTACGTATGAGGCAACAGAAACCAGTGTGTACTCCTCTCCGAACGGAGTGCCGTCTTCACAGATAAATGCAAGGCGGTCTACATCCGGATCTACAGAGATACCCAAATCTGCCTTCTCCTTAACCACTGTTTCTGAGAGATCTACAAGGTTCTTTGGAAGCGGCTCAGGGTTATGTGCAAAGTCTCCGGTAGGCTCGCAGTTAAGTTTAACGCACTCAACGCCAAGCTTTTCCAAAAGGATAGGCATTGTTGTTCCGCCAACGGAGTTGATTGCATCCAGTACAACCTTAAACTTTGCAGCCTTAATTGCAGGAATATCTACAAGAGAATCATTCAAAACCGCATTTATGTGGTCCATTGTAAAGTCTCTTTGTGTCATCTTGCCCAGAGAATCTACATCCACAAATGTAAACTGCTCTTTCTCTGCAAATTCCAGGAGTTCTTTACCCTCTTTGTCTGTAAGGAATTCACCCCTGTTGTTTAAGAGTTTGAGGGCGTTCCACTGCCTTGGATTGTGAGATGCGGTAAGGATTATTCCGCCGTCTGCCTTCTCAAAAATTACAGCCATCTCTGTGGTAGGTGTAGATGCATAGTTGGCATTTACAACGTCAACTCCGCAGGAGAGAAGGGTTCCGCATACAATCTGCTGAACCATACTTCCGCTAAGTCTTGCATCTCTTCCCACTACAACCTTTGGACGTCTATCTGTAATTTTAAGTTTGAGACGGGTGCAGAATGCAGCTGAGAACTTTACTATATCTATGGGAGTGAGAGCGTTACCAATCTCACCTCCTATAGTTCCTCTAATGCCCGATATTGATTTAATGAGTGTCATCCTGTTATACCATAAGAGCACCTACAAGACCCAGAATTGCGTAGAATTCAGGAAGAGCGGCGTAAATCAAAGTGTTGGTAAATACATCGTGACCCTGTGATACTCCAACAATACCGTTGGCACAAACCTTACCCTGGCGGATAGCGGACATAAGACATACAAGTCCTACTGAGATACCTACACCAAAGAGAACCGGTCCCTGAGCAGCAAAGTCTTTACTGAGCCATACCAAGAAGGCTACGAATCCGTAAATACCCTGTGTTGCAGGAAGGGCTGAGAGTACCATGTAGTTACCTGATTTCTCAGGGTTTACCTTAAGACCACCCTCTGCCGCATTACCGGCAATTGTTGTTCCGATTGCACTTCCAATTCCGGCCAGACCAAGCATCAGTCCCAATCCGAGATAACCTAGAATTTCGTTCATTGTTATTGTTTTTAGTTATTATTATTTTGTTCTATTTGTTTCTATCTATTTGTTGGTAAGTGGTTTGTATGTCTTGCCGCTCCCCTCGTAACCGCTGTTTTTGAAGAACTCCAAAAAGTTAAGTCTCAGAGGGTGTACAAAGGCTCCCAAACAGCACATTGCCAGGTTGAGAACGTGTCCGAATACCACAATGATTATGAAGAAGATCCACATTGCGCTAAAGCCTGTAGAATCTCCCAATACCATACCGCCCAGCTGGTTGAAGGCCGCTCCCAGCATACCTCCTGCAAGCCCCAGAGCGTAGAGTCTTATGTAACTCAGCACATCTCCCAGCAGTCCTGTAACGGTGTTGTATGTCTCCCAAAGACCTGAACCAATGTTCTTCAGAGGGTTGCGGTGCAGATTGTTCAGCAGGAATATACCCAGTGCAGATATTATTCCTATTATTATCACGATAGTTTTTGTGAGTGACCGGTCTATTACTCCCGCAAGAGCAATTGCGCCCGTAATCACACCTCCAACTATAAGCAGAGTCCAGCCCCAGGTGCCCAGAGAGTTTGCAAAACCGTTCTTCTTTGTGGCGTATATAGCCTTAACTACCATTGCAATACAGATGTGCAGAACTCCTATTGCCAGAGCCAGCACCATCTGCGAATCATAGCCTGCAATCTTTCCGGTAATCATAAACTTCTTTGCCCCCTCCGGAACCCAGCTTGCCTGTGAGATATCTATTCCAAAGAAGGTGTGAAGCAAAAATCCCACAACAACCGTAGCAATTCCAAGAGTCATTACCAGAGGAGCGTACTCCTTTGTACCCTTTGATTTTCTGAGCAGCATAGCAATGATAATCAGCAGCACTCCGTATCCGGCATCTCCCATACACATTGCAAAGAAGAGAAGGAAGAAGACGGAGATATAAGGAGTAGGGTCAAACTCATTGTAAGCCGGACGCCCGTACATATCTGTAAGTATTGCGAACATACGGGTAAAGCGGTTGTTTCTGAGTGAGATAGGAGGGTTGTCCTCCAACTTTGCCTCCTCCTTTATGTAGTAAACGGATTCATCTTCCAACGCGTTGGTAATGGTTTCCGTACACTCGGTAGGGGCAAATCCCGTGAATACCTCCAGCGTCTGCTCAGCCTTTTTGGTAGAACCCTCCTTTGCAAGGAAGAGATCCGCCTCTGCGGATAGGCTCTTTATCTTCTCTGATATTGAGTCTGTTGCAGAGGTAAGAGAAATAAGATCGTCTGTTGCTTTCTTATACTGCTCCTTTAGCTGCTTAATCTCACCCTCAATTTCAGAGGCACATCTTTGAGGAGTCTGAACCTCCTTAAACTTGCCCTTGATTGTCTGATCAGGCTCCGTAAGTATCACAAAATAAACTTTATCCTGAGTCTCGGAGATAATCTGAAGAGGGTACTTTTCCTTCAATGAAGGATCAAATTTCTTCTTTTGCAGAGAGATAAAGTGAGGGGTCAGTGAGAGAGATTTAATCTTCTCAATAGTATCTTCACTAAAATCTCCCCACGGCAGAGCCTCTTTGTAACTTACGTTAAGTTCAGCTATTTGCGCCTTGAGTTCTCTTCTTTGTTTTATAAGAGACTCACACTTTTTAACTGCCGTTTCTGCATCAGTAACCTCAGCTGTCTTTTCTGAATGTGCTGCTGCATACTCCTTCTTAATCTGGTTAAGAGATTTAAGAGAGGCACTGTAGCGTGATATATCTGAAAAGAGATGCTTTGAAGCCGCAGAAGCGGGCTTTGAGGAGCGTGTAATATCCATTACTCCAAGCTCCTGCAACTTCTTTAAGAACTCGGGCACATCATTGTGGAAAATCACAAAGGAGTATTTTGTCATTTCTCTTATCATACGCTCTCCTCCTCTTCCGCTGAATGTCTCTCCTTAACTATCTTCTGAGAAGCCTTGGACAGGTTCTCCTCATCTTCCATATATCTCTTAATCTTTCTTATGGCCTCCATATAACCCGGAATCTGAACTTTCTCATAGAGGTTAACCTTCTGCGTGGTCTTCTTACGGGAGTAGTCCAGTATTCTCATCTTCTCTCTATATACCTCAGATTCAATACCTAATGAAGCCATCTGCTTAAGTATAGAAACGCCGTCTGCAAACCAGAGAGGTTTGTTGAAGAGGTCAAAATCCTCTATGTCAAAGACAATGTTGTCTACGGCAGGGGTCTTGATTCCGGCAACCTTCTCAGTCTTTAGGTTCACATCCTTTACAGAGATCAGGTTGTGTTCAAACTCGTTCCACATTGGAGCCAGATAGTCGTAAGACTTTATTGTATTCTCCAGCTGCTGAATGAGTTCCTCGCTTCTCTTTTTGGCGTTCTTTACTTCAACTCTGAGTGCGCTCTCCTTGTTCTTCAGTGTAGGCAATGCATTCTTCCTCACCTTCAACTGTTTGTTGAGGTTGTTGAGAGAAGTTTTATTGTATTGAAACTTAATTGCCATTGCGCCTTAGAACTATCTGTTCCAGTATTTATCTACTAATGACTGCTTTATACCCAGCTCCTCCGGTTTGAAGTACTTGCGGAATAGTTCCCATCCGGTATCAAGCATTTCGTCAATTTTAATGTTTACGTCTATTGAAAGAAGACGGTTGGAGTACTCTTTTGCGTAATCCAGACAACGCAAGTCATAATCTGAAAGGTCAAATCCGTTCTCCAGCTTGGTCTTTGCATTTGCCGCATCTGCAAACAATCTAACTCCGGTGTTCATCACCTGGCTGTGGTCTTCTCTTGTTTTCTTGTTGATAACAAGCTGTTTAAGTCTTGAAAGAGAACGGAACGGATCTACAATAATCTTTCCGGTATCCGTATCTTTTCTAAGATATAGCTGCCCCTCAGTAATGTATCCGGTGTTATCAGGAATAGCGTGAGTGATATCTCCGTCATTAAGCGTTGTTACCGCAATAATTGTAATTGAGCCTCCGCTAGGCAGTTGCACGGCCTTCTCATAAATTTTTGCAAGGTCTGAATAGAGAGAACCAGGCATTGAATCCTTGGAAGGAATCTGATCCATACGGTTGCTTACAATGGAGAGGGCGTCTGCATAGAGCGTCATATCTGTAAGCAGCACAAGCACTTTCTCATTTTTGTCCACTGCAAAATACTCTGCTGCGGTAAGAGCCATATCTGGAATAAGAAGTCTCTCAACAGGAGGTTGCTCTGTTGTATTAACAAAGCAGATAATCTTGTCCAGTGCTCCTGCATCCTCAAACTTCTGTTTGAAGTAGAGGTAATCATCATTGGACAGACCCATACCGCCCAATATGATTTTATCAACATCGGCTCTGAGGGCCACGTCTGCCATTACCTGATTATAAGGCTGATCCGGGTCTGCAAAGAAAGGAATCTTCTGACCGGAAACCAGAGTGTTGTTAAGGTCTATACCTGCAATTCCGGTAGGGATAAGTTCAGAAGGCTGTCTTCTCTTGAAAGGGTTAACGCTAGGGCCTCCAATATATCTTCTCTCTCCCTCAACCTTTGGACCGCCGTCTATAGGCTCACCGTAAGCGTTAAGGAATCTTCCGCTCAGCTGCTCTCCAACGTTGAGTGCAGGCGGTTCTCCGTAAAATTCAACCTCTGCGTTTGTAGGAATGCCTTCCGTTCCAGCAAAGACCTGAAGCGTAACAAGATCCTTCTTAATTTTCACTACCTGGGCCAGACGTCCGGCAACTGATGCAAGTTCATCGTTACTTACGCCTTCCGCTCTAAGTGTAACCGTAGCCTTGGTTATGGCTTCCAGTTTTGTATATATTCTTTGAAAAACGTTAGAGGGCATTTTCTACAGTATTATGAAGTTGTTCTTTATATTTTTCAAACTCAGGGCTTTGGAACTCTGAGAAGTTCATCTGTCTCATTATGTTAATGAGGTTCTTGAAGAATGAAACGCACTTCTCAAATTTCTCAAAGTGGTAATCCTTATTGCAGATGTCAAGTACCAGATTGAGCATATACTCCTGTCTCTTGAGAGGTGTCTGACAGTCTATATTGTCAAACGCATCCTGCTGAAGCAGAATGAAATCTACAAGTTCGCTCTTCCAGTAACGGAGGTGGTATTCCATTGGAACGCCGTCATCTCCAAGGATGTTGATCTGATCATAAGCCTCTTTGCCTCTGAGTGTTATGTTACGTGCGGCAAGCACTTTTGCAACCCATCCCTGTTCCATCTTCTCATTGAAGAACTCCTCCATCTCCGGATATTCCAGATACTTGGAGTATGAATCTATAGGGTCAATTGCAGGGTAACGCTTGCTGTCTGCTCGGTTTTGGCTTAGTGCATAGAAGCATCTTGCGCACTTCTTAGTAGACTCTGTAACAGGCTCTTTGAGGTTACCGCCGGCAGGGGAAACCGTACCCAGGAAGGTAACGGAACCGGTCTGTCCGTTGTTAAGAACTACAATTCCCGCTCTGGAGTAGAAGTTGGAGATGATAGATGAAAGGTCTACAGGAAAGGCGTCTGCACCCGGCAGCTCCTCCATACGGTTAGACATCTCTCTCAGTGCCTGAGCCCATCGTGATGTAGAGTCTGCCAAAAGAAGGACTTTAAGGCCCATGGCTCTGTAGTACTCTCCAATGGTCATTGCGGTGTAAACGGAGGCCTCACGGGCTGCAACAGGCATGTTTGAAGTGTTGCAGATAATGGTGGTTCTCTCAATGAGTTTGCGGCCGGTTCTGGAGTCAATCAGTTCCGGGAACTCTTTGAAAATTTCCACAACCTCATTTGCACGCTCTCCGCAGGCTGCCATTATAATTACGTCTGCCTCAGCCTGTTTTGCAATGGCATGCTGAATAACCGTCTTGCCGCATCCGAAAGGACCCGGAATAAATCCTGTACCTCCCTCAGCGATAGGATTGAAGGTATCAATAGCTCTTACTCCCGTCTCCATAATTCTGAACGGACGAGGCTTCTCCTTATATCCCTTAATTGCCACTTTTACAGGCCATTTCTGGCACATAGTAACTTTATGCTCTTCTCCTTTGGAATCTGTAAGGACTGCTATGGTATCGTTTATAGTGTAGGAGCCTTCAGAAGCAATGCTTTTAACCGTGTATTCTCCTTCAAATGAGAACGGTACCATTATCTTGTGAGGCAGCCATCCTTCTGCAACGCCACCCAGCCAGTCTGCGGCAACCACTTTGTCTCCAACCTTTGCAATAGGGGAGAAGTCCCACTTCTTATCTGCATCCAATGCCGGAGTGTACTCTCCTCTTTTGAGGAAGACATCTTCCATTGTTGCAAGATTATCCTGCAGACCGTCGTAATTGCTTGACAGAAGGCCCGGTCCTAGAGTTACCTCAAGCATTTTGCCTTCAAATTCCACATTGCATCCAACCTTAAGTCCTCTGGTACTCTCATATACCTGAACGGAGGCGTTCATGCCGTTGACCTTAATAACCTCGGCCATAAGGCGTGTTCCGTCCAAATCTATGAAGCACAACTCGTTCTGTGCAACAGGACCGTCAACCTCAACAGTTACGAGGTTGGATACTATACCGGTTACTTTACCCGTTGTTTTCATCTATCTGGTAAATCAATTTGGTTTTATCGTATGTTCCTCTGACCTCATCTACCAACTTGCGGAACAGGTGTTTACCATTGTTTACATCCAAGTGTAACCATCTCTCCGTAAGGTGCGCCTTAGCCAGAAAGGCCAGAATTGCATCAATGTTGAAGAAGTCTAAAGTTGTAAATTCGTTTATCTTTTCCCATTTGAAATCGTCCAGTCTCTTCTCCTTGTTCATGATATCTTCATCTGAGAAGATGGAGTTAAGAGTCTGAATATCAGAATGGCTGAGTTCCGCCTCCGTGTCTGTAGGCTGCCGGTAATCTCCGTAGATATCCTCCTTTGGAAGTATTGAGTACTGCTCAATCTTCTTCTCCGCCTCAGCAGCAGAGTAGAGTTTTGCAGCGGCGGCCTTTACCTTCATATTCCTTAAGTTTCTCTCCAGGAGATAGTAAAGGCGGGTAAGGCGGCTTTTGCTTTTAAGAACCTCGTCAAAGAAGGCCTCATTCAGAGCGCTGCCGTCAAACCCCTTGTTAAAGAGATCTATAGAAAGCACGTCACTCTCTGAACACTGCTCTTTTATCTCCGCAGTAATCTTCTCCAGGTCTAAAGATTTATCTTCATAACCCTTGGAAATAACGGGGAGAGAGGCTATTATGTAGTGATAATTATTCACCGAAAAGGAGTTTTCTTGTTTTAGGTCTTATGTACTGAGATATAATCTTCTCAAATGAGTTGTCTGTAAAATCAATGAAGTATCCGCTTCCCTTTGAACTCACTTTGAAACCGTTGGCAACATCTTTAGAGAATGAGATATTAACTCCCTCATTAAGAGCCTTTGAGGCAGCATTGGAGAAGAACTGCTCCATCTCTTTTCTCTTCTGCTCAGGAAGAATAACCTCCAGTGATGTGGCCTGAGAAGATGGTTTGAAAGCCTCTACCACGCTCTTAATCAGACTCTGAAGGAACTCAGTGGATGAGAGAGCCTCAGATACGGGAGCGGTAACGGTCTTTGCCTTTATTGCCTCCTCAATATCCTGCTTAATCTGTGAAAGTGCCTGGAATGAGGCGGTTTTGATATCCCCCTCAGCCTTTGATTTCAGATTTGCACACTCTTTCTCTGCCTGAGCAATCATCTTTTCAGATTCCTCCTTGGCGTTTGCAATTATCTTTTCCGCCTCGGATTTAGCGTTAGATAGGAGTCTTTCCGCCTCCTCTTTTCCTTTTGCCAGCCCCTCGTTGTAGAGTTTGTCTGTCAGCTGTTGCAATTTATCCTGCATATAGTTACTGTAAATAATGATCCTTTTAACCAGACAAATTTAGTAATTTTTACAATAGAAACTGCGGCGGAAAACAAAAAAATCGGAAGGCATTTTCGCCTCCCGATTCTTTAAAGTCAATTCTTTGTAAATCAACCCGTTTAACCTAAGAATCCAAGCAAGATTCCGGCGGCTACGGCACTTCCAATAACGCCCGCAACGTTAGGTCCCATTGCGTGCATCAGAAGGAAGTTTGTAGGGTCATACTTCTGCCCCTGAACGTGTGATACTCTGGCAGAATCCGGAACTGCAGAAACGCCGGAGTTTCCAATGAGCGGGTTGAGTTTGTTGCCCTCCTTAAGGAATAGGTTGATAATCTTGCAGAAGAGAACTCCGCAGAATGTTGCTACAAAGAAAGATGCAGCACCAAGAGCAAAGATCATAATTGATTTGCCCTGGAGGAATTTATCTGCCTGAGTTGAGCAACCAACCGTAACTCCAATCAGAATAACAACTATATCATTCAGCGGACCTCTTGCAGTCTCTGCCAATCTTCTTGTAACGCCGCTCTCTTTAAGCAGGTTACCAAAGAAGAGCATACCAAGCAGAGGAATACCTGAAGGCACTATGAAGGCGGTGATAAGGAAACCGACTATAGGGAATACAATCTTCTCCTGCTGAGATACAGGTCTTGGCGGTTTCATCCTTATTACTCTCTCTTTCTTTGTTGTGAGCAGACGCATTACAGGCGGCTGAATTACAGGAACAAGCGCCATGTATGAGTATGCAGAAACGGAGATGGCACCAATCAGATCCGGAGCAAGTTTACCGGAGAGGAAGATTGCGGTAGGACCGTCTGCACCGCCAATGATTCCAATTGCACCGGCCTCTGCAGGAGTGAATCCCAATGCAAGAGCGCCTGCGTATGCGGCAAAGATACCGAACTGTGCAGCTGCTCCCACAAGCAGAAGTTTAGGGTTGGAAATAAGGGCGGAGAAGTCTGTCATAGCACCTATACCGAGGAAGATTAACGGAGGGTAAAAACCTCTTCTAACGCCCTGGTACAGAATGTTCAATACAGAGCCGTCCTCATATATTCCCACCTGCATTCCGGGGAATAGGGGAATGTTGCCAATAATCATTCCGAATCCAATAGGAATCAGAAGAAGAGGCTCCCAATCCTTCTTAATTGCCAGGTATATGAAAACGAGACCAATCAATATCATTACGATATGACCAAAGGTCACATTTGCAAAACCCGTGTATTGCGCAAACTGTTTAAGGTTTGCTACAAAGTTTGATTCTAAGATCATATTGTATATTAACCTATTACAACTAATACGTCGCCCTCAAGAACGGAGTCTGACTTCTTAACCTTTATCTCTTTGATAACTCCGTCTGCGGTTGCCTCAATAACGTTCTCCATCTTCATTGCCTCAAGAACAATTACCTTATCTCCCTTCTTTACTGCATCACCCTCTTTTACAGCAACATCCAGGATAACACCAGGAAGTGGAGAGGTAACTTTTGTTCCGCCTGCAGATGCAGGAGCAGCTGCTGCCTTAGGAGCGGCTGCAGGGGCTGCTGTTGGAGCAGCAGTTGGAGCGCTTACACTTACATTTGAAATGGTTCCGCCAACTTCCTCAACGGAAACATTATACTCATTACCGTTTACCTTGATTTTATATTCTTTCATGACATTAAGTTTTTTCTGATTATCTATTTAATTTGTGGATCTTGCTTGATTGTGAGCATTTTATTTCCCCAAGGGGAGTTCCTTAACAGATCCTTGTTGAAGGTGAGAACGTTGCTCTCAATATCGTGAACGGTAGGATCTGCATCACCGTTCTGATAGAGATGGCAGGCAATAGCAATTGCTGCTATAACCTCCTCGTTTATACCGCCTTCTGCAGTAACAGTCACACCCTTTACAGGTACAGGCTGTGCTTTAGGAGCCTTCTCCTGCTCAGCCTTGCGAACGGCTCTCTTGCCAATGTTCTTAAAGCAGATGTAAAGGATTATAAGACAAAGGAATACAACTCCCATTGCAGTTACTGCGAGAATACCTCCCCAAGGATCCATTTCCTTCATCTTTTCAGACTTTGTAACTATGGCCTTGGTTGTATTGGTATAGCCAGGAGTAGGGTGATCCAAAACGGCGAATCCTCCGTTTGCATCTATCTTCTTGTCATCTGAACTCTTTCTTAGAGATTTCTTAGACCAGCCAACTGGCTCGTGCTTTCCCTCTCCGTCCTTTACTCTTCCGAATGATTTATTCTCCGCAAGTTCCGCAGGAATTTCAATCTCATCTATAAGTGTCTCTCCGTCTGTTGAATAGAGGTAAAGATTGCGGCAACCATCAAGGGTGAAGTTAATATGAAATACACCCTTTTGAGAATTGCCGTCAGCATAAAGTATAAGGTATTTTCTTAAAGGAATAACCGTTGCGGTGTTTCCCTTAGGAATCATATACTTGGTAGGATTTGACTTATCGTCTGTGAGATAGAAGCCCGCAACATCCACCATACCAAAGGCGGTGTTGAAGAGTTCCACCCAGCCGCATCTCTCTCCGTTCTCATCTGTTAAGCCGCTGGTGTTGGTTACCAGAACCTCATTGAGTCTGATATCCACAGCACTCTGGGCAAAACTTCTGCCGGAAAGAAGAAGCAGAGAGGTTAATAATAAAACTGAAAATAATCTCTTCATCTCGTCTTAATTAGAGTGGAAGGTTATCGTGCTTCTTAGCAGGGTTAGTAAGTCTCTTGTTCTCAAGCTGATGCAATGCGCGGATTACTCTGAATCTGGTATTGCGAGGCTCAATAACGTCATCTATATAGCCGTACTTAGCTGCATTGTAAGGGTTTGCAAATGCATCTCTGTACTCCTTCTCCTTCTCTGTCTTGAATGCGTTAACATCTTGAGTCTCTTTGAGTTCCTTACCGTAGAGAATCTCAATTGCACCGCTTGGTCCCATAACTGCAATCTCTGCTGTAGGCCATGCGTAGTTGATGTCTCCTCTCAGGTGCTTTGAACTCATAACGCAGTATGCACCGCCATACGCCTTTCTCAAAACTACGGTAATCTTTGGAACTGTAGCCTCTCCAAACGCGTAGAGAAGTTTTGCTCCGTGAAGGATGATACCGTTGTATTCCTGCTGAGTACCAGGGAGGAAGCCAGGAACGTCCTCAAGGGTAAGAATAGGGATGTTGAATGCGTCACAGAAACGGACGAATCTTGCACCCTTACGGCTTGAGTTGGAATCCAATACGCCGGCCAGAACTGAAGGCTGGTTTGCTACAATACCTACGGTGATACCGTCAAATCTTGCAAAGCCAACTATGAGGCTCTTTGCGTAATCCTTGTGAACCTCAAGGAATTTGCCGTCATCAACTATAGATTTGATAACGGAGTACATATTGTAAGGTTTGTTAGGATTATCCGGAATGATATCGTTCAGAACGTCATCCATTCTGTTGATAGGGTCATTGGTAGGAACAAGAGGGGTCTTCTCCATATTGTTCTGAGGCAGATATGAGAGAAGGTCTTTAATTGTCTGAATACCAATCTCCTCGTTGTCTACTGCAAAGTGTGCTACACCGCTCTTGCTTGCGTGAACAGATGCTCCTCCAAGAGTCTCCTGTGTAACGTCCTCACCAAGAACAGATTTAACAACCTTTGGACCGGTAAGGAACATGTAGCTGCCCTTAGACATAACGTTAAAGTCCGTAAGAGCAGGGGAGTAAACAGCACCACCTGCGCAAGGACCGAATATGGCTGATATCTGCGGAATTACACCGCTGGCCAGAATGTTTCTCTGGAAAATCTCTGTATATCCTGCAAGTGCATTTACGCCCTCCTGAATACGTGCTCCGCCGGAGTCGTTGATACCAATTACAGGTGCACCCACCTTCATTGCTATATCCATTACCTTGCAGATCTTCTGTGCAAAGGTTTCGCTGAGAGAACCTCCAAGAACTGTAAAGTCCTGAGCAAAAACATATACCAGACGTCCGCCAATGGTTCCGTAGCCTGTAACAACACCGTCTCCCAGAACGTGATTCTTCTCCATTCCAAAGTTTGTACAGCGGTGGGTTACAAACATATCGAACTCCTCAAAACTGCCTTCGTCCAGCAGCATTGCAATTCTCTCTCTTGCAGTAAATTTTCCTTTTTCGTGCTGAGAATCAATCCTTTTCTGACCTCCTCCCAGACGAGCTTTCTCCCTAAGGGATATTAACGCCTTTACGGCTTCGAGTTGCTGACTCATATTGTTCGGTTTTAGTATTACTTCTTGTTAGGATCCTCACAGATCTCTGTAAGAACACCGTGAGTAGATTTTGGATGGAGGAAGGCAATATTAAGACCCTCTGCACCCTTGCGAGGCTCTTTGTCTATAAGACGTACGCCCTTTGCCTCAAGTTCTGAAAGACAATCCTTTACAGATGGTGTTGAAAATGCGATATGATGAATGCCCTCTCCTCTCTTCTCTATGAATTTTGCTATAGTGCCTTCAGGATCTGTGCTCTCCAAAAGCTCAATCTTTGTCTGTCCAATCTTAAAGAATGCGGTTTTAACCTTCTGATCTTTAACCTCCTCAATAGAGTAGCACTTAAGACCAAGCATCTTTTCATAGTATGGGATAGCCTCTTCCAATGAGTTTACTGCAATCCCAAGGTGTTCAATGTGAGTTAATTCCATAATATTTGTTTTTTGTATTTGTTAAAGTTAAAAAGGCCCTTTGTGGGGGCCTTGGAGATAGTTATCCTATTGTGAGTCTGATAGATCCAATGTATGATATACATTCTGAACGTCTTCATCGTTCTCTATCTTCTCAATAAGTTTTTCATTTTCCAACCGTTGTTCTTCCGGTAGTTTTTTAAGGTCTACGGTAGGGATTCTCTCAAATCCTCCGCTTACTATTGTGTAACCCTTATCCTCTATATACTTCTGAATCTCACCAAAGGATTTGTAAGCTCCGTAAATCATAATGGTCTCATTACCATCTTCATCCGTATCCTTAAAGACCTCATCTGCACCGTAGTCTATAAGCTCAAGTTCAAGTTCGTCCAAATCTATTGGCTCCTTTTCACTCTTAATCTTAAAGACGCATTTGTGGTCAAACATAAACTCTACGCTTCCGCTGGTTCCCAGAGTTCCGTTATACTTGTTAAAGTAACTGCGGATGTTTGCAACGGTACGTGTGTGGTTATCTGTTGCAGTCTCAATGAGATAGGCAATACCGCCCGGGCCGTAGCCCTCGTAAACTATCTCCTGGTAATCACTCTGATCCTTCTCAACCGCTCTCTTTATTGCCCTGTCTATGTTCTCCTTAGGCATGTTTTCACTCTTTGCCGTCTGGATGATGGTTCTTAGGGTAGGGTTGTAGTCCGGATCCGGACCGCCGTTCTTTGCAGCAATTGTTATCTCTTTTCCCAATCTGGTGAAGACGCGGGCCATGTTGCCCCATCTTTTGAACTTTCTCTCTTTTCTGAATTCAAATGCTCTTCCCATAACAGCTTATTTTATAGCGGCTTCTGCTCTAGAAATATATTTGTCAATCTCGTATCCCTCCGGAGTGTTTGAGTAGAGATCCTTAATCTTCTGATAGGTCTTGACTGCATCTGCAGGCTTTCCAAGCTCCTCCTGGCAAAGACCCAGTTTGAGAAGATAACCGGCAGCCAGCATATTGTCTGCAGTTGCTGCGGCATCTTCAAAGTATGATACTGCACTCTTTACATCTCCCTTATTTACAAGGGCATCACCAATACAAGCCTTAGCTCTTGCCTGCATTATCTTATCCTTTGTGCTGTATTTCTTAAGGTATGAGATAGCACCGTCATTGTCACCCAGACGAAGGCAGCAAACGCCTGCGTCAAAATATGCGGCCTGGCCTGCCTTCTTGCCGTATTTGTCAATCACCTGCTTGAATCCGAGGGCGTTTCCGTCTCCGTTAAGCGCCAGATTGAAGGAATCTGTCCTAAAATAGCGCTCAGCAGTGAAAAGCTGATCTACAGCCTCTTTCTGCTTAGGTATGGTGATAAGGTTAATCCAGGCAAATACAAGGGCAGCCACCACTATAATGCCGGCTACGATATATGCTATGGTCTTTTTGTTGTTTTCAAAAAACAATTCTGTCTTAGATACTGCCTCAGCTACATTTTGCTCACGCTCAGTACGTACATTTTTATTATTAGCCATTTTTCTTAAGATTTTATGCGAAGTGCAAATTTACAGAATAAAATTCTAATTTTGCAATAGTTTTTTGTCTTATGTTTTTAAGCAAGATCACTGTCACCGATTTTAAGAACATCCGCCTTGCGGAGCTCTCTTTCTCCGGAAAACTGAACTGTATTTCCGGCAACAACGGCGTGGGCAAAACCAACCTTCTGGATGCGGTATACTCACTCTCAATGACCAAGAGTTTCTTCAACTACCAGGATTCCTTCTCCATCCGGCACGGTGCGGAGGCAGCCGCTTTGAACGGAACCTACGTGATGGATGACGGCTCGCTCACCACAATAGGGCTGGCCATCTACGGAAAGGGGCCCCAGGAGGGCAAACTGTTAAAGAGAGAGGGAAAGGCCTACAAGCGTCTTTCTGATCATATTGGTATACTCCCGATAGTTATGGTTTCCCCATCTGACTCCTCTCTTATCAACCTTTCCGGCAGGGAGAGACGCCGCTTTATGGATGCTCTTCTCTCTCAGGTAGATAGGGAATACCTCTTTAAACTGCAGAGATACAACAAGTTGATTGCCCAGCGCAACGGTCTGCTCAAAAATTCTGAAGATAATGAGGAACTTACGGAGGCCATAGATGTCCAGCTCACTACACTGGCTTCCTATATATATGATAAGAGGAAGGATCTTGCCAATCAGCTCAACCAAAGTGTGGGGGAATACTACGCAAAGGTTAGCGGCAGGGCAGAATCTGTGGCGGTAAGGTACGTAAGTGACCTTGAGAAGATGCCTCTGGATGAGATTTTAAAGAGGAACAAAGAGAGAGACCGTATGATGGGCTTTACCACGGCGGGAATCCATCGTGATGATTTGGATTTTGAGATAACTGCTTTGGACGGAGAGTTCCATCCGCTTAAAAGCTGTGCAAGCCAGGGGCAGCAGAAGTGTTTTCTGATTGCTCTTAAACTCTCTCAGTTTTCCATTATGAAGCGGCTCTTTAATGGTACCGCTCCTATACTTCTTTTGGATGACATCTTTGACAAATTGGATATGAGCAGGGTGGAGTATCTGCTCCAACTGGTTGTAGGTGAGGACTTTTCTCAAATCTTCATTACAGACAGCAACAAGGTGAGAATGGAGAAGCTGGTAAAGAAGATTGGGGGAGAGTGCAAGAGTTTTGAGGTGGAACAGGGTAATATTAAAGAGGTATGAAACGTAACAAGCCTGTAAAACTGGGAGCTCTGTTAAAGGAGTATTTCAACGATATTGAAAAGGGAGATAATATCCTGGCCGCAAGAGTATTGCGTACCTGGGACGAGGTTATGGAGGAGAATATAACCAGGGCAACAATGTCCAAATATTTTAAGAACGGAATTCTCTACTGCACTATAAGTTCTTCTATATTAAGAAGTATGCTTGTTGCAAGGGTATACTCCGTTAAGGAGAAGATTAACAACTCTCTGGGTTCCGATGTGGTTAAGAAAATAGTTTTCAGGTAGTTATGACACTGATTATAGATGACGCCATACCGTATATAAGAGGTCTCTTTGAACCGTTTGTGGAGACTTTCTATTGCAAGGGGGGAGAATTCTCCTCTGCAATCAATTCTACGGAGGGTGATAAGATTCTGATAATCAGAACCAGAACAAAGTGCAACGCTCAGCTTCTGAATGGAAGCGGCGTTAAAGCCATTGCCACCGCAACCATTGGAACGGATCATATAGATATTCCATACTGCAACTCTCATTCTGTTAAGGTGTTCTCCGCTCCGGGGTGCAACAGCGGTGCTGTTATGCAGTATGTATTCACCTCTCTGGCTACTTTAAATCTCATTCCTTCAACTGTTTCTGAAAGAAAGGAGATTACTCTGGGAGTGATAGGGGCAGGTCACGTAGGGGAGAAGGTTGCCCGCCTGGGTGAGGCTATGGGATTCTCCGTTATGCGTAACGATCCTCCTAAAGAATTGCTGCAGAAGGCTTCCGGCGGCTCTATTCCATACTTTTCTTTGAATGAGGTGCTGGAAAATTCAGATATTGTAACAATGCACACTCCGCTGGATTCCACCACAAAAGGAATGGCTTCCGCAGTATTTTTCTCCAAAATGAAGCAGGGTGCAACCTTTATAAACTGCTCAAGGGGAGAGGTTTTGGATGAGGCGGCCCTTCTTTCTTCAAAAAGAGTAGGGCGTGTTATATTGGATGTCTGGTGCAATGAGCCTCAAATAAATAACGAGCTGCTTTCAAGGGCAGATATTGCAACTCCGCATATTGCCGGTTACTCCGTTGAGGGTAAGAAAAACGGCACGGCGGCGGTTGTAAAAAGCATAGCGGGACTGCTGGGTATTAGTGAGTTGGAAAGTTACGGAGAGAAGGGAGAAGAGACAAGACATACGCTTAAACTATCGGGAGATATAGAAAAACAACTGCTCTCATTCTTCCCAATAAAGGAGATAGATTCACTGCTTAGAGAGGCTCCGCAAAAGTTTGAAAAAATCAGAACAGAATATATCTACAGAAATGAGTTTAAATATTAAAAAGGCGGCCTCCACAAGAAACGGCGGCATTAAGAGACTAACTGAAGATGAGATACATACAGCCATATCGGCTGCAGACAGTTTTACCGGTACCTTGTGTAAGTTTGTTCCTGCCAGCGGGGCGGCAACAAGGATGTTTGCGCCTCTGTTCGGAAAGGATGACGAGGCTCTTGCTCTGGTTAAAAAGAACAGTGAGAAGATTGCCATAAACCTCTCAACACCAAAGGATAAACTGGCTGCTACTCCTAAGGGTCTGCTGCCGTTCCACAGGTACGGAGAGAGCGTTCGCACTCCGTTTGAGGAGCATCTTGTTGAGGGAGCCTTTTATGCCAAGGATTTGAATGATGTTGTGAATCTGCACTTTACGGTTTCTGAGGATCATATAGAGGAGTTCAGAAAGCTGCTGAGGAGCAAAAGGGGAGCATATTCAAAGAGATTCGGCTGCACATATCACGTATCATTTTCCACTCAAGATCCTAAGACAGACGTTGTTGCATACGGCGCAGACAACAAGCCGGCCGTTAAAAAGGACGGAACTGTTCTGAAGCGCCCTGCCGGCCACGGTGCTCTTTTAAAGAACTTACAGTCTATAAATGAGGACTTTATCTTTATTAAGAACATAGACAACGTAGTTAAGGAGGAGTATTTAGATGATACTATCAAGTGGAAGAGAGTTCTTTTGGGAAGGGCGGTAATGCTTAAGGCTCAGGCAAATCTGCTGCAAATGAATCTTCAGAGCGCTCAGGGCGGAGATGAACTTGAGGAGGCAATTGCTGCAGCTACCAGTTTTCTGGAAGAAGAACTTCTTATTACTCAAAAGTTCAGCGCACCAATGGGAGAGATTGCAGATTATCTCATTAGCGTTTTGGACCGTCCTTTAAGAGTGTGCGGAATGGTTAAAAACCAGGGTGAGGCTGGCGGCGGACCATTCATCTGCAATGAGGAGGACGGAAGTACCTCTCTGCAAATACTTGAGGGTGTGCAGGTTGAAGATAAGGAACTGCTTAAGAAATCTACCCACTTCAATCCGGTTGACATTGTATGCTGCATAAAGGATTGCAGCGGTGCAAAATACAGACTCAGCGAATTTACAGATCCATCTACCGCTCTTAAAGTGGAGAAGACCTTTGAGGGTAAGAAGGTGCATTACACAGAGTTACCGGGCCTTTGGAACGGCTCTATGAGCAGATGGAACACTCAGTTCATAGAGGTGCCGCTCTCTACTTTCAATCCGGTAAAGAGCATTCAGGATCTTTTAAGAAAGAATCATCAGTAAAGACGGGAGAAGGAGTGGCCAAAGCGTTTGAAGGCCGCTCTCTCCAGCTCCTCTCTTGCAGAAGGGTGGGCTATTGAGATTAAGGCTTTGGCACGCTCTGCCAAATCTTTATTCCTAAGGTATACAATGCCGTTTTCTGTGGCAATGTACTGCGCCTGGAATCTGGTAGTTACAACGCCGGCTCCCGGAGTCAGAGTTGGGACTATCTTGCTCTTTCCTTTGGCTGTTGCAGAGGGGAGTGCTATAAAGGTCTTGCCGCCTTCAGAGAGCGCTCCTCCATACATGAAATCGTGCTGACCGCCAACGCTGGAGAATATTTTCTCTCCAATGCTGTCTGCGCAGATCTGTCCGGTAAGGTCAATCTCCAGTGCGGAATTTATTGCCATTACCTTTGGATTCATACGGATTATCTGCGGATCATTGGTTACTGCAACATCATGAAACTCAACGTCTTTATTGTAGTGAAGGAATTCGTACATGTGCTTGGAGCCCAGAGCCAGTGAGCCTACGCTCTTGCCCGGTATGTACTTCTTCATTGAGTTGTCTATAACTCCCTCCTCCATAAGACGGACTACACCGTCTGTCATGGCCTCTGTGTGGAGTCCCAGATGTTTGTGATGCTTAATGGCGTTGAGCACTGCGTTGGGAATACCGCCAACTCCAATCTGGAGAGTGGCTCCGTCCGGAATCTCGGAGGCTATATTGTTTCCTATAGCACGCTCAATATCAGTTGGTTCTCCAAACTCCATTGCAACAGGAGGAATATCGCACTCTACGGCTGCATCAATATCTGATATATGAATCATTGCGCTTCCGTAGAGGAATGGGATGCTCTTATTTACCTGAGCTATAACAATATCTGCGCTCTCTACGGCTGCAACAGCCAGATCGGCGGAGATTCCGTAACTGCAATAGCCGTTCTCATCCGGCAGAGAGCAGTTTATAACAGCCACATTTACAGGAATCTGTCTGCTTCTGAAAAGGAACGGAATCTCTCCTAAAAAGGCGGGAATCATGTTTCCGTTTCCGGAGGCTATGTACTCTCTCTGATCTGCGCAGACAAATAGTGAGCGTACTATAAAGGAGTCTCTCAGTTCCTCCTTGCAGAATGGGGCAACACCCCTTGGAATACAGAAGGCGCTGTAAATTTTAACGTCTTTAAGCTCCGTACCTCTCTTTGCAAGAGCCTCCTGTATTAATTCAGGAACCGCGGTGCTTCCCTGAAAATAGACACCGTCTCCGCTCTTTACAAGTTTTACGGCCTGCTCCGCCGTCATAAAATTGGAACCCGTCATACAGATTGCTCCTCCTTAACCATCTTGTTGAAGAGTTTAAGTCTCTGCTCCAGTATCTCAAATTCTTCATCTGAAGAGAGTCTTGAAACACAGGCTCTTATGCCGTTCTGGAAACTGCCGGTGGAGTTGAGTGATATGGCTGTAATTCCGCATCTCATAAGGTTAATCATAATATCTTTGCAGCTCATATCCTTATAACCAATGGTGTAGAAGAAACCGTCTCCCACCTTGCGGTCCAGGTCTTTATCATAGACAATATGGAATCCGTTCCTCTCAAATATCTGCTTTGAACGGTGGGCTCTCTCTGCATATTTTGCCATCTCGCTTATGAAGTCTATCTTGCCCTCTGCCGCTCCGTCCAACAGTGCTGCAAAGGCGTATTGTACTGAGTGTGAGACTCCCGATGAGGCAACGTAAAGATAGGTGAGAACAAAATTGTCTCCCATTCTGCCAATTCCGTACTTCTCTTTAAGTGCAGGGTAATCTCTCTTGAAGAGGTAAGGTGAGAAGGCAGCTACCGCTATTCTCTCTCCCGCATAACTGAAGATTTTGGAAGAGGAGAGCATTATTATGTAATTGTTTGTATATCTTGCAACTGAAGACTGGAACGGTGGTTCTCCCGGCTTGGAGAGATCCTTTCTGAAGTCCATACAGAAGTATGCCAGATCTTCCAAAATCACTGCGTCATACTTGGTTGCAAGTTCTCCTATAACCTTTAACTCCTCCTCGCTGAGGCAGATCCAGGCAGGGTTGTTAGGGTTGGAATAGAGTATTGCTGCAATGTTTCCTTTGCTAAGATACTCCTCCAGTTTGCCCCTAAGTTTATCTGCTCTGAAATTGTAGATATCAAAGGATTCAGTCTTAATACCAAGAACCTTTGCCTGCATCATGTTTGGCGGGAAGCCCGGGTTGATAAAGAGTATGGTATCTTTCTGAGGGTTCAGTTGAGAGCACTCAAGTATCAGATTCATACTGCCTTGCATAGAACCAACGGTAGGAATAATGCATTCAGCAGGAATATCCAGATCTGCGTAGGCCTTTAAAAATTTTGAGGCGGCCTGTTTCAACGGAGGAATTCCGCTTACAGGAGGATATTCGTGAGCAATGTTTCTGTCCAGCGCACTCTTCTGAGCCTCAACGCCTACCGGGCAGGCCAGAATTCCCGGAACTCCAATCTCCAGGTGGATGAACTTTTCATTATATCTCTCACTAAGAGTGTTTGCTATTGAAACGCACTGTCTTATAGTGGCTTTGGAAATGTCTGAAATATCCATCTCAGACATCAACCCGTTAACTACTTCTAAACTGAACGGTTTTTCCATAACTGTTATTTTGTTTCCGAACACTTAAGGCCCGCCTCAAATGCTCTTATGTTATCATCTACTATCTTCTCACCCTTGCGGGCAAATACGTTTCTGATACCCTCCTTAATCTTCTCAATATCAAGAATCTCTATATACTTTGCAGCCGCTCCCAACAGTACCATGTTAGAGGAGAGAGGGGCCATATTCTCTTTTGCAACCTTGTCAGAATCTACAAAGATTACATTGGCGTCTTTCTGAAGAGCCTCTTTAATCTTTTCAATCTCCGGATATACAGGTATGTTTACAAAAGGAGCGCTGTTGGTTACAATCCATCCACCCTTCTGAAGGTAAGGAAGATAACGGAGTGCCTCCATAGGTTCCATAGATATGATGAGTCCGCACTCGCCCTCCGGAATAAGATCGGAGAAGATAGGGGTTGAACTTAAACGGAGATTACTCTGAACGTCTCCACCTCTCTGACTCATTCCGTGTACCTCTGCCTGTTTGATATAGAGGGAGTTATTGATTGCGGCCCAACCAATTACGGTTGCAATGGAGAGTATTCCCTGGCCGCCTACGCCTGAAAGGATTATATCTTTTTTCATTTCTTATTCTCTTTTTTTAAGTGTCTCTTTGCAGTCTGTATGCACTCTCTGCGGCATACAACTACAGATACTCCGTTATATTCAATCTCCTGACGGATAGTCTCTTCCATCTCCGCATAATTCTTTGGCAGAGGAACAATGAGACGTATGTGCTCCTTCTCAACTCCAATGCCCAGGCAGATATTCTCTATTCTTCCAAAGGCAGCACTGTCTTGTCCGCCGGTCATTCCGGTTGTGAGATTGTCTGATATGCAGACCGTTATGTTGGCATTCATATTTACAGCATCCAGCAGTCCGGTCATTCCGCTGTGGGTGAATGTAGAGTCTCCAATAACTGCAACTGAAGGATGAAGTCCGCTCTCCGATGCTCCTATTGCCATGGTGATTGATGCACCCATATCTACGCAGGAATTGATTGCATGGAACGGTGCCAGAGCACCAAGTGTGTAGCAACCTATATCACTGAATACCTTTGCAGTAGGGTAGTTCTTAATAACGTTGTTGAGAGCGGTGTAGAAGTCTCTGTGACCGCAGCCCATACAGAGTGCCGGCGGACGAGGGAGTGCCACGTCACTCTTTGAGCAGGCCTCCTTCATCTTAATGCCCAGAGCCTTACGCAATATATCCGGTGTAAGTTCTCCGGTACGCGGAAGAGTTCCGTCCAATCTTCCCTTAATGGTTACGCTCTGTGGCAGGTATCCTCTAAGTCTCTGTTCTATAAATGGTTGTCCCTCTTCAACCACCATAAGGGTTGAGCAGGTATCTGCCATCTCCTTTATGAGTTTCTTAGGAATAGGGTACTGGGTAATCTTCAGAACAGGGAAAGGAATCTTTCCTACAATGTTCTCCATCAGATAGTTCCAACCAATGCCGGATGCTATGATTCCTATCTCTGCCTTCTCTCCGCCTTCATAAATCTTGTTGTGCTCAAGAGCGGAAGGATCTTCCTCATACTGCTCCAACTGCTTAATTACCTGCTGGTTTCTTACTCTTGCATTTGCAGGAAGAAGAATCCAGCGGCGCCCGTCTGTTGGATTTGACAGAGGATTCTGCTCTCTTGCATCTCCAACCTCAACAACTGAACGGGAGTGCGCCATTCTGGTAGTCAGGCGCATAAGAACCGGAGTGGAGTATTTCTCAGAGTAGTCAAAGGCAAAGCGTACCATATCGTATGCCTCCTGCTGTGATGAAGGCTCCAGGCAAGGAACCATTGCAAAGTCTGCGTAGAATCTGCTATCCTGCTCGTTCTGAGAGGAGTGCATAGAAGGATCATCACAGGCAACTACTACCAGACCTCCGTTGGAACCTGTCATTGCGGAGTTTACAAAACAGTCTGCACAGACGTTCATTCCAACGTGCTTCATGCAGACCATTGCTCTCTTTCCGGCGAATGATGCGCCCAATGCAGCCTCCATTGCAGTCTTCTCATTACAAGACCACTGGCAGTGTATATTTCTCTCTTTGGTTAGGGGATGAGCCTGAATAAACTCCGTAATCTCCGTAGACGGAGTTCCAGGGTAGGCATAAACGCCGGAGAGCCCTGCATGGAGGGCTCCCAGTGCCAGAGCTTCATCTCCCAGCAATAAAGTTTTCTTAGACATATCTCAATTTTGTTAATTCTAGTTTTACTGCTACGAATTTACAAAATTGTATTCAATATTCAAAAACTTTATTCCAAAAGAGAATTAAAAGCTCAATTTTATTTACATTTTGATACTACCAACCCAAAATGTGGGCGAACATCAGCGGAGCAACTATTGTTGCATCACTCTCAACCACAAACTTAGGGCACTCAGGAGAGAGTTTACCCCAGGTTATCTTCTCGTTAGGAACTGCGCCTGAGTATGAACCGTATGATGTTGTAGAGTCTGAAATCTGGCAGAAGTATTGCCACAGCATTGTGCCCTTCCACTGCAGATCCTGCTCCATCATTGGTACACAGCAGATTGGGAAGTCTCCTGCGGTACCGCCGCCAATCTGGAAGAATCCTGTTCCGCGGTCAATTCCCGGACGGTTGTTAGCCTTATACCAATCTACAAGGTGCATCATAGTCTCAATACCGCCCTTTACCAGATGCGGATCAAACTCACCCTTAATGCAGTGTGCGGTAAAGATGTTACCGGTTGTGGAATCTTCCCATGCAGGAACTATAATAGGTATGTTCTTCTCACATGCTGCAAGTACCCAGCTGTCTTTAGGGTCAATCTCATAATACTGCTCCAATACACCGCTGCGTATTACCTTGTACATGAACTCGTAAGGGAAGAGTCTCTCACCCTTTGCCGCAGAATCTTTCCAGGCGTCTACCAGGTGATCCTCCAATCTTCTGAATGCCTCCTCCTCAGGAATACAGGTATCTGTTACTCTGTTGAGGTGGTTGTCCAGGAGTTCCTGCTCCATCTGCGGAGTGAGGTCTCTGTAGTTAGGCACTCTCTTATAGTGGGAGTGAGCCACCAGGTTCATAATATCCTCCTCAAGGTTATTTGCTGAGCAGCAGACAATTGCAAACTTGTCTTTACGAATCATCTCCGCCAGGGAGAGACCCAATTCCGCCGTACTCATTGCACCGGCCATAGCCAGCATCATTTTTCCACCTTCATCCAGAAGTTGCTCGTATGCCTTTATTGCATCTACCATTGCGGCAGAATTAAAGTGGCGATAATGATGGTCAATAAACTGAGTGATAGGTCCTTTTGTCATATTTTACAAAATTTTAAATGTTAATACCACTGTCTTGTTTAATGCGCCGGTTTCATCACGACAGTTAAGTGTCTGAAAGGCTTCACAAATGTAGAAAAAATGATTAGATTTGCATCCATTCTAAAAGAGCAAATTATAGAGCGATGATAACAAAAAAGGCAATAGAGAAGTTTGGAGCCATTCGCACTCCTTTCTACTATTATGATGTAGAACTTCTCAAAAAGACTCTGGATGTTTACACATCTTACACCAAAAAGTTCAAATACAACGCCCATTATGCAATTAAGGCAAATGCGGAACCTCGTATTCTTCAGATAATTCAGAAGGCGGGCCTGGGTGCGGACTGCGTTAGCGGCAACGAGGTGAAACTGGCAATTAAGAACGGTTTTGCCCCTTCAAAGATTGTATATGCAGGTGTAGGAAAGAGTGATGCGGAGATTAAGACCGCTCTTAAGGCCGGCATCTACAGCTTTAACTGTGAGAGCGTTCCTGAGATTCAGATTATCAATGATCTGGCCGCAGGTATGGGTACTACCGCAAGAATCTCACTCAGAGTAAACCCGGATATTGATGCCCATACTCATAAGTATATATCTACCGGAAGGAAGGAGGATAAGTTTGGAATCTCTCCGTGGGAGTTTGAATCTGTAACCAATCTTATCAAAAACCTTAAAAATGTTAAACTGATTGGTCTGCACTTCCACGTGGGTTCCCAGATTACAGATATGAGCGTATTCCCGCTGCTCTGCAGAATGGTAGAACAGCTCCAGAAGTGGTTTATAGAGAGAGAAATAAAGATTGAAAACCTCAACCTGGGCGGCGGCTTGGGAATAGATTACGCCAACCCTAATGAGAATCCTATTGCCAACTTCAAAGATTATTTCACTCTCATAAATAAGAATCTTATTGTAAGACCGGGTCAGAAGGTTCATTTTGAGCCGGGTAGGGCTATTGTAGGCCAGTGCGGCCATCTCATCTCCAGAGTGCTCTACGTTAAGATTGGTCAGAAGATGAAGTTTGTAATTCTTGATGCGGGTATGAATGACCTCATACGTCCGGCTCTCTACCAGGCGCATCATGCAATTGAGAACCTTGTATCTAACGGAAAGATAACCAAATATGATGTAGTAGGTCCTGTTTGCGAGAGCAGTGACAAGTTTGGACACAACATTCTCCTTCCTGAGACTCACAGAGGAGACTTTGTTGCTCTCCATTCAGCCGGCGCATACGGACAGGTAATGGCTATGAAATACAATCAGAAAGATCTTGCAAAGGCTTATTACTCAGATGAATTATTAAAGTAAGAGATTATGTTTGAAAACCTGATAGACCGATTGGACCGATCCTTCAAAATGCTGAAGGGGCAGGGGAGAATTACGGAAGTAAATATAAGCGAGACACTTAAAGACATTCGCAGAGCCCTTATTGAGGCCGATGTAAGCTACAAAGTGGCTAAATCATTCTGTGATGACGTTAAGCAAGTGGCTTTGGGACAGGAGGTTCTTAAGTCCGTAAAGCCGGGCCAGATGATGGTGAAGATAGTTCATGACGAACTGGCCAAACTTATGGGAAGTTCCGCCACGGACATCAACCTCAAAGGAAATCCTGCAATTGTCTTGGTATCCGGTCTTCAGGGTTCCGGTAAAACCACCTTCTCCGCAAAATTGGCAAACCAGCTCAAGAACAAGAGGGGGAAGAGAGTTATGCTGGTTGCCGGAGACGTTTACCGTCCGGCTGCAATTGAGCAGTTGAAGGTTCTTGCAAATTCAATTGAGACAGCAGTTTATACAGAAGAGGGAGTTAAAGATCCGGTTGCAATTGCACAGAATGCCGTTAAGAAGGCAAAGGCTGAGCAGTATGATGTTCTGATTGTTGATACCGCCGGCCGTCTTGCTGTTGACGAGGAGATGATGAAGGAGATTGGTGCACTCAAGAAGGCTCTTTCTCCTAGCGAGATACTCTTTGTAGTAGACTCAATGACTGGTCAGGATGCTGTTGAGACTGCAAAGGCGTTCAATGATGTGCTTGACTTTGACGGAGTTGTACTTACAAAGCTGGACGGAGATACCAGAGGCGGTGCGGCTCTTTCCATCAAAGCGGTTGTAAACAAGCCTATTAAGTTTATCTCATCGGGAGAAAAACTGGATACTCTGGATGTCTTCCACCCGGAGAGAATTGCAGACAGAATCCTTGGTATGGGTGATGTTGTCACCCTGGTTGAGAAGGCTCAGGAGCAGATTAATGAGGAGGAGGCAAGAAAGCTTAAGAAGAAGCTGATTAAGAGCCAGTTTGACTACAATGACTTCTATCAGCAGATTCAGCAGATTAAGAAGATGGGTAACATTAAGGATCTGGCATCTATGCTTCCGGGTGTTGGCAAGGCTATTAAGGATGTGGATTTGGACAACTCTTCATTCAAGAATGTGGAGGCAATCATACAGTCTATGACTCCGTTTGAAAGAGCTAACCCGGAGGTACTTAACGGCAGCCGCAGAAACCGTATAGCAACAGGCAGCGGTACTACAATTGTTGAGGTTAACCGTCTGGTTAAGCAGTTTGAACAGACCAAGAAGGTTATGAAGAACGTAGCCGGAGGCGGACTTATGAAACGTATGGCTCAAATGAGAAGAATGGGAAGATAAGAGTATGGAATACAAGATTTTAGACGGAAAGGCAACAGCCGCTGCAATCAGGGCGGAAATCAAACAGGAGGTAGAAGAGATTTTAAAGAAGGGTGGCAGAAGACCCTCTCTTACAGCAATTCTGGTGGGTGACAACCCTGCAAGCTGCACATACGTGGCAAATAAGGAGAAGGCCTGTGCGGATGCCGGTTTTACCTCAGAGGTAAAACGCTTCAGTTCAGATATTTCAGAAGAGGATCTTCTCAATGAAGTACGCAAAATCAATGCAGATGATTCTGTAGACGGACTCATTGTCCAACTTCCTCTGCCTAAGCATATTGATGAGAAAAAGGTAATTGAAACCATCTCTCCTTCAAAGGATGTGGACGGTTTTCATCCAATCTCTGCAGGTAAGATGATGGTGGGAGAAGAGACCTTCCTTCCTGCTACTCCTATGGGAATCATGACTTTGCTTAAGAGGTACGGCGTTAAGACATCCGGTAAACACTGCGTTGTTCTGGGCAGAAGCAACATTGTTGGCCGTCCTATCTCCAACATGCTCTCCCAAAAGGGTGAGCCGGGAGACTGCACGGTTACCATCTGCCACAGCAGAACCAAAGATATTGAATCATTTACACGCAGTGCAGATATAATTATTGCTGCAATTGGTATTCCTCTCTTTGTTAAGGCAGATATGGTAAAAGAGGGGGCCGTAATTGTGGACGTGGGTATAAATTCAATACCGGATGCTACCAGAAAGAGTGGTCACCGTCTTGTGGGAGATGTTGATTTTGAGAATGTTGCACCTAAGTGCTCATATATCACTCCTGTTCCGGGAGGTGTGGGTCCTATGACTATTGCCTCCTTGATGATAAACACCTTAAAGGCATATAAGAAGAGGTTCTAAACCCTACATCAACTTTTTGTTGTTGGTCTGATCCCAGATTTCCCATCCCTTTGGCGTCTCAGGGCATACTCTGAGGCAGCGGCCGCATCCTATGCACTTGCTCTCATCCAAAAGGGGAGCTTTGAGTTTGGTGCCCTTTATATCTGATAAGGTCACCGCTTTACGTGGGCATATATCTACGCAGAGGCTGCACTGCTCCGGATTCTTGCTCTTTGAGGCAACCTGTTTGTGATTCTTGCAGTTCTTTGGAACGTAAACAGCCATTCTCTTAATTCTCTGCTGCTGCTCTGAATCTGCTGAGCTTAACTTATCCAACCCGGTAGCACTCAGTTTATTAAGTGCAGATGCGCCAATTAGTGAAACCAGCAGTAGGCCGCTCTTTTTAAGGCACTCTCTTCTTCCGTTATCTATCTTTTTCTCCATAATAGTTCTTGTTTACCGGGCAAAGATAAATCAATTTTTGAGCCAAAAATCATTTGATTTTATTAAATTTACAAGGTGAAGGTCCTAAAAAGGGTATATAATTTCTACAGAGACGGCTTCCGTAATATGGAGGTTGGAAGGAGCCTTTGGATTTTAATCATAATAAAACTCATTGTAATTTTCCTAATTCTCAGACTGTTTTTCTTTAAGCCCGAATTGGGTAAATACAAGACAGACAGAGATAAAGCAGACCACGTAATAGAAAATTTAACAAAATAAGCTGATATTATGCTACTTACATCATCATTAGTAGATGCCTCCAGGCTTCAGTTTGCACTAACGGCCATGTACCATTGGCTCTTTGTGCCTCTTACTCTGGGACTTGGAGTGCTCATTGCAATCTTTGAGACTAAATACTACCTCTCAAAGGATGAGTTCTGGAAGAAGACCACTCAATTCTGGAGCAGAATCTTTGCTATTAACTTTGCCTGCGGAGTAGCTACCGGTATTATTCTGGAGTTTGAGTTTGGAACCAACTGGAGTAACTACTCCTGGTTTGTGGGTGATATATTCGGAGCTCCGCTGGCCATTGAGGGTATATTCGCCTTCTTTATGGAGACTACGTTCTTTGCCGTTATGTACTTTGGCTGGAACAGGGTAAGCAAGGGCTTCCACCTTGCATCTACCTGGCTTACAGCCATTGGCGCAAATCTCTCTGCCTTCTGGATTCTTACGGCAAACGGTTGGATGCAGGACCCTAGAGGCGTTGCCTTCAACCCTATGACTGCCAGAAACGAGATGACAGATTTCTGGGACATAGTATTTTCGCCAACAACTATTTCAAAATTCGGTCACAGCGTATTCAGCGGCTTTCTGGTTGCTGCAGTTGTTGTAATAGCAATATGCTGCTGGTATCTGCTCAAGAAGAGAGATAGAGAGTTCTCTTTAAAGAGCATAAAATACGCATCGGTATTCGGACTGTTTGCTATCGCGATGCTTATGGTAACAGGCCATACTTCTGCACAGACCGTTTCAAAGACTCAGCCTATGAAACTTGCTGCAATGGAGGGACTTTACAGGGGTCAGAACGGTACGCCGTTTGTGGCATTCGGCATTCTGAATTCAAAGAAGGAGGTTGATAATGACGAGGATCCGTTCCTCTTTAAGATTGAGGTTCCTAAAGTTCTCTCTTTCCTTGCATTCTCAGATTTCAACAGTTTTGTTCCGGGAATAAATGACATTATTGACGGAGGTTACACATATAAGGATAAAAACGGTGAGGAGAAACTGGCTCTTCCTTTCAATGAGAAAGTGAGAAAGGGAGAGATTGCCAAGAGGGCCCTTGCGGTGTACGGTCAGTTTAAGGACAAACCGGCCGGAGCGCAGAAAGATACGGTTCTTATGCAGGCGCAAAGCTATCTGGATGAGAACTTTGACTACTTTGGATACAGCTTCTTAAAGAGTCCTAAGGAGAGCGTTCCTAATGTTCCGGTAACGTTCTACTCCTTCCACATTATGGTTATGCTGGGAGGATATTTCATTCTCTTCCTGCTTATTGCCTTCTGGCTGAACAGGAAGAAAATTATTGAGAAGAAGAGGTGGTTCCTCTTTATTGCAATCATATCCGTTCCGCTTGTATATATCTGTGCAGAAGCGGGTTGGGTGGTTGCAGAGGTTGGCCGCCAGCCTTGGACCATTCAGGATCTGCTTCCTGTGAACGCTTCCGTTTCCGGTGTCTCATCCGGTAACGTCTATACCACATTTATAATCTTTGTTGTTCTCTTTACAACACTGCTGATTGCTGAACTCATGATTCTCTTCCGTCAGATTGGAAAGGGACCGGACGGCATTAAATGGAACTAAGAACAGTAACTGAAAATTAACGGATTATGACAACATATCATTTTCTTCAACTATACTGGTGGGCAATAGTCTCCATACTGGGGGCGGTGCTCGTCTTTCTGACTTTTGTTCAGGGCGGTCAGACTCTGCTCTGGGGAACCGCTAAGAATGAGGATGAAAAGAGGATTCTCCTTACCATATTCGGCCATAAGTGGGAGCTTACCTTCACCACTCTGGTAACATTCGGCGGGGCTGCATTTGCCTCATTTCCACTCTTTTATTCTACAAGTTTCGGAGGAGCGTACTGGCTCTGGATATTGATTCTGATATCATTTGTAATTCAATCTTTCTCCTACGAGTTCCGCGCAAGGGAGCGTAACCTGCTGGGTAAGAAGACATACGAGACTTTCCTTATGATTAACGGCATTGTTGGAACCATACTTTTGGGAGTGGCAGTTGCTACCTTCATCTCCGGAGGCAACTATGCAATGGACAAGATGAACATTACCACAGGCTCATCCAACATTATCTCTTACTGGACCAACAACTACAGAGGTTTAGAACTGATATTCAAGCCTTTCAACCTGCTGCTGGGTGTTGTGGTATTCCTTGCCGCAAGAACATTGGGACTTCTCTTTACCTTCAACCAGTGCTCAAAGATGGAGGGTGATGCCGCCAGGAATCTGGCCAACAGGGCGCTCTCCAAAGTGAAGGTAACCGGAGTTGGATTTGTTCTCTTTTTTGTTGCTTTTGTTGTATGCCTCTTCCTTTCAACCGGTTACAGAGTTGATACTGCAAGTGACTCCTTTAACGGAATAAACGGACCTATTGTTGAAGAGAAGTTTGCATATCTTCACAATATGCTCAATCAGTGGTGGATAGCTGCCATTTTCCTAATTGGAGTTGTACTGGTTCTTATAGCACTGGGCCGCACTATGCTAAAGGAGAAGAGTTCTTTCTACACTGCCGGATTGGGAGTTGTACTTGCAGTTTTTGCAATTTTACTCACGATAGGTTTTGCTGATATGGCATACTTCCACTCTCTCTATGACATCAACTCTTCACTTACTTTATACAACAGTTCATCAAGCCTTTACACGCTTAAGACAATGGCCTGGGTTTCACTGGCAGTTCCGTTTGTGATACTCTACATTGCATACGTATGGCGTAAAATGACTCAAAAGTAATGACAAACAGAAAGTTTCGTTTTGGACTGCTTCCCAGAGTGATAGTTGCTATTGCTCTGGGAATAGTCTGCTCTCTCTTTTTCCCCGATGGTTTAACAAGAGCCTTTATTACTTTCAGCAATATATTCAGTAATTTCCTTGGCTTTATAATCCCTCTGCTCATTCTGGGACTTGTTGCCCCGGGCATTGCAGAGATGGGTAGGGGAGCGGGAAAACTTCTCATTATTACGGTATTGCTGGCATACGGCTCTACCCTCTGTGCAGGTTACTTCTCCTATTTTACCTGCCAGTTTACCTTCCCGCACATTCTGGTTCCCGATGCCTCATTTGCAGAAGTGGTTCTGAATCAGTCAAATGATCTTAAGCCGTTCTTTACCATTGAGATGGCTCCGGTATTTGGTGTAATGAGCGCACTCATTCTGGCGTTTGTTCTGGGAATTGGAATAGCATACACGGATTCGCCAACACTGCTCAACGTGCTTAAGGATTTCAGACACATTATTAACCTGGTAATCAGGAACGTGATAATTCCTCTGCTGCCTTTCTTCATCTTTGCAATCTTTTTGGAACTGGGAGCGGAAGGGCAGGTAGGTATGATTTTGAAACTCTTCCTTAAGGTGATTGTGGTAATCTTTGTAATCCACATCCTCTTCCTTCTAATCCAGTTCTGCATTGCAGGAGCCATATCTCGCAAGAACCCTATAAAGGCCTTAATTACAATGCTTCCGGCATACTTTACCGCCCTGGGAACTCAGTCATCCGCTGCAACCATTCCGGTAACGCTGGAACAGACCAGAAAGAACGGCGTAGATTACGGAATCTCTTCGTTTACCGTTCCGCTCTGTGCCACCATTCACCTGGCAGGCAGCACTTTAAAGATTGTGGCCTGTGCCTACGCCATTATGTATATGCTTGGAATGCCCATAAACATAGGGCTTTACACGGGCTTTATCTTTATGCTGGGAGTCACTATGGTTGCCGCCCCGGGCGTTCCGGGCGGAGCCATTATGGCCGCACTTGCAGTGCTGCAGCAGGTCCTGGGCTTTGACGCTACCCTTCAGGCACTTATGATTGCCCTCTACATCACTATGGACAGCTTTGGCACAGCCTGCAACGTCACCGGTGACGGAGCTATTTCGCTAATCGTAGACGCAATCTACAAGCGTAATGATTAAGACCTATTATAAAGGGCGTAAAAGGAGAAAAGGGAAATAATAAGGCACGATAGTGCCCTGTGCGTCAGCACAGTATAACCCCTTCAGGGGTCGCAGACTGTGTCTGCGGGGGTTAAAAAGTATAAGGGCTTTGGAGAAAGCCAAAGACCTCATGAATGGGTGGCCGATTTATCGGCCGGGACGAAGCGACGCTTTAGCGGAGCGAAGGGTTTCTGAAGAATGCCAGAGCTGCCCTTCATATAAAGAAAAAGGGGATGATTGCTCACCCCCTTTAAATGTGTTTTGTGCGTTGCTATTTTGCAAAGGCAACGGAACGGGATTCGCGGATGACGGTGATTTTTACCTGGCCCGGGTAGGTCATCTCGTTCTGGATCTTCTTGGCAATCTCTGCGGAGAGCATCTCAATGTCTTTGTCTGAAACCTGCTCAGAACCAACAATTACGCGGAGCTCTCTGCCGGCCTGAATAGCGTAGGTCTTGGTTACGCCAGGGTAGGAGAGTGCAATGTTCTCCATATCCTTCAGACGCTTAATGTAGCTCTCAATAACCTCTCTTCTTGCACCAGGTCTTGCACCTGAAATGGCATCTGCTACCATTACAAGAGGGGAGATAAGTGAAGTCATCTCAATCTCCTCATGGTGAGCACCTATGGCGTTGCAAATCTCAGGCTTCTCCTTGTATTTCTCTGCCATACGCATACCCAGCATTGCGTGTGGAAGTTCAGGATCCTCGTCAGATACTTTTCCAATATCGTGAAGCAGGCCGGCTCTCTTGGCAATCTTGGCGTTGAGACCGAGCTCTGAAGCCATTGTAGCACAAATGTTTGCAACCTCTCTGGAGTGCTGGAGAAGGTTCTGGCCGTAAGAAGAACGGTATTTCATTCTACCTACCAGTTTAACCAGTTCAAGGTTAAGTCCGTGAATACCAAGGTCTATACAGGTGCGTTTACCTGTTTCAAGAATCTCGTCATCAAGCTGTTTCTTTACCTTTTCTACCACCTCCTCAATTCTTGCAGGGTGGATTCTGCCGTCTGCAACCAGCTGATGCAGAGCAAGACGCGCAACTTCTCTGCGTACAGGATCAAATGCAGAGAGGAGGATTGCCTCAGGGGTATCGTCTACCACAATCTCAACTCCGGTGGCTGCCTCAAGGGCACGGATGTTTCTGCCCTCACGGCCAATGATTCTACCCTTAATCTCATCATTGTCTATGTTGAAGACGGTTACGGCATTCTCAATTGCAATCTCCGGAGCGGTACGCTGGATAGTGTTGATTACTATTCTTTTAGCCTCCTTAGATGCGCTCAGGCGGGCCTCATCCATAACATCGTTAATGTAAGCCTGGGCGTCTGTTCTGGCCTCTGCTCTCATAGCCTCAACAAGGTGTTTCTTAGCCTCGTCTGCGCTCATTCCTGCAATGTTCTCCATCTGGAGAATCTCCTGCTGACGCAACTTTTCATACTCGTCTATCTTCTTGGAAACGAGTTCTGTCTGAGCCTTAAGGTTATTGCGGATTGCCTCAATTTCTCTCTCCTTGCGGCCAATCTCGTTGCTCTGCTGTGTGAGAACCAATTCCTTCTGCTTAATCTTGTTCTCCTGCTCACGAATCTGATTGTTCTTGTTGTTTATGTACTGCTCGTGTTCACTCTTGAGCTGCAGGAATTTCTCTTTAGCCTGGAAAATTTTCTCCTTCTTAATATCCTCTCCGGCCTTTTCAGCCTCCTGAAGGATCTTGGACTTTCTGCCCTTGAGAACTATAGGACGAACAATTATGAATCCTAAAAGTATTCCCAATATGAAAGCTCCAATGCAATAAATAATAGTTGTCTCTGTCATAATATGGAACGTTTATATAAAAAAGCCACCGGAAGGACCGTTTTCGGAAAAATCTTAATAATTAAGATTTGGGCTCTTTCTCAAACGCTGGCTTCCAACGTCTCATAATGAAATCCCCTTGCGGGTAACCTAGGCCTGTCATTGTCTGCATAATGAGCCCGGTATTGTTTTAGTGTTGATTTTCGCAAAGAGCCTTCCGATGGCTAAGCTGTCTTGTTGTCTACTTGTTTTGCTGGAGATATTCAGCTATTTGGGAGTTGATCTCTTTAAGAGACTGCATAGACTCTTCCATATCCGTCTCTTTTCTCAAAGAGGCCATAACGAGTTTGATCATCACTGCAATAAGCGTTTTGTTATAGTCTGACGAAGCACCGTCTCTGGTCTTACGGAATGATTCTATCTCTTTGTTGATAAGTTCCTCTGTCTTCTGAAGAAGGTTGGCCTCTGACGGAGAGCAATTGTAGGTAAGCGAAATGCCGTCTATCATAACCGTAACCTGTATATTGCTTTTTTTCAGTGCCATAATCAGTCGTTCAAAAGTTGAATACACTTATCTATCTCCTTTATGATCTTCCCAAGTCTTCTCTTTGCACGTTTGCCAGACGCCTCGTCCGTAGAGAGAAAGGCCTGTTTAAGCTCATAATGCTCCAGTTTCTTCTCTTGTTCAGTTAATTTATTTTTAGTGTTATGTAATTCAGTTTTAACTTTGGTAAGTTCCGCAAGGTATGATTCGGATTCGCTCTTTGCAACCTCATACTTCATAACCAATTCCTGAATCAGTTTTTGAAGCTGGTCCAAAGTCTTTTCCGTTTCATTTCTTGTAGCCATATACCGGATGCAAATTTAATGAAATTTGCTAATCTGCATATCCGCTGTAGTAATTAAATCCCTTTTTTAATCCGTTTAAAACCTGAGGCCAACGGATGATAATTCCTACAAGACAGATAAATCCTATAAGTATAAGGGCCTTCATAGAGGGGTCCAAAGATTTCCACCAGGCAATTAATTTCTTCATATTCACTTCTTTATCTTAATTCTTGCACCCGCCACAATAGTCTGATTTTCATCTCCGAACAGCGGGTTCAATTCCAGCTCCTCAATCTGTGGTGCGGCAATACAGAGAGCAGATACCCTCCTTATTGTATCATTGAAAGTAATCTGATTCACTCCCTCCTGTCCGCGGTATCCTTTAAGGATAGGGTAGGCTTTAAGAGACTCAATCATCTGATCTGCCTCCTTGCTGGAAACCGGTGCCAGAGAGTAGGTTATATCCTCCATCACATCTGCGAATATGCCGCCCAGTGAACACATAATAAGCGGTGCAAAGTTCTCATGACGTTCTGCACGTATATAGAGTTCCGTAAAGTTTTCATCCTGCATAGGCTGAACAATAAAGCCTGTAACTCCCTCAATATTACTCATTCTCTCATACTCGGAGCGGAGAGTATGTTCATCAGATATATTAAGAGAAACACCGTCTACCTCCGTTTTGTGGAGCGGACCAATCACCTTCAATACAACCGGATAGCCTATGTTGATTGCTGCGTTTACGGTATCTTCCTCCGATAGGGCAACAATCTGTCTTATGCGGTTAATTCCGCTGGCATCCAGTATCTGCTGCACCATAAAAGGCGGCATCCACCCTTCAGGACACTCATCTATAACTCTTTTTATCAGATATTTATCTATGGCAGGAGTGCTTTTGTCCTGAGGTAAAAGATTGGAGTGAATAACCTTTGAAAGCGCCCTTCCAAAGACTATTGCATCTGAGAAGGTTACGCCCCCTCTGTTATGATACTCTGCAATATATTCAGAATAAGATGATTCTGAAGAGAAGAGAGGGTAGAGCGGTTTCTTTGTTTTGTTAATTACCCTGAATATGACATTGGAAATCTCAGATGCATCACTCATACCCTTGCCGCCGAATATTACAACCATTGCGTCACATTTTGGATCATTGTCATATTTCTCTATAAGTGAGGAGATTTGGCCTGCAGTCTTTCCAAAGTTGTAATCCTCAAAGAAGACAGAAGGAATCTTTACGCCGTTCTGGCTCAGTACGTCTGAAAGCAGTACTGCCGGACCTCCTGCCTGAGTAAGTATATTTATTCTTTCTCCCGATGGTTTTCCTTTGGTTAGTATTGCTGCAATATTGAACATCTCTGCAATACCGTATGCCCTTATAATACCGCATTTTATAAAGAGAGCGTTAACCACTTTGGTGGAGGAGGCCAGCATTCCTACAATTCCCGCTCCCTTGGAAATGAGTGAACGGCAATGGTTAATCATAGAGACGGAGTCTGAAATCTTCTCTATATGAAGGGCAATCACCTTACCCGTACAGTCACTCCAATTCTCATCCATCCATGCAAGTATGTCCTCTACCGTTGTCTGGTAGGAGTAGCCTACGGAATATGCTCCCGATATCTTCATACCGTATTTTGGAGCACTCTCCACAAAGTTGGAAATCATTGTTCTGGAAGAGGAGATAATCTCAACAGAGCCCTCCTTGTTCAGAAGGGAACGTGTATAGAGAGAGCTGTAGTTGGAGTTGGCCACTCCGGAGGAGTTTGGACCTATAAGGGTAACTGAGAAGGTGTTGCAAATCTCCTTTATTCTGGCCTTTATATCCTCTTCTTTGGTAAGGATTCTGGATGATATTTTATCTGAATAGATAATTATTGCCTTGCAGCTCTTCTTTTCACAGAGAATCTCAATTTGGGAGAGACAGTCTCCCTGGTCATCTGCAATAACTGCCAGATCAGTATCCGGGATATCCATGAGATTCTTGTATGTGCGTATTCCCTGTATTTGGGATTCTGTGCTGCTTACAAGAAAGATACTCCCCTTAAAACTGCTTATTATCAGGTTCTTTATAAGACTTCCGCCCGGTGTGGCAATATCATTGGATGCACCTATGACCGCTATGCCGGATGGATTTATTAACTCTTTAAATGCCATTATTTCAATCTTTGTCCAACAAATTTATAAAAAGAAGGAAAGAGTATGAATTATTTTGTAACTTCACACTCAAATATAATTTATGGCAACAATTCACATAAAGAACGTTCTTCTGGAGGGCAAAGAGAGAGATATCCTTATTAAGGGAGAACGGATAGAGAAGATAGCCTCATCTATTGAGCCGGAAAAAACGCCTGATCTTAAAGTGATTGACGGAAGCGGCAAGGCGGTTATACCCGGCTTTGCCAATATGCATACACACGCCGCAATGACAATGATGAGAGGCGCGGAGGAGGATTCCAAACTAAAGGATTGGCTTCAGGCAATTTGGAAGATGGAGACCCATCTGGATGAAGAGATTGTCTACTACGGAACTCTTCTGGCCTGCGTGGAGATGATCAAATCCGGTACAACTCTCTATAACGATCAGTATTTCCACATTCAATCTGCAGTAAAGGCTTCAAACGAGATGGGACTCAGAAGCCGTCACTGTGCTGTCTTTCTGGATCTTGGAGATAAGGAGAAGGGTATGGAGCAGAGAGAGTACTGCCAGAAAATGTATGATGAATCTCTCTCCTGGGGAGACCTTGCAACATTTGATGTGGGAATCCACTCCATTTACACGGTTTCTGAAGAGAACATACTCTGGGCAAAAGAGTTTGCAAAAAAGCATAACAAATTCATCCACATACACCTTGCAGAGACGGCATACGAGAGGCTGGAGAGTTTCAGAAAGAACAGATGCACGCCGGTTGCATATCTTAATGATTTGGGTCTCTTCTCAAAGAAGGTGATTGCGGCCCACTGCTGCTGGATAGATGAGAATGATGTAGAAGTACTTGGCAATAACCATGTTAACATTGCTCACAACATAAACTCAAACCTCAAGCTCTCATCTGGATATAAATTCAAATTCCAGGAGTTGGAGAATGCCGGAGCAAACATCTGCCTGGGAACAGACGGAGTGGCATCCTCAAACAATCTGGATATGCTGGAGGCAATGAAGACCACCGCTCTGGTACAGAAGGCATGGCGTAAAGACCCAAGCACAATCACTCTCAAACAGTTGATAGCAAGCGCTACGTCAAACGGTTACAAGGCATACGGCCTTAACGGCGGTAAGATTAAAGAGGGAGCTCTGGCAGATCTCTCAATAATTGACATAGACAACGTTTACTTTACACCTAATATAAACTTTGAGGCTAACCTTATCTATTCAGCCCATTCGGATTGCGTTCAGACCGTTATCTGCAACGGACGCATCCTTATGGAAAACAGATATATAGAGAGGGAGAGAGAGATTATTGATGCGGTCAGAAGACTCTACGTTAAGCTTCGTAAAGATTGAAATTTTTAAAACAGTGCAATATGTTAGAAATTGAAGTTAAAATTCATGAGGCCGCTGCTTACGTTAAGGGTAAAATAGGTGATTATAAGCCTGTTGCCGGCATTATACTGGGAAGCGGACTGGGATCTTTGGCGGAGAAGATTCTGGATGCAGTTATAATTCCTTACAAGGAGATTCCTAACTTTCCTGTTTCCACCGCTGTAGGCCATAAGGGAAACCTCATCATTGGAAAACTTGGCGGCAAAACCGTAGTATGTATGCAGGGACGCATCCATTACTATGAGGGTTACACAATGCAGCAAGTAACAATGGGTGTGAGAGTTATGAAACTTCTGGGCGTAGAGTACCTGCTTGTTTCCTGCGCTTGCGGAGGTCTGAATCCAACATTCAGAGTAGGTGATATTATGGCTATTGAGGACCACATAAACTTCCTTCCTAACCCTCTGATTGGTCCTAACCTGGATTCCTTTGGAACAAGATTCCCGGATATGAGCCACCCTTACGATTCCAGACTTATCTCAATTGCAAAGGAGATTGCTTTGGATAACGGATTTGTACTTAAGACAGGAACTTACGTTGCCGGTTCGGGCCCTTCATACGAGACCAAAGCAGAGTACAAGTTTATGCACTTTATTGGAGGTGATGCTGTTGCAATGTCTACCATTCCGGAGGTAATTGTTGCAAGACACTGCGGTATAAACGTCTTTGGAGTATGCATCATTACCAACGAATCTGCAGATACTGCCAATGAAGAGTATAAGAATGACGAACAGGATGTTATAAAGGCTGCAGATGCTGCCGTTTCCAGAATGACAGTTCTGTTTACAACTCTCATTTCCAAGTTGTAGTATGATCCGCTTTTTCTCCCTTTCCAGCGGGAGTTGCGGCAACTGTTACTATTTCACAAACGGGGAGGTTTCATTTCTGATAGATGCGGGAGTAGGACCAAGAATTACCCGTAAAAACCTGCTGGAGCATGAGCTAAAACTGGAAGACGTAGATTTCATTCTGGTTACTCATGACCATATAGATCACATAAAATCTCTTGGAATTATCTCTTCAAAGTATTCCAAGCCGGTCTATACCACAAAGGGTATCAGAGATGCTCTGCTTTGGAATATGTGTACCAGAGGAAGGCTCAAGGGCTCACTCCATCTGCTTGAAAAAGACAAGGTCAACAATATACTCTCCGTTAAGGTTACACCGTTTGACGTTCCTCACGATGCTACCGAGACGGTGGGTTATTTTATTGAGTTTGAGGGGCATAAGATTACAATCATAACAGACTGCGGCTATATGACTCCATCTGTTTTGGAGTATGCCTGCCTCTCAGATACTCTTATTCTGGAGAGTAACTACGATTCCGATATGCTTAAGGAGGGCAACTATCCTTACCAGCTGAAAACCAGAATATTGGGAGAGAGCGGCCACCTCAGTAACGCAGAGGCCTGCGAGGCTCTTATGAAGATATACTCCACAAGAAGAGGACGGTTGGATAATATCTTCCTATGCCATATCAGCGGGAACAACAATACTCCGGAGAAGTGCTACAATGCTGCTTTAGAAGCACTTGAGAGCGTTGGGGCCCGTCCGCAGGATATGCTTCTGGCAGTGCTTCCAAGAGGGGTTCCCTCCAAGATGTATTCCTTGTAGTCCTCTTTTTTATTAAATTTGCTTAAACCAAACCATTAAAAAACATACCAAATGAAAAAGTATTTAGCAGAAATGTTCGGCACAATGGTGCTGGTACTAATGGGCTGCGGTGTTGCCGTAAGTCTTAACTGTTCTTCAGACTGCTCAACAGTTGCCAATGCAGCAACCGTTATTGGAACGGCTCTGGCATTCGGACTTGCCGTTGTAGCAATGGCTTACACTATTGGAGGAGTTAGCGGATGTCATATTAATCCTGCAATTACTCTGGGTGCATTCCTAAGCGGACGTATCAATGCAAAGGATACGTTTATGTATATCATTTTCCAGTGCATTGGCGCTTTCATAGGTTCTGCACTCCTTTACCTGCTGACCACAAATTCAGGACTAGAGGGAACCGGAGCAAATGATCTTCAGAGCGGTGTAACTGTTCTTGGCGGTTTGCTTGCAGAGGTAATCTTCACCTGCGTATTCGTTCTTGTAGTGTTGGGAGCAACTTCAAAGACCAACGGAGCAACCAACAACTTTGCAGGTCTGGCAATTGGTCTTTCACTGGTGCTTGTACACCTTGCATGTATCCGTTACACAGGAACTTCAGTAAACCCTGCACGTTCACTTGCACCTGCAATTTTCCAGGGCGGAAGCGCACTTTCAAATCTTTGGATTTTCATTGTAGGTCCGTTTGTAGGAGCTGCTCTGGCAGCAGGAATCTGGGGAATTATTGGCCCTTGCTGCTGTTGCAAAAAAGATAAATAGTTAGATTCTTCTAACGTCACCTTTAGAGGAGACGGCGCGGTATCCGGCTGCAGATATTATACTTACGAGTTCTGCAACGGTCTGCGCCGCTTCTTTTTCTGTATTTGTCTTACCAGGATAGAGTCTGTAATTATTTCTAACTCTTTTAGGCGTGATGTTGGGCATAATTACATTAGCACCGCCTTTGAGTGCTCTTTGCAAAGCGCTGGGTTCCAGTGTCCAAAGAGAGGTTGTGGCCGGCAGAAGAGCGTGCGGAAAGAGTATTCTGAGAATAGATAAGAGCCTTAGAGTAAGTTCTACACTGCCGCTCTTAAAGTGTGCAAAAGGGGTATCGGGATTGGAAACAAAAGGGCCTATGCCAATCATATCGGGAGAGAGAGAATAAAGAAAATTTAGATCTGCAATAATCTCTTCAACTCCCTGATGCGGCGTGCCTACCATAAATCCGCCGCCCGCCTGGAATCCTATCTCCTTAAGAGTTTTAATGCACTCTTTTCTCCTCTCCAAATTTAGATTTTTGGGGTGCAGCTGAGCATAATGGAGAGGATTTGCACTCTCTTCTCTCAATAAATATCTGTCTGCACCTGCCTTATAATAAGCAAGATAACTCTCCTTCTCTTTTTCCCCAATAGATAACGTTACTGCAACATCCTTGTACTGCTCTTTTATTGAGCCAATTATGCTGCATATCTTCTCATCTGTAAAGTAGGGGTCTTCTCCGCCCTGCAGAACAAAGGTACGCAATCCGAGTTCGTAACCGGTTTTGCAGCAGGAGATTATCTCTTCTTCTGTGAGTCTGTATCTTGTGAGATTGGAGTTGGATTTTCTGAGGCCGCAGTAGTAACAGTCATTCTTACAGTAGTTTGTAAACTCAATAAGGCCTCTCAGATAGACCTCGTCTGAGTAAACTTCTCGTCTTATTCTGTCTGCCTCCTCAGATAAAAGAGAGTCATATTTATCTGATAAAAGAAGAACTGCAAGCGGAGAATCCTTAAGATTTCCACTCGCAGTTATCTCTTTTTTAACTACTTCCAGTATCTCAGGAAGGAATTCCATCTTTAGAGTTGTGGGCCTGCTGCAACGAGTGCTTTTCCCTCATCGTTAGTGGTGAACTTGGTGAAGTTCTTAATGAAGCGTCCTGCAAGATCTTTTGCCTTAACATCCCACTCAGATGCGGATGCGTAAGTGTCTCTAGGATCAAGAATTGCGCTGTCTACTCCAGGAAGAGATGTAGGAACCTCAAAGTTGAAGTAAGGAATCTTCTTTGTAGGAGCCTTATCTATAGAACCATCAAGAATTGCATTGATAATGCCTCTGGTATCCTTAATGGAGATTCTCTTTCCGGTTCCGTTCCAACCAGTGTTAACCAGGTAAGCCTTAGCGCCTACGCTCTCCATTCTCTTTACAAGCTCCTGACCATATTTGGTTGGATGAAGTGAAAGGAATGCAGCACCAAAACATGCTGAGAATGTAGGAGTTGGCTCTGTAATTCCGCGCTCTGTTCCTGCAAGTTTTGCAGTAAAGCCGCTGAGGAAGTAGTACTTGGTCTGCTCAGGAGTAAGGATTGAAACAGGAGGAAGAACTCCGAATGCATCTGCAGAGAGGAAGATAACCTTCTTAGCAGCAGGGGCTTTTGAGATTGGCTTTACAATGTTGCTGATGTGGTAGATAGGGTAGGAAACGCGGGTGTTCTCAGTAACGCTCTTGTCTGAGAAATCTATCATTCCCTTCTCGTCTACTGTAACGTTCTCAAGGAGAGCGTCTCTCTTGATTGCGCCGTAGATCTCAGGCTCTGCATTTCTGTCCAGGTTAATAACCTTTGCATAGCAGCCGCCCTCAAAGTTGAAGATACCGTCATCATCCCAGCCGTGCTCGTCATCACCAATAAGAGCTCTGTTCTCATCTGTAGAGAGAGTGGTCTTACCTGTTCCGGAGAGGCCGAAGAAGATTGCGGTCTCACCCTTCTCATTGGTATTTGCAGAGCAGTGCATTGCTGCAATACCCTGGAGAGGAAGGAGATAGTTCATATATGAGAACATACCCTTCTTCATCTCACCGCCGTACCAGGTGTTGAGGATAACCTGCATCTTCTCAGTAATGTTGAATACAACTGCAGTTTCTGAGTTAAGTCCCAGTTCCTTGTAGTTCTCAACCTTTGCCTTTGAAGCTGTAAGTACAACAAAATCAGGCTCTCCAAAGTTCTTAAGCTCCTCCTCTGTAGGACGGATGAACATATTGCGTACAAAGTGAGCCTGCCATGCAACCTCCATAATGAATCTTACCTTAATGCGGGTGTTTGCGTTAGCACCGCAGAAACCGTCAACCACATAGAGTTTCTTATCTGAAAGCTCTTTCTGTGCAAGTTTCTTAAGCTCGTTCCAGGTCTGCTGGCTGCAAGGCTTGTTGTCATTCTTATACTCGTCTGAAGTCCACCAGATTGTATCTTTAGACTTCTCATCCATTACCCAGAACTTGTCTTTAGGGCTTCTTCCGGTATAAACGCCGGTCATAACGTTAACTGCGCCCAGTTCTGTAAGTTGTCCTTTGTCATAACCTGTCAGTTCCGGCTTCATCTCCTCCTTAAAAAGGAGTTCGTATGACGGATTGTAAACAATCTCCTTTACGCCGGTAATTCCATACTTGCTCAAATCAATTTGTGACATATCTTTTATGTTTGAATTTTACCTTTGATTTTTCCGCCTGCAAAGATAATCTATATTAACTATTTTCATAGTCAAACCGCTTTTTTCTTTGGTCAATCAGACTTATCTTTGAGGAGAAATTGGAACAGAATGGAGAAGAAAGAGAGATATCTGAAAATATTGAAGGATCACTGGGGGTATGACGCCTTCAGAGAGGCCCAGATACCGGTCATAGAGAGCATATCCGAGGGTAGGGATACACTTGCCCTTATGCCAACCGGAGGGGGAAAATCTATCTGTTTCCAGGTGCCGGCAATGGATAAAGAGGGGATCTGCCTTGTAATCAGCCCGCTTATTGCCCTAATGAAAGATCAGGTTGAAAGGCTGGTTTCCAAGGGAATACCTTCACTGGCTGTCTATTCCGGAATGACTCAGCGCTCAATAGACATAACTCTGGATAACGCAATCTACGGCAATTACAAGTTCCTCTATGTTTCTCCGGAGAGACTGGCCACCAATCTCTTTAAGGCCAGAGTGGCCCAGATGAATATCTCCTATCTTGTTGTGGATGAGGCGCATTGCATATCACAATGGGGTTACGATTTCCGCCCATCATACCTTCAGATTGCTCAGGTTAAGGAGATTATAGGAAAGGTGCCTGTAATTGCCCTTACCGCAACTGCAACCAAAGAGGTGGCGGATGACATAATGGAGCAGCTCAAATTCAGGGAGAAGAATGTGATTGCCACAGATTTTTCCAGAAAGAATATAGGCTACATTGCAAAGGAGTGCAGTGACAAACTTGGCTCTCTTATCTCCGTCTGCTCCTCTTACCCTAAAAAGTTGGGAGAAGGCTCGGCGATAGTTTACTGCCGTGAGAGAAAGAGATGCACAGAGGTTGCAGAACTGCTGAATAACAACGGAATACGGGCAGATTTCTATCACGCCGGATTGGGAAAGGAGCAGAGAGACCTTAAGCAGCGCTCCTGGATGAACGGAGAAACTCCTATAATTGTCTCTACCAACGCATTCGGTATGGGAATAGACAACCCGCACGTAAGACTTGTGGCCCATCTGGATATGCCTGATTCTATTGAGGCATACTTTCAGGAGGCCGGCAGAGCGGGCAGAGACGGAAAGCCATCCTGGGCGGTTCTCCTTTGGAACAGTTCAGATTTTCAGAAACTTAGGAAGATTCACGCAATCAACTTTCCTCCAATTGAGTATATGGCCAAGGTTTACCAGTATGTATTCAACTATCTTAAAATTGCATACGGTGACGGCCTCAATTCCGTAAGAAAATTCAACCTGAGCGAGTTTGCAAGAGAGTACCGCCTGAATGCCATAAGTGCCTTCTACGCAATAAAATATCTGGAGCAGGAGGGCTACTGGGAGGTAACAGATGAAATGGACAACCCTTCCAGAATTATGTTTGAAGTTTCCCGTGATGAACTCTATAACATTCAGATGGAGAGCAACATAATGGATGAGTTTGTCAAATTCCTGATGAGAAACTACACAGGCCTCTTCTCCCATCTGGTTTCTATAGACGAAGAGTACATTGCCAAGGCAACAATGGATACGCCGCAGAATGTAAGGGCCAAACTTCTGATGCTCTCCAAAAAACACATTATAAGGTTCATACCTCAGATACGCACTCCAATGATTATTTTCAAGTGTGAACGCCTTATGGAGAACAATCTCTACATAAGCAAGATGCGTTATGAGAGAAGAAAGGCTCAGATGCTCAAGAGAATAGAGTCTGTTATGGCGTATGCATCAGAAAAGGATGTCTGCCGAAGCCGTTATCTTATTAACTATTTCTCACAGCCGGTTGAGGAAGATTGCGGAGTGTGTGATGTATGTCTTGCCAAAAGGGTGATAATGAGAGATAAGCAGAGACTGCTCCAAACCGAGCAAGCCATACTCTCTCACCTTAGATCTGCAAAGGAAGGTCTTAGTACATTCCTGGAGATTAAGAAGTTATCCGCTCCGGCAGATGATGAAGTCTACGTAACGGCGTTGCGCGAACTTGCTGATAAAGAGCAGATTTCTATAAACAGAAGCGGAGAGGTCAAACTCCTAAAAAGAGAGTAACTCCCTGTAAAGCCTTGCAACCGGCAGACCTATAACCGTATATACGCTCCCCTCAATACTCTCAACTCCGCTCAGTCCAATCCACTCCTGAATTGCATACGAACCGGCCTTGTCATACGGCTTGTAGTTATCTACGTAATACTCTATTTCACTGTCTGTTAACGGATAGAAGGTAACTTTGGTGGAGTCTGAGAATGATACCGTATGATTACAGTCTCTTAAACATACGGCCGTAATCACCTCATGGCTTTTGCCGGAGAGTTCTCTGAGCATCTTAACCGCCTCCTCTTTAGAGGCAGGCTTACCCATAATCTCATCTCCAAGTACAACTATGGTATCTGATGTAATAAGTATCTCGTTTTCAGTTAATTCTTTGGAGTAGTGGAGAGATTTTTCTCGGCAGATATACTCCGCAATCTCACTTGTAGGAATCTCCTTTGGATAACTCTCGTCATACCCCTCAATTTTGGCTGTAGTGAACTCAATACCAAGTTCCCCGAGCAGCTCACGGCGGCGCGGGGAACCAGATGCAAGTATTATCTTCTTGTCTTTCAATTTGTTCTGAATAGGGGAAAGATTTTCCATCAGGTCTTTGAAACTTTAAACTGAGACTCTATTGCATGTCTCCATTTCTGATATGCTGCAGCATCAAGAGTCCATTTGCCCTGAGCGCGCATTACCTGTTCAATGAGGTCTCTTACGGCTCCTCTGCCTCCCGGAAAGAGTGATATATAGTCACATACGCCCTTTACCTCTGTTACTGCATCAGAGGGGCAGACAGCCAATCCGCAGTGGGTGAGGATTGGAATATCCGGCAGATCGTCTCCCATATAGGCAACCTCTTCCGGCTTTAAGTTGTTCCTTTTGCAGAAATCCAAAAAGACAGGAAGTTTATCCTGAGCGTTCATAATCACCTCGTGAGCAAGCACATACTCAAACCTTTTACGGATTGATTCGCTTGCTCCTCCGGTAATTATTCCAAGTTTATAGCCGCTCATATAGGCCATCCTCATACCCAGGCCGTCCTTTGAGTTGAAGGTGCGTACCAAATCTCCGGTTTCCGGCATACATATAATGCTGCCGTCCGTAAGCACGCCGTCTACGTCAAAGGCAAAGGCCTTGATATTCTCCAGTTTGACCTTATAGTTGCTCATTAGTCCTGGTAAACTATATCCAGATCCTTCTTAACGTTCTTGCAGGTAGAGAGAACTGCCTCAGGATCACTGTTTTTAATGTATGAGTATCTCTCATTGTTCCATGCAGCGCTCTTGTCTGTAAAGATCTCCGCAGAATCTATGAAGGATGGGCAGCGGAGAGAATCCAGAAGGAGAAGGTAACTCTCAATAATGAATGCTGCCATCTCGCACATCTTACGAGCCTGGAAATCAATATACTCCTCAGCCTTACCCTCCATCATAGCAACGGTCTCCTCATACTGCTTTGTCATCTCAACCAGCTTAGCCTTAACTGCTTCCAGACGCTTCTGAGCATCCGGACAGGCTGCTGCAACCTCATCGGAAACCTTAACCTCAACGCTCTCATACTCATTGCGGATCATCTCCAGATATGAACCGTTGGTTACATAACGGATAGCCGCAACTGTCTGAAGCTGAGAAGTTCCCTCATAGATGGTTGTAATTCTGGCATCTCTGTAAAGACGCTCAACAGGGTACTCTTTCATATAACCGCTGCCTCCGTGAACCTGAATAGCATCGTATGCGTTCTGGTTGCAGAACTCACTGGATGTCATCTTAAGAAGCGGAGTAAGCATATCTGCATATCTTGAGTACTTCTTGTTCTCCTTTCTCTCATCAGGAGTGAGCTTTCTCTCCGGAGTAACAAGTGCGTTGAGAGCCTTGTATACGTCTACGCAACGAGATGTCTCATAGAGTATTGCACGTGAAGCCTGAAGTTTTGCCTTCATAACTGCCAGCATCTCGTAAACTGCAGGGAACTCAATAATTTTCTTACCAAACTGCTCTCTCTCGTTGGCATATTTGAGAGCCTCTCTGTAAGCAGCCTCTGAAATACCAACACTCTGAGCACCAACGCCTAAGCGGGCACCGTTCATAAGGCTCATCACATATTTGATAAGTCCCATCTTGCGGTCTCCCACAATCTTGGCAGGAGCATTTCTGAATACCAGCTCACAGGTAGGGGAGCCGTGAATACCCAGCTTATTCTCTATTCTTCTGACAGTTACGCCGCCCCATTTCTTATCGTGAACAAAGTAGGAGAGTCCTCTTGCATCAAATGTTCCGGCCTCACTGCGGGCAAGAACCAGCTTGATATCTGCATCTCCGTTGGTAATGAATCTCTTAACGCCGTTGAGCATCCACATCTGCTTCTCCTCGTCAAAGGTGGCCTTGAGTGCAACTGCCTGAAGGTCAGAACCTGCATCAGGCTCTGTAAGATCCATTGAGCAGGTCTCTCCCTTGTTGATTCTTGGAAGGAACTCCGCCTTTATCTCTTCTGAAGCAAACTCCGCGATAGTTTCTGCACAATCCTGTAATCCCCAGATATTTGCATAACCAGCGTCTGCTCTTGCAACCAGCTCTGCTGCCATTACGTAAGGCACCATAGAGAAGTTGAGTCCGTCATACTTTCTAGGAAGTGCAATTCCGTAAACGCCCGCCTTTGTAAGAGCCTCCTGATTCTTCTTGGTACCCTCTGCGTAAGTAACTCTGCCGCCTTTACATACAGGGCCGTCAATATCTACCTGCTCTGCATTTGCAGCAATGATGTCTCCGCAAATCTGACCAATAACGTCCATTACTCTGTCGTATGAATCGAGTGCATCCGCCAGATCTTTAGGAGCATAGTCATATTTGCCGTAATCTTGGTAATTGTTCTCTTTAATCTCTACAATTCTCTTCATCAGAGGGTTGGAGAGCTGGAACTTAAGGTCTTTATTATCTTTATAAAAGTTAGCCATATTATATCCTCCTATTTGCTCTGCTTCTTATATGAAGCTATCATCTTTGGTACTACTTCGTTAAGGTCTCCTATGATGGAGTAGTCTGCAATCTTGTGGATAGGGGCCTCAGGATCATTGTTGATTGCAATAATAATCTTGCTCTGATCCATACCTGCGGTATGCTGAATGGCACCGCTAACTCCCACACAGATAATGAGTTTTGGACGAACGGTAACACCCGTCTGACCAATCTGGCGTGCATTCTCCACAAAGCCTGCATCTACTGCTGCACGTGAAGCGCCAACCTCGGCTCCTAAAGTTTTAGCAAGGTCAAAAATCAGTGAGAAGTTCTCCTTGCTTCCAACTCCGTAACCGCCGTCAATAAGAATCTGGGCACCCTTAATATCTATCTTTCTCTCCTCAATCTCCCTCTTAATGATTTCTACTGCAAAATCACTGTCTACCAGGATAGAAGAGACGTTGAGCTCCTTAATTTTTCCCTCTACAGGAGTTGCAAGAGGCTCCTTCTTCATAACGCCCTCTCTTACTGTTGCCATCTGAGGACGGTGCTCCGGGTTAACAATGGTTGCTATGATGTTTCCTCCGAATGCAGGACGGATCTGATACAAAAGATCTGTGTAGTGCTTTCCGGTCTTTGCGTCATCATGATCTCCAATCTCCAGGGAGGTGCAGTCTGCTGTAAGTCCGCTCTTTAGAGCGCTTGATACTCTTGGAGCAAGGTCTCTTCCTACGGTTGTTGCTCCAAAGAGCACAATCTGAGGTTTCTCGTTATCTATAACTCTGAGAGTTACAGCGGCGTAAGGAAGCGTACGGAAGAACTCCAATGAAGGATCATCTGCCAGATGGACAACCTTTGCGCCGTATTGATAAAGTTCCGGAGCAAGTTTACCAACGTTGCTGCCAATAAGAAGTGCCTCAACGTCTACCTTCAGCCTCTCTGCAAGTGAGCGGGCCTTTGTCAAAAGTTCCAATGAAACATCGCAAATCTTTCCGGAATCGGTTTCTGCGTATACTATAATGTTGTTCATAATACTCATTCTTAATTAATTAACCAATCTCATGATTTGCCATAAGCTCACCAATAAGTGAATCAATATCTGCATCACTGCCGGAGAGAACCTTAGACTCCTTTGCCTTGAATACAATGTTCTCAACCTTCTTTACTTTGGTAGGGGAACCTGCAAATCCGTAGCTGTTCTCATCACCGCCAACGTCATCTACAGTCCACTCCTGAATCTTCAGATATGGCTTCTCATCTGTTCCAATTGCATATTTGCCCTCATTTGCAGGATCTTTCTCCTCATTTGCAGTACGTGCATACTTGTATTTGAGGAGCATCTTTGCGTTTCTGGGACGGCAAGGAGCAGCGGTTGCGTGAACGGTAATAAGGCAAGGAAGGGTGGAGGTAACCACCTCAATACCTCTCTCCAATCTGCGGAGAACTGTTACCTTATTCTCATTAATATCTGTAATCTCCTCAGCGTAAGTTACCTGAGGTATATTGAGTTTCTCTGCAACCTGAGGTCCAACCTGTGCGGTATCACCGTCAATTGCCTGGCGGCCCGCAACTATGATATCCGGGTTAAGTTTCTTAACTGCCTGAGAAATAGCGTAAGAGGTAGCAAGAGTATCTGCACCGGCAAATCTTCTGTCTGTAAGAAGTACGCCGCCGTCTGTACCGCGGAAGTAGCCCTCCCTGATGATTTCTGCAGCTCTGAAAGGACCCATGGTTAGGATTAAAACCTTGGAACCAGGGAATTTATCCTTTATTCTGAGAGCCTGCTCCAGAGCATTCATATCCTCCGGATTGAAAATAGCCGGAAGTGCGGCTCTGTTTACCGTACCCTCCGGTGTCATGGCATCCTTACCCACGTTCCTGGTATCCGGAACCTGCTTGGCAAGGACCACAATTGTGAATTCTTTACTCATATCTTTGTATTCTAACTAATTACGATTTATTCTGTGACTGCTTAATAGGAATTGCAATCTCAGGATTATGAAGTGAAATGGAGCCAAAGTGCTCCTCATATTTACCTATATTGTCTGCAAGAGCAGAAGCCAATCTCTTGGCATTCTCCGGAGTCATTATAATTCTCTCTGTTACAACCGCTTTAGGAAAGCCCGGGAGTATCTTCAGAAAGTCCAGAACAAACTCGTTGGGCGAATGGGTGATTATGGAGAGGTTACAATATGAACCTTTAGCCACATCACTGTTAAGCTCTATGTCCAGTTGCTTGTTATCTTCCATACATATATTAATGTTAGTCCAAGTGCGGGCAAAGATACTTAAAATTATTAACTTTGCCACCCGATAAACTCCCGGAGTAAACCTCCGGTTTAAAATTATTGAACATTTATGGATATTCCTGCAAAGTACAACCCGTCTCTATGTGAAGACAAATGGTACTCCTATTGGCTAGAAAACAAGATATTTCATTCAGAACCGGATGAGAGGGAACCTTATTCCATTGTAATTCCTCCGCCAAATGTAACCGGCGTCCTCCACATGGGACACATGATGAACAATACAATTCAGGACGTATTGGTACGCCGTGCCAGAATGTTGGGAAAGAACGCCTGCTGGGTTCCGGGAACGGATCACGCATCCATAGCCACTGAGGCTAAGGTGGTTGCACGCCTTAAGGAGAAGGGAATTGAGAAGACCTCCCTTACCCGTGAGCAGTTTTTGGAGGAGGCCTGGAAGTGGAAGGAGGAGCACGGAGGAATTATCCTTGAGCAGCTTAAGAAACTGGGTGCCTCCTGTGACTGGGACCGCACAAAGTTCACTATGGATCCAGCTCTGAGCCGTGCCGTAATAAACACTTTTGTCTATTTCTACAAGAAGGGATTAATATATAGAGGTATCCGCATGGTCAACTGGGACCCTGTTGGAATGACTGCAGTAAGTGATGAGGAGGTTATTCACAAGGAGACCAAATCCAAACTCTACTACCTGCGCTATTTCATTTCAGAAGAGGGAAAGGTTGGAAAGGATTACATAATTATTGCCACTACCCGTCCGGAGACAATTATGGCGGATGCTGCCGTTTGTATAAATCCTAATGACGAGCGCTACCATCACCTGAGAGGTAAAAAGATATTTATTCCTCTCATTAACAAGGAGATTCCAATTATTGAGGATGACTATGTGACAATGGATTTTGGTACCGGTTGCCTTAAGGTTACTCCGGCTCACGATATTAACGACTATGAAATTGGACTCCGCCATCATCTTCCTGTTCTGGATATTATTGACGAGCACGGAAGATTGAACGAGAAGGCTCAGATACTTGTAGGTGAGGAGAGATTTGTTGCCAGAGAGAAGATTGTAAAGATGCTGGAAGAGGCCGGAAATCTGGAGAAAATTGAGGATTACCTCTCTCCGGTAGGCCATTCAGAGAGAACGGATGCAGTTATAGAGCCTCGTCTTTCTCTGCAGTGGTTCCTTAAGATGGAGCTTCTGGCACAGAAGGCGTTAAAGAGTGTTGAGGATGGTAAGGTAAACCTTATACCGGACAGATTCACAAATACTTACCGTCACTGGATGGAGACAGTAAGAGACTGGTGTATCTCCCGTCAGCTCTGGTGGGGACAGCAGATTCCTGCATACTATCTTCCTAACGGTGAGTTTGTTGTGGAGGCCACTCTGGATGAGGCCTTTGAGGCTGCAAAGAAGATAGACCCTAACGTTAAGAAGGAGGATCTTAAGCAGGACGAGGATGTTCTGGATACCTGGTTCTCATCCTGGCTCTGGCCAATCTCCGTATTTGATGCAGATAAACCTGGCTTCCCGGAGAGAGCGGCTAACAGAGATCTTGCCTACTATTTCCCTACAAAAGACCTTATTACAGCTCCGGATATTCTCTTCTTCTGGGTTGCCAGAATGATTATGGCCGCAGACGAGTTTATGGGAAAGGAGCCGTTTACAAACGTATATCTTACCGGTATTGTAAGAGACAAACTGGGCAGAAAGATGTCCAAGACACTGGGTAACTCTCCTGATCCTCTGGTACTTATAGCAAAATACGGTGCAGATGCCGTTAGAATTGGAATGCTGCTCTGCTCCTCTGCAGGTAACGATGTCTTCTATGACGAATCTCAGGTTGAGCAGGGAAGAAACTTCTGCAACAAAATCTGGAACGCTTTCCGTCTTACCAGAGGCTGGGAGGTTGATGAGAATGCAAAACCTTCAGAGAGTGCGGCTTGCGCCGTTAAATGGTTCTCCGCAAAACTTTCAAAGGCCATTAACCAGATGGAAGACCACTTCTCAAAGTTCAGAATTTCTGACGCTACAATGACCATCTACAAACTCTTCTGGGATGAGTTCTGCGCCTGGTATCTGGAGGCTGTAAAGCCGGCATTCGGTGAGAAGATAGATAAGGTAACTTACACTAAGACAATAGAATTCTTTGATTCGCTCCTTAAACTTCTCCATCCGTTTATGCCGTTCATAACAGAGGAACTCTGGCAGAATATGGATGAGAGAGAGAAGGGTGCAACCATAATGCTTCAGAAACTTCCTAAGGCAACGGAGTACTCAGAGGAGGATATAACTATGTTTGAAGAGGCTGCCGGCTGCGTAGCGAACATACGCAACATGCGCCAGAGCAAGGGAATATCTCCAAAGGAGAAGCTGGATCTCTTTGTAAAGAAGCCGTTTGTAAACTCAATGAAACCAATCATTGAGAAACTGGCAAACGTCTCTAAGATTGAGGAGGTTGACTCATTTGACACCTCACTCCAGGGTGTAAACTTTATGGTTTCTACAACCGAATTCTTTATTCCGGTTAAGGTAGATACCGCAGCAGAGATTGCAAAGGTAACCGCTGAGATTGAGAGATATACAAAGTTCCTTGCATCTGTAAAGGCAAAACTTTCCAACGAGAAGTTTGTTGCTCACGCTCCTGCACAGGTTGTTGAGCTTGAGAAGAAAAAGGAGAGTGACGCAACAGAAAAGATAAAGAGCCTTAATGAACTCCTTCAAAGGCTTAAATAACAGAGAGGTAGAAGAGAGCCGGGAGAGGTTCGGCGCCAACATTCTCACGCCTGCAAAACGTGAGAAGTGGTATGTTTTGTTGCTGGAGAAGTTCAAAGACCCTCTCATTGTGATACTTATAATTGCGGCGGCAATCTCCACCGCAGTATCTCTTTTGAGTGAGAACTCCTCCATACTGGAGAGCATAGGTATTATTGCGGCTATATTCCTGGCTACATTTGTCTCATTCCTAAATGAATACAAGGCGGGGAAAGAGTTTGACATTCTAAATTCCATCAATGACCAGACTCCCGTAAAGGTACTCAGAGTAAAGGAGACGGGTGAAGAAGGGGTTATAGAAATACCTAAGAGTGAGATTGTTGTAAATGATATTGTGATACTCTCACAGGGAGATGAGATTCCGGCAGACGGAGCGGTTCTCCAATCAAATGAGTTAAAGGTGAACGAATCCTCTCTGAACGGAGAATCCAAGCCAGCAAAAAAGTTTGCCCAGAAGGTTGATAGTTACAAGAGTGCATACTCTCCCAACTCCCTGTACAGAGGAACTACCGTAAGCGAGGGAGAGGGCTTTATGATAGTTGAGAGGGTGGGGGACGCCACAGAGATTGGCAAAACAGCCCGCAGTGCATCCGAGATTACAGGCGTACAAACTCCTCTTTCAAAGCAACTTGCAAAGTTGGGCAAGCAGATAGGAAGAGTTGGAATAACAGTTTCTCTGCTTATATTCTTTGCCCTGCTCTTCTTTGAGATTAAGAACGGTCTTCAGATTACAACCTCTGAGGGAATAACCCACATAATTACCATATTTATGCTGGCCGTTACGCTTATTGTAATGGCTGTGCCTGAGGGACTTCCTATGAGCATATCACTCTCTCTGGCCTACAGTATGCGCAAGATGACCAAGGAGAATGCTCTGGTAAGAAAGCTTCACGCCTGTGAAACAATGGGGGCCACAACTGTAATCTGTACAGATAAAACCGGTACTTTAACCCAGAACAAGATGAGCGTAGAGAGGGCCACAATTACTCTTAACCCTCTTACTGCCGCCGCCATAAGTATAAACAGCACAGCCTTTTTGGACGGAGAGAATATACTTGGAAGTCCAACAGAGGGAGCGCTTCTGCTATACATCAAAAAGAACGGATTTGATTACCGTGCCTTAAGGGAGGGATGTGAGATTGTAAGAAGAATCCCGTTCTCATCAAAGACAAAATATATGGTCTCCATTGTAAAGAGCGGTGAGGGCTATATGCTTTATATTAAGGGCTCTGCGGAGTTACTGCTGGGTATGAGTTCTTCTCTGGAAAGAGAGAGAAAACTCAAGGAGGAGAGTGATCTGCTCTCTGCCCAGAAGAGCGGAATGCGCTGCATTGCCTTTGCTCACAAAGAATTGAAGGGAAATCAGGTAGAAGAGGATGAGGCAAGCCTGCTTACAGATTTGATTTATGACGGCTTTGCTGCCATAGAAGATCCTGTAAGAGAGGATGTTCCAGAGGCTATGAAAAGATGCCTTTCTGCCGGAATAGACGTAAAGGTTATTACGGGAGACAACACCAAAACCGCAATTGAGATTGCAAGAGAGAGCGGGCTCTGGCTGGAAACTGACCGTGAGGAGGTTAACGCCATTGCTGGGCCGGAGTTCTCTCTTCTTACTGATGAGGAGGCGCTTGCAAGAGCAAAGAGTATTAAGGTTATGAGCCGAGCCCGTCCGGAAGACAAACTACGTCTTGTTAAACTGCTGGAGTCTATGGGTGAGGTGGTTGCGGTTACCGGAGACGGAACCAACGATGCCCCTGCACTCAACTATGCAAACGTAGGACTCAGTATGGGAAGCGGCACCTCCGTTGCAAAGGAGAGCAGTGACATAATCATACTCAACGATAGTTTCTCCACCGTAGTAAAGGCAGTTGAGTGGGGTCGCAGCATATACCATAACATACAGAGATTCATATTCTTCCAACTCACTGTAAACGTTGCGGCACTGCTTACCGCAATTGCGGGGCCGCTGCTTTTGAATGAGGAGTTCCCTCTTACCATTATGCAGGTTCTCTGGATAAACCTAATTATGGATACTCTGGCAGCCATTGCTTTGGCCTCCGAACCTTCTGATCCTGAGGTAATGAGAGAAAAGCCTAGAGACAACCGTGAGTCTATCATAACTCCGGTTATGTGGAAGAAGATTCTCTTTGCCGGATTGGGAATCTTTGTTGCCTCAATGCTCTTTATGTTTTTGAACAAGTCTCAGTCTCTGAAATTTGAGACCGTATTCTTTACCGGATTCGTATTTATGCAGATCTGGAACCTGCTTAACGCCAGGGTAATGGGCAGCACAAAGAGTGCCTTCACAGCGCTGTGGAAGAACAAGACCTTTATTGTTGTTCTCTCCTTAATTATTCTGCTTCAGGTTATTATTGTGGAGTTCCTACCTACGGGGCTCTTTAGAACCTGCAGGATTGGAATAGAGTATTGGGGGGCAATAGTGGCCGCTACATCTGTCGTGATGATAATAGGTGAAATATACAGGGCGTCTAAGAGAAATAAAAGCAAATAGATATGTACAGATCTGAGTATAAACTGGATGTAAGGTATTACGAGACAGATACTATGGGAATTGTGCACCACTCAAATTATGTGAGATTCTTTGAGTGCGGCAGAAACCAGATGATGAAGGAGTTGGGTGTGCCTATTGAAAAGATGGAGAGTGAGAATATTATGCTGCCGGTGGTAAGCGTGGAGATTCATTACAAGGCTCCTTCCAAAATGGGTGATACTCTGACTGTTGTAACGGTCATTAAAAAACTTCCTATGGCAAAGATCTTTATGGATCAGGAGATTTACAACCAGAGAGGAGAATTAATCTGCTACGGAACCGTTGTTGTGGGATTCATTAAGGCAGACAGCAGAATACCTACCAGAGCACCTGAGGAGTTTATTAAGATACTGGCTCCATACTTTTCTGAAGAAGAGAAAAAATGTTAATTTTGTAGAGTTTAAGAGAGTATAAAAGTGTTTAAAATATAGAACCATGAACAGTTTACTTATTTTTGGCAGCCTGGGATGGGGAGAGATTCTCATCATTGCTTTGATTATTTTGTTACTATTTGGCGGAAAGAAAATTCCTGAGCTTATGAAGGGTGTGGGTAAAGGCGTCAGAAGCTTTAAAGAGGGGATGAAAGAGGTAGAAGAGGATATTAAGAAGGACGTTTCTGAATAACCAGGCAAAAAGAGAATAGCTTGGCAGAGAAGGACATGACATTTTGGGAGCATCTGGATGAGCTGAGGAAGGTACTCTTCCGTTCAGCTCTCCTGCTTTTTGCGGTGATGCTTGTGATGTTCTTCCTCAAAGACTTTATGTTCCAGAAGATTGTGTTTGCTCCAACTGATGACAGTTTTCCGCTCTACCGCTTAACAAACTATCTGCTGGAGCAGATAAACAGACCTCCTCTGGAGCCATTCAGTCTGAAAATCATAAACATAGACCTGCCCGCACAGTTTTATGTTCACCTGAGCACCTCATTCTATTTTGCTCTGGTAATCTGCACTCCTGTTATAATCTATTTCATCTGGACCTTTGTTGCACCCGCTCTCTATCCAAAGGAGAGAAAGAGCGCCATTAAGGCCTTTACGCTGGCGGGAGTCTTTTTCTACACCGGAGTAGTTGTTGGCTACTATCTGCTTTTCCCGCTGGCTCTCAGGTTTTTAGGAACATATCAGGTATCTCCCGATGTGGCCAATCAGATATCACTTAAGTCCTATATCTCCTCATTTTTCACTCTTATTCTGCTGTTGGGAATTGTCTTTGAACTCCCAACGGTTATGGCGCTGCTGTCTAAGTTTGGAATAATCTGGAAGAGCACTCTTAAAAAGTACCGCCGTCACGCCTTTGTGGTTCTTATGATTCTGGCGGCCCTTATTACGCCTTCAGATCCGTTCACAATGATGGCCGTTGGACTCCCTCTATACGCTCTGTATGAGGTAAGTATAATGATGTGCCGCAATAAACCCCTGGAGCAATGATTACCGTTACAGACCTTACGGTTTCCTGGGGAGCATTTACCCTTTTGGATCATATTAACTTTCATCTCTCAGATAATGAGAAGATTGGACTGGTAGGTAAAAACGGTGCCGGTAAATCTACTCTGCTCAAGATTATACTGGGAGAGGTCTCTGCAACATCCGGTAACGTATTAAAGACAAAAGGGGAGAAGATTGGTTATCTGCCTCAGCAGATGGAACACTCTAAAGACAAGAGTGTTATGGAGGAGACAATGACCGCTTTTGACGAACTCTTTGCCGTTCACAACAAGATAGATGAGATAAATCTTGAACTTCAGAAGAGGGAAGATTACGAGTCTGCCTCATACAATTCACTCATTGTGGAACTCAATAATCTGCAGGACAGGGTTACAATGATGGAGAGCGAACCTGCTGCCTCTCAGGCAGAAAAGGTGCTTACCGGATTGGGATTCAAAAAGAGCGAATTCAACCGCCCAACCCGTGAACTCAGCCAGGGGTGGAATATGAGAATTGAACTTGCAAAGATTCTGCTCTCTAAGCCGGATACCCTTCTTTTGGACGAGCCAACAAACCACCTTGATATTGAGTCTATTCAGTGGTTTGAAGATTATCTGAAGAGTTTCCGCGGCTCTGTAATTCTTATCTCTCATGACCGCCGTTTTTTGGACAGCATTACCCGCCGCACGGTTGAAATAATGCTGGGCAAACTCTATGACTACAAGGTGCCGTACTCTCAGTATAAGATACTTAGGAAGGAGAGGATGGAGCAGCAGAGGGCGGCCTACGAGAACCAGCAGAGGATGATAGAGAAGACGGAGGAGTTCATTGAGCGTTTCCGTTACAAGGCAACCAAGAGCAACCAGGTGCAAAGCCGTATAAAACAGTTGGATAAACTGGAGAGAATTACGGTAGATCTGGAAGACAGGGCTGCAATTACGGTAAAATTCCCTCCTGCTCCACGCAGCGGACAGGTTGTATTCAAGAGTGAAGACCTTACAATAGGCTATGAAAACAAGCAGGTTGCAAAGGGTGTAAACATTGTGATTGAGAGAGGGGAGAAGGTTGCCTTTGTTGGAAGAAACGGAGAGGGAAAGACAACCATGATGAGAATACTTACTCAGGAACTCTCACCTCTGGATGGGAAAGTGGAGAGAGGATACAACGTATCTCTGGGATACTATGCTCAGAACCAGGAGGATATACTTGATAAAAAGGATACCGTTTACTCTACTTTGGAGAACATTGCAACGGCAGAAATAAGACCTAAACTGAGAGATATTCTGGGAGCCTTTCTCTTTAAGGGAGAGGATATAGATAAAAAGGTTGCGGTACTCAGCGGAGGAGAGCGTGCCCGTCTGGCCATGGCCAAACTTATTCTCAAACCCTACAACCTTCTCTGTCTTGACGAGCCTACCAACCACATGGATATCATAAGCAAAGATATTCTGAAGCAGGCACTTATGAGTTATGACGGCACTCTTGTTATTGTATCTCATGACAGAGACTTCCTCAATAACCTGGTAGACAAAGTGTACGAATTCAAAGAGGGCAGGGTAAAGGAGCATCTGGGCGGTATTTCAGATTATCTTGATCATCTTAAAAAGGAGAGCGAACTACTCTTAAAACAGGCACCTAAAGAGGTTCCCGTTAAAAAGGAAGAAGAGAAAAAAGAGATTAAGACTCAGGGTATTACAGACTCCCAGCAGATGCGCCAGGAGAGCAAGGAGGCACGCAGAAAGAAGAAGGAGATTGAGAAACTGGAGAATGAAATTGCGGAACTGGACAACAAAATTGCAGAGATAGAGATTAACCTCTCATCAAATCTTTCTGCTGAAAAGATTGAGGAACTCTCTAAGCTATACGCAGATACAAAGGCATTGAGAGATGCCAAACTGGACGAGTGGAGCCTTAAGGCACTCTAGAACCTGAGGTGTGAAAGCATTACCGCACAGGCGGTTGCAACGTTCAGAGACTCGCTGGAAAAATCCTCTTTAGATGTAAGTTTGTTACCGTCACTGTCAAAGGCTGGAATAAGCACCTTCTCACAATCCTTTATTACAGAGGCTGTTTCATCAGATATTCCAAATGATTCGCTTCCCATTATAAGGAGTGAGCCGTTTTTCTTTGAAGAGGCAAGAAGTTCTGAAGAGATTGGCTTTCCATCCAGAAAAGTAGCAACAATATCCAAACCCGCCTCTCTTGAGAGCGCTACAACATCCTTTAAATCTGCATAAACCACGGGAACTCTGAAGAGTGCACCCATAGTTGCCTGCACTGTCTTAGGATTGTATAACTCCACGCTCTCCTTAGATAATATAACTGCGGAAGCTCCAAACCAGTCTGCAAGACGGATAATGGTTCCAAGATTTCCGGGATCCTTCACATTGTCCAGTGCAATGTAAATCTTTCCTTTGGAGAGTTTTATATCATTGAGAGTGAGGTTCTTCTGCTTTACTACGGCAAGTACGGGAGAAGGGGAAGATAAGGAGGAGATGCGGCTCATCTTTTCTGCCGTAATTTCATCGCGATAAAAAATATCAACAGTCTCAAAGGAGGAGTGGGTAAGTTCCTCCACCATCTTCTCTCCCTCCACTACAAAGAGAGAGGATTCAGTGCGGTACTTTTTCTGCTGTAACGCTCTTATTTTCTTTATTTTCTCTCCCGATAGATTTGCCATATCAATATCCCAGAATCTTTAACATACTCTTGTAAGACTGCTCTTTGGAAAAGAGCTTGGTGGTGTAGTCTCCTGTTTCGTCTCTGTCTATTATTACGTGTTTAGGTGCCGGAATAAGACAGTGCTGGATTCCGCCATAACCCGCAATAGACTCCTGATATGCACCGGTATGGAAGAAACCGATATAGAGAGGTTCCTCCTCATGCTTGCCCTGGGTAATAGGGAGGAAGATTGCGTTGGAGTGAGCCTCTGCATTGTAGTAATCTTCTGAGTCACAGGTAAGTCCGCCAAGGAACACACGCTGGTACTGCTCCTCCCATTTGTTGATTGGGAGCATAATGAAACGCTTTTTGATTCCCCAGATATCCGGCAGAGTTGTCATAAATGAACTGTCTATCATATACCAGCGCTCACGGTCATTCTGCTGCTTAACATCCAATACCTGGAATATGGTTGCGCCGCTCTCTCCAACAGTGAAACTTCCAAACTCAGTATAGATATTCGGCTCTGCTACTCCTCTCTGATTACATATATTCTTAATCTGTGAGATTACCTCCTCAGTCATATACTCGTAATCGTAATCCTCAACAAGGGAACTCTTTGTAGGGAATCCGCCGCCAATGTTAAGTGAATCCAAATCCGGGCAGACCTGCTTAAGATCACAATAAACATTTACGCACTTTGCAAGTTCGTTCCAATAATATGCGTTATCCTTTATACCTGTATTGATAAAGAAGTGAAGCATTTTGAGGGTGAACTTACTGCTTTTGGCAATCTTCTCTTTATAGAAAGGAACAATATCGGAGTAACGGATTCCCAGTCTTGAGGTATAAAACTCAAACTTAGGTTCCTCCTCCGATGCTATCCTTATTCCCATCTGACACTTGCCGTTGATGGTTTTGTCAAACTCATCAAACTCGCTCATATTATCCAGAATAGGGATTATGTTGTTCCAGCCGTCATTGCACTTTGCGGCTATGTTCTCAATGTATAAATCCTTCTTGTATCCGTTGCAGATAATCTGAATATCCTTCTTAATAAGACCCTCTTCATAAAGGGAGTCAACCAGGTTAAAATCAAAGGCAGAAGAGGTTTCCAGGTGGATATCGTTCTTTAAGGCCTCCTGCAAAACAAAGGCAAAGTGAGAACTTTTGGTACAGTAGCAGTAGTGGTAAGAACCCTTATAATCTACCTTTGCCATAGCCACGTTGAATAGCCTCTTGGCCCTCTGAATCTGACTGGAGATTTTTGGCAGATAGGTGATTTTTAACGGTGTTCCGTACTGGTCAATGACATCCATCATAGGAATATCGTGAAAAAAGAGATTACCGTCTTCTACTCTGAATTCGGCCTGCGGCCAATCAAAAGTTTGCTCAACCAGATTAATGTACTTGTTCTTCATTTTGCAAATCTAACTTAGTTACATTACTTATTTTTAATAAATCCAAGTGAGTTGGATTTGTAAGCAGGTGCAAATATATTCATTATTACAATTATTAAATAGTTTTTGAGTAATTTTGGGCCATATTTATGAGAAAATCTCCTAAAATATTGCTCTGTACGGTTGCAACGCTACTTGCAGCCTCCTGCAGTATGACCAGGAATCTCCCTGAAGATCAGTCTATTCTGGTAAAGAACACCGTTGAGTTTAAGGGAGATAAGCCGGAAGAACTTCAAGACTTAAAAAAGTATATAAAGCAGACCCCTAAAAGCGGCATATTTGGCTGGCAGCCGGGTGTAGCCCTCTATAACTCAGCCAACGGCAAAGGGAAGACCTGGGATAAGATAGCTAAGGGATTGGGGCGTGAACCTCTTATCTTTGATGAGGATCTGGTTGCAAGTTCAGTTAAGAATATGCTCAACCACATGGAGTTCCAGGGTTTTTACAACTCCACAATCAACACATCAGTAGAGACGAACAAACAAAAGACTACTGTAAATTACTTTGTTACTCCCGGTAAGAGATACGTTATAGATACTGTAACATACAGCGTTGAGGATGTTGATCTTATGGACCTTCTCTCCGCCAATCAGAAGGAGACTCTGATTAAAAGAGGGGAGTACCTATCAGAAAACATACTGGACAAGGAGTCTGAGCGTCTGGCTAAAATATTCAGAAATTCAGGATATTACGGCTTTGACAAGAACTTCTTCTTCTTTACCGGAGATACCCTGGCTCATAATGACAAATCTCATCTGGATATCTCTATAAAGGAGTACAGAAGAAGTGAAAAGGTTGAAGACTCCCGTCCTCACAGGGTATTTGAGTTTGACTCAGTCATCATCAGCGCCAACCGTACATTCCTTCAGAGCGGCCCAATACGGTCTGAACTTCAGATGGATTCAGTAACTCTTGCAAGAAGAGATTCATTGCTGAGAGTTTGGAGAAGAAGGATAGATACCGTCAACTACAAAAATATCAACCTTATAGAGTTCCAGGGCTCTCCAAATCTGGTACGCAAAAAGGTGCTTAACAGACTTAATCTTATTAAGCCGGGAACTCAGTATGATGAGAGGGTGGTGGAGAATACCTATTCCAGATTTGCCTCCGTAAACCTCTTCAACACCGTTAACATTCAGCAGGATGAGTCTTCTCCTTCAAAGGTAAAGACCTCTATCTCACTGCAGGCCGGAGCGTTACAGGGGTATAAATTAAACCTTGAGGGTTCTACAAACTCCAACTCTCTGCTGGGTATCTCTCCTGCAATTTCCTACTTCCACAAGAACCTCTTTAACGGTGCTGAACTCTTCACAGTCAGTCTTATGGGAGATTTTCAGTTCAAACTGAGACATAAATCACAGCACTCACTGGAATTTGGAGCAAGTACCTCTCTGGATATTCCTAAGTTTCTCTTTGCGCCAGACAGCTGGTTTCAATCTGCTACTCTGCCTCATACTGAACTCAGCGCATCTATCAACTACCAGACCCGCCCGGAGTACAGAAGGAATATCATTTCCGGAACATTCGGATATACCTGGAGCATAAGGCGTAAGCTGCAGTTTAAGATATCTCCTGTACAGGCCAATATCATTAAAATTTATGATATAGATTCTCTCTTCTACGCAAGCCTTTCAGATCCTTTCTTAAAGGAGTCTTACAGAAGTCACTTTGATTTGGGAACCGGTGCAAGTTTCTACTACACATCAGATCCGGCAAGCAATCCGGTTCACAACTACTTCTACATCAAATACCGTATAGATCTGGCAGGCAACGTATTAAGCCTCTTCAACTCTGCAATGAAGAAGAATGAAGAGGGGGAGCATCTTATTTGGAAAACTCCTTACTCACAGTATCACAGACACGAACTCTCTGCAGTTTATACCATTAAACTGGGCAAAGATCCAAGTCACATGGTGGCCTTCAGAGTTCTGGGAGGTATGGGAAAAGGATATGGCAACTCCAATATGCTACCTTTGGAGAAACTCTTCTGGGGCGGCGGTGCATACGATATGAGAGGCTGGCAGTCAAGAACTTTGGGCCCGGGCTCTGCTCCAAGAGATACCGCTTATACGCTCCCTAACCAGACGGGAGATATAAAACTTGAGGCAAATGTTGAGTACCGTTTCCCAATGTTCTGGATTCTTAAAGGAGCCGTATTTGCAGATGCAGGTAACATCTGGACCTTTGACCACTCTAAAAAACTGAAAGACGGTGAGATAGACAAGAGGGGAGTATTCCGCACAGATGATTTTTACAAGCATATTGCTTTAGACTGGGGAGTAGGTGCAAGATTGGATCTTACCTTTGCAATCATCCGTTTAGACTTGGGATTTAAAACATTTAACCCGGCCACATCCGAATGGAATGGACCGGGCAAGTGGTTCAAAAAGAATAACTTCCAAATTAACTTTGGTATAGGTTATCCGTTCTGATTATTCAAAATCCATATAGCCAAAGAACTCCGGAGTGTGATACTTTGGAGCCGGTGTGCCTACAGGGTTCCAGGTAAGATAGTGAGGGGAGAACATCTTGTCTCCGCATTTATAGACATTTGCTCTCACTCTCTTTCCCTTTACGCACTCAACGCCTTTATCTGTAAGCAGATCCCACGGAACGGCAATTATCATGTGCCACTCAATATCACCCTCTTTTGAGACTCTCTCTCCAAAGGCTTCACGCCCAAGAGTGGAGAAGCGGCGGATTCTCTTTCTCTGCTCTACGGTTAAACGGACTCTATCCTTGCTGGTTGCTCCCATCCCCACAATGCCGCAACCTACGCAGTTCATCTCTATGTTGTAATAGATGCCGTTAGAACTGTCGGGAATAATAAAAAGTTCCATACAGTCATCTGTCCAAGGCATAGCAACCGAGTCATCGTCAAAAGCGGCACGTACCTCTTTTTCTGCCACTTCATATCTTATGTAGAGATACTTTTCTGAGTACATTATTTTGAATGAGGCCTTTGGCTCGTATCCGTTATTCCTCTCTGGCCAGTTCACAACATCAATCGGATGGCTTTCCATTTCTATGAACTTTGCGTTAATCTCCGCCATATCAGGCATTTCGTTTTCAAAGGAGACAAACTTTACCCTGGCAACTTTGTTATTATCCATACAGGTTTCAGTAAATGAAAAACTTCCGGCCCCGCAGAGGAAAACTGCAAGAACCGGAAGCATTAAAAGTTTAAAGTTTAATTTCATTCGAACTTATATTTTACAAAGAGCTCAATAGCCTGATACTCAGCCATACCGAGCTTATCAAATATAACAGCCGTATTGTGGTTTCTCTCCTCGGCTCTCATCCAGAACTCTCTCTCATCTGAACCAGGGAAGAGAGGGTAATCCTTCTGAGACTGGTGACGGAAGATTGCATCTCTCTTAATCTTAACCTCCTCCGGGCTGAGCGGAACGGCCATCTCTGCCTCTGCAACATCCCACTCCTGCCAAGCGCCTCTGTACATCCAGATGCGGCAATCCTTAAACCAGGCCTCTTTTCTCAGCTCCTCGCAAGCCTTAATAACTGAGAGGAAGCAGACTCTGTGAGTTCCGTGAGGATCTGAGAGGTCACCTGCAACAAAGATCTGATGAGGCTTAACTCTCTTAAGGAGTCTCTTAACTATCTCAATATCTTCCTTTCCAAGAGGTTTCTTCTTTACTCCGCCGGTTTCATAGAACGGAAGTGAGAGGAAATTTACGTGGTCATCAGGAATACCGAGGAAGCGGCAAGCAGAACGAGCCTCTGAACGGCGGATGTAAGTCTTAATGTCTCTAACCTCCTTAGGATCTGCCTGTCCCGGATGCTTCTTAGCAAGTTCCTTCTGAACGCTTCTGAGGAATTTTGTAGACTTATTGCGGTCAATCCCAAGAAGATCTGCGCTCTCACGGATAAAGTCAAGATATCTTACAACATCGTGGTCAAACACTGCTATATTTCCGCTGGTCTGGTATGCCAGGTGAATGTCATGACCCTGCTGAGAAAGTCTTGCAAGAGTACCTCCCATAGAGATAACGTCATCATCCGGGTGAGGAGAGAATACTACAACTCTCTTAGGATAAGGGAGTTTACGCTCAGGACGGGTAGCATCATCGGTATTAGGTTTTCCACCCGGCCAACCGCTTATGATATGCTGGAGATCATTGAAAACCTTAATGTTAATCTGGCTTGCAGGTCCCTTCTCAGTAACCAGTGAAGCCATAAGGTTGTCATTGTAATCTCTGTCTGTAAGTTTCAGAATAGGCTTGTTGAGCTTCTTGCAGAGCCAGAATACAGACTTGCGAATCATATAAGGAGTCCACTCAATCTTGTCTGTAAGCCAAGGAGTTTCAATTCTGGTAAGATTTACGGAAGCTGCTTTGTCTATGTAAATCTTTACGTTAGGATGCTCCTGAAGGTAAGAAGCAGGAACCATAGGGTTAACCTCTCCCTCAACAATCTTCTTAATCTTAGGTGCGCTTCCCTCACCCCATGCAAGGAAGTATATCTTCTTGGCCTTGAGGATAGTACCAACACCCATAGAGATTGCGTAGTAAGGTACGTCATTAACTCCGAAGAACTCGCTTGCAGAGGAAACTCTTGTGGTATAGTTGAGTGTGATCTTTCTGGTAGGAGAGTTGTATGGGGAACCAGGCTCATTCATTGCCATATTGCCTGTGATAACCATATCAAGTCCGCCGGCATCCTCTATTTCCTTCTCATACTGAGCGCAATACTCGTATGAATTATCTCTCTTCTGGCTGTCTATGAAGTGGAGGTTCTTCTTTGGAGCGTCCGTATCATCCAGCAGGCACTCTTTCAAAAATCTGTAGTGGCTCTGAAGTTCGTTCTTATCCAACGGATAGTAATCATCCATTCCGAACACCTCTATATTCTTGAAACTGAGTTTTTTTGCTTTAACGGCCGCAATGAAGTCATCATAAACCTGCAGGCAGGCGGATGATGCTGCCAGAGCCATCACCAATTTTTTGCCCTGCTTAGCCTTCTCCTTTGTCTGACGGATAACATCCTCAACAATTAACTTGGAAGCCTCCTTCTGATCATTGAAGATAGTTACCGGTATCTTCTCATACCTCTTTGAAAAATCTGATGTTAGATGCATTTTAATCTATTCTATTTTTGTTATTTACTAATTTCCACGATAGTTTTCCTTAGTGTAACAAGCTCACCCAGAAGCTTATCCATTAAATCGAGCCTCAGCATGTTTGCTCCGTCTGACTTAGCTTCTGCCGGGTTTGGATGAGTCTCCATAAAGAGACCGTCTGCTCCAACTGCTATGCCCGCCTTGGCAAGATAGGGGATAAGTTCAGGCTCACCGCCCGTTACTCCGCTCTCCTGGTTAGGTCTTTGGAGAGAGTGGGTAACATCCAGAACTACAGGTACTCCAAAGCGCTGCATTTTTGGAATTGATCTGAAATCTACAACCAGATCTGAATAGCCGAACTGGCTGCCGCGCTCGGTAAGCATAACGTTCTCATTACCGCTCTCTTTAACCTTCTGCAGTGCAAACCTCATAGACTCCGGAGAGACAAACTGTCCCTTCTTGATATTGACCACCTTACCCGTTGCAGCAGCTGCCTGGAGCAGTTCTGTCTGACGGCATAAAAAGGCGGGAATCTGCAGAACGTCAATGCCGTAAGAAGCGGCCATTGCAGCCTCCTCTGCGCTGTGAATATCTGTTACAACCGGAATCTGAAGCTCCTCTCTTATAGACCTTAAAAGTGAAAGACCCTCTTTGTCTCCTATACCGGTAAAAGAGGAAAGTTTGCTTCTGTTTGCCTTCTTATATGAGGCCTTAAAGATAAACGGCACCTTGTGCTTTTCCGTCAAAGACTTCAGACGCTCTGCAATTGAACGTGTAATCTCCTCACCTTCAATAACACAGGGGCCCGCCATTAGGAAGAACATCCCGTTATTATAATCTTTAAGAAACTCTATTTTTTTCATCGGGCGCAAATATAAGAAAATTGAGTTAGTAATTGTATTTCTTCCAAAGCAAATTTAAGCGTCTGCGTATCTCCTGCTCGGATTTGTTGTTGGAAGGATCATAAATTTTAGTGCCTTTAATTTCCTCCGGCAAAAACTCCAGGTCTGCAAAGTTGCCTTCAAAATCGTGAGCATACTTATATCCCTGATGATAACCAAGTTCCGCCATAAGTTTGGTAGGGGCGTTTCTTAAGTGGAGAGGAACTGAAAGATCTCCCGCCTGGGAAACCATACCCAGAGCAGTATCTATAGCCATATAGGCGGAGTTGCTCTTTGGGCTGGTTGCCAGATAGATAGCGCACTCGGAGAGAGGAATTCTCCCCTCCGGCATTCCAATCTGCTGAACCGCAGCAAATGTAGATTGCGCAAGCAGCAGAGCGTTAGGGTTGGCAAGTCCAATATCCTCTGCAGCAAGGATTACCATTCTGCGGGCAATGAAGAGGGGATCTTCTCCGCCCTTAATCATTCTGGCCAGCCAATAAACGGCACCGTTAGGATCCGAGCCTCTCAAACTCTTTATAAATGCGGAGATTATATCATAGTGCTGCTCTCCGTTTTTATCATAGAGAGCCATATTCTCCTGCAACCTCTCCATTACCAGGTCATTGGTAATTACAACCGGTTCTCCCTCAGGCGTACTGTTTATTATAATATCAAGCACATTAAGGAGTTTGCGGGCGTCACCGCCGCTGTATCTGAATAGGGCCTCTTTCTCTTTTATCTCAATCTTAAGAGATGAGAGATAAGGGTCTTTCTTTATTGCATTATCCAGCAGTTTCTCCAGATCTGCTACTGTAAGTTCCTTTAATACAAAGACCTGGCATCTGGAGAGAAGAGGGGAGTTCACCTCAAAAGAGGGGTTCTCCGTTGTGGCGCCAATAAGGATAATGGTGCCCTCCTCAACCGCTCCCAGAAGGGCATCCTGCTGCCCCTTGTTAAAACGGTGAATCTCATCAATGAATAAAATTGGAGTCTTTTGATTGAATAGATTGCTCTTTGCCTTTGCAAAGACCTCCCTTACCTCCTTAACGCCTGAACTTACGGCAGATAGGGTAAAGAATGCGCGGTCTAACTGCTTGGATATGATATGGGCCAGAGTGGTCTTTCCAACGCCGGGAGGGCCCCAAAGTATGAAAGATGAGAGGTTTCCGCTCTCAATCATATTTCTGAGCACGGAGCCTTTACCCACAAGATGCTGCTGACCAACATAATCTTCAAGGCTTTCCGGTCTGATTCTCTCTGCAAGAGGTATTTTTATATCTGAATTCATATCCAAGAATTAACGGCGCACAAATTTACACATTTCATCTTTTAGATGAAAATGGATGAAAATTGTTAAATTTGCCTTAAATAGAGTATCCGATTATGAGTGAAAAAAAGACGGTTTTGGAGAAGATAGGGGAATACCTCTCACTTAAGAGGTACCTTGCAAACCAGGAAGCGGTAGTGGCTAACGTTTCCGACAGCATCTCATTCAAAGGTGCCAACCTGTGGGCTCTGGTCTTTGCAATTCTGATTGCATCACTGGGCCTCAATATGAACTCAACAGCCGTAATCATAGGCGCCATGCTTGTTTCACCTCTTATGGCCCCAATTATCGGAATGGGTCTGGCCGTTGGAACCAATGATTTTGAGCTGCTTAAGAACTCCTTTAAGAACTACCTCATTGCAACGGTTATCTCTCTTATCACAGCCACGCTCTATTTTGCAATCACTCCGTACCACGGAGCTCAGAGTGAACTTCTTGCACGTACATCTCCAACTCTCTACGATGTGCTCATAGCACTCTGCGGCGGTGCTGCAGGCTTTATTGCGCTCACAACCAATGAGAAGGGGAACATAATTCCGGGTGTAGCCATTGCTACCGCCCTTATGCCGCCGCTCTGTACTGCAGGGTTCGGAATAGCCTCACTGAGCCTTAAATACTTCCTTGGAGCCTTCTATCTATACTTCATAAACTCCGTATTCATTGCCCTTGCAACATTCTTTGGTTCACGGCTTTTGCAGTTTGAGAAGAAGACCCTCAAAGACCGCAAGAGATATCTTAAGGCGAAGAGGTCTATAATTCTGATTGCAGTTCTTACAATGGTTCCGGCTGCAATTATGACCGTCAATATCATAAGAGAGAGTATCATTAAGAGCAGCATAGAAAACTTTGTAGCCAAAGAGATGAGATTCCACGGCGCCCAGATAATCTCCCAGGATGTTGATAAAGAGAATATGAGAATAACACTGGCTGCAGTTGGACGTGAGATTTCAGATGAGGAGATTAAGAAGGCAGAGGAATCTCTGAGCAGTTATGGTTTGAGCAGTTATTCAGTAAAGGTTATACAGGGCTCAATATCAGATAGTTTGGATGCATTAAGGCAGTTCAGTTCACTCAGCAACAAGAATGATGACCTTAATCTGACACTTCAACACCAGAGTGCAGAAATTGAGAAGTTAAAGATGAGACTTGCCAAATACACAAAATATGAGCCGCTTACAAAGAAGATGGTTGGAGAGATGCAAGCTTTGTATCCGGAAGTCTCTACAATAAGCGTATCACCGGCAATTGAGAGCGGAAAAGACACCAATGATATTGACCGTTATGTTTCTGCCGTTATTACATTTTCAAAACAGCCGTCACTAAGTAGAGAAGATCTCAAGAAAATGGAGGAGTTTATAAAGAAGAGGTGTGAGGCAGATTCTGTTGTACTGATTGTGAGACCTTAACACTATTTAACATAATATAAATTGTCTGACAAATAACTAAAATCGTAATAATATGGCAAAGACTACTAAAAAAACTGCTGTTAAGAAGCTTAAACTAGACCACCCTGCTATTCTGGTTGTGGATATGCTAAATGACTTTGTAACCGGCGCACTGGGTTGTGACCGCGGACGTGCAATTGTTCCTGCTACCGCAAAACTTTTGGATGCAGCACGCAAGAAAGGCGTTCCTGTAATTTTCTGCAACGACTGCCACATTAAGGGTATTGATCGTGAGTTGAAACTCTGGGGAGATCACGCTATTAAGGGAACCAAAGGCGCAGAGGTTATTCCTGAACTCAAACTCTGCAAAAAGGATTACGTAGTTCCTAAACGCCGTTACAGCGGTTTCTTCCAGACAGATTTGGATATCCTCCTCAAGGAGCTTGGCGTTAAGACCGTTGTTATGACCGGCCTGCACGCCCACATGTGCGTAAGACACACCTCTGCAGACGCATATTGCCTTGGATATGACGTTGTTGTAGCTAAGGAGGCAACAGATTCCTTCACTGAGGAAGATTACAAGATTGGTATTGCATACCTTAAAACCTGCTACGGTGCAGACGCTTACAGCAACAAGGAACTGATTGCTGCATTCTAAGATGAGCAGAAAGAGAAATAAGGAGAAGATAATCATTGAAAATGTGAGCATTGAGGCCGTTGCCGCTGAGGGTAATGGCCTTGCTCATATAGACGGAAAGGTTCTCTTTGTACCAAAGTGCGTTCCCGGAGACGTTGTAAACGTGCAACTTACGCGTAAACGCAAAGGCTTTATGCAGGGAAACGTAATTGAAATGGTAAAGGAATCCCCCATCCGTCAAAAGCCGTTTTGTCCTCACTACGGAATTTGCGGAGGCTGTACCTGGCAATCTCTTCCTTACAGTAAACAGCTGGAATTCAAACAACAGCAGGTTTATGACCAGCTCACAAGGATAGGGCACCTTACCCTACCCCACCTATCCCCTATCTTGGGAAGTGAGAAAACTCAGTGCTACCGTAACAAACTGGAATACACCTTCTCTGACCGTCGCTGGCTCTTTGACTCCGAGCGCTTTAACAGTGACGGAAGCGAGCGTCTTTTTACTCCCGATGAACTTTGCGGCTTAGGATTCCATATTCCTCAGATGTTCAGCAAAGTACTGGATATTAAAGAGTGCCGCCTCCAGAGGGAGCCATCCAACAAGATACGCCTCTTTGCAAAGGATTATGCAATAAAGCATAACCTGCAATTCTTTGATTTATACAATCATACAGGCCTTTTAAGGAACCTTGTAATACGTACCTCTTCTACAGGAGAGATAATGGTAATTCTTGTTATTGGAGCCAAGGAGATTGGAGGCAAAGTCTCCGCCAAAGAACTCTCCGCCGTTAAAGAGATGCTTGCTGCAATACAGGAGAACTTTCCGGAAATCACATCACTCTGGTATGTTGTAAACAACAAAGCCAATGACAGTTACAACGACTGCCCTATTCACCTATTCTCCGGCAAGGAGTTCATAACGGAGCAGATGGAGGATATCTCCTTCAGAATAGGCCCTAAGTCTTTCTATCAGACAAACTCAGAGCAGGCCTACAGATTGTACTCCGTAGTGCGTGAATTTGCTGATTTAAAGGGAGATGAAGTGCTCTATGACCTCTATACCGGCACCGGAACAATTGCGCTCTTCCTTGCAAAGAGAGTGAAAAAGGTTGTAGGAATTGAGTATGTAGAAGAAGCTATCGGGGATGCTAAGATGAATGCAAAAGAGAATGGAATAAAGAACTCCGTTTTCTATGCAGGAGATATGAAAGATGTTTTGAATGAGGAGTTTATAGAGAAGAACGGAAAGCCGGATGTTATAGTTCTGGACCCTCCTAGGGCGGGCATTCATCCTTCTGTTGCTCAGGTTGTGCTAAAGGCTGCTCCTAAGAGAATTGTCTATGTAAGCTGCAACCCGGCTTCTCAGGCAAGAGACCTGGAGACTCTCTGTAAGAACTACACTATAAGCAAAGTACAGCCGGTAGATATGTTCCCTCACACTCAGCACGTGGAGAACGTGGTTCTACTGGAGAGACCTAATTGTTAATTTTGTAAAAACTCACCTATTATGGCGGACGAAAAAATAATATTCTCTATGAACGGTGTGGGGAAGATTCTCCCTCACAATAACAAAGTGATTCTCAAAGACATATACCTCTCGTTCTTCTACGGAGCAAAGATCGGAATCATTGGTCTTAACGGCAGCGGTAAATCTACACTTCTGAAGATTATTGCCGGAGTTGAGAGCAACTACCAGGGAGAGGTTGTTTGGGCACCCGGATACTCTGTGGGTTACCTGGAGCAGGAGCCTCAGATGGATCCAAACAAGACCGTTCTGGAGGTTGTGCAGGAGGGAGTTCAGGAGGTTATGGATTTGCTTAACGAGTTCAATGAAATCTCTGCAAAGTTCTGTGAGCCATTGGATGATGATACCATGAACCGTCTTATGGAACGTCAGGGAGAACTCACGGAAAAGATAGACCACTGTGACGGGTGGGAGATAGATTCCAAACTTGAAAGGGCAATGGATGCACTTCAGTGTCCGCCGTCAGATGCTAAGATTGCCACCCTATCCGGAGGTGAGAGAAGAAGAGTTGCACTGTGCCGTCTGCTGCTTCGCCAGCCGGATGTGCTGCTGCTTGACGAGCCTACCAACCATCTTGATACTGAGAGTATTCTCTGGCTTGAGGCACACTTAAGACAGTATAAGGGAACTGTAATTGCTGTTACTCACGATAGATATTTCCTTGATAATGTTGCCGGTTGGATTCTGGAACTTGACCGTGGCGAGGGTATTCCGTGGAAAGGCAACTACTCCTCCTGGTTGGATCAGAAAACCAAGCGATTGGCTATGGAGGAGAAGCAGGAGAGCAAGCGCAGAAAGACTCTCCAGAGAGAGTTGGAGTGGGTGCGTATGGCTCCTAAAGCCCGCCAGGCCAAGCAGAAAGCGCGTTTGGGCGCATACGAGAAACTGGCCTCTGCAGACAGCAAGGAGAAGGAGGCCAACCTGGAAATCTATATTCCTAACGGACCTCATCTTGGTAACAAAGTAATTGAGTTCCACGATGTCAGCAAGGCATACGGAGATAAGCTTCTCTTTGAACATCTCTCATTTGTGCTGCCTCCTGCAGGTATTGTGGGAGTGATTGGCCCTAACGGAGCGGGTAAAACTACCCTGTTCCGTCTCATTATGGGAATTGAGAAACCAGACAGCGGAACCATAGAGATTGGAGAGACTGTAAAGATTGCATACGTAGATCAGCAGCACAAGAGCATAGACCCGGATAAGACGGTATATCAGACCATTGCGGGAGATTCCGAATGGGTAAAACTGGGCAACCGTGAGATTAACGCCCGCGGCTGGGTTTCACGCTTTAACTTCAGCGGCGCAGATCAGGAAAAGCTCTGCGGCATACTTTCCGGCGGTGAGAGAAACCGCTTCCATCTGGCCCTTACGCTTAAGGACGAGGGTAACGTTCTGCTTTTGGATGAGCCTACCAACGATGTGGATGTCAATACTATACGAGCTCTTGAGGAGGGCCTGGACAACTTTGCGGGATGTGCAGTAGTTGTGAGCCATGACCGCTGGTTCCTGGATAGAATTGCAACCCATATTCTTGCCTTTGAGGGTGACAGCCAGGTTGTTTTCTTTGAGGGCAACTATCAGGAGTATGAGGAAAACCGCAAGATGCGTCTTGGTAATGAAGAACCTAAGAGATTCAAGTACAAGAAGTTGATGGAATAAAATGGAGAGTCTTAACAGTGCAAACATAGTTGCCCCAGCAACGGTTCCGGGAACCGGAGCGGTGGGTATCATAAGGGTATCCGGAGCGGATGCCATAACCATTGCATCCGCCATATTCAAGCCTGCCAAAGGCAACCGTTCCACCAGGGCAACTCTCAAGAACACAGACTCCTACAAACTTACATTCGGACGCATTACAGAGGGAGAAAAACTCATTGACGAGGTTCTTGCAGCCATATTCCGCGCTCCTAACTCCTACACCGGAGAGAACGCAGTTGAGATTTACTGCCACGCTTCCTCCTTCATAATGAACAAGATACAGATACTGCTTCTGAACACTGCATCTAAACTCTTCAAAGATAAAACTATCTCCGCTCCTCTAAGGATGGCGGAACCGGGAGAGTTTACAAAGCGCGCCTTTCTTAACGGCAAGATGGACCTTGCTCAGGCAGAGGCGGTTGCAGACCTTATAGCCTCTGAGACCGAGGCCTCCCACAGCATTGCAATGAACCAGATGAGAGGCGGTTTCTCCAAGGAACTCAGGGCTATGAGAGAGTCACTGCTCAACCTCTGCGCCCTTGTAGAGTTGGAACTGGACTTCTCAGAGGAGGATGTGGAATTTGCAGACAGAAAGCACCTTACCGCCCTTTTGGAGAACATCCATAAAAAGATTAACGAGTTATCCTCCTCATTTGCAGAGGGCAACGCCATTAAAAACGGCATTCCGGTTGCCATTGTTGGTGCGGTGAACACCGGTAAAAGTACCCTTCTCAACCTTTTGGTTGGAGAGGAGCGCGCCATTGTTTCCCCTATTCAGGGAACCACAAGAGACACCATAGAAGATAACGTAAACATTGCCGGTACCCTCTTCCGTTTTATAGATACCGCAGGTATACGCAACACCACGGAAACCATTGAGATGATGGGAATTGAGCGCACCTGGCAAAAGCTCAAGGAGAGCTCGGTCATCATTCTGGTTACAGATGCAACAAGAGAAAATACCATACTCCCTTCACTAAAATCTATCGCGGAGAAAAGGAGGAAAGAGCAGAAACTCATTGTGGTTGCAAACAAGTGTGATATGCTTAAAGAGAGAGGAGGCCTGGAGCAAAAGATAAAAGAGCATTGCAAAAAGCTGAAACTCACGGGTGTTACGGTAATCTGCACATCTCTTAAGAAAGAGAGGGAGGAGTCTATAAAGAGCATTACTCACCAGCTTTCACTCTACGGAAAGGGCTTCCTTTCCAATCTGCAGGGAAAGACATACGTAACCAATTTGCGTCATTATCAGGCGCTTAAAGATGCAGAAATCTCCATTGAGAGAGTGCTGGAGGGCATAAGACTCAACTTCCCTACAGACCTTGTTGCCCAGGATTTACGCCAGGCAACTGATGACTTGGGAAGCATCATTGGAGAAATCTCCTCCCAGGAAATCCTCTCCCACATCTTCTCCCACTTCTGCATAGGAAAATAGAACAAAGTATTTATAATGAGCGATACAAAAACTACAAAGGAACTCTACGGGCTTTATGTCCAACGGTTTGGGAACTGCAACAGAACTCCCTATCAGGCAGAGTATTACAGAAAATGGTTAGACCTTATCAACTCCTGTTCAACCAATGAGGAGGCACAGGAGAAATCCAAGCAGAACGGTCTTTATACTGCAGGAGCAGCCGCCGTGGCTATGGACCGTGTCTTTGCTAACAAACAGGCTGCTGAGGAAATGGGCTGGAATGATGTTGCAGAGTTCTGTGATGAGATTCTAAAGAAAATTGAGGCAGACCCCTATTACACCTTCACACACACCGGTTTATGGGGAGATCTTCAGGCAAAAAAGAATGGCTGGATTAAAACCATTGAGAGCTTCCACCGCCTCTTTATAGACTTTGTGGAATTTGATGATACCAGATGCGAGCCTCAGAGGGCCATTGCAAAAATTAAGGAAGACCTTAAGCTGCTATCAAAACCGAGTTCAGACTTTGCAACGCTTGCTGCAATGCCATCTTTCAGGGCTCTAATTGACTGCAGTGATGAGTATTACAAAGAGTTCACAGATACAATTATTAAGGCTGCAACAGGTAATTTGGATACATTGGAATGGAGCACGGCCTCACATCAGCAGGAGATTGAAGAGCTTTGGAATCAGCGTGATACTCTCAAAGAAGAGTGCTCTCAATGGTATAAGCAGGAGGTAAAATCACCTTGTTTAAGACTCTCCCCGGAGACGGAGGAAGGCAGTTATAAACTTCTAAATCTCAACTGATATGGATCCTACAATACAGATGATGATTCAGGGCTACATTAGCGGCCTGGATAATATGCAGACAACAGATGACTCCATAAAGAGGGAGATAGAAGATTACAAGAGGGAACTGATTGCCTTTGGAGAGAGCCAGAATGACGTTACTCTCTTCTTCTCTAACTTCCAGGAATCCGGCATGATGGGAAAATATATGGACCTCTCTGCAAAGGTTGCTATGGCCGGTCAGACCAACAACCAGACAGAGGAGAAAGAGCAGCACATTGTTACTCCTAAAGAGTGGCTGGAGCCATTCAGAACGGCATACGACACTATCAAAAACTACCCTGTAAGAGAAAGAGGATTAGCCGTTTACAGAAAACTCTTTGAGATTGGAGAAAGACATACAGACATAACGGAGTTCCTTATTGAGGTGGAGAAGGAGAACCTTCTTTGGAAAATCTGTTCAGAAGATACGCTCGGCATTCTCTCAATCACCATTACGGGAATGGATCCGCTTTACAAAGGTCTCACCTATCCTATCAGAAAAAACATTGAATATTGGAACGCATCCGTTTGCGAGGCAGATGCCTACTATCTGCAAGATATTCTGTCACAGGATATTGCAAAGAACTCTTCCCGCCATCTGCAACCCGAACACTATGTGATTGCACTGGGTCTTCACCTTATGGTTTACAGAGGTCCTAAGGGCAAGGAGGGACTTATGGAGATGATTGCAACCGGCAACTATACCAAGACCTCCTTTATGGCCAACGCCTCTAATATGGTCATAGCCAAGGCTCAGGCAAGACGTACGCTGGATATTATAAAGAAAGCGCTCAACCTCACATTTGATGATATAATTTCAGACGAGTTCCTAAAGTACAAACTCATAGCTACTTCCAACGTCTGCGGCCTCTCCAGAGCATACGTACAGAGCAACTCCAACATACTGGACCTTATGGCAGATACCGTTCATAATGAGATTATTCCGGATATCTCCCTTATAGATTCCATAAAGCGTGAACCATCCGTAAGATTCGGCCGCTGGAGAATGCCGGAAGATTCTGAGTATGAAAAAGGAAAAGCCCTTGCACGCCAAACGTACAAGGACCTCCCATACTTCATTTACGAGGATCAGCTCCAAAGCGGAACCATCCACGTAGGCACCGGTGACGGCTTTGACATCAAACTCCCAAAACTCTAGACTATTTTAAGAAGTATTTATTATATTTGAAGTTAAAGGAACGCTAATAACAACAACATATATGACGAATATGAGAATCTTTAATATAAAACTGTGGACAGCAGCGCTTTGCGTTTTGCTTCTGATTGGTTGTGAAAAGGATCGCCACCACCTGCATTTTAAGACTGTTCCATTGGAGTCGACACCTACGAATGATGTCGTTACCAAAGTGCTGAATAATCCGGCTTTAGTTATGGGTGGCAATACCTCTGCTGAATTTACAGCCCTTCAAAGACGTCTCAGTAAAATTGCAGCCGGTGGATTGTCAGATCCTGATTTACACACCCTTGTCATTGGAACTGCGCAATTGAATGCACTCAATGAAGTGGAAGCAGGATATCTGCGCAATGTAGTGATTCGAGGTGGTAATATCCTGGTATTGAGTCCGAATTCGGCTTCCATTAAAAAACTTTCTCAGATACTTGGAAAGGCTGTTGACATGCCTACTCTTCCTCAGAAAGAGCAGCCTATTGCGTTTATGGCCGTTAAGAGGGGGAAAACCTATATCTCCTTCAACCGGCCGGAAAAGGCCTTGAGTAATGACTACCTGATGGGTAAGCGAATAGATAAACTGGTGGACTGGTTGCAGGCGTTGGCTGCGCCCGTCACTCCTCACAAAAAATTGAAAGATGATGTAGAGCAGGCGCTTCAGGATCTCTGCTCAGCCCAGGAGATAACCATAGATATGGGTATAGATCTTTATGTTAAGACCGGAGCAAAGTCCGGCTGGGGTACGTACCACGATATTTCCCTGGTCTACTACATCTGGAAGGCACATTCATTCGGAGATGACCACAGGGATTTCTACTGTATCAAAGAAGAGATTACTGCCTACAACAATGAGCTTGGCTGCGGACCTGAAAATGAAGAAGATTGGACGGAAATATCAAAGGATTGGGATCTTTGGAGGGATGCCATGTCGGCCGCCGGGCAGGATCCGGATAACTCTGAGCCTTATATCTATGGCCCATTTATGCATTACATCAGTATAGATAACTTCCTCTCTAACGATGCAGGGCAACCTATCACGGTGGTGGGCTATGACCCGGAGAATTCAACTACCGGGGGAGCAACCGTCACAGAAAACTTCAGTATGTCCCTGGGTGGCAATATGGGATGCGGCACTTCCGGCCCAAGTGCGGCGGTCTCTTTGGGTCTCTCCTGGGGTACTTCAGTCTCCAAATTCAGCCCAGACCTGGATGCTACGGCAAACCTGACCACAAACGGGAAAGTCTCCTGGACTTACACCGGAAGCCGTCCGGGCACTCATTGGGAATTTGCAGACATCGGTGAGCATGATTTGGCCGCTTCCATTTTGAAGAACACCTGTACCTTGCATCAGGCCTGGATATGGAGTGTGCCGGCTTTCGGAAAAGGCGTCGTACATCTGGAGGGCAATTTCCAAGCAACGGATCAATGGCTCTCCATAATAGAAGAAATCATGGAGACCCAAGAGGTATATTTCGGAACTGGGATTACACCAAATTGGGTTTATGACATTGACACACCTCCTCAATATAAGCAAGAATGGTCTATGACGGTTGAAGATCCCAACCCTGCTGTGGAAGATTACCTGATGCAGCATCTTGGGGAAGATTACTATTGGACCAAGGCTGTCTTTTTCACTGAAAAAGAGAACCATACAGTTGGAGACAAGAATGATGAAATCTCCACCTACGTAGCAACTTCCAAGACCATATTTGACCAGAATATTGACATTATGCAGCAGGCAGCAAAGGCCGGAGGCGTTAACGGCTACACTATCCGCTGGAAAAACCTCAACGGCCCGGAGGATGATGATTTTGTATACGAAGTAAAACTCTAACCGGCGGCATTATCTTTGATACAGTATAGTGCCAAAAGTACATTGTATGCGTATCAGATTATTGCTTGCACTTATGCTCCTTCCCCTATTTGCTTATGCACAGGAGCGTTACACAGTTAGCGGACGTATTGTGAATGAAAACGGAGAGGCAGTTGAATATGTTCAGGTTGGTATTCCAAAACTTGGTATAGGTACCGTTTCATCCTCTGACGGGAGGTTTGAAATCAAGGTTCCTGCAGAGAGACTGGAGTTTCATCACGTTTCCTACCAGATTGGTTATTACACGGTTACAGGACCTCAGAATGATGTTGTAATTGTTCTTAAGGAGAACGAATTGCCGCCGGCAGTTGTAATTGGTGGCAAGAGCAAGGAGAAATATCTGATACGTGCCGGAACAAGGTTTCCGGGAGCCGCAGGTGATTTTTACCGTCCGGACGGCGTTGTCAAAGGAATTGAACTGGGATCTGTTGCAAACCCACGCAAGCCTTTCTTAATCAAAGATATACAGTTTACAGTTACGGAGAACAACATCCCCGGATGTGTTGCCTCTGTCAATATCTACAGAATTGAGGGAGAGCCGGAAGAGTTCATCAACATCTTGCACAAACCCATCTACGTAAACATAGCCCTCTCCAAAGAGAAGCAGCAATATAATATCTGTCCGGATGATATTATCATGTTGGAACCGGGACGCTATTACATCTCTTTTGAACTGGTGGACTGTGATATGGATGCAGTTCATAAATATCAGCAAACGCCTGAATCAGAACGTGATCCAGGCGCTATGCATTTATATGTGGCCATATATTTCAAGAGCAGTTATCAAAGGAACACTGCCCTTGGTGAACTCAAACACATCCCCGTCAACATTGGCCTTGTTGTTAAGGGTTTGGAGTTCCAATAGCCTAGATATTCTCAAAGATGGCTAATGTGATTGCTCCTAGTATTGCAACCATTATGACTGCCATAATGGATGAAATAACAAGGCCTGCTATGGCAAGTCCGCGTGGCTTCTTGAATATACCAATCAGAGAGAGGATAAAACCTACCAACCAAACAATTATATTCAATCCGGGAATCCAGCATAAGAATATGCATACCAGTGAAATAACGAATCCGGCAATTCCTATTCCGTTAGAAGGTTGAGGCTCTACCTGATTAACTACAACCTGCTGTTGAACAGGCTGAGCAGGCGGGGTAATCCATTCACCGCAGTGTTTACATTTTTGAGCTTCCTCAGGAATCTCTCCCCCGCAATAAGGGCACTTTTTAATAATCTCCATTATCTTAATTTTTATTATTTCTCTTCAATATCTCTAAAATACATGTAAAGCTCACGTTCTTCAGGCAGTTTGCCAAGGTAACCAAGGCAATCCTCAATGCTCATCGGCTGGCCGTTGAGAGTGCACTCTGTGAACTCTCCGTCTACTGCAACTGCGTAGAACTCATCTGTCTTCTTGCCCTGCTTAAAGGTCAGTATCTTGGTGAAGGTAGTTCTATTATCCTTAGGACCAACCATTTTGAGGTAGTAGATTGCGTTATTGTAATCCTCCATACGTACAACTTTCTGGAGTTCTCCTTCACTGTCTATCAAAGTAAACGGACTCTTGCCTTTCTCCGGCCTGAATAAGAAGGCGTTATGCTTATCATCATTATCTGCAAGCCATACCCACTCGTTGTCATAGTCTACATAGATGCGGCTCCACTTGCTCATTTTCACATCTTTATTTTTAGGATCCATCTTCTTATAGACGTTGCACATCTCTGCAATTTCATGCTTCCACATTGGCTTCTCCTCATCAATAAGAGTGTGATACATCTCATAATCAACTTCCTCAAGTGTGCTGTCTCTAAGGTACATCATACCCACTACATAACTCTCCGGTGCTCCGTGTGAGAAGCAGAGTTCCAATCCCTTAGGGCCTTCAAAGGCGGCAATGATGTGGTTAGGAATGTAGCCGTCTGCATCTGCGTTCCAGGTGGTTCCGTAATCTGGATCATAGTAGCCCAATCTCTCCGTCTTATAAACCTTTCCGCTGTCTATAAGAAGCTCAAGGGCAAGGGCATACTTATGGTCTGAGCTGTATTCATCAGATTTAGGAGCGTTCTTATACTCTCCCTTGAATTCAATGGCAGCGTGGATGTAACGGTCTCCAATCTTGCACAGTTCGTATGCAGTCTGAGCCTTCATATTGTACTCCTTCTCCATCTGACTTACAATCTGCGGAGAAAGTTTCTGATCTGGATTCTCGTATGAATATTTGACATCCAGACGTTTGCGCGTATTAAGATAATCATCTGTTACAATCACAACACCCCAGTTGCTAAGAATATTGTCACCGTCTTTGTCATATCCGTCTTTAGGATCTACAACGGTATAACGGGCACAGAGAGCAGGAATATCGGGGCGTCCGTGAACCTCTCCAATACTAGGAGTATTGCCGTCCGGGTCTTTGAGAATCTCATCTACAAACTTAACCTTCACGGTTTTACCGCCATCCACAAGCATGTTGGTGTACTTATCAAAGTTACGGCGCAACAGCTCCTGTCTTTCCCAACATTCATGCATTGTATCAAAATAATCCTCATTACCCGCCTCTTTCTTAGGCTCCTCAACATTAGACCAATAGAGCATCTGAAGATACTCTCCGTTTCCAATAAAGAACATAGGAGGCAGCGTTGTATCAACATCCTCTTTTACCTCCATCTCCATACCAGGGCCGTCCATAATCTCCGGCTTCCAATACTTTTTGGTTGCAAATAGCAGTATGACAACAGCTGCAACCGCTCCAACTATTATTGCAATCTTTTTCATTCTAATTCCTCCTTAACCGTTAATCATCACCTTTTCCGTCTGCCTGAACGTTATCAGGTCCAACGTCACGTTTTTCTACGTAAGTATATGAAGCGTTTGATTTAAAGTTATTCGGCCGGTTGCCGTTCTGCTTGCAGAGACTCATTGTTCCCAATCTGTTTGTTGGGTGATATACCTCGCAACTCAGAAGGGTGAAATCTTTGGTAAAGTAGAACAACTTTGAATCTTCCCAGTTTCTGTAGAAGCGGCAATCCTCAAATACCGCTTCTTCACAGTCGTATGCCTCAACAAGCGTAAATTCCTTGTTATCAAAGAAGTCACAGTGAACAAAGCGGGTATCATAGCAGTCGCGCATAAAGAGTATGCCGTATTTACAATCGTGAATATTACTATTATACAGTGCAAAACTCTTTGTCTCAAGAAGTTGCAGGCCGTATGTTCCGCAGCCGTAAAGGTCGCAGGTAGATACCACATTGTTGTATCCCCTTAAAATACCAATTACACCGCCGTCACAGTAGCCGCCCTCAGTGTGTCCCATTGTAAGGTTTATAACCTTGCAGCCCACACAGTTAACAAAGTTTATGCAGTATGCGTAACGAGGTTCTACAACTATTCTTGAGTGATATTCCCCCTCAATGATGAGGTCTTTCATGTTAACAACGGATAGTTGTCTTCCGTCAAAAACTTCCTCGCTTACAACTGTAGGTCTGTCATCCTCAATACCTTCTGAAACACTAGGCATCCACATTTTAAAGCGGGTGCGGAACATGCTCTCACTGTTGAGCACCGGAGTAAGGTTTATCTCCGTATTCTTTGCAACCAAAATGTGCCTGTTTGAGCCAAGAGCGTTTATAAACTGCTCGGCAGTATATACTCTGATACATTCTTCACCATTGCGGTTGATAGTTTCACCAAAGCTACCTAACTGCGCCATTGCCGCTGTAGATGCAGAGAAAACAATGGCGAGTGCCATGATAACTTTCAGAAAGATTGAACTCCTTTTCATTGAATTGTTATTTTGATAATTATACATTTTTAATAGATGTAAATATACGAGGATTGTCCTATACTACCAAATAAGTTGTATATTTGTATAGATATAGATAAGAAATAATTTGATTATCAGAGATATGAAGAAAATCTTATTGGCTGTTGCCGTTCTGTTTACGGCATTTACGGCATTTGCACAGGAGAAGAACTTTGAAAGTACTCCAATTGACGTGATTTACAGCGGGTGGCATACAAAGCCTATCACCAATGTAGTTAACGGAAGCTTAGGCGTTATGTTTGAGCGTTTTGACCAGACCTGGCCAACCTGGATGGGAAGAGAGATACGCAACACAATGGAGAAAGGGCTGGACAGAGAGGTTCTGGATACCGAGACCTCTCTTGTAGTTACCATAGACGCCAAGAATGGTTATGCTTCAATTGATGACGGCGGAACAGACGGTGAATCTATGTCTGTCTGCTACTGGAACAGAACCAACGGTCACAAACTTTTTGCAGTACGTATGGGAAAGCCTACAGACCCTTGCATTGAGTTTGTCTGCTTCTATGACTATGACCCTCAGAAAAAGACACTTACACCGGAGCCGGATATTCTTAAGGGATACCGCTGGAGAGAAAGAGGAGATTACGTTCAGCTGGTTTACCGTCTGCCTAAGGTTGGCAAGGATTTGATTGTTGACGAGTGGGGAAATGACGGTCCTGTACGTCATACTTTTAAGTGGAACGGTATGAAACCGGTTTACTCCAAGAGTGAATCTTTTGATCCGCTTGATGATATGGCAATCACCGTAAACTTCAAGGGTAACGCTCCTGATATCAAGGACTTTGTTAACGCATTTCTGAATCAGCCGGATGCAGGTGAATCCATCAATTCTTTAAAACAGAGTTGGGAACTCTTCCTTAACGGAATGAATCAGATGCCGGGAGAATATGTTACTTTAGACCGCCCTAACGGTTATGCCTGCTTTGAGTCTGAAAGTGATGAATCCAAGCTCGTTGTAGAGTTTTGCTACTGGAACTATGCAGATAAGAAGCATAAACTGCTGGCTGTCACCAATGATTTCTATATGGAGGGAAAGCCTGTTGCAGGACAGTATACCGGCATAGATTTCTACCTGTATGACAATGCAACTCACAAAATGAAACCAACCTACGGTCCTGAACTGGGTATTGAATTTGAGGCACCTGAAGGAACGGACTGTGCAGCTCACTCACTTCCAAGAGTTGGCAAAACCCTCGGATACATCTATTACACTAAAAACGGTAAGGTTATGAAACGCTTTACCTGGAACGGTTCTAAATTTGTAAACGTGGACAAATGAGAAAGTTAATTACATTAATAGTTGCACTCTTCATGGCACTCTCTGCCCATGCGGATGAAGTTGGCATTTACAGTTTCTTAGGAACTCTTGGAGATAAGATTCCTGTTTTTCTGAGGTTTGCGGTAAACGATGATGATATAGCCGTTGGTGAAATTATTTACACCAAACACAACATCTCCATTATGGTTGTAGGCGGAGTGCTGAATGATGACGGATGGTACTATTTGAATGAATACCAGCCAGATGGAACTATCACCGGCATGATGACATTTAAGATAGAGAGCAATGAAAATGAGAGAGTCTCCTTAACACAGGGAACCTGGAGAGACCCAAAAACGGATACCGTTTATCAGATGAAAGACTTTGAAGATGAAGAAGATGCCCAATACGGAGTCTTCAACGTCACTGATTATTTGGACTATGCAGACCCTGAAGATATAGGCAGTTACTATGCCTATTCAGTATGGAATTCCAACTCTCAGTCTATGGTTGGCGGCCACGTAAAATTCAGTAAAGCAGGTAAATACTTATTGAACTTTGAGGTATGCAACGCACCCGGCGGTATTGCTGAGTTCAAAAATGATCCAAACCGTCCGGCCGTACTTGGTAAATACACATACAACTGGTTTACCTACGAAAACGTAAATGAATGCGGCTACGGCTTCAGCGCTCACTTCTTTAAGAAGTTTGTGGTACTCAAGAGTATGACAGGCAATGAAACCCTGGGATGCTTTGGCTCCGGTGCCGCTGCAGACGGAGTATACATTAAAAAGAACTAGTACTAAGCACTTTAACCTAAATAGCTATGAAAAAGATCACTCTTATTGCCTTTATGGTGGCATTGATAGTTGCTGTTTCCTGTGGCGGCAACTCAAACAAGGATGGCAAGTCCGTCCGGAATGATGCTGAACAGCCTGCTGAGTCCGTTGCATCTGAGACTAAGACAGAAAGCAAGAAACCTGAGCAGAAGGTTGAGAAGAAGAAATGGTGGCAACAAGACTTTGTTATTACAGAGAAAATGTATGTGGCAACAGCCAGTATGACAAGAACCTACGCTCGTAAGGGCAATATTGTCATTGGAGTTGCAGAAGGCAGCAAGATGACCAATCTCTTTGTCTGCACAGATTCTACCAGAACTCTCTATACCATTGGTAATGAGAAAGGAACATATATCAAACGCCATGAAAAATCTGGTTTCAACGGCGTAGATGATGCCGTTTACAGATATCTGAAAGACCAGATGGGCAGTACCGTCTTTGGCAAGGTCTTTAAGAATGGTGAAGAAGGAACAACCACAAGAGACACCGTTCTCTTTGGCCGCCCTGCGTATGTAATTACAAAAGAGGCTGTTACCAAGAATCCCGTAGCAGAGGCCTACGGCAAGTCAATCATGTACATAGATAAAGAGAACGGTTTGCCATATTACAAGTGGGCTGTTATGAAGACCAATGGCAAAACAATCTCAGAAGGAGTTGTCTTTGAGGTACTTAACTTTACAGACAAACCAACATACGAGGGTCTCATTATGAGCCTTGACGGCCTGACGGAAATAAAATAATCTGTAAAGTGAAAAGAGATTACTTTGAGGGAGCGGACGTTGCTGTTACCATTTGTGACAAGAATGGTAAGATCTTGGATATGAACAAGAAATCCAGGAAGACGTTCCTTAAACCGGGAGAAGATATCATTGGAAAGAACGTGCTGGACTGCCATCCGGAGCCGGCACGTTCCCTGCTTGACGATATGCTCAAGAACCCAAGAACTAACATCTACACAGTTGAGAAAGAAGGGCTTAAAAAGCTCATCTTCCAAACTCCATGGTATGACAATGATGAATATGCCGGCTTTATGGAACTCTCCATAGTCCTCCCCGCCTCCATCCCTAACAAAGTCCGTAAACCCAAATTATAACATCTTGTAGCCGGCGGATTCTACGGCAGCGCGGATGGCGGAGGCAGAAGCCTCTCCGGTGACAGTGAGGGTTTTGCGTGGGGCACTGGCTTTGGCGGAGGTTACACCCGCAACTCCCATTACAGCACGCTCTACAGCAGATTCGCAGTGGCTGCAGTGCATGCCTTCGACGGTGTAAATGGCTGTATTGTGCTCTGCTTCACTATCGTGATGATGATTATTATCATGACAGTGGCAGTGAGAGGATTTGCAGAAAAGCTTCATACAGAGCGCAAATAGGATTAAAAGGGTTAAAAGGATTGTGCAGATCCATTTGAAGGGGCTGAGCGTTGCGCCCTCCTCTGTGCAGCAGGAATCCAGGTTAGATAAAGGGTTGATGTTCAAACCAATGGCGTTTACCAGCAGGCCGAACAGTATGGAAAAGCCAATAATTACCAGCAGGTAAATGGTTGTAAACTTGTTTCCTAAAGACTTGCGTACCACCAGAATAGAGGCCATATTCACTGCAGGGCCGGCCATCAGCATAACAAGTGCGGCGCCCGGTGAGAGCCCTTTCATTATAAGTGCGGCCGCTACCGGAATGCTGCCCGTTGAGCAGATGTACATAGGAACTGCAATAACCAGGATTACAAGCATCTGAAGCAGTGCGTTAGAGCCAAAACGCAAGAAAAATTCATCAGGCACAACCACCTGAATAAGAGCGGCCAGGATAAGACCAACAATGAGTCTTAGGCCTATGTCCTGCATCATTTCAAAGAAGGCGTAATGCAGAACTCTCCACAGTTTGTTACCCTTTTCAACGCAGCAGGCGGTGTTAGCCGTAGCGTTGTCACCGTCCTCCTTAATTAAGCGGTTTACGAGCAGGCCGCCGCATACGCCTGTTATCAAGGCAGCTACAGGCCTTATGATTGCAAAACCGAGTCCTAATACGGAGAAGGTTGCAAGAATGGAATCAATGCCGGTTTGAGGTGTTGCAATAAGGAAGGAGGCAACCGCCCCTTTTGAGGCCTTCTCGTTCTTAAGCCCTATTGCCGTTGGAATAACTCCGCAGGAACAGAGCGGAAGCGGAACGCCCAACAGCGCTGCATAAAGAACTGAAAATCTATTGTTTGAAGATAAATACTTTGCATAGAAACGCCCAGGTACAAAGACGTGCAAAATACCTGCTATTAGGAATCCTAACAGCAGGTACGGACTCATCTCCGCAGTAACGGTCAATAATGTGTAAAAAAACTCTTTCATATTCGGGTGCAAAGCTACACCCCTTTCACTCCTTCAGCAATACCTACAAGTTGTGATTTTTATTCATCACGATAGTTATTACTTCAATTTAAGGCCGTCTGAGAAGGCTTTGCCAACCGTCTTACCCAACTGAATATAAGTATGTTGAACAGGGTTGAATGTGATAAGGTTCATCTTCTCAACATCCGGCTTTCCGTCTGCTGCCAGATACTTTTCATCACAAAGGATGTTAACAATCTCTGCAACAAGATAACCGCCGCCTCCCCTTTCACCGTTCATCCGTTTAACCTTGCACTCCAAAGTCATTGGAAATACGTTAAATACAGGCGCATTAACGTTTGGAGCCTTCTCTGCTTTCCAGCCGGTTCTCTCCATCTTATCAGGCATATTTCTGCCGCTTACTATGCCCACAAAATCTGAAGCCACCACAGTTTCTGAAGTAGCAAAGGCAACCGTAAACTCCGGATTCTGAGCAAGATTGTCTGTTGTGGCATGTGAACCCAGGGAGATGATAATATCAGTCATATCCAACTGTCCGCCCCAAGCGGCATTCATTGCGTTTGCCTTACCGTTTTTGTCATACGTGCCAATAATGAGCACCGGTTGTGGAAGAATCCACGCTGAAGATTTAAAACTTTTCATAACGTTCTATAAATGTGGTAACAATCTTAAAGACAGGTTCGTAACTGTCAAAGAGTGCGTGTTTGTAATCATCAAATACGGTGTGATAGTACTGGAAAGCGTCTCCGTTTTCATTCTCAAAGAAGATGCACGGTACGTGGCGCTTTGCAAACGGATAATGGTCACTGTTTGCAGCTAAAGCGCCTCTATTCAAGGATTTAAAGAAGTGGTTCTCCTCATTTATCTTCTCAAATAGAGCAAATCCCTTCATTCCCTCGTCACTTACCTCGCAGTACTGAACGGGGTTGTTGTCTCCAATCATATCAATGTTAAAGAGATACTTAATCCTATCTAACGGAACAATAGGATTGTTAGCATAAAACTCAGAGCCTCTGAGGTTTGCATCCTCTCCGGAAAAAGAGAGGAAGTAGATGTCATACTTAGGACGGTTCTGTGCATAATAGGCGGCCAGAGTAACAAGTGCGGCAGTGCCTGAGGCATTGTCATTTGCACCGGCATAAAAGATCTTACGGCCGAGGTTGCCAAGATGGTCATAATGGGCGGTAAAGACATAGCAACTATCGTGAAGCTCACCCTCTACCTTTGCAATAACATTAAAGAGGTCATACCCTTTAAGAAACTCATTCTCAACGTTTACGCGCACTCTCTTTACGCCTTCAATGGCCTCCGGAGTAGTCCAGATTATTGGCTTGTCAATAACCCTTTCTCCGTATGCCTTGAAGAACTTGATTGGAGAGGAGAAGGTCTGGATGAGGCCGGCGTTGGTACACTGGCCCGCCTTCTGCAACTTTGAGAAATCCTTTCTGTGCCTGTAGGCAAACCAGAACTCAACGCAAACAAGGCAGTTGGCATATTCGGGTTTGGCAAGATCTGCAAACATCTTCTCTGCGTTATAGTTCAAGGTATCTACGTGGTACACAGGAAATTCCCCTTTTACTCCAGGGGAGTACTCACGCATTGCAAAGTCCACTCCCGGGGTGAGTTTTTTGCCGTCTGCCCACATCTGCATCTTACCGCAGAATGTATTTATGTCTATTGTAAAATGCTGGCAGATAACGGTATCCGCTCCCGCTTTCTGATACTCCTTCTGGAGGAACTTTCCGGCCTTATTGGCACCGCCTCTGGCATAACCCCTACCCTGATACCTTGAGGAGCTCAACTCCTTCACAACCTTCTTGTAATGAGCCAAATCCTGAGCATACAACTGAACTGTTGCAAAGAGCAGCAGGATAATCAAAACCTTCTTTTTCATATTCAACTATTTATTTCTCCATCTTTTTAACATTGGGAAGAACCCCATCATCATCTGCTTGTATTGCTCCTTAGTCATTGGCTCCGGCATCATCTTGTTTACCTCATCCACAAACTGAGAGCAATGATCTATCATCTCCTCCATTGTGCACTCCTGCAGGAACTTACCTCCTTCATAGCAGTATTTGCAGAAATCAAAATTGATGCTGCCGTCTGCGTTGTGACCGCAATCTTCATCCTTTGTAAGAGGCATGCCGCAGCTCTGGCAGAACTGAGGAAGCTGCCCTGGCATAAGGTGCTTTTCCTTTTGCGGGAAAGTAGCCTCATACTCTGCGAATGCCTTGGGGTTTGTATCTGCCACTAAGTATCCCGATGGTGGGCAGTAGGTACCCTCTATGTTTCCCCAGTACCCTTTAATTAACTCTTGTGCAAGGAAATACGATACCTCACTCTCTTTAGGCTCAGCGTGGTAATGAATCTTCATTTTGCTGGCCAAATCAAAACCGGCATTCTTGTAGAACTCTATGTTTCCCTCCATACAGAGCAGGCCAACTCCCATATTCTTAGCCATTTCCAGCGCATACTGCAATAACTTCAGACCATATCCTTTGCGCTTATAATCCGGATGTATGCTTATAGGGCCAAAAGTCCAGGATGGAAACTTTGTTCCGTCTTCAAGCAGGATTTCCGCCTTGGAGAACATAACGTGGCCAATGATACGGCCATCCTCTTCCATCACAAAGTCCAACTCCGGAATGAACGCCGGATTGCTCCTATACTCCTTAAGTACAAAGTGTTCCTGGCATCCCGGTCTGTATACGTTCCAGAACGCTTCTCTTGTAAGCATCTCAACCTCTTGCCAATCCCTTGGCTCCTCAAGTCTTATTTTCATTATCTCTGATGATTTTTAACAAATATAAAGATAATTCATCTATTCCGAAAAGACTCATGAATTATCATTTAGTCTGGAAATCAATTCTTTGGGTTTTGTTGAAGATAATAAGGAAACAGCAAACCACTTCTTGCCCAAATCTTTCAATGAAGCGCCAATCAGATACACTTTATTATCAATTATGAGGAACCTATCGTGAGACTTCTTGAAAAGTATTACATCAATAGCCGGGTATTGAGCATTGTGCTTCAATAAGTCCAATTTGAGCTGATTATTAACCTTTTGTGTATATACAGTAGCCGTTACTCCCTTCTTTCTCTTATCCAACATGGTCAAAACTGTATCATCAATATAATTATCTATAAGGATGATTCTTTTCTTTGCACTTTTAATCAAATCACAGATAAACTCGTAAGCATCAAATATTTGACCGTCAAAGAACACCTGTGGTTTTGGATCAATAGATTTTTCCTCTAGTTTAGCAAACACCTCTTCTATTTTATGTTCAGTATCTATCTGCCTGAGTTCCAACCTATCCAGTCTCTGAAAAACCTGAGCATTAGAAAGCATAAAGTGACGCATTGCTACAAATGCTCTCATTATTGCGATACTTACTTTTTTAGCATTATGGCTTTTAAGAACTGTAGATAGCATAGCTACGCCCTGTTCTGTAAAAGCAAATATCTCTGTTCCGCCAGTATTATACCCAGGGGGTATCACAGATTGTGATACCCTACTGGAAATCAAATCATTAGTTTCTTCATCCGTCAAATAAAACAAAAAATCATCAGGAAAACAATCAATATTTCTCCTTACTGCCTGCCTAAGCGAACGGTTTTCAACCCCATATAGAATAGATAAATCATAATCTATCATGATTTGTTCATTTCTAATGGTATATATACATTTTTCGATGGGTTTGGCTTCCAGAACCCCACTCGACTGCACAATAGCTAGCTCCTCTTTCATAACTACACATTTTGAATCCACCTTTAAGGTCGCATTCTGCGACCTTAAAGAATACCTAAACAAAAGTAAGAAAACTATTTCATTAACCTATAGCAATTTACGACAATTTGATAAATTTTTAAACTTGAGGTCGCAAATTGCGACCTCAAGTTTAAAAAGACCCATTAAAAGACAACAATAGAGGCCAACAGCATAATATGCTTACTAATAAAGCATTACACCATTATCTAACAATTATTAATAGTATTCTTTGTGGGACTGAAATCATCTTGAGGTCGCAAATTGCGACCTCAAGTTTGATTTAAGTGTTTCTGAATTTAATGTAAGATTGCCAGGCTGGTTGAAGGGATGTAGCATTGTGGCCTTCATTGAAGAATTCCGGTAGGCAGTCATCTTTGAAAGGAGACCAATTGCCGCAGATTATGCCATCCCTGGCAATTACAGGCTGGAATATACCGCTGTTGTTGTGGGCCTTATGTCTGTACTGAGTAGGAAGTACAACGTCTCTGCTCTTGTAACCAATTAGGTACTCATCGTATGAAGGAATCAAAACGTATTTGCCCTTTCTGAAGCCCTTTGTTCTGCAATTCTCCGTTACATAAAACTCTCTACCCTCCCATTGCTCTGAGTGAATGGTATTTCCAAGAAGTTCAATACCTTTTCTGCAGTCACTTTTATTTAAGCCGGACCACCATACAAAGTCTTCCAAAGTAGCGGGCTGGTGACTCTGAAAATATTTGAGAGTAAGAGTTTTAAGAGTTCCATCGCGATTGATTACCCTTGATTTAGGACCTACTTTCTTTTCTGTAAGAGCGTAAGTTGCTTTTAGCGGTTGTAAATCACCGCTGCAAAGAGTTCCGGAGAGTTCCGCCATGCGGATATGATACGAGAGACGGTGATCATCCATTGAAATCTTCTTTGCGGCTAAAGCCTTTACAAAGTCCTCTTTTGTAGCGCTTTTCAGATCAGAAGCAACTTGAACAAGAATAGTTCTTATGCTCTTTAGTTCCCTATCGGGAATAGAGATTTTATTGCTGTGCATCCAGCCGGAGATTACAGAAACAGCTTTGGGGGCACATAACTCCAGAAATGACCAATAGTCCTCAGCAGCAACAAGTTGCCAGGTGCCTCTCATTAGGTGAAGACGTATTATCCGTCCGCTGTCAAAGGCCTCCTTAAACGCTTTAGATGATGGCTTTTGCGTTCGCATTTCAACAGCCCACCTCATTAAACGGTACTCCTGAGCCTGCATAGCACCAAAATGACTCACCACCTCAGCCGGTTCATTAAACTGAGGAGCAGCTAGTTGCTGATTTAGAAGACGTATGGCTACCGGATTCATTTATCTTCTTTGGTAGTTACAAATGAGTGGAGTTTGAAGGAGATGTAGCCCTTGTTATCCAGGTAGTTGATGGCATCTTTGAGGAGGATTTGCTTCTTGGTTTCATCAATATCTGAAAAGAAGAGAATCTCTATGAAGGACTCCAGGGCTTGTTCTGTCAGTTTCTCATTCTCAGTAAGATACAAGATGGGATTCTCCTGTTTTAAAACAGTATCAATGTCTATTGGGCAGTTGGCCCTGGTGAACTCAGACTTCACATCCCCAAGGGAGTAATCCGGTTTCTCTCCCTTTAAAAGGCCCAGTCTGCGTGCTATGTGAGCAAGCATCTGGCCTATCTTGTCTATCTCTCTGAGAATAAAATCTTCCATTACATTAGAAACCTAAACCTTTTAACCACTTCTCTACCTTCGATTTACCGGTACGAACATCATGGCCGTAAATTGAGAATTCTCCGGTAACTTTGGCCTTTGGAAAGGCCTTTTTTACATCTCTTGCACAGTTTGCAAGACCGCTGCCCTCATGAGTTGTGAAAGGAATAACCGTTTTGCCGTCTAAATTGATATCCTTAAAGAGAGTAAACATCACCTGAGGATATGTTCCCCACCAAACCGGTCCGCCTATGAAAACCGTATCATAATCAGTCAAATCCGGGGCATTCCCTTCGTATGGAGGTAGCTCTCCGTTTTTGGCCTCCTCTTTAGCCAGGTTGATAAGCGGAGTGTATGCCATACCGTCATACTTATGGGTAACTATCTCAAACTGTGCTGCTCCCGTAATCTCACTAATGTAGTCAGCTACAATCTTTGTATTACCAACTTTTATATTTCCAACAGCGTAATTATCTCCAGCGTGAGAGAAAAAGATTACGAGTATCTTACTATTTCCATCTTTCATAATTGATTTATTTACATTGGTATTATCTTTAACGCCAGCCCAAATGGCTGTTGGCAGAAGCACACACAGTAAGACAAATAAGCGTTTAATTGTTCTCATATCTATTTGATATTTACAATTGTGTACTTGCGGGTGCCGAGGCCTATCTTCTCTGCGTGCTCAATGGTATGAACACCGTGCTGCTGATCTATACGGTTGAGAAGATCTGTTGGGTCATTAGTGGCCGTAACCTTCTGCTGGTTAATGATATCTACGCAAGCCTGATCAAGAGCAACAGGGTCTGTGGAGGCCAGAATGCCGTAATCTTCCAGTTTTACAGGCTCCGGATGATCTACGCAGTCACAATCTATAGACATGTTGTTCATTACGGAGATATAGATGATGCCGTTACGTCTCTGGAAATAGTTCACAACAGCCTGAGCCGCAGCAGCCATACTCTCCAGGAAACCGTCCTGATCTCCAATGAATTCCGGAGTCCAAAGCTTCTCCATATCAAGCTTTTCCATCAAGCCTGCAGAGTGAATGTATGCCTTACCGTTGCTGCTGGCACAGCCAATGGAGAGGTTCTTAAGCGCTCCGCCGTAACCGCCCATCGGGTGACCTTTAAAGTGGTTGAGAGCAATCATAAAGTCATAGTTGGCAATATGCCCACCCACAATGTCATACTTAATATGAGTCTGATCCTTTACAGGAATGCGAATCTCATCATACTCGTCCATAATATCTACCGGAAAGTACTTTGTAAAGCCGTGTCTCTCAATTACTTTCCAGTGGTTTTCAGAGTTGTTGCGGTCATCGTTAATATCATCCGGGCCGCTGCTGTATGCAGTATTGCACTCCACAACGGTACCTTCCACCTCAAATATCAGATTCTTAATGAGTTCCGGCTTAAGGTAATTAGGATTACTGCCCTCTCCCGTACTCATCTTCACAGCCACACGCCCTTTAGCCTCAACACCCAAAGCCTTGTAAATTTTCACCAATGATTCTGGGGAAATCTCCCTTGTCAAATAGACCTTTGCTTTTTCTGTTTTCATACTCGCGATAGTTTCCGTTTTACTCTTGCAACCAACTACTACTAAGAGGGTTGCAACTAAAATTGATATTGTTTTTTTCATATAGTTTTTTATCTCCAAGTTTTCAAAGTTACAAATTATTATGTATTAAAGAATAGTGTTCATCCGAAACGGCTTCCAGCCATTCGTTAGATTCCTCTCCACCTGTCTTTACGTGGGTTGTATAGTGCTGGAACCAGGAGTCCTTTTGTGCACCGTGCCAATGTTTTACACCTTCCGGAATATCTATAACCATACCTGGACTCAGAGCAACAGGAGCCTTGCCCCATTCCTGATACCAGCCCTTGCCGGAAACGCAAATAAGAATCTGACGGGCTCCATGGTGTATGTGCCAGTTATTTCGGCATCCGGGTTCAAAAGAAACGTTTACAATGGGCATAACAGTTGCCTCACCCTCAGTAAGATTAGCGGGTTTTATGGGAGCCACATAACTGTTGCCAATGAAGAATTTTGCGTATGTCTCATTTGCCACTCCTTTAGGAAATCCGCTTTGCAAAGTGTAACCCTCGCTGTCTAACCATTTACAGAGTTCATCTACTAACTGCTGGCTGTTTCCCATATTCACAGCACCAAGTTTATGTGCGGCCAACTGAGGAGCAACCCTATTCAGACCGCTTAGTGCAGCAACTGTAACAATCTCACGGTCTGCATGAGACAGCTGATCGCCAGCGAAGATATCGCCGAAGAGGTGAGCCTTCAGATAGTAGTCGTCCTGAGGGCAGAAGTCATAATTAAACTCTCTCCCGGAGACCTGAGTCTGGTTCTTCTTTCCCAGTTCGTAAGCTGCCTTTGCATCATCCCATTCTGAGGGACGAGTCCAAGGCTTTCCCTCCTTCCAATTTGGCTGTCTGTTATTTAGAACCTTGTTCAACACACCAAGTGCATTAAGAGAACGAGGAAAACCGGTATAAGCATAGAGCTGAGAAAATGCCTCTTTTAACTCATTGACTGTTACACCGTTGTCTAATGCCATCCTTACAGCAGGCTCCAAACGCTCCAAATCTCCCTGAGCCATCAGGCAAGCACAGGCAGCCAACCCCTTTTGACGCTCCGTAAGTGTCTGTCCGTTAACTGTTACCATACTCATTATTGCAAAAAAGATGATTACAATACTCTTCATATTATAAACTGTCAATTAATATTTCTTTGATATCCTGCTCGTTAAGAGGAAAATATGCGTTTTCAAGACCTTCATTCACAGCAATATGATGAGCCATTTCATCTATACGGCTGTCATCAATTCCCACCTCGCGCAAATGCATCGGAATGTTGATGCTTTCAAAAAACTTGTATGTAGCATCTATTGCTTTCTCTGCAATTTCCTGCTTAGGCAGTGAAGCATCTATTCCAAAAACGTTAATGCCATATTTTACAAAACGGTCAATAGTTTTTTCGCTGAGAATGTGCTTCATCCAACGAGGGGTAATAATTGCCAAACCCTCACCGTGGATGATGTCATAATATGCACTAAGAGCATGCTCAATAGCGTGGCATGGCCATCCGGAATAACTATTACCAAGGGAAAGTATGCCGTTGCAGCCGTAAGTGCAGCAGAGCATAAATTCGGCACGGGCGGTGTAGTCCTCTGGATTGTCCAGGCACTTGCGAACATTAACCATAAGCGAGCGCAACATAGACTCGCAGAAGCCGTCATTCAGCAGTGTAGAGTCTACTACAAAGTACTGTTCTATAGTGTGATTCATAGCATCGGCACAACCGGCAGCAGTCTGTTTCTCTGAAACGCTGAAGGTATAGACCGGATCTAGAATAGAGCATACCGGGAAAGTCAACGGCTCCATATAACCAACCTTATCATTTGTCTCTGTACGTGATATAACTGCACCGCAGTCATATTCAGAACCGGTAGCTGCAAGTGTAAGAATATCTACTATTGGCAAAGCTTTCTCAGCCTTAGCTTTATAAGTAATAAGATCCCAAGGGTCACCGTTGTAGCAGGCACCTGTAGATATAGCCTTTGAACAATCGAGAACACTTCCTCCGCCAACAGCAAGAATTACATCAATATTCTGTTCTTTACAGATTCGAACGCCATCCAGTACACTTGGGTCATATTTAGGATTAGGCTGAATACCAGGAAGTTCAAAAATTGTAAAATCTTTTAAGAGTTCCATTACTCGGTCATAGAGACCAATTCTCTTTATACTGCCTCCGCCGTAGGTAAGTAATACTTTTTTGCCTAGAGGACGCAATACCTCTGGTAGTTTCACAATAGACTCCTTACCAAAAATGAGTCTGGTTGGTGTCATGTAATCAAAATTCTGCATAACTACTATGTTTATTAATTAGAAATTAATTGAACCTAGCCATTTGTCTATCTTGGCATTTTGTTTTTCCATACCTTTTCCGCCCATCTCTTTGGTAATTAAACAAATACCATCGCGATGCTCACTGTTAGGCGTTGCTTTTACAATATCCTTCAAGGTAGAAGAAGGTCCGCTGTATGCTGTGCAGAAAGGAATTACAATCTTTCCTTTTAAATCATACTGCTCCAGGAATGTAAATAGAGGCATCGGGGCTGTGTACCACCAAACAGGCACTCCTATAAAGATCACATCATATTGAGCAATGTTATCTACCTTACCTTTAATAGCAGGACGCTCATTTGCCTCTTTTTCTGCTTTTGCTTCTTCTGTACAAAGCTGATACTCTTTGGAATATGGCTTTTTTCTAACTATTTCAAACATATCTGCTCCCATTTTCTTTGCAATGTACTGAGCAGCATATTTAGTATTACCGCTCCATGAGAAATATGCCACTAAAATCTTTTTACCTTTCATACTCATAACCTCATTTTTTGATTCAGATTTGTTTTCCTCTTGTTTGCTCGTTTTCAAATTGTAGGCATTTAGACCTGCAACTGTAAGCAGCATAATAGCTACTAATGTTAATATCTTTATCATATTCATTATCTTATAAGGGTCATAAACCATTTCACTATTTCCGGATCGTGATGAGAAGGCATAATAAGAGGATGGCCGGTATCTAGTTTTGCAAGCTCGGCTTTGTCTTCTGCTGTAAGTTCAAAGTCAAAGAGGTTGAGGTTCTGAGCCATACGTTCTTTATGGCTGGATTTTGGAATAATGATAACACCAAGTTCCATAAGGTAACGAAGTGCAACCTGAGGGCCGGTCTTTCCATATTTTTCACCAATCTTAATGAGAGTTTCATTTGAAAAGAAACCGTTTTTACCCTCAGCCAAAGGTCCCCAAGCCATGTGAGCAACTCCGAGCTCATCCATATACTTGCGCGCAAAACCCTGCTGATGAAACACATGAGTCTCCACCTGATTTACCATCGGTCTTATTTCTACATTTGCGCAGAGATCAATTAAATGATCGGGATAAAAATTGCTAACCCCTATTGCCCTGAGTTTTCCCTCACGATATGCCTCTTCCATGGCCTGCCAGGCGCCGTAGTAGTCGCAAAATGGCTGATGAAGCAGCATAAGATCTAAATAATCCGTCTGAAGCTTTCTAAGGCTCTCGTTAATACTCTCTTTGGCAGTCTCATAGCCATAGTTAGTCATCCATATCTTGCTTACAAGAAAAATATCTTCTCTTGCAATTCCGCTCTTTTTTATAGCGTTACCTACTCCTTCCTCATTTTGATAGGCCTGAGCGGTATCTATCATTCTATATCCTACGCTTAAGGCATCACTTACGCAACGTTCACATTCTAAAGGAGATACTTGAAATACTCCGTAACCTATAACAGGCATCTGAATGCCATTTGATAATTTGATAAAAGTCTCCATAGTCTATTTTTTAATGATTTCTTTTTTATTACAAAAATAGAGGTGAACCCCGGAAAAAGACTTACACATTTTTCGGGGATTTTTTCACTTTTTTCCTTTTTGTCTATTTACAAACGAAAGGCGCTAGGCTTCTGTCCAAGATTATTTTGAACAAACCTGGAAAAATGAGACTGAGATGAGAAATTGAAAATATCAGAAATCTCAGTAAGAGATAAACTCCTGTCTTTCAGAAGATGAACTAGTTCAATAGAAGCATAGCGGTTAATCCATGAATTAGCAGAAAAGCCGCTCACCTTTTTGCATACTTCAGATAGATATTTTGGAGTAACATTCAGTTTATCTGCATAGTAACTTACCTCTCTATTTTGTTTGTAATCTCCCTTCTCCAAAAGCTCTACAAAGTTCCTCATAACCAAAGCAGCCTGAGAAGATATCTCAGCCTCTCCCTCTATTCTGGAATGGCACTCATAAAAGTCAATGAAGAGCTGTTGGAGAGCAGTCATCATCTCATCTGCGTGAAAAAAGCGGTGAGGATGTTCCATCCTGTAGCATACATTTTCAAATCCCCTTCTGCATATAACTCTCTCTTCTTCTGTAAGTTTCATGATAGGATTAATATAGAGAGACAATCCGCCTCTGGTACCGTAGTTAGAATGAGGAGTAGATGCGCGTAAAAAACTCTCTTCTACGTAAATAGCAGTAACTTTAAAGTCTTTAGAGGGTACAATCCTAGAAACCAGCCTATTGGCAACAATTATCATACAGTCTCCTTCAGACATAGTAAAGACCTGACCGTTGAAAGTCACCTCACATTTGCCGCAAGTACAGAAGGCATGAGTAAAGTAACTTGCCAACTCCGGCTCCATCATCCAATCCAGCCGGCCGTCTATAATTACGCTGCTATCTGAGAATTCCATATTATGTCTAACGACTAATATATTTTTCCATTTGGCTGAGAAGGCTTGAGCCCTCTTTACCCATGCTCAGATCTATCCAGTCATTGATATCCCATTTGCCCTGGCCGTAATCCATATTGAGAACCACTTTCTTTTTGAACCCGCCGTTCTTCTCTGCCAGAGTTAATGTGGCTTCCGCCATATCTCCCGATAGGAGTTGTACCTGTATATCTTTCACCTCCACAGGGGTTTCCAGGCCTGCGGTCCAGTGGTTGTCATCTATAAAGAAGCAACTCTCCGCAGAGGTTTGCTTGCTATCTTTGGCATTCACTTTCCCATAAACCTCATTCCAGTAGGAACTGTAATACTGCTTGTCCAAATCAAAAGGACTCATAGTAGAACCCTCTGCAAATGTCTTGTTTACAGCATCAAAGTACTCTCTGATGCGCTTTTCTACAGCCTCTTCCGTCCACTCGCCTGCCGGTGCGGATACTATCTTCTGATCCTCATCCGGGTAGCCTTCAGGGTCTCCCTCATTGGCATAAGTCTCATCTCCACAGTGGTCAAACTCGTGCCTCATCCCGTTCCAAACATAGTGGTGGAAGCAGGCTCCGCCCTCTTTGTTAATCTCCTCAACAATAACCGTCTGGTCATAATTGTTGCCAAGATGATAGTCAAAGAAGGAGTTATCCCACTTACGCTTGATATCCTTATAAGGTGCATCTTCCGGTGTAAGAGTCTTACTCTCAGGGTCATAATCATAGAAACAGCAGAAAAGTCTATGCTCCGGATTGTTCTGCTCTACACGTACTGCAAAGAGCGTATGACCATTAGTACGCTGATATGTACGTGCATCCAGCTGCTGCTCACCGGTATCTCCGTGGTTGTACCAGGCGGTGCAGAAATCCTCTTTATCTACAAAAACAGGGCTTTTGCCGGCATACCACTCCTCCATGAAGCTCTCCTTGCCATCTGCAACTGCAAATATTGAATCTGCCGCAGCCGTATGCCATACCTTGTTAAAGGCTTTAAGTAAGTCCATTACAGTGGCTTTACCCTCTTCAACCTTGATATTTGTTTTACTCCATCCTTTTTCAATGGCCGCAACGCCCTCTGCCGGCTTATTGTTGCAGGAATAAAGCATCAACAGCGCGGATATTATTAAAATGCTCTTTTTCATAATGTTAATCCTCTCCTTTCTCAGATTCCGTAAATTTTATAGTGGCAACATTCAACTCCTCAAGGAAAGTGAGTTGAATCTCACTGTTATCCTCAGCAGGCTTGTACCAACTCTGATTGGTAAAGTAGTCATTGAGTTCCTTTGACTGGAAGCAGTAGCCGTGACGGGCCAAAATCTCATTACGCATATAACGCAGCAACTGTCTGTTATATTGCCTTAGCGTATAAGGATCTAGCAGAATGGAAGATGCAAAGCTGAAGCGTCCAATTTTGGAAGAAGAATAGATAAGGTCAACTCCTTTTTCATCACCGATGCGCTTAAACCAGAAACCACCGTCCGGAAAGGCTACCGGGCAGATATTAAGCCCCTTAAGGAACGGCATAATCTGGTATGTACCTCCCTTAAGTTCAGTGTTGTTTTTCTCTATCTCTATGACATCCAAAGCTATACCATTGAATGTAACCACTTTGTAAGGAACGGTAACACCGCCAATGCTCATCTGCTCCCACTGTATATCCACTTTGGTTCCGCTCTTTTCCAGAGTATACTCTCCCATAATCTGGTTTATATACTTGGCAACGTTGAGTTTCTGAGTATCCCACTCCTGCGTCTTCTCCATAACTCCCACCATGCGGTTGTTTTTATCATAGAAACAGAAAACATTGTAACCATCTTTATTCTGGTGTTTTACAAAGGATCCCTCTTCATACTGCATCACGTAATCGTTAGGAGTTTTGTTTACTACATAGCAGCCCGGTTGACCTTCAACAGGAACCAGCACAAACTCGTGCTCTTCTCCCTCTGCCATAGCATTCATAAGCACTTTGCCGCCTGCCTGTTCAGTTACGGTATAGCAGAGACTTCCGTTATACCAGTTTCCGTTAAGATTCTGTGCCTGGAGGCATACTGCGCACAGAAACATCAATACCAGAGTAATAAAAGATTTACGCATATTCTTCATTATTTATTTCTGATTCATTACCAGCGGAGTGGATTCGTACTTCTTGTCTAAGATAATGATGGAGAGTGGTTGGATGGAGAAGGATTGCTTATCCCCTACTTTCACCTCGTATGTGTATCTAAGCGTATCATTCTGCATTACAACTGTTTGAGGGCATATCTCCGTGCTCATATCAGTTACAGGAAGTACAACTGCTACGGCAAACTGAGAGTTAAAATCTATTGGGGTTGGTTTACCATCCTCACCCATTACGGTAGCCATACCAAAGAGAGTGCTGAACTGCAGGCTGTCTGTAATTTTAGGATCAGAAGGAATCTCCTGATTGTTCTTAAAGAAGTAGTTCTTTGCAACCTCAAAAGTAACCTCCTCGGCAGTGTTTTCAGCAACAGGCTCTGCCTGATTATTTGATTTGCAGGCCATTATGGCACCTATCAGTGCTAATGCAATTACAATCTTTTTCATATCTGTTTATTCTATTGGTTCTATGTGTATTGAGACGTGGGTATCCTCTCCGTAACGCTCTTTTAGAAGCCTCTCAATATCAGAGACTTCATCATGAGCCACTTTAAGGGTGACGTTAGGATCCATAAGCACGTGCATCTCAATGGCATAACGGTTTCCAATCCTTCTGGTGCAGAGATCATGAGGCTCAACTATATTAGGAACGGATTTTACTATCTCCATTATCTCATTCTCAACATCCTCTGGCAGAGACCTTTCCGTTAAATCTCCAATGCCGTTTCTGAGTAAACTTATAGCCACTTTTATAATTATTACTGCAACAATCACGGAGGCAATAGGATCCATTACCGCCCACTTTTCTCCCCCAATAATTGCACAGCCAATTCCTATTGCCGTGGCAATGGAAGAGAGCGCGTCACTTCTGTGATGCCAGGCGTTAGCCACCATTGCCTCAGAATTAAGCTGTTTGGCCTTCCTATAGGTGTATTGAAAGATAATCTCCTTGGAGAGAATGGAGATTAAAGCAACCCACAATGCAATGTTGCCCGGAACCTGCAAAACTCCGCCGGAGGTGCAGAAGATAATCTTCTTAATTCCCTCAATAAGAATGAATATGGCAACCACAAAGAGAGCCAGGCCAATAAGTGTGGTGGCAATGGTTTCATACTTGCCGTGGCCGTAATCGTGAGATTTATCTTTTGGCTTACCGCTTATCTTAACGAATACAAGCACTGCAATATCTGTAGCAAAGTCTGATATAGAGTGAATTGCATCTGCCACCATAGCAGCACTGTTACCCAGTATGCCGGCAAGCAGTTTAATGATAACAAGGAAGGCGTTTGTAAAACTACCAATCAGTGTCACCTTGAATATCTCTTTTTCTCTTTTACCTGCGTTTTTCATAATCATCTATTCATCCCAGGCTTCCAGTTCCTTCTCAATTTCAGGGAATTGAGATTTGCGGAAAATAGGCTCCTTTATACCCATTTTCTTTTGTGCTCTGTAATCGTCAAGCAGTCTGAAGGCGTATTTTCCAAGAGCAATTATGGCAATGAGATTGCAGATTGTAATCAGAGCCATAAATAAATCTCCAAAATTCCATACCGTTTCAAGAGTAGCCAGAGCGCCAAAGAATACTACAACTCCTCCGGAGAGTATTCTGTAAGCCGTTAAAACAGCCTTATTTGAGGTCATAAAGCGGATGTTGGCCTCTCCGTAATAGTAGTTTCCAATTATGCTGGAGAAGGCAAAGAGAAAGATGGCAACCGCAATAAAGGTAGGTCCGGCGGAGCCAATCTCAGATTCCAACGCGGACTGAGTAAGTGCTATTCCGTTCAGTTCAGGAAACTTGTAAAGACCGCTTATGAGTATTACAAAGGCTGTGCAGGAGCAGACCAGAAGCGTATCCGTAAAGACACCCAACGCCTGTATAAGTCCCTGTTTAACAGGGTGTGATACGGTTGCAGTTGCAGCAACGTTTGGAGCGCTACCCTCTCCCGCTTCGTTGCTGAAGAGGCCTCTTTTTACTCCGGTCATTATGGTTGCACCAATGGCTCCGCCCACAGACTGTTCCAGGCCAAAGGCGTTTGTGATAATGACCTTAAAGACGTAAGGGATTAACTCATAGTTCATTATTATGATTACCACCACAAGGATAAAGTACCCCAATGCCATAATGGGAACCAATATGGAACTTACATTTGCAATTCTGTGGATACCTCCGAAAACTATAATAAGTGCTGTAACTGAGAGAATTATGGCAACAAGCATCGGACTCAGGCCAAAGGCCTCCTCCATAGCGTCTGTTATTGTGTTACTCTGAATTGAGTTGTATGCAAGTCCAAAGGTTAGGGTCAATAGAACTGCAAAAGTGACTGATAGCCAGTTACAATGGAGTCCTTTCTTAATGTAGTAGGCCGGTCCTCCAATGAAGGATTCCTTATTTCTCTTCTTAAACAGCTGAGCCAAAGTAGATTCCACAAAGGCTGTGGCGGAGCCAAGCAGTGCAATCACCCACATCCAGAATATGGAACCCGGGCCTCCAATGGCAATGGCTGTTGCAACTCCGGCAAGATTTCCTGTTCCCACTCTTGTGGCTACAGATACTGCAAATGCCTGAAATGAAGAGATATTCTTATGCTTGTCTTTTTTCTCGTTTTTTCTTCCTGTTGTTGCGGAGTCACCAAGCAGACGAAACATCTCTCCCACCATACGGAACTGTACCCCCTTGGTCTTGAAGGTAAACCAGAGGCCGCACAAAACCAGAACGCCTATAAGCAGGTAAGTCCAGAGAGCATCGTTTATTTGGGTGATTATCATTTGCTTAGTGTTAATCGGTTACTTCACTCTTAGTTTGCGGCCAACATTGAGGATGGTCTTGGAGGTTATTCCGTTGAGGTCACAGATCTTATCTACCGTTGTACCATACTTACGGGCAATAGAATAGAGTGTATCTCCCTTCTTGATTGTATGATACTTAGCTTTGGAATTACGCGTATCCTCCGAGTTTACGTTTGCATCCAGGGTATCTATGTTGCGGGTATTGAGAGTGTCACTTGTACGGTTTCCGTTTTCTGCAGGCGGGAGGGTTGGAATAACCCTTCCCAGAACGTTTATAACGTTATCCTCAGATGTGGTATCAGTCACAGTATTTGAGTCTATTGTAGTGGTCCAAACGCCTGTAGCATCCAAAGTGATGGTCTCATTTGGGTTAGGCGGAGTTAGCCTTCCGTCCTTTTCCAGATAACTCCAGGTACCGTCTCCAAAGAGGACAATCTGACGGTCAGATGCAGAGGCCTTAATGAAGATGGTATCCAGCTGGCTCTTTCTTCCTCTGGAGTCAAAATCCGGAATAACACGTCTGGCGCCCAGGAAACGCTCGGAATAGTAAGTCTCACTTAATGAAGAGATTATAACGCCCCTATTGCAGGCGTGAATAAAAGTGAAGTTATCTCCGGAACTATCCATCTCAATGAATATGCCTATGTGGCCTATCACCTTCTTGTTTCTTCTGGAACCAAACACCAGCAAATCTCCCTTCTGAAGGTTTTTCAAAGAACCGGAGACCTCCCTGCCGTCCGTTGCCTGCTCCTTGGAGGAACGTTTAAGCTGGATTCCGAACTTATTGTATACATAGCCCGTAAATCCGGTACAATCAAAGCGGTCCGGACCTGTAGCACCGTATCTGTAGTGCTTGCCCAGATGAGTAACAGCCTCCTCAATAACCTTGTCTGCAAGTTCAGCCGGCGGTAGAGTAATAGCCTGCTGAGCCATAGAAACGGCAGAAATGAAGAGAAGCAGTATTAAAACTTTGATTTGTTTCATAAACCAAATATACGCAATTTCTTTTTAACCTATCTTTGCCACGTTATGAGGGCTATTAGATGGATAATTAGGATAGTTATTTTCTCCGCATTGATTTTCCTTCTCTGCGGATTGAACCTTCGTCTTAAAGTACAGTCATATACCATTGAGACAGAGAAAATTCAAGACACAGTAAGAATTGCCTTCATAACGGATTTCCACTCCTCTTATTATGGAAAAGACTCACGATGGATTCTTGATGAGGTGGGCCGTTTCTCTCCTAATCTGGTTCTTTTGGGCGGAGATATCTTTGATGCCTCAAAGGATATGGAGCGTGCCACACAGCTTCTGGCTTCACTCTCAAAGTGGTATAAGACACTGATGATCACAGGAAACCATGAGCATAAAAGCCTCCGTTTTGATACCATCAAGAATATAGTTAACAGCTACGGTGTAGAACTATTAGAGAAAGAGACTGTAAATGAGCCGGTTAATTCAGATACCATAGCCGTTACGGGAGTCTCTGACCCCATTGCCTTCACAACCTGGGAGAACTCAATAAATGCAATAGACTCTTTAGCAAAGGGTTGCAACGGCAATAGGTTCAACATTCTGCTATTCCACCGTCCGGATCTTATTCACCAGTACCTCAAAGAGCCTTTTGATCTGATACTTATGGGCCACTTACACGGAGGGCAGTTCAGAATCCCTTGGAACAAAGAGGGAATGCTTGCACCGGGGCAAAATGCAGAAGAAAGATATACCGGAGGGCTCTATAAGTTTGGAAATCAGACAGCTATCGTGAATAAAGGTTTGGCAAGAGGAAAGTCAATAATTCCAAGATACTTCAACCGCCCGGAAATTGTGGAGATTACGTTAGTTCCTAAAAAGTAAGAGAGTGAAATCAGTTGCAATCATAGGAGGCGGTGCCGCAGGATGTTTCTGTGCAGTCAATCTAAAAAGGATGGCTCCGCAGTTAAAGATAACCATCTATGAGGCTCAAAACAAGCTTCTTGCAAAGGTTGCAATTACCGGAGGAGGCCGGTGCAACATAACCAACACATTCAATAACTACAAGGATGCAGGCGGAAAGATAACCCGTTTGGAGGAGGTCTATCCAAGAGGAACCAACCTGATGAAAAGGCTCCTTATGGGGTTCAACAATGAGGATACTCTCAAATGGTTTGAGAAGTTGGGAGTAAGATTCACCGCCCAGGAAGATGAGTGTATCTTTCCACAATCTCAGGATGCAATGGAGATTGTAAACACCCTGCAAAGAGAGATTAAAAGGCTTGGTATTGAGGTTGTTACAGAAAAGAGAATTACAGACATAGATACGCTTAAGGAGGATATAAAAGTTATTACTGCAGGGGGAGGAAAGAGTCTCACATTCCTCTCATTCCTTAAAAACAGGGATCTTGAAATAGAACCTCTCCATCCGTCACTCTTTACCTTTGAGATTAGGGAGAAGGAACTTACCCGGATGAGCGGAACCGTTGTTGAAAACGCCAAATGCTCCATTCCAACCACCAGGTTCAAATCTGCCGGTCCTCTGCTTATAACAGACTGGGGATTAAGCGGTCCGGCAATCCTAAAACTCTCCTCATACGGTGCGGTTTACCTTGCGGAAAACAACTACTGTGCACCCCTGTCCGTCAACTGGCTGGGCAAGGATATGGACTCCGTAATCAAAGAGATAAAAGCCCTTATAGAGCAGAATTCACAAAAGAAACTCTCTTCAGTTGCACCTAAGGAACTTACTCAAAGGCTCTGGTCTTACATAATAAAAAGAGCTCAAATTAGAGAGGATATTCGCTGCAACGAACTAGGCAGCAAAGGGCTTAACAAACTAGCAAATACCCTCTTTGCAGACAGTTACAAGATTGAAGGTAAGGGGAGATTCAAAGAGGAGTTTGTAACTGCGGGAGGCGTCTCATTAAAGGAAATCAACTCCAACACTCTCCGCAGTAAAAAATATGAAGACCTCTACTTTGCAGGAGAGGTCCTCAATATAGATGCAATTACCGGAGGATTCAACCTCCAGGCGGCATGGACTACCGGTTACACCGTAGCCCGTGCAATAGCCTCACTGTAAGCTATTCTACAGGTTTAAAATCACTCTTTGCGGCACCGCATAAAGGGCATACCCAGGAATCAGGAATATCCTCAAACGCTGTTCCCGGAGCAATTCCTCCGTCCGGATCACCCTCTGCAGGGTCATAAATGTAACCGCAAGGTTCGCACTCGTACTTTTTCATAATCAAAGTTTTTTATGGGTTTATACTAAGTTTTTTGATAAAAAATCCATTGCTTTTTCCAGGCAGACTCTGTCTGTTTCATCAAAGGTTCCAACAGATGTGCTGTCTATATCCAGCACCCCTATCACCTTGTCTTCCTTAAAGATAGGAACCACAATCTCACTTCTGGAGAGTGAACTGCAGGCAATATGGCCAGGGAACTCCTCCACATCCTTTACTACAAGAGTTCTTCTCTCCTTCCAGGCGGAACCGCAGACTCCCCTTCCGTAGCCAATCTCATAGCAGGCAACCGGCCCCTGGAACGGACCCAGTATAAGTTTTTCTCCCTCAACCATATAGAAGCCTACCCAAAAGAACTCCAACTTCTCCTTAATGAGAGCGGCGCAGTTTGCCAGAACTCCCACATTGTTCTTTACTCCCTCTATCAGTGAAGGAAGAATCTGAAGAACCTCTCCGTATCTTTTTTCCTTATCCATATCAGAGTATATCTAACAGGTTACTGAACTCCTTAAGTCTCAGGAGATTTGGATGGTCATACTCCTCCACCACCTCATGCTGCCATAACTGGTTGAATGATATCAGAACAGCCTTTCCCCCTATCTCCAACACCGGAGCAATGTCTGACTTAAAGGAGTTTCCCACCATCAAAAACTCAGAGCAAGGTATATTGTTATGGGCGCATAAACGTCTGTATTCCACCGGAGTCTTGTTGGAGGCTATCTCCACATCATCAAAGAACTCACCCAAAGCGGAGCGTTCCAGTTTGTTCTCCTGCTCCAAAGGATCTCCCTTTGTAAAGAGAACTGTCCTGTATAATCCTTTGTCCTTTATTGCTTTAAGAGTCTTATAAACTCCAGGCAGAGGTGTGGCCGGATTATCCAAAATCTCTCTTCCAATCTCAACAACCCTATTCAGAGTCTCATTGGAAACCGTACCGCCGCTCACCTTTATTGCGTTCTCTACCAGTGAGATAATAAAGGCTTTGGTACCGTACCCCAAAGAGGGCATATTGGCGCACTCCCTCTCATAAAGAGAGTCAAAAACAGCCTTCTCTCCGCCGTAGCAGGAGAGGAGACAGCAGTAACTCTCAACAGCCTTGTCAAATAGGGATTGATTGTCCCAAAGGGTATCGTCCGCATCAAAGGCAATAAGCCTTATGCCGGTGGTATCAAAACTCAATACGGTAACCTCTATTTATTGAACATCTCTTTAATGCAACCTATTGAGCTCAAAACAGATGAAGCGTCATAAGGGAGATATACGGTCTTGTTGTCCTTTCCTGTTACCATCTCCTTAAGGGTTGCAATGTATTTATCTGCAAGCATATAGTTTGCAGGAGACATATTGGATTCCTTAACTGCGTTAGCAATTCTCTCAATTGCCTCTGCCTCTGCATTTGCCTGGAGAACCTTTGCCTCTGCAATTCCCTGTGCCTGAAGAATCTTGGTCTGCTTTTCAGCCTCTGCGCGGTTAATCTGAGCCGCCTTAAGACCCTCAGATTCAAGAATTGCCTTCTCTTTATCTCCCGATGCCTTAAGCACTTTTGCTCTTCTCTCACGCTCTGCCTGCATCTGCTGCTCCATTGCATCTCTTACGCTGTTTGGAGGGGTAATATCCTGGAGCTCAACGCGGTTAACCTTCACGCCCCATTTGTTGGAAGCCTCGTCCAAAACGGCACGAAGCTTGGAGTTTATGGTATCACGGCTGGTAAGGGTCTGGTCCAACTCCAACTCTCCAATAACGTTACGCAGGGTTGTCTGAGTGAGTTTCTCAATTGCGTATGGCAGGTTATCAATCTCATATACAGCCTTTACAGGGTCTGTAATCTGGAAATAGAGCAGTGCGTTAATGGTAGTGGTAACGTTATCCTTTGTAATAACGCTCTGCTTTGGAAAGTCAAATACCTGCTCTCTGAGATCTATCTTATCACTCTGACGCATAATAACATGCGCTCTTCCGTCATAGCCCTCCACAACCTTGCGGATATAAACCTTACGAGGCTTGTCAATTATAGGCCAAATGATATTCACTCCGGAAGGGAGTGTTGCGTGGTACTTACCAAGTCTTTCAACTATCTTTGTCTCAGACTGTTGAATAACTTTAATTCCGGATAGTACAAAGAGTACTACTATCAGAACTATAATTCCTAAAACTAATCCTATTCCTTCCATATTTCAATTATTTAATTATCAAACACTTAATTAACTCTCTTAACAGTTACTATAACGCTGTCAAGTTTCAAAATCTCAACCTGAGCCCCCTTCTCAATTGGGCTGTTGTCTACAGAAACTGCCTTCCAGTCATCTCCGTCCACCTTTACTCTGCCGCCGCCCGTAGCAGGATCAATTGGCTCAGATACAAAGCCTTTGCGTCCAATAAGAGCATCCACGTTGGTCTTAACCTCATCCTTCTTCTTGTAGAAGAACTTTAAAAGCAGAGGACGCAGGAACACGAATGCCAACAGGGTAACCAGAGCAAAGAATACTACCTGCCATGTAAGATTGCCTCCGCATAGAGAAACAATCATAGAAGCCAATGCTCCAAATGAGAAGCAAATAACTGCTATACCCGTTGTAAAAATCTCAATTACAAAGAAAACCAAGGCCGCTATAAGCCATATATGCCATACTTCCATAACTCATTAAACTATTTGTCCATAAAAGTACGCATTTTCCGCCTCATAAAAAAGGAGATGACCAAAATGTTTTGGTCATCTCCAACTCCTTTTACCCCGCATAAGGGGCATTCTCAAATAGGACTTAGCCTACCAGCTCCATACCCTTCTTAATAGCCTCCTCATTCTGAGGAATGAGGCCGTGGTGGCGCTCAGGAAGAGTCTTCTTAAGAGCCTTTAATACGCTCTCAATCTGAACTATAGGATGGAGTTTGAGGTAACTTCCAAGGAGAATCATATTAAAGATTTTAATAAGGTTCATCTTGGCTGCAACATCCATTGCATCAACACGGTAAATGTTGATGTCCTTTCTTGTAGGAGGGATGCTTATTCCGTAACCGTCATAAATAAGTGTACCGCCCGGTTTTACGGAGTTCTCAAACTTCTCCATAGAAGGCTGGTTGAGAATGATGGCTGTATCATAGCTGCTAAGGATAGGAGAAGATATCTCCTCATCACTTACAATAACCGTAACGTTGGCTGTACCGCCCCTCTGCTCAGGACCGTATGCAGGCATCCAAGTTACCTCCTTGCCCTCAATAAGACCTGAGTAGGCAAGAATTTTACCCATTGAGAGAACACCCTGTCCTCCAAATCCGGCAATGATAATTTCCTGTTTCATCTTACAATCCTTTGTGTTATTGGTTATTATTTGCTATGTCTTTAAGATCTCCTATGTGGTAGAATGGGAACATATTCTCCTCCATCCACTTGTTGGCTTTTGCAGGAGAGAGTTTCCAACCTGAATTACAGGTAGATACCATCTCTACAAGGCAGGATCCCTTACCGGCCATATTATATTCAAACGCTTTGCGGAGAGCTCTCTTTGCCTTGTTGATTGCAGCAACTGAGTGAACGCTCTGTCTTGTAACATAGCAGGTTCCCTGAAGCTGAGCTGCAAGATCTGCAATCTTGAGAGGATAACCGTGAAGCTTTGCATCTCTTCCGTAAGGACAGGTTGCGGTCTTCATTCCAAGCAGTGTGGTAGGAGCCATCTGACCTCCTGTCATACCGTATATTGCATTGTTAATGAAGACAATAGTAATGTTCTCACCGCGGTTGAGAGCATGAATGGTCTCTGCAGTACCAATACAAGCAAGATCACCGTCACCCTGGTATGTGAACACCAAACGGTCCGGCCACAAGCGTTTTACAGCTGTTGCAACAGCAGGTGCTCTTCCGTGAGCAGCCTCCTGCCAGTCAATATCTATATACTTGTATGCGAATACGGCACATCCCACAGGAGAAACTCCCACGGTCTTATCTGCCATACCCATATCTGCAATTACCTCAGAAATAAGCTTGTGTACTACTCCGTGGCTGCAACCCGGGCAGTAGTGCATAGGAGTGTCATTAAGAAGTTCAGGTTTCTGATAAACCAGATTCTCGGGTTGAATTATCTCTTTAATATCCATACTCATTCCTCCTATTTAACCATTTTCTTAAGTTCTCTAACTACCTCATCCGGAGCAGGTATGATACCTCCCAAACGGCCGTAGTGACTTACAGGAATCTTTCCGTTAACTGCAAGACGGATATCTTCTACCATCTGACCTGCATTAATTTCCAAAGAAAGAATACCCTTTACCTTGTTGCTCAGAGCCTCAACCTCTTTGTAAGGGAAAGGCCACAGAGTAATAGGACGGAGCAGACCAACCTTAATGCCCTCGTTTCTAGCCTCTTCTATAGCCTTCTTAGCTATTCTGGCAGCAGAACCGAATGCGCAGATTGCATACTCTGCATCCTCAAGCATATACTCTTCAAACCTAACCTCTTTCTCCTGAATTTCAGCGTATTTCTTCTGAATTCGGATGTTGATTTCCTCCATCTTAGCAGGATCCAGCTCAAGTGAAGTGATTACGTTAGGCTTTCTTGTCTTAGGACGGCCTGTTGCAGCCCAAGGACACTGTTTTAAAATCTCCTCTTCCGTACGGCGAGGTTTGAACGGAGGAAGCACAACCTTCTCCATCATCTGACCTATAACACCGTCTGTAAGAATCATTGCAGGGTTGCGGTACTTGAATGCAAGTTCAAATGCAAGGTCCACAAAATCTGCCATTTCCTGAACTGAAGAAGGAGCAAGCACAATAAGCCTGTAGTCTCCGTGTCCGCCGCCTTTGCAGCTCTGGAAGTAGTCTGCCTGGCTAGGCTGAATTGTTCCCAATCCAGGACCTCCGCGGCTAACGTTAACTACAAGGCAAGGTATCTCACAACCAGCCATATAGGAGAGACCCTCCTGCATAAGGCTTATGCCTGGGCTTGAAGATGAAGTCATTACCTTCTTTCCGCAGCCGGCACCGCCGTAAACCATATTTATAGAGGATGTCTCACTCTCAGCCTGGAGAACAACCATTCCCGTTGTCTCCCAAGGTTTTTGCTCGGCAAGGGTCTCAAGCACCTCAGACTGTGGAGTGATAGGATATCCAAAGTATCCGTCACATCCGCAACGAATAGCCGCATGGGCTATAGCCTCGTTGCCTTTCATCAATGTAATTTCCTGATCTGCCATAATTTATTCCTCCTTTTTACGGTAAACGGATATACATCCGTCGGGACAAACTACAGCGCAAGAAGTACATCCTGTGCAGGTATCCTCCTTAACGGTAACCGCATAGTTGTACCCCTTTCTGTTCACGCTCTTATCAGAAAGGGCGAGAACCTGGAACGGACACGCAACAACGCACAAGCCGCATCCCTTGCAGCGCTCGGTGTTAATTACGGTCGCACCTCTCATTTTAGCCATAGTAATGTATAGTTATTGGTTTGTTTCTATTGGTTATACATATCTTTGTTAAAGAAGTTGAGAATGTCATTTGCCATCTCATACGCCTGACTTGCAGGTGATTGCGGATTAATATCCATAGCTAGCAAGTAGTTATTTATGGCACCCTGCCAATCTCCCTTCTGACGGTATGCATTGCCCAGAATGTAGTAAGCAAAATCCAACTCATCTTTAGAGGAGGATATGTATCTCTCTGCCTCCGCGATAGTTTTATCTGCCCCCTCTTCTCTGAGGATTATCTCTAAATCCTGAGCCTTCATCACCTCTTTCTAGCAATCTACAAACATTATCCAGTTGTGGCGGTCTTCCAAAGTACCCTTCTGGAAACCTATAATCTGATCATAGAGTTTTCTGCTCTTAGGACCGCACTCGTTTGCAAATGTATAGGAGCGTGCAACTTGCTCATCCTCAAGATGAACCTTATCATCTATTCTGCAGATTGGAGTGATAACCACTGCAGTTCCGCAGGAGTTAGCCTCATCTACCTCAGCCATCTCTGTAAGAGGAATCTCTCTCATTTCCACCTTCATACCAAGATCCTCAGCAACCGTTCTCAAACTTGCGTTTGTAATGGAAGGAAGAATAGAAGGAGATTTAGGAGTAATGTATGTATTTCCCTTAACTGCAAAGAAGTTGGAAGAACCAAACTCCTCAATCAGTGAGTTGGTTTTGCTGTCCAAAAAGAGAAGTTCACGGTATCCCTGAGCGTGTGCAATGTTGTAAGGGTGAAGACTTTGCGCATAGTTTGCACCAATCTTGTAACTGCCGGAACCGTTAGGAGCGGCTCTGTCATAGTTTCTACCTACAACTGCAGTACCCGGAACAAGAATCCTGTCACCGGAGTAAGTTCCTACAGGAGAAGCCATTATGATGAACATAGACTCTGAAGAGGAACGGATACCCAACTGAGGGTTAACGCCAACCAGCAGAGGTCTCAGATACAGAGAAGCCGTAGTCTCGTATGGCGGAATATACTCTGAATTGGCCTTAATAACCATCAGAGACATCTCTATAAACTGCTCAACAGAAGGAGCTTGCAAATCCAGGAACTTTGCACTTCTGATCAGACGCTTTGCGTTCTCCTCCGGGCGGAAAAGACGAACCTTACCGTCTACGCCTCTGAAGCACTTCATACCCTCAAAACAAGATGAGCCGTAGTGAAGAACGCCTGCATAAACGCTGAAAGGATAGGTAAAGTCTTTAGTCAGCACCGGAGCAGACCATTTTCCATCTTTGAAAGTGCTGTAAATGATGTAATCTGTTTTAGTATAAGAGAAAGATAGCTTTCCCCACTCTAAATTCTTCATATCAATAATAAATAAGTTTGTCAATTATATTTTCTTTGGAACAAATTTAACAAAATTTCAATCAAAACAAAAAGAATTTGAAAAATTTTAAAGTAAAAACACAAAATCAAAAGAATTTTGAATTTTAAGCACTCATACAGGAATGATCCTTTTTATAGTATATTTGCGGCTGTTTTTAAGTGCATAAAAATATGTTTCAAAAGATAATCAAAGCCTGTGTGAATGTGGTTCAGAAGTACCTTCCGGATCCTTTCATTTTTGCAGTCATCCTCACAATAATTGCATTTGTAATTGCAATCCCTATCTGTCATCAGACCCCTATGGAGGTTGTAGAACACTGGGGAAACGGAGTCTGGTCACTTCTGGCCTTTGCAATGCAGATGGCGTTGGTGCTGGTTTGCGGTTCCACCTTGGCGGCCGCTCCTGCAGTTAAAAGAGCCATAAGCGCGCTGGCCTCTCTGCCTAAGACCCCTGCCGGTGCAATTGCCCTTGTAACAGGTATTTCCGCCCTTGCCTGCTGGCTCAACTGGGGATTCGGACTTATTGTGGGAGTTATCTTTGCAAAGGAGATTGCCAAGAAACTCAGAGGCGTAGACTACCGCCTGCTTATTGCCTCCGCCTACAGCGGCTTTGTTGTCTGGCATGCAGGACTTTCCGGCTCCATACCACTCACCATGGCTACACCGGGGGCGGGACTGAGAGAGATAACCCGCGGTGCGGTAGAGAACCCTATTCCGGTCTCCGCCACCATATTAGACCCTCACAACCTTGTAATGGTCTTTGTCATTATTGTGGCGCTGGTTCTTGTAAACTCTCTTATGCACCCTAAAAATGAGGGTGTTATCTCTATAGATCCGGCTCTTCTGGCAGAAGATGACGCCCCTAAAGCCAAGATTGCAAAATCACCTGCAGAGAAGATGGAGAGAAGCCGCATACTCTCTCTTCTGATATCTCTCTTAGGACTTTCATACCTGGTTATCAAGATAGTAAAGGGAGGCTCCATAGATCTCAACTTTGTAATAATGCTCTTCTTATTCCTTGGAATAATACTCCATAAAGAGCCTCTCTCATACGTAAAGGCCTTTGGAAAGAGTGCCACCGGAGCGGCCGGCATACTCTTGCAATTCCCTTTCTATGCGGGAATTATGGGAATCATTATGGGAGTTGGAGAGAGCGGAATCTGCCTTGGAACCGAACTCAGCAACGCCTGCATTTCCGTCTCCAACCACACCACCTACCCTCTGCTTACCTTCCTCTGCGCAGCAATACTCAATATGTTTGTACCATCCGGAGGAGGACACTGGGCAATTCAGGCCCCTATTATGTTTACCGCAGGTGCGCAACTCAATGTAGATCCGGGACTTACTGGAATGGCAATTGCCTGGGGAGATGCCTGGACCAACCTAATTCAGCCGTTCTGGGCACTGCCTGCACTGGCCATTGCCAAACTGAACGCAAGAGACATTATGGGATTCTGCCTAATAGATCTTGTGGTCTCCGGAATACTGATCTGCACCGGACTGCTTATCTGGGCTTAAATCAGCCCGTTATCTTATTGCCGGTAAAGAGTTCGTAGTACTTGCCTTTAAGGGCTAGCAACTCGTCATGTTTACCCCTTTCAATGATTCTTCCCCTCTCCATTACCATAATGTAATCTGCATTGCGGATTGTAGAGAGACGGTGTGCAATCACAAAGGTGGTACGCCCCTTCATCAAAGAGTCCATTCCGCTCTGTATCAGCCTCTCCGTTCTGGTATCTATAGAAGATGTAGCCTCATCTAAAATGAGTACCGGCGGAGCGGCAACCGCAGCACGTGCAATGGCCAGAAGTTGTCTTTCACCCTGAGAGAGGTTGCCTCCGTCCGCTTCAATTACAGTATTGTATCCGTTAGGCAGACGCCTTATGAACCCGTCTGCACAGGCGGTTTTAGCTGCTGCAATACACTCATCATCAGTTGCATCCAGCCTTCCGTAACGGATATTGTCCATTATTGAGCCGGTAAAAAGATGAGTCTGCTGGAGTACAATTCCCAAACTCCTCCTCAAAGAGTCTTTCTCTATATCCCTAATATTCAGACCGTCGTAAGTAATAACTCCGTCCTGAATCTCGTAGAATCTGTTTATAAGGTTGGTAATGGTGGTCTTACCTGCACCGGTTCCTCCCACAAAGGCAATCTTCTGCCCCGGATAAGCCGTAAGTGTAATGTCATAAAGAACCTGTTTCCCCTCCACATAGCTGAAATCCACATCCTTAAGGGAGACTTCTCCTTTAAGCGGAGTCCTCTTTCCCAAAACCGGATCATTCCAGGACCAACTGCATTTTCCCTCCTTTACAAGAGTTATCTTACCCTCGTCTCTCTCCTTTGGTTCATCCAAAAGCGAGTAGATTCTGTCCGTTCCGGCACTTGCCATCACAATGGAGTTTATCTCATTGCTTATCTGAGAGACAGGCCTTGTAAAGTTCTTCTGCAGAGTAAGAAAGGCCACTAAAGTACCCAGGGTTAGCAGAGAGCCGTCTGCACCTGCAAGATACCAAACAGAGGTTCCGGAGATTGCAATAAGCGCACCTATAACTGCAATAAGTACATAGCCAAAGTTACCCAGATTGCTGTTTATAGGCATAACTATATTGGAGACCTTGTTTGCATTATATACACTCCGCCTAAGGTTCTCATTCAGAACGGAAAAGCGTTCAATTGCCCTCTTTTCATAACAGAATACCTTTACAACTCTCTGTCCGGAAACCATCTCCTCAATAAAACCGTTCACAAGCCCTAGATTCTTCTGCCTCTCCGTAAAATACTTCTTTGAAATTCCTCCCAAACGCCTGGTTACAAAGTACATAATAACGGCAATAAAAAGAGTGACAAGCGTAAGAGGAATACTCAGTGCCACCATACTTACAAATGTAGAAAGGATGGTAACCAGAGATTGGAACAGGCGAGGAATGCTCTGTCCTATAACCTGTCTTAAAGTATCTACATCATTGGTATAAACGCTCATTATATCTCCGTGACTGCGGGAGTCAAAGTACTTTAAAGGGAGCCTCTCCATGTGTTCAAAAAGGCTGTATCTCAAAGTTTTAAGAGTTCCCTGGCTCACATAAATCATAATGAGATTGTATGCGTATCCAACCCCTACTCCAATTATCAGAACCGCTCCCAGTTTTATCAGAGCCAGAGCCAGCGGTTGGAAATCCGGTGAAGAAGAGCCTAAAAGCGGAACTATATACTTGTCTATCAGGCTCCTTGTAAAGAGAGTGGATGCCAGTGTTGCCAGAGTGGAAATCAAAATGCACAAAAGTACAATACCAATCTTCCAGCCGTTATCCTTAAAAATCAGACGGAAAAGACGAGCTACGGTAGAGAGTTTTTCTCTGCCGCTCATATTAACTTCTACCCTCTCTCTGGGCCCTCTCATAAATCCCGCCTGCTTCATCTTGTCAAAGTATTTGAATCAAAATCACTCTCTCCACCCTGTGAACTCTGCATATTATATATCTCCCGATAGATTGGCGAACTCTCAAGCAGCTCTGAATGAGAGCCAAAGCCGCACACTCTGCCGTCATTCATCAATACAATCTTATCTGCATGCTGCACGCTTATTATCCTGTGAGAGATAATAATCTTGGTTGTTCCCGGAATTCTCTCTTCAAAAGTCTTTCTTATTGAGGCATCCGTAGCCGTATCCACTGCAGATGTGGAATCATCTAAAATGAGCACTTTAGGACTCTTAACCAGTGCTCTGGCAATGCACAGACGCTGTATCTGACCGCCGGAAAAGTTTGTTCCGCCCTGCTCAACCACAGTGTTGTAACCATCTTTCAGTGAGGAGATAAACTCATCTGCACAGGCACTTATGCAGGCATTTCTGCACTCCTCCTCAGTTGCATCCTCCTTGCCCCAGCGTAAATTCTCCAAAACGGTTCCGCTAAAAAGAGTATTGTTCTGCAAAACCATTGCAACAGAATTTCTCAAAGCGGCTATGTCATAGCGTCTTACATCCACTCCGCCCACCAAAACCGCACCTTTGCTTACATCATAAAGGCGGCCGATTAGTGAAGCCAAAGATGATTTTCCGCTGCCCGTTCCTCCTATAACTCCCACAGTCATACCCGTTTCTATCTTAAGATTGATATCAGATAGTGCGTAATCTCCGCCCGGTTTATATGAGAAACAGACATCCTTAAACTCTATCTCGCCATTTTTAACCTCATACAGAGGAGATTGAGGGTTAGACATATCTGGCTCCTCATTAATCACCTCCGCAATTCTCTTTACGCTTGCTGCACTCATAGTAAGCTGAACCACAATCATAGAGAGCATCATCAGAGACATCATCACCATCATAATGTATGAGAACAAAGAGGTGAGCTGTCCTGTTGTAAGCCCCCCTGCCACAATGTAATGCGCACCAAACCAGGAGAGAGAGATTATACAGCCGTAAACCACAACGTTCATAATTGGGTCATTCAGAGCCATTAACCTCTCCGCCCTAATGTTCAGTCTGTAAAGAGCCAGAGCCGCACGGTCCAACTTTCCAAGTTCATGATTCTCTCTCACAAAGGCCTTAACAACTCTTATTGCAGATACATTCTCCTGAACCACAGCGTTTAATACATCATACTGAGCAAATATCTTTTGGAACAGCTTTGCCGCTCTGGAAATTAGAACAAAGAGGCATACGCCCAGCACCGCCATTGCAATAAGGAAGATAAGGCTCAGAGAGGAGTGAATGAAAAAGCACATCACCAGACTGGAAATCAGGTTCAAAGGGGCTCTGAAAGAGACCCTGAGCAACATCTGAATTGCGTTCTGCACATTGGATACATCCGTTGTCATTCTGGTTACCAACCCAGCCGCAGAGAACTTGTCTATGTCTGAAAATGAGAACCGCTGTATATTCCTATACATTGCATCTCTCAAATTTGCAGCCACTCCCGTAGATGAATAAGCGGCATACCGCCCCGCCAGAATACCAAACAGCAAACTCAGGCACCCCATTCCAACCATCTGCAGTCCGTAAATATAGACGTTCCTCATATTCCCCGCACTTATCCCCTTGTCTATGATTGAGGCAGTTACGTATGGAATAAGAACCCCCATAACCACCTCCAATGTGGTCCAAACCGGAGTCAGAATAACCGCCCATTTATACTGCTTAACCTGCCTTAACAACGTCTTGAACATACCTCAACCAAATTCATTGTAAATTTACTCACGATAGGCCATTTTTCAAAAAAATCACTTAATTTTGAAGAGTAAATAAACTTTAGTATGAAACGTTTTCTTTTCTTGTTTTTTATCTTTGTTAACGTTGTTTTAGTTACACGTCCCTCATACGCCCAATCATCTTTCAAGTTCTATGATGATATCTCACTTCCCCAGACAGATGCATGGAACTTTGTAAGACAGGGTGAAGTGTCACCTTCTATGTATACCGGCACCATTAATATCTCCGTTCCTATCTACACATACAAAGACAAAGATTTCAATATACCTATAGTTGCCACTTATTCATCTAACGGCAACACTCCAAACCAACTTCCCGGTATCCTCGGTCCTGGCTGGAATCTTTCCATAGGTGGTTGTATCACTGTGGAAACCAATGGTATTCCCGATTATGGGGAGAACGAGAAACATATCCCCGGTTTCTTTGCCGTTCATGATACTTCTGAAGTAAGACACTACTATCCAGATAGCTGGTGGCGTTTTATGTTCAACCTTCTAGACAACGGAGCCGGCAGCGGTGCTCCTGAAATCGTTATCTGCCCTGGCACCAAACCTACCACCCTTCATACAGGCGAGATGGACGCTCAACCGGATATTTTCCATTTTGCCCTTCCCGGTCACAGCGGCAGTTTCCATCTGTATTTTGGAAAGCAGATAACTGTCTTTGGTACCTCATCTGACCGCCATGATTACAAGGTAGAGATTGAGTCCCAACCATTTTCTGACCCACCCTACGGATTTACAAGAATAAAGACCATCACCATTACCACCGGTGATGGCGTCAGATATATCTTTGACGGTCGTCCACAGAACAAATATGTAGACCTTACTAAGACCGGCCAGAGAAGTTTTATGGACCTTATCACCGCCTGGCACCTGACCAGGATTGAAGCTCCCGATGGCCGGTGGGCTCAGTTCACTTACGAAACCCATCAACGCACTGTCTATAATCCCAGAAATTCTGTCACTACCAGTGAAGTTTCAGACAACCAATTCTACTTCTATCATCCTGTTGTACAGTG
>JAFZIN010000003.1 GCA_017554305.1 Bacteroidales bacterium | reverse complement strand
TTGCCGCACCCTTCTTAGCTGCAACAGCCTTGGTTGCAGGCTTGTATACTAGATCGTTAAATTTTGGACGCATAGTGTTTCCTCCCCTTATTTAATGAGTTTCTTTTGGTAATCCTTAAGTGTCTCAAGCACGTTGCTTCTCACACTTATGAAGTTAGTGATACCCTTGGAAACAAGCTCGTCTTTGCAAGCAGGATCTCCCGCTACAACAACAATGGCTTTCTTTCCAATAATCTTGGCAATCTCCTGAACCTCATTCAAATACTCATCATCTGAAGAGCAAGCAACAACTATGTCTGCCTTAGCCTTCAAAGCGGCCTTGGCTCCCTCCTCAGGAGAGGAGAATCTGTTGTTGTCAACTACCTGGAATCCGGCAACAGCAAAGAAGTTGCAAGCAAACTGTGCTCTTGCTCTGCACATTGCAAGGTTTCCGTAAGTAACCATAAACGCCATTGGACGTTTAGCGGCCTTATCTGTCTTAAATCTGAGTTCCTCAAAGGCCATTGCGCCTCTGTAAACCTCCAGAGGACGTCCAACCATTCCGGCCTTCTTCTTAGGAGCGGCCTTTCTGGTAACAACCTTCTTTGTAACCTCTTTCTCAACCACTTCCGTAAAGTTAGGGAACTGGTTGGTTCCAAGGAGAGTATCTCTTCTGGTTGCAATGTTGGAATCTCTCTTAACTGAGGTCTCCTTAATTGCATCCTGAATCTTCTCTTTCTTAAATGCCTCAACGTATCCGCCCTCTTTCTCAATGGCGTTGAACAGATCCCAAGAGGTCTTAGCCACTGCATCTGTCAGCTCTTCAATGTAATATGAACCTGCTGCAGGGTCTACAACCTTGTTGAAGTGGCTCTCGTCCAAGAGAAGGCTCTGAACGTTTCTTGCAATTCTGTTGGAGAACTCGCCCGGCTTCTTGTAAGCGTGGTCAAACGGAAGAACTTCCATAGAATCTACTCCGCCAACAGCACCGCTCATAGCCTCCGTAGTATCTCTCAACATATTTACGTAAGGGTCATAAACGGTTTGGTTCCATGCACTTGTAACTGCGTGAACCTTAATCTTGCAGCTCTCCTCTTTCTTTGCTCCGTAAGCCTTAACGATGTTAGCCCACAAGAGTCTCTCTGCACGGAACTTGGCAATCTCCATAAAGTAGTTGCCGCTGATAGAAACGGTGAATTTGATTCTCTTTGCAGCCTCATCTATCTTAACACCGGCCTCTGTGAGAAGGTTGAGATACTCGCTGCCCATATTCATACCGTATGCAAGTTCCTGAGTGATAGTACTTCCTGCATCGTTGAACGCGTAAGAATAAACTCCTACAACGGTAATGAGAGGGAACTCTGCAACCATCTCAACTGCCTTAACCAGGAGTTTTGCAGCATCTGCCTTGCTATACAGTCCTGTAGTATTCAGCTCTTTGAGAGGGTCATAATCAAATGAAGCCCTTACAGCGGAAGCCTTAACTTTCTGCTCTTTAACTATCGCAATGAAGTTCTTTAAAACATTAAGGTCTTTGCAACCCTTAAAGTTCACTTCAACAGCCTTAAGCTCAATATCTTTAAGCAGCGCCTTCATGTCTCCCTTCAGAACTTTCTCCGTCTCAGAGAGGTCAAAGCCCACTGCGGTAACGCCCTTCATCATGCCGTCCAAAGCAAGTGCGTTAGCCTTCTTAAAGTCATTTTTAACCAGATAATCCTGTCTGATAAGCCAGGTGTTGTCATCTTTGGTGCCCCTTACAAAAGGGAACTCTCCAGCCTTTCCACCAACGTTCTTAAGACCCTTAAGATCCTCTGCACGGTAGTAAGGCTGAACGGAAAATCCCTCCATTGTTCTCCATACCAGTTTCTTCTGGTAGTCGGCACCTTTCAAATCTTTCACAATAGCCTCTTCCCAAACCTCTTTGGGCACGGGAGGAAACTCAGTAAATAATTTCTCTGCCATTTTTATTTAACTGTTATTTGATAGGTGTTATTAATATTTATGTTCTTCTTTATTAGTGTGTTTCCACATAACAATTAACAAATATAACAATTTATCCTCACTTTTCCCTCTAATTATTAGTTTTTCTCCTCCCGATAGATTTTAAAAAATTTGGAGATAACCTTTTTTTGCATACCTTTGCACCCCGCAAAAGAAAAAGGAGGTGGTATAACAAATGATTATAGTTCCTATTAAGGACGGCGAGAACATAGAGAGAGCATTAAAGAAGTTTAAGAGAAAGTTTGAGAAGACAGGTGTCATTCGCGAGCTCAGAGGTCGTAAGACTTTTGAGAAGCCTTCCGTTAAGAAGCGCGCTCAGCTTATGAAAGCTATCTATGTAAAGCACCTTCAGACAATAGAGGAGTAATTATCAAATTACAAATCAAAATAGAGGCAGAGAATGGATATCCATCCTCTGCTTTTCTTTTTCTACTTGAGGTTAAAGCGTTTGGAGACATAGTCTCCGGTGCAAGTTATTTTTCTTCTTTTTTCTCTTCTTTCTCTTTGTCTTCTTCCTTTTTCTCTTCTAGGTAACGTTCTATCTGCTCTTTAAGCGGAGTCAATTGTTTTTCTACAACATTCCAAACCTCATCAGGGTCTACTTCAAAGTACCCATGAACAAGGAAATGTCTCATTCCAACAATAATTTGCCACGGAGTCTCACTATGCGAGTTCTTAAACTCTTTAGACAACATATATGAAGCCTCACCTATAATCTCAATATTCTTTACAACAGCAAAATAGAGAATACCATCTTTCTTTACCTCATCCTCTGAACGATCCTTAACGAATAACTGGATACGGTTAATGGCAGTTAGTATATGCTCCAAACGGGCTCTGTCTCTAATGGGTTCTCTCATAGATTAGAACTTTATCTTTATCAACGTTTTGTGCTATATATGGTAACAACGTACCTTCTGTAACCAAATCCACATCCACCCCTAAAAGATCTTGAAGTTCGTAGGCCATCTTTACGTGGTCAAATAAACTGACTTTAGCTGATTTATCAAACGTTACGAGTATATCTACATCACTGCCCTTAACATTTTCTCCTCTTGCGTATGAACCAAATAGAAATGCCTTTACCACCGGTTGAGTGGCAAAGTACCTGGCAATCTTTGATTTAATTAACTTCTGTGTCATCTCTTATTTGTGTTCTTTCGCAAATATATAAAAAATCAGTTTATTTGAGGTTAAAGCGTTTGGAGACAAAATGTCTATAACAGAGGGGGGCTACTCAAGTGAGTTTATTTCTGGCGGAAGTAGATGTTGATGGGGCAGCCGGTGAAGTTGAACTTCTCTCTCAGTCTGTTTTCCAGGAAACGTCTGTATGGCTCCTTGATGTATTGAGGGAGGTTGCAGAAGAAGGCAAATGATGGAACTGAGGTTGAGAGTTGGGTTATGTACTTGATCTTTACCTCTTTGCCCTTGTACATTGGTGGCTGGTGCTCCTCAATGATTGGCATAAGGGCATCATTGAGTTCCTTCCAATCTACTTTCTGTGAGTAGTTTGCATAGACCTCCATTGCTTTTTGGAGTACATCGTGAATTCTCTGTTTGTTGATTACTGAGGTGAAGACAATTGGGACGTCTGTAAACGGAGCAATCTTCTGAAGAATATCCTGTGTGAAGTTCTTCATGGTAAGAGTCTCTTTCTCAATGAGATCCCATTTGTTTACAACAATAACGCAACCCTTTCCGTTCTTTTGGATGAGGTTGAAGATGTTCATATCCTGAGCCTGAACTCCCTCTGTTGCATCTATCATCAGAATGCAGACATCTGAACTCTCTATGCTTCTAATGGCCCTCATAACAGAGTAGAATTCAAGGTTTTCTGAGACCTTGTTCTTCTTTCTCAAACCTGCTGTGTCTATAAGCAGGAAGTCATAACCAAATTTGTTGTAACGGGTGGAGATGGAGTCTCTGGTTGTTCCGGCAACCGGAGTTACAATGTTTCTCTCCTGATCTAAAAGGGCGTTGGTCATGGAGGACTTGCCCACGTTAGGGCGTCCTACTATGGTGATTTTAGGAAGATTAAGCTCCTCCTTGCTGGCTGTAAGACGCTGGCACTTTTTAAGTTCCTCCACAATGCGGTCCATAAGATCTCCGGTACCGCCGCCGCTTGCAGATGCAATGGAGATTGGGTCTCCCAAACCCAGTCGGGCAAACTCGTAAGTTCCGTAAATCTTGGCACCTGTATCTACTTTGTTTACAGCAAGAATGACAGGCTTGTCACATCTTCTGAGAATCTTTGCAATACCCATATCGTAATCTGTGATACCGGTTGCAACGTCACACATAAAGAGGATTACATCTGCCTCCTCTATTGCAGCCAGAACCTGCTTACGTATCTCATTCTCAAAGACATCATCTGAATTGGTGGTGTAACCTCCCGTATCTATTACGGAGAAGATGTTGCCGCACCATTCACACTTTCCGTAGTGGCGGTCTCTGGTTACTCCGGCCGTCTCATCTACAATGGCTTTTCTCTGCCCCACCATCCTGTTAAAGAGAGTGGACTTACCTACGTTTGGTCTTCCTACTATTGCTACAATTCCCATATCTCTTTCTTTTTTCTCTTCTGTTTTTAGTCTCTTTATCTCCCGATGAGTTCCTTTAAAGAACAGTTCTCTGTGCAGCCAATGCACTCCTCATCCGGCTCTCTCTTAACCCTTGAGCCTCTTTGGGTTACACGTATGTGGGCAGATTTGCCCCATATCTTTTCATCCTCTTCCCTCATACAGATGATGCCTCTTTTGCGGAGCTCTTTGTTGCGCCCAATTTCTCCGTCCGGAAACTTGCCGTCCTTCTTGAATATTATGTTGAAGCACATTCCGAATATGCAAACTCCCAAAATGAGAACGGCTATAAGAACGGTATAGAGGGTGCTCATCTGTGGCTTGTAATTACTTTTTAATAAGGCACTTCTGAGGGTAAACCAGAGGTGCGCTGCTTATGTTGAGTATAGGCGGAATCTGATGAATCTTAAAGGATGACTTACCCATAAGAGAGGTGATTCTGCTTAATAACTCTTTGTCAACTCCCTCTCTTTCAAGTTCCTCCGGAGTTTTGCCACCCTCATTTAGAGAGTAGAGGATGGGGTCCATATCTTCATAATCAGGCAGGGAATCTGAATCTAACTGACCTGGATGAAGTTCTGCGGAAGGGGCCTTGGTTAGGGTGTTGATTGGTATGATTTCAGAATCTTTGTTAATATTGTATGCAAGCTCGTAAACGTCTCCTTTATAGAGATCTGCAATGACCATAATTGCTCCGGCAAGGTCTCCGTAAAGGGTGCCGTATCCGGTACATAGTTCACTCTTGTTGGAGGTGTTGAGCAGCAGTGCGTTGAACTTGTTGGAGTAGGCCATAAGAAGCGTGCCTCTTATTCTGGCCTGAAGGTTCTCCTCTGTAACGCTCCACTCTTTTTTATCTTTGAACACCTCTTCCAACCCCTTCATCATCTTGTTGTAGATTTCAGATATGGCAACTACGTGGTACCCAATACCTAAGTTATCTGCCAGATCTACAGCATCTTGTATGGAGTGGAGAGTTGAGAATTCACTTGGAAGCATAAGACCGTGCACGTTCTCTTTGCCGAGTGCCTCAACTGCAAGAGCCGCTACCACAGCGGAATCTATACCGCCGCTGAGTCCCAGAACCGCCTTGGTCATATTGCATTTTTGGAAGTAATCTTTAATGCCTTTAACCAGCAGAGCGTGGATTTCTTCTATTGTGAATTCTGTGTGTATGAGCATATTAGTAAAGTATTGAATTGCCAAAGGATTTATCTCTGTAAACCTTGTCAATTACATCTCCAAAGAGTTCTGCAACAGAGATAACCTTAATCTTGCTGGTATCTGCCCCTTCCGGTGCTCTGAGCGGAATGGTGTCTGTTACAACCAGTTCCGTAAGAGGAGAAGCGGCAATGTTTTCGTATGCACAGCCTGAGAGAACAGGGTGGGTGGCAACGGCCCTTACAGATGTAGCACCCTTGTCTATAAGCATTTTAGCAGCTTTGCAAAGAGTGCCGGCAGTATCTACCATATCATCTACAATTACAATGTTGCGCCCCTCTACGTCTCCGATAGCTGTCATAGAACCTACAACGTTTGCTCTCTCTCTGCTCTTGTGACAGATAATCATAGGGCAGCCAATTATTCTGGAGTAAGCGTTTACTCTCTTTGCGCTTCCCATATCGGGAGCTGCAATGGAGAGGTTGTCTATCTTGAGTCCTCTCAGATAAGGAAGGAAGATGGAACTTGCATATATGTGATCTACAGGGAAATCAAAGAATCCCTGAATCTGATCTGCGTGCAAATCTGCTGTCATTACGCGGTCACATCCGGCAGCCTCCAAAAGGTTGGCAACCAACTTGGCTCCAATGGAAACTCTCGGACGGTCTTTGCGGTCCTGGCGTGCCCATCCAAAGTAAGGCATAACAGCAACTACCTTGTATGCAGAGGCTCTCTTTGCTGCATCTATCATAAGCATAAGTTCCATAAGGTTCTCCATAGGAGGGAAGGTTGAGCAGACAATGAATACCGCAACGCCTCTAACGCTCTCCAGATAAATTGGTTGGAATTCGCCGTCACTGAAGACGGTAACGTCACATTTTCCGAGCTCCATGTTGAGAGACTTTGCAATGTTCTCAGCCAGATATCTGGAGTTCCTTGTTGAGAAGATTTTAATAGGATGTTCCATATTGTTTGTTTTTATTATCTATTACTGTTCTTTATTCTGTTTTTTTACTGTCTCCAAAACCTCTGCAATGTAGGCTGTTATCTCATCTTTGCCTCTTTTGTCTTCTGAGGAACTTACAAAAATGGGCGGGAGGGTTTCCCACCAGTTGAGCAGAGTCTTTTTAGTTGTGGAGATATTCCTGTCCAACTCACTCTTTTTGGATTTGTCTGCCTTTGTGAAGATAATGGCAAAGGGAATTCCACCCTCTCCCAGTTGGAGTATGAAGTCCAAATCTATCTTTTGGAGTTCATGACGGGAATCCAGCAGTACAAAAAGTATGGCCAGTTCCTCAGATTTGCTTATGAACTCGTTGTTCATCCTAGCCAGCTCATCTCTCTGTTTTTGAGAGAGTTTGGCATAGCCGTAACCCGGCAGATCTACCAGGTACCAGCTGTCATTTATGAGGAAGTGATTGATTGCCACCGTCTTGCCCGGAGAGGCACTGGTGCGGGCCAACTCTTTGCCCTTTGTTTCTTTCTGAGCGTCAAAGCAGAGCATGTTGATAAGGGAAGATTTGCCTACGTTGGAACGGCCAATAAAAGCTATCTCCGGCCTTTTGAAGGCAGGTTTCCCCCTGAGTGTTGTGCAACTGGATACGAATGCCGCCTTCTTGATTTTCATATACTCTCTGCTTTGCGGGCAAATTTAAGAAAAAAACGGGATTTTGTTTGTACCTTGCACCCCGGATGAAAGAGAATTTATCATATATGGATGATGTGAGGGAGGGTTATATGAAACTTTCCGAGTACCTGGACGGTGTACGTGAGGTACTTGAAGATGCTTTTGGAGCGCCTGAATGGGTTGTATGCGAGATTGCCTCCTTAAGCTGGAGCAAAGGGCACTGTTACCTTGAACTGGTGGAAAATGACCAGATGGGGAGCATGGTGGCAAAGGCCCGGGGTACTATTTGGAGCAGCCGTGCCAGGGTTCTGGCACCTATGTTTGAAGAGAAGACCGGCGGGACGCTGAGGGCCGGTATAAAGGTGTTACTGAATGTAATGGTGAGTTACTCTGCACTCTGGGGTTTCTCACTGAATGTGATTGGGATAGACCCTTCTTATACTCTGGGTGATATGGAGGCCCAGAGGCTGGCCACTTTAAAGAGGCTTGAGAAAGAGGGGCTTATGGAGAGAAACAAGGAACTGGCCATACCCGTTCTGCCTTGCAGGATTGCACTTGTTTCTGCAAAGGGGGCGGCCGGATACGGAGATTTTCTAAAGCACCTGAAGGATTCCGGAATCAATTTTAAGGTGGAACTCTTTGAGGCCCCAATGCAGGGAACGGAGGCTCCCGATGGAATCTCTGAGGCCTTTGAGAGAATCAACCTCTGCAGCCAAGAGTTTGACGTTGTGGTCTTTATAAGGGGCGGCGGCAGCAATTTGGATCTGGTCTGCTTTGACGATTACCTTGTGGCCAGAGCCATTGCTATGTGTAACCTGCCGGTTATTAGCGGAATAGGGCACGAGAGAGACAACCACATCTGTGATGACGTGGCGGCTGTTAGGGTGAAGACTCCTACAGGTGCGGCAGATTTTCTGATTGAGATGTTTGCAGAAGCCGCAGAAGAGCTGGCAGATTTGAGCGAGAGGTTAGATGAGGCTGTAAGGGAGGTTTTGGAGCTGGCAAAGAGCAGGTTGGATTCACTGTCGCTGAGGATATCTTCAGTTATAGGGAACTATGTGGAGAGCAGGTTTGAAAAACTGAGTGACATTAAGTTCAGGCTGCTGGGGGCAATGAAGGAGAGGATTGCTTCAGATGAGAGGAGGCTGGAGATGCTCCTGCAGAGGTTTTTGGGAGCAGACCCATCAAGAATATTAGAGAAAGGGTACGGCATAATACTCATAGATGGAGAGAAAGTATCTGAAATAGAGTCAATTAAAGAAGGGGGAAGAGTTAGGATTGTGATGAAGGACGGAGAGGCTGAGTTTACAGTTAATAATGTAGTAATCAACAAAAAGTAATGAATATGGCAGAGAAAAATGAAGAGCTTTCTTACGAGAAGGCAATGCAAGAGCTTCAGACGCTGGTAGATAGAGTGGAAGAAAAAGACGCTCCGTTTGACCGGATTGAGAAAGATATCAAAAGGGCAACCACCCTTATAGCCTTTTGCAAAGAGCAGTTAAAGGGTTATAAAGAGAGGTTTGCCGCACTGCAAAAAGAGGTGGAAGAGAAGAAATGAGTGTAGCTGCTACAGGATTTTTTGACGGGGTTCACCGCGGACACCGCTCGGTGGTTAATGAGGTGATTCGTTTGGCTAAGGAGAAAAAACTTAAGAGCCAGATAGTTACTTTTTGGCCGCATCCAAGGGGTGTGCTTCAGCAGGAGGCTTACAATTTGAGGCTTCTGACCTCTCTGGAGGAGAAGAAGGAACTCTTTTACTCTATGGGGATTTCTGAGGTTACGGTGCTGGAGTTTACCAAGGAGTTCAGCCGCCTTACTACGGAGGAGTTTGTAAAGGATTATCTTATAGGAAGATGCGGGGTTAAGGTTCTGGTTGTGGGGTATGACCACAAGATTGGATGTGACGTTAATGAGACTCAGGAGCAGATGATTGCTACCTGCCGCCGCTGCGGGCTGGAGGTTGTAAGAGTGGGTGAGTTTGATATGGACGGCATTGTTGTAAGTTCCACTAAGATAAGGCGTTGCTTAGAGAGGGGAGATGTTTCCCAGGCCTCTTCTCTTTTGGGCTACAACTACTCTTTAAAGGGGGTTGTTGTTAGCGGCAACCATCTTGGAAGAACTATTGGTTTTCCAACGGCCAACCTTAAACTCTATGATCCGCTCAAACTTATTCCCGGCGGTGGAGTTTATGCGGTTGAGGTTTTGCTCAGGCATGAGACTTACAAGGGTATATGCAACATTGGGGTAAGGCCTACCGTTTCAGAGGGGAAGGTTATGACAATTGAAACGCATATTCTTGATTTTGATGAGGATATCTACGGTTTGGATTTGGGAATCCGTTTCATTTCCAGAATTAGGGATGAGGTAAAATTCAACTCTCTGGAGGAGCTTAAACTCCAGTTGGAAAAGGACAAGGAGAGCGCCAATAAGATTTTTTGCTAAATTTGCAGTGACCAAGTGGGGAACTCTACCAAGAGTTCTTCTTAATTTTTTTATTATGGCAAAAGGACAATATTTAACACAAGAGGGACTCGAGAAACTAAGAGAGGAACTTAATCACATGATCTCCGTGGAGAGACCCGCTATATCTAAAGCTATTGCTGAGGCAAGAGATAAGGGAGACCTTTCAGAGAATGCGGAGTATGATGCGGCAAGAGAGGCTCAGGGGCTTCTGGAGCTTAAGATTTCCAAGCTTCAGGATCTGATTGCCAATGCCAAAATTATAGATGAGAGCAAGATAAGCACGGAGCAGGTTGGTATGCTTAACAAGGTAACTGTTAAGAACTTAAAGACAGGTGCCAGGATGGTATTCACGCTTGTGGGAGAGAGTGAGGCTAACCTTGCGGAGGGCAAACTGGCAGTCTCTACACCTATTGGAAAGGCGCTCTTTGGACGCAAGAAGGGGGAGGTTGTGGATGTTAACGCTCCGGCCGGCATTATCAAATTTGAGATTTTGGAGATTTCCATCTAGAAACTTTAAACATTTATACAATGGCTTCAATTTTTTCCAGGATTATAGCGGGAGAGATTCCTTGCTATAAGATTGCAGAAGATGAGAACTACTTTGCCTTCTTGGATATCAATCCGGTTCAGAAGGGACACACTCTGGTAATTCCTAAGGATGAGAAGGATTATATCTTTGATTATGATCCGGAGTACTATGCAGGTCTTTGGAAGTTTGCAATGAAGATTGCAAAGGCTCAGAAGAAGGCCATCCCTTGCAAGAAGATTGGCATTGCTGTTATAGGTTTGGAAGTGCCTCACGCTCACATACATCTGGTTCCTATGAACAGAGAGGGGGATTTGGATTTTGATAGCGCAAAGAAGCTTACTCTTCCTGCTGAGGAGATGCAACAGATTGCAGACAAGATAGTTAAGGAACTCTAATATGAAAAAGATACTCTTTATATTGCTCTCCGTTCTGCTTGTTGTGGGATGCGGAAAGAGCAAAAAGGCAACCCTTAAGCTTAACGTAGATAATTTGCAGGAGGGGAAAGTTGTTGTAAGTATTCTGGATATCAACAAGATGAACGTGGTGGATACTCTTACCTTAAAGAAGGGTGAGGCTGCGGTTAAGCTGGATCTTCCGGATGACTCTCCAAACTTCTTCTACGTTTCATACAACGGAGTTCAGATTGCTTCTCTCATTCTTGCTCCCGGAGACAAGGTTAAGGTTTCTGTAGATACACTTGGTAAGAACCTTAAAATAAGCGGCTCAGAGGAGTCTGTTCTTTTGCAGCAGGTTAATTCGGATATTGAGAAGGGGCAGAAACAGTTTGATTCTCTTACCGTTCAGCTTCTGGCCTGTGACCAGATAGGGGATGCCGAGGGCTCAAAGCGTTTAAGATATGAGTTGGGACGTCTGTATGTAAACCAGAAGCAGGGTGCGGTTAAACATTTGGTTACCAACCCGTTCTCCTATACCAACATTCCTAACCTCTACCGTCAGTTCAACGCCAACTTCCCGCTCTTTGCACAGTTGGAAGACGGTGTTTACTACAAACAGTTATCTGACTCTTTAAAGAGCAAGTATCCGGAATCTGCATACGTTAAGGTTTTGGACCAGGAGGTTGCGCAGTTCTACAATCAGATGGAACTCTCAGGCAAATTCAATAATGTGAAGGAGACCGCATTTCCGGATATTGAACTGCCGGACAATAAGGCTCAGATGCAGAAACTCTCTCAGCTTGAGGGCCGTCCGTTTATGCTTATCTTCTGGGATCCAACAGACAATGCACAGAAGATGCTCAACGCAGAGATTGAATCCATTTATAACCAGTACAAAGGCAAGGGATTTGAGATTTATTCTGTTTGCATCTCCACAGACAAGGCTTACTGGAATTCCATTGTAAACCGTTTTCCGTGGATTAACGTTTGTGACGGAACTGGAACGGCTTGCGTAGCCCTTCAGACTTACAACGTTACAGCGCTTCCGGCTCTCTTCCTCTTTGACAAGAAGGGAACCATTGTAAGCAAAAACGTTTTTGAAACTGCAAGACTTTCTAAAGCAGTTTCTTCTGTTTGCCAGGAATAAATTCTTTAAGATATTCAGGCTGGAAGTAGGCAAGGTCTGCAAGATCTCCTGCTTCCAGTTTTTTTGTTGCCTCAACTCTGAGGCCGGCAGCCTTTGGAAGCTGATTCATAAAGAGAGAGTTGGAGATGTTGATGCCCTCACTCTCAAGCAGTTTCTTAAACTTTTCAACTCCGTTGCCGGCAAAGAGAACTCTTTTGGATGCTATCTCTTCTGAGAAACTCTCTTTGGTAAGAATCTTTGCCTCCGTTTTGGTGAGTTGTTCTCCGTTGGAGTTGAAGGTTGCCGTATATACCTCCATTCTTCCGGCGTCTATCATTGGAACAATAAGTTCTGCATTGAAAGAGGTGTTATCCAATGCACATCTTGCAATGGCCGCCAATGTGCTCACTCCTATAATTTTACAGCCGCTTGCGTATGCAATTCCCTTGGCCAGTGAAACACCAATTCTAAGCCCCATATAACTGCCGGGCCCCTGGCTTACGGCAACAGCCGCAAGGTCTGAAACCTTTACGTTGTTCTCTTTAAGGATCTCATCTATGAAGGGAGCCATTAAGGTATCATGAGCCTTACCCACAAAGGAGCATTTTTCTGCAATAAGAGTCTCTCCCTTTGAAAGGGCTACGGAGCAACTGTCTGTGGCAGACTCCAATAGAAGTAAAAGACTCTCTGAACTCATTGTTACTTGCTGATTTTAACCTTGGTGCCGTTTTTAAGAGTTTTGGTTATTGCGGTGAACGGACCTGTTACAACTGAAGAAGAATCTGAAAGTCCCTCTGTAATCTCTATATTGCTGAGGTCTTGTATTCCGGTCTTTACTACAGCAGTCTGAACGCTCTGAGTTTTCTTGTCATAGAGGAATACAAACTGCTTGCTCTCATTTGAACTGACATCCTGGAGGTCTGATCTTGTGGTGATTGCAGAGATAGGAAGAGTGAGAACGTTCTCTACCTTGCAGGTGTTTATCTGAACGGATGCGCTCATTCCCGGACGGAAAGGATTGGTTCCCGCCGCTCTTAAATCTGCGTAAGACTGAGGAAGAATTCTAACTTTAACCTCAAATGTTGTTGCCTGATCTATTGATGTTGATGAGGAGTTCTTTGAAGAGTTTGCAACCTCTGTTACAACTCCGTCAAATTTACGCCCCGGATATGCATCTACGCTTATCTGTGCGCTGTCTGATGGGTTGAGGCGTATGATATCATTCTCATTAACGTCTACCAGCACCTCCATCTGATCAAAGTTAGCCACTCTAAGCATCTCTGTTCCTGCCATTTGGCTGGTTCCAACAACTCTCTCTCCAAGTTCCACGCTCAGTTTGGAAACTACGCCGTCCATAGGGGAGTAAATTGTGGTTTTGAGAAGATTTTCTCTGGCTTCCTTAAGATGTGCTTCTGCACTGGAGATGTTGTAACGGGCTCCGTCAAGCATCTGCTGAGCCACGTCCCAATCTGCGCAGGCGCTCTCATATTCCGCCTTTGAGATGGTCTTCAGTTCATACAATTTTACTGCACGGTCATAGTTCTGCTTAGACTTAAGTGTCTGAGCCTGTTGCTGTTTGTATGAAGACTTAACGGAGTTAAGAGAGGCCATTGCCTGGTCTACTGCAGAGAGGTAGATATCCTGCTTAATCTTTATAAGCAGTTCTCCCTTCTTTACAACATCACCCTCTTTAACATGGAGTTCTACAATCTCACCGGATACATCGGGAGATATCTTCACCTCTGTAACAGGCTGAATCTTACCGTTTGCCGGAATTGTCTCCACAATGGTTTTCCTTTCCGGAGAGGAGATGGTTACAAAGGTTCCCTTCTCTTTTCCGCACTTCTTGCTGGCAATCATAAGTACCACAATGAGTACGGCACTCAGTATCCACCAAATCTTTCCGCCCTTTTTCTTTTTTGCAGTTGTAGTCATATTAAAGAGTTATTGCTTTTCCTTTATAAAAATCTAAAATCTTGAGTTCGAACAGATACTGGTATTTTGCCTGGTAGTAGGAAGATACCGCCTTAAAGAGGTTTGACTTTGCAAGGTTGTAATCTGTTGCGTTCATCATTCCCACGTTGAACTTGTTCTCCGTGTAGGTGAATGATTCCTGTATGGATTTCATATTCTCCTCCGCTGCCCTCATTCTCTCAAGTGCGGAAAAGGCCTCGTTGTAGGCGCTCTGAATCTCCTTATAGAGAGACTGTTTCTGCATCTGAAGAGTGAGACGGTTTCTCTCAATCTCATCCTTTGCGTTGCGTGCGCTCATTCTGTATGAGAGTGCGTTGAAGATAGGTATGCTTAGTGAGAATCCCAGTGAAGGGTTTCTGTTGTGATCAAACTGAGAGAAGAAGGCACCGCTCTGACTGTCTGAATAGTAGGAGCCGTAACCTGCTTGAACTGAGATGGATGGGTAGAGCCTGCCGCGAGCCGCCTTGTAGTCATAGTTGCTCTTCTGGAGGTCATACTCTGCAATTTTTATCTGCGGAAGTGAGAGCGCTCTCTCATAGATGGAGTTCATTGTTTCCGTTGGATAGACGTTTGCGGCAAGGTCTCTGTCCGGTGCCACAACGTCAAACGTCTCCCACATATCTGAAGGCAGATCAAGCAGTTGCATAAGGTTCAGACGGTTGCTCCTTACATCGTTACGTGCGGAAACAAGCTGGCTCTTCTCATTTGCCAGCTGAGCCTTTACCTCAAGCAGAGTGCTGTACGCCTGGCTTCCCGCATCTACCAGTTTTGCGGTGCGGTCTACCTGCTCCTCCATACTCTTGCAACTCTCCTCTGCAGAGCGTTCAATCTCTTTGCTGAGAAGCAGTTGCAGATATGCCTGAGTTATCTGAATTGTGATATCGTTCTTTATCTTCTCCACCTGCTCAGATGCAATCAGAAGTGAGGTTCTGTTTGCCTTAATGGAATTCTGCTTTGAGAGTCCGCCAAAAACGGTTGCGGAGGCGCTTAAACTTCCGCTGGTGGACATAGTCCTCTTATTCTTTATAATCTCCAGAGTCTGAAGGTTTACGCTTCTTCCCCAACTCATATTGTGGCTCATTCCCGCACTGAGTGATGGAGCCATAGACCACTTGCTCTCATTGAGCACTCTTTGAGACTGCTCAACGCCAATCTCCCCAATCTTTACCTGTAAGTTGTTTTCTCTTGCGTATGAGATGCAATCTTCCAGTCTCCATTGAGAAACTTTCTGCCCCCAAACAAGAGTGAAGGAAGAGAAGAGAAACAACGCTATTACCACTGTCTTTTTCATAGGCGACAAATATATGAAATATTACACTATAATCCATTACTAAAAAGAAAGGTGGGGCGCACCCCACCCTTCAAAAATCTAAGGTTCAACAGAATATTAAATCATAATAAGTTGCATACTCTGTTTTTTCCTGTTCTCTCTGAAATTCTTGATTGCTCTTACTAAGGCACCAATTCCGTATCCTATAAGTTCAACAACTCTTGCAACCTCGGAATCTTTGCCTCCTGCAACGTAGGAGCACTCACTCCTTGATATTTCAACAAATCCTTTCATATCAACCTCCTATCTTACAGCAGTTGGCATCAGTTGAAAAAACGGCTTGCCCTCAAGCCCTTTCTTGTAGCCTTTGTTGAAATCGGAACTGTAACTTGAGATGAAATCCAAAACAAATCCGATTATTCTGGCAATCTTCTTGATTGTCTCCGGTGAAATTCCTCCGGAGAGCTGAAGCTCTTCATCGTTTACACTAATAAAGCCCCTCAGCATTAACCTCTTGTCTTCCATATTATTAGTTTTTAGGTTCCGGCAGAGTTGGCGCGCCGGATTCCGCCTTTGTTAGTTGACCGGTCTTATTACAAAGTTCTATTGCACGGTCTGCGATGGAGAGAGTATCTCTGTTATGAGAAATCAAGACAATACAACATCCCGTTTGTTTCAATGTTTTTAATGTATCATAAACTTTTAATCTGCTTTCACTGTCCATAAAGGAGGTGGTTTCATCTAAGACGAGAATCTTTGGATTGCGGTATAATGCTCTGGCCAGCAGTACTTTCTGCATTTCTCCTCCCGATAGTTGAACTCCTCCTTTTCCCACCTGAGTCATAAATCCGCTCTGAAGTCTGTTAATCATTTTCTCCATTCCAATCTGCTCGGAGATGGATGCTATTTTTCTTAAACACCTGTCATCTATCTCTTTAGGAGCACTTCCCAACTCCATGGTTATGTTTTCAAGAATGGTGGCATTGAATAAATGAGAATATTGAGGAGCGGCGGAAATCATCTTCCTCCAGCAAGTAGGATTGTACAAGAAGATATCAATGCCACCATATAGAATTTTGCCCTCCGTTGGTTTCCAATCTCTCATAAGCAGAGAAACCAGCGTGCTCTTTCCGCAGCCGCTTGCTCCGTAAATTGCAGTTATTGAGCCGTTTGGCAGAGTACAGCTGAAGTTTTCTATAAGAGTCTCTCTGCCGGGATATCTGAAACTTATATTCTTTAGTTCCAGTCCCCTTTGATTACTACCGCCTTGTGCGGATTGATCATTAACAATTCCTTCATATACCGGTTGGGAAGAGGTAATGTCATAAACTCTGTCTGATGCTGTAAGCGCCTCATTCAGTGCTGAGTTTAATTGGAGTAGCTCATTCAGGGGGGAGATGAAGAATGAACTGAGTGTGAAGAATGAGACAAGTTCCCCCACGCTCATCTTTGAGTAGAGTACGGCCGTACCTCCTCCAATCAGTATAACCGCCATAATAAGTTGAGAGATTCCGCTGCCCATAAGCTGCAGAGCGCTGGAGATTTTTCCGGCCTTGTAACTTTCCAGGGCCAGCGTAGCATAACTTCCGTTATATCTGAGAGTTGACGGGTCTATGTTAAAATGTCTTATCTGGTCTGCACCCTCTATGGTATCTATTACGTCCGCTTCATAGAGGGAGGCGGAAGACATTATTCTTTTGCTTATTCTCTTGTTTGCTCTGTGTGAAAGAACAAGCATGATAATATAGGCGGGGATGCTGCATAATAGAAACAATGCAAGTTTTTGGTAGAACGTAAATAGTAAGATGGTAACTATTGAAAAGGTTGTGATGCAGACCCCCGCCTGTACCGTACCTTCACAAACCAGAGCTCTTATCTTATAACTGTCTGATAATCTGGATTCCAACTCTCCCTTAGGATAATCTCTGAAAAAGCGTGCATCCATAGAGAGGATTCTTCTCATAAACCCCGTATTCAGCCTGGTATCAAGCGCCACTCCGCTGCTTATCATATAGAGGTTCCTTATGTAACTCACTGCCAGTGACAACGGCATCAACGTTAATATGGCCGCAGATATTATGATTAATAATGACTTATTTCCCGATGGTATTACGTCATCTATAAGCAGCTGGAGCAGAAGGGAGTTGCAGACTCCCACCGCAGAGAGAGCAACAGACCCTGCCAAAGAGAGGAGCACCTCTCTCTTGTGGAACTTTAGGAGCTTTATAATTCTTCCAAACCTTCCTTCCGCCTCATCTCTTTTTGCGAACCCTTCCCCCGGTGAACACAGAATTACATAACCGCTCCATTGCAGTGCAAACTCACCAATCAATCTCCTTTCAATCCTCCCTTTAGCCGGATCCATAATATGTATGCGTTTTCCTACGCACTTTGTCATAACTACAAAGTGAAGCATTCCATTGTCTGATGTAATGTGCAGAATTACAGGAGCTTTAAGCACGTTCAAGGAACGGAGCCTCTCTGCTTTCTCTTTTGTTGAGAGTTTCTCTTTCTCCTCAACCTTGAGCGCCCTGGCGCTTAGGCCAACCGCTCTGGCTCCGTCTATAATTCCCTGAATGGTGACCCCCTCCTTGCTGCAACCGCACTCTCTTCTGAAACGGCTCAGCGGCAGGTATACTCCCCACCACCCCGCTACGCTTGCCAGAGATGCGGCTCCACAGTCGTATGAGTCTGTCTGTTTTATATTTAGAACACTTCTCATAATTTCCAACAGGTACCGGGAAAGCCCCAAATAATCCGAAAATTATTACCCGGTACCCTCCTATACTAAATTAGGATAGCAACAAACACAAGGTGCCGATGCATATTACAAAGCACAGGAGAATGAGAAGAGAGTAGAGTAAGGTAACCCTCCCCTTCATTGGGGCAATACCAAAGGATTCAGGCGTGAATCTTTGGAAAGTCTTTTCTCTCTCTTGTCTCCTTTTTCCCATTGCTCTTTTTTTTGTTGCAAAGTTGGGAGTAAAAGACTACCACCCAAAGCATTCGCGTAAAAACTTTGGGTGGAAAAGTTCAAGATTATCCAAATTTTTTGGACGATTCTAAAATTATCCTAAAAAATAGGAATTAAACGACGCAGGCGAACAAACTTTTGATGAATGGGAAGAATAATTCTGCCTGATGAACAAGGATTGGGTAGATCTTGCTCTCCTTAATGAATGCGCACTTGCTAAGTCCCAGTGATTCAGGTGATTGGTCAATGATAGAAGCAATAATCATAGCAACCACCACAGCTTTAAGGAGAGAAAATACTGCTCCCAGCACTTTGTTCAATCCTCCTAAAATGGTGAGATTCATCACTTTCTCCAGGAGTCTGCCCAACCAGTTGAAGAGAATTATGAAGAGAACGGCCAGTATTATGTAGATGACTATTCTCACCGTACCTTCAGGAACGCTCGGCCCCAGAAGAGGCATAATCTTGGTGGTGATGGGAACTGTAAGTTTAGAGGCGCCCCAAAGACCGAAAATGAGTCCTATAAGGGACATAAGCTGTCCAACGAATCCCTTTCTGATTCCCCAGAGAAAGGAAATGACAGCTATTGCAACAATTATAAAATCCAATATTGACATAGCGGTGCAAATATAGGGGATTTATTGTAAATTTGCCCCCCTAAACAACTCAACGTATCAATTATGGGTTTTGAAGAGTATAAGAAATTTGACCTTGTAGAACTGGGACGGGAGGTCCTAAAGAAGTGGAAAGAAGAAAAGTGCTTTGAGAATGTGTGCAAAGCAAGAGAGGGGGCACCTAAGTTTGTCTTCTTTGAAGGCCCGCCATCTGCTAACGGAATGCCTGGTATTCATCACGTTATGGCAAGATCCATTAAGGATGTTTACTGCCGTTACAAGACTCAGACCGGTTACAGGGTAGACCGTAAGGCCGGTTGGGACACTCACGGCCTTCCTGTGGAGTTGGGTGTGGAGAAGATGTTGGGTATCACCAAGGAGGATATTGGTAAGAAAATCTCTGTAGATGAGTACAATATGGCCTGCCGAAAGGAGGTTATGAAGTATACTAAGGAGTGGGTTAACCTTACGGAGCAGATTGGTTACTGGGTAGATATGGATAACCCTTATATTACTTACGACAACCGCTACATTGAGACCTTGTGGTACCTTCTTAAAGATTTGTACAACAAGGGATTGCTCTATAAGGGTTATACTATTCAGCCTTACTCTCCGGCAGCGGGAACCGGCCTGAGTTCTCACGAGCTCAACCAGCCGGGCTGCTACAGAGACGTTAAGGATACTACGGCAACCGTTCAGTTTGAGGTGGTTAGAGATGCCAAGAGTGAATTTTTGTTCAACGATGTTAATGAGGGTGAACTCTTCTTCATTGCCTGGACAACCACTCCGTGGACTCTTCCTTCTAATGTTGCACTCTGCGTAGGCCCTAATATTGAGTACGTTAAGGTTCGTTCTTTCAACCCTTACAGCGGAAAGGAGGCAACTTACATTGTAGCCAAAGAACTTCTGGGAGCCAACTTCAACCCTAAGGCTGCGGAACTCTCTCTGGATGATTACAAACCGGGAGACAAACTGGTTCCTTACAAGGTACTGGAATCTTTCAAAGGGCGTGACCTTGAGGGTATAAGATACCGTCAGCTTCTGCCGTGGATTAAGCCGGAGGAGAACACTATGAGAGTTATTACCGGAGACTTTGTCTCTACTGAGGAGGGTACCGGTATAGTTCATATTGCTCCAACCTTTGGTGCGGATGATGACAAAGTGGGCAAACAGAACAACATTGCCCCTTTCACTCTCAAAGACAAAGAGGGGCTGTGGAGACCTATGGTAGACCGTACGGGTAAATTTTACCGGGTTGAAGACCTGGATGAAGAGTTTGTAAGAGAGAGAGTTACAGAAGACTACAAGAAGTGGGCGGGCCGTTATGTAAAGAATGCATACGATTCTTCCCTGGCTCCGGATGCAGAGACTCTGGATGTAGATATCTGCGTTCAGATGAAGATGGAGGGCAAGGCCTTTAAGATTGAAAAACACGTTCACTCATATCCTCACTGCTGGAGAACAGACAAGCCTGTACTTTATTATCCATTAGACAGTTGGTTCATCCGTGCCACTGCAGTTAGAGATGAGATGATAGAACTCAACAAGCAGATTAACTGGAAGCCAGAGAGCACCGGCAGCGGCCGTTTTGGCAAATGGCTTGAGAATCTGCAGGATTGGAACCTCTCACGCAGCAGGTATTGGGGCACTCCGCTTCCAATCTGGAGAACAGAAGACAAGAAAGAGGAGAAGTGCATAGGATCTATCGCGGAGCTTTACAGTGAAATAGAAAAGGCTGTTGCGGCTGGTATAATGGATTCCAACCCTCTGAAAGAGAAGGGATTTGTTCCAAATGACTTCTCAGATGAAAATTATAATAAGATAGATGTTCACAAGCCTTACATAGATCAGATTGTTCTTGTTTCTGATTCCGGTAAACCAATGAGAAGGGAGAGTGATTTGATTGACGTTTGGTTTGATTCAGGTGCTATGCCTTACGCTCAGGAGTGGCTGGCAAAGCTTGGTACTGAGGAGTTTGGACAGACTGCAGACTTCATTGCAGAGGGTGTGGATCAGACCAGAGGATGGTTCTATACGCTCCATGCAATTCACACTATGGTTTCTCATACCCCTGCATTCAAGACGGTGGTTTCCAACGGTTTGGTGCTGGATAAGAAGGGTGAGAAGATGAGTAAGAGACTGGGCAATGCGGTAGATCCGTTCGGCCAGATAAACACTTACGGTGCAGATGCTTTAAGATGGTATATGCTTACCAACGCTCAGCCTTGGGATAACCTCAAGTTTGACGAGGCGGGTGTTGATGAGGTCAGAAGAAAGTTCTTTGGAACTCTTTACAATACTTACTCCTTCTTTGCTCTCTATGCAAATGTGGACAAGTTTACCAATGATGCTCCGCAAATTCCTGTAAAAGAGCGTCCTGAGATAGACCGCTGGATTATTTCATACCTCAACTCTCTCAT
>JAFZIN010000012.1 GCA_017554305.1 Bacteroidales bacterium | reverse complement strand
CTCTATACGTCGTCCTTCTATCCCTTCCAATCCGAAGAAGAGAAGTGGGCCTACTGGTCCCGCCATATCGATTATGCCCGCTTCGCCCCGGAGGGACTTCCGCTTTACAAAAGGCTGCTGGAACTTGTTCAGGGCAAGGAGTACTTCGTCATTACCACCAACGTGGACGGCCAGTTCATCAAAGCTGGTTTTCCGGAAGAAAAGGTCTTTGAAGTACAGGGTGATTACGGCTTGATGCAATGCGCCACCGCATGCCACCCCATACGCTACAGCAACGAGAGTTTGGTTAAGCAGATGGTAGCCCAGCAACACGACTGTCGTATCCCGTCAGAACTGGTTCCCGTCTGTCCCGTCTGTGGAGGACCGATGGAAATCAATGTACGCAAAGACCGATACTTTGTAGAAGATGAGCGCTGGCACGCCCGCGCCAATGACTATTACCACTTCCTGGAGAAAGCCCGGGACAAGAAACTGGTCCTGCTGGAATACGGTGTCGGTTTCAACACCCCCACCATCATCCGTTTCCCCTTCGAGCGCATGGCCGCCTCCTTCCCGGATACCACGCTCATCCGCGTCAACACTGAGCGTAGCTATCCCCAGTACCCGCTGGGAGATAAGTTTATTGCATTGGCGTCGATTGATTGAGGGGAAGAAGCCGGTAAATTCCGATTTATCAAACACAAAGATACAACTTTTTCTCGGTCACTTTTGGTCACCTTGCTGCAAATTCGGTCACTTTCGGTCACCTTTTCCGGTAATTATTTCACCTCACGATTATGTGACTTAACTCACGGGAAATCAATTCCTTCGGTTACTTAAAACAACTCACAACAGCCACCAATAATGTAACCACGGCTCCGGGTACAAAAATAGGCTTCCGAAAGGAGCCTATTTTTGTACATGAAAGCCGCAAACGGCCTCTTTTTTTATTGGGGCACAGCCCCAAACCCCGCGCGCCCCTGGCGCGAGCTCCAGAAGGAGCTTTCTTTCATTGATACCATCAATTCCATTTGAAGTAATAGGTTATTCCAAAACCTACTTGAATGGTTCTGTATCTAAATGTACCATCACCGCTATACCTATAATAGCCCTTACCCCTGTCAAGTAAATCTGGACTTACAAATAATGATACATTCCAATTCTGAATGTTTAAGCCGGCTCCCGCCTTCAACCTCAGATTTGCCTTATAAAGAGGCAATTCTTGTTTTAGGTTTCCAAATTTTGCATTATACTTGAACAAATAACGAAAATCCGGTCCGGCAAATACATCAATGCTGAGATTGTTTTTTATTGGAATTTGATAACCTATTACCGTAGAACACAAAAAACCTAGTTCGTTACCTTTATCTATAAGAGGATAAGTATCGCCACCTCCTACTCCTACTACAAAAGGATATTTAGGGAGTGGTAATTCAGAGAATACAAATCCGGCTGTTTCTTCAAGAAAGAAAAGACTCTTTCCAAGGAATTGCTTTGCTCCAATTTCTGTGGAAAAACCAGCAGTTCCATTTCTCTGATTTTTATTATCATTATAATAATGAACAGAGTTATAAAAATTTACAGTTCCGTTTATCCTTACAAGACCAAGACTCCCATTGCCTGTCTGAGCAAAAGAGATGGAACAAATACATAGAAGAAAAATTGAAGTGATAACCTTTTTCATATAGTTTAATATTAGTGGAACATGCTTTTTTCGCCTATGCAAGTTAGGATTTTTTATGTTACTGTGCGCCTTACCAACGTGCTTTTTTGTATCTTTGAGAAACTAAAATCAAAAAATTATGTTTCCAAAGAGCGTATATAAGACAAGACGTCAGATTCTTGCAAAAGACATTGAGAGCGGGATAATCCTAATGCTGGGTAACAGCGAGGCTCCTGCAAACTATCAGGATAACACTTATAAGTTCCGCCAGGACAGCACATTCCTCTATTTCTTCGGCATTCAGGATCCGGATTTTGCCGGTGTGATTGATGCAGATAAGGGAGAGGATATAATCTTTGGAAACGATGTCTCTATAGATGACATCATTTGGATGGGCCCTCAGAAATCAGTTGCAGATAAGGCCGCTGAAGTGGGAGTTAAAAAGACAAAGAAACTCTCAGATTTGAGCAAATACATTAAGGCTGCAATTAAGGCCGGAAGAAAGATTCACTACATTGCTCCTTACAGATATCAGGTTAAGCTGTTCCTCTCAGAACTGTTGGGAATTCCTGTAGGAGCATTGCAGAAACACGCTTCCGTTAAACTCATAAAAGCAGCTGTAAGCCAAAGAATTGTAAAGGACAAATATGAGATTGCAGAGATAGACCATGCCTGCAACATTGGTTATGCAATGCACTACTTTGTAATGCAGAACTGCAAACCGGGAGTAACAGAGCAGAGTCTTGCCGGAATGATGGACGGCATTGCAATGAGCAACGGTGCCGGCGTCTCCTTTGCAACCATTCTCTCACAGCACGGAGAAACACTTCATAATCATGATCATAGCGGAATCATCACAAAGGGAAATCTGCTTACCGTAGATGCAGGTGCGGAGAACAATAACAACTACTGTTCAGACTTTACACGTACAATGCCTTGCAGCGGAAAATTTACCACCAAGCAGAAGGAGATATATCAGATTGTATGTGACTGTAACAACCTGGCTCTCAAGCTTGCAAAGCCTGGCGTAGCATACTTTGACGTTCACGTTGCAGTGTACCGTCTTATGGCTGAGCGCCTTAAAGCTCTCGGTCTTATGAAGGGAGATGTAGAGGAGGCTGTGGAAGCAGGTGCTCCCGCTCTCTTTATGCCTCACGGATTGGGACACAATATGGGATTGGACGTTCACGATATGGAGAACTACGGAGAAGATTACGTTGGCTACGGAAGTGCCGCAAAGAGAAGCAGCAAGTTTGGTTACAGATCTCTACGCATGGCCCGCAAACTGGTTGAGGGTAACGTAATTACAGACGAGCCCGGTATCTACTTCATTCCTGCTTTAATTGAGAAATGGAAGAAGGAGAAAACCTGTGCTCAGTTCATAAACTTTGCACGTCTTAAAGAGTATTATGACTTTGGCGGTATCCGTCTGGAGGATGACGTTCTCATTACAAAGACAGGTAACCGTCTGCTTGGAGCAAAGAGACTTCCTATTACAGTAAAGGAAGTTGAGGCAGCCATGAAAGGTTAAAGCTCACAATTCAGATAGACAACCGGCAAGCCGTATAGTAAAAAAGAGATGACCAAAAAAAGTTTTAGTCATCTCCTTTTTCTTTTGATCTCTTATGCCGCTCTTTTGAGCATGGCCGTAAGAGCTTGAATTATAGGAATTACTCAGGGTTAGATTTCTTATAGAATCCAGCAACCTTGGAAGGTACTACAGGACCCTGGAACTTACGTACGGTACCTGTAGAAGGAGTAAAAATTACATCCACAATGTTACCGTTATCTACCTTTGGCAAGGAGATTTTGTAAGTACCCTGAATATGTCTTCCTTGAACTCTGATAATAATGTTCTTGATGTTTCCCTTCTTGTCTTTGTTTTCTGTATACTCCTTTACCTCTGCAACGTTGGTATAAGAGTTCCCGCAAACTCTGAATCCTTGCATAAACATATTTGTCTTCTCGTATGAGATAAATATGCTGTTGTCTGTGAGCTGCTCTGAAATACCGTCTGCATCTGTATAAGAAGATGGAACAATGGCCCAATCCTTTTCTTCAAATGCCTTAACCATAGTCTCATAGAGAGCTTTCTGCTGTGCAGCCTTCTCCTCTTTTGAGAGCTTCTGAGCAAATGAAGGAAGAGCAAAAACAAGTGCAAGAGCAAAAATCAAAATCTTTTTCATCTTCTGAATTATTAAAGGTTAACTGTCCACATAATACAACCGGAACTGTTTACGTCTGGTAAATCAAATATTGTTCCAATTTAAGACCCAAGACAAATAAACAGTTCCGGATGATTATAAGCCAATAATGCCGCGGCAGATTCTGCCGCAGCATTATCTAACTATTACAGGTTCGTCCACTGACTAACGTCACAAGCAGGCGTTTTGGTTCTCATACCACGGAAGAAGTGAGTGTATACTCTTCCGATGTATCCGTTCCAGTAGTCTGTGTAGTTAACCATCTTGGAACCGTTCCACTTCTGGAGAACATTACCGTTTTCGTCAAGGATTCTGTAGTCAATTCTCTGGTAACCAGAAGAGTTGAATACACTCTTGTGAATAATGATCTCCACTCTGTCTGTAGCCTCGCCAAAGCCAACCGGCTCGCCTACGTTGAAGTACTCGGTTTCACCCTGACGCTTGCCCTGATACTGAAGTTTTCCAGGATAAGGAACGCCTGTTGTCTCATAAAGGAGGTTCACAAACATTACCTTGCAAACGGAGTCAGTACCCCACTGTGCTACATGTGCTGGAGCAGAATAGTCCCAGTAAGGATACTTGTTGTCCAAAACTATAGGCTCTTTGTTCAGATCGTGAATAATCACGTTCTGCTTTCCTACAGTAAGAGTACAGTTTTTGTCATATACAACAGCACCCTTTCTCATCAACTTAATGTTTACCTGTCCGGCAGCAACACGATAGAATCTTCCGGTACCGCCACCAGGAAGTCCATTGTAAGGGTACAGGGTACCTGAACCTGTTACATTTGCATACAACTGGCCGTTAATATAGGTAGAATCTATATTGTTGGCAGCCACGTTATTGATAGGCTCAAAATAGTGAAGCTGGAATTCTGCCTCGTTTCCGCTATATGGCTCTGCATCAAACTCAATCTTATGCTTGGTACAGAAAGTCAGAGCAAAGACAGCAGCTATAGCCAATATTGAAAATAATATCTTTTTCATATCTTTCATGTATTAATAAGGAAGTGATTCAGGCATATCTCCAGGATAAGCGAACCAAGGCATAGAGATATGGTAGTTCTTGTAAGCATCTCCTGTTGCTGTTTCAATCAATCCAGGTATAGGCTTCAGAGCCTTCAGAGCTGGTTTGTTCCACATGTACTCGGAGTTGTAACGAGGAGTCATACGGTAAGCAGGAGAACCGAGGTTATCCTGGTTGAATGAAGTTCTTCTACCCTGAACCTGTGCAGGTTTCATATAGAATCCCTTATAAACCTTAGTAGCGTCCTCATCCCACTTCTGATCAATAGCTGTAACAGTCCAGCCGTTTCCGTTGGAAGGATAATCTCCGGTATAAGCAATATCATAATGATATTTTCTAAGGTCAACCCAAGCCTCGTATGCACCCCATGGGAAGAGGTGAACATACTTCTGCATCATAATGTGAGACAGAGTGAGGTTGCCTGTGTTGATTCCTGCAACGAACGGTCCTGCAAGATATTCCTTAGCCAAAGAGTTAAAGAGTTTGGTAGCAATCTTGTCTCCTCCAGGGAGAGAACCGTAGTCCTTAAATCCTGTTGAAGTTGCTTCCTTTGAACCAGGATAGAGGTATTTCTCAGTGAACTCCATATCCAGTTCAACACCTCTCTTCCAGCAAGCCAAAGCGTTAGCCTTGTCTCCCTTGTACCAGTAAGCCTCTGCCATCTCAAACTGGATCTCAGCAGAAGTCATAATGATATAAGGAGCGTTCTCACGGTACAGCCAGCGGCCGATACCGTCTACGTCAACGTTTGCAGCATATCCGGCTCTTCCTGTATAGAAGTTAGGAGTTGTCCATCCCTGATATCCTACGGAGTTGGTGAACTGTGCACCATAATACTTGTAGTACTTTACAACCTCTGCCTTATCAATATCCTCGTAAGTGATGTTATCACGGGTAGCAAGCTTAGCTGCTACACGAGGGTCATAGTGACCTGTTACATCTACATTGGTATCGCAGATAATCTGGTTAGGGTTAAGCTTGTAAGGATAGTAGTCTGAATGGCTGTCATCCTTGTCCGTCTTAACGATATCACCAGTTGCGTGGTCATACAAAGGAACGGTACCTGTCATAATCTTTACAATGAAGTCACCCTGCCAGTAAGAGTTGGAAAGGTTACCTCTTCTTGGGCACCAGAAGTTGTTGTATGCACCAAACTGAGCATCTGCTCCGCCGCCCGGAGTCTGCATAACGCAGTCATCTGCAACGCTCTGCATAGCGAGTTTACCGTGAGCAATCAACTCATCTGCATACTTGGAAAGGAAGTCAGACTTTCTGGTAAGAGAAGCCAGGTTACGGCAGATTACACCGTGAGCAAACTGGAGCCACTTGGTCTTGTTGCCGCCGTAAATGATATCGTAATCCTTCAGCTGAGAGCCATAATTGGTATTATCGGTCATCTCAAAATAATCAATAGCACGGCGAGCCCATGACTGAATTGAGTCATAAATCTCATCCTGATACTGATAGTCAAAAGCAAGAACTCCAGGAACAAAAGCCTGACGGAGAGGCATTTCTCCGTTCTCTTTTGTGGTTACGTCCCAAGAGTGAGCCTTCAGAGTATAACCTATACCGGCCATAGTCCAACGCTCATGCTCAACAGCATACTTGATAAGGTTCTCAAGGTTCATACCCTGGAGCCAGTAAGTTACTCTCCACATTTCTCCACCGGAATCGGAAGGAGTCCAGTAGTTGTTGCAGAATCCTGTGTAGGAAGAAGTACCCATCATCTGAGAGAGAACGCCGGTTGCACGGATATCCCAGTACAGACCCTGAAGTGCAGACTCAATACCTGCCAGATACATGTAATCCTCCACCTGCTGCTCATCCGGAGCATCAACGTTCTTGTTAACATCCAGATAGTGATCACAACCTGTGGTAAACAAACCAAGTGTTGCAATAAGAATTATAGTATATATCTTTTTCATATTCCTTTCTTTATTAGAAGGTTAAGTTGATACCTACGGAAATGCTTCTTGGTGTAGGAGTTCCCCACCAGTCCATTCCGAATCCGCCGGTTCCACCAAGAGCGGCAGAGTTGGCATTACCTACAGGATCAATACCTGAGTAGTTAGTGATGGTGAACAGGTCGTTTGCACTAACCCATACACTTGCTGCTGAAAGCAGGTTGTGAGTTGCATTCTGCAGCCAGCTCTTTGGTACAGTGTACTGGAAGCGGCACTCCTTCAGACGAAGGTAGTTCACATGCTTCTCAAACCATGAAATATCTGCACCAGCAAAGTAGCTTGGCATGATAGAGTAGTCAACAATGATGTTGTTAGGAGTAGGATTAGCTGTATTCTCGTTGCCGTCCTTAAGAACACCGTTAAAGATGTACTTTCCGGTCTGGCGGAGTTCTACAGACTCCTTGCTGGTTCCGTTTACCATCATGTTGTACTTGGTTCCGTTTACAATGGAAGCACCAAAACGGCCGTCCAACAACATGGAGAAGCGGAAGTTCTTCCAGCTTACGGATGAGGTGATACCATACTTCAACTTAGGGTTACGGTCGCCAATGTAAACCCACTCAGACTTTGTCAAAGGAAGACCGGTGGTTGCGCTGATCAGAACCTGACCCTTGTCATTACGCTCATAATCATAACCTGTCATGGCGTAGATAGGATAGCCCTTCTTCACACCGTTACGGATACCGTTAAGGATCCAGGTGTAAGGGTTATAGTACTCAGATACGTTCTCTGGGAGGTAGGTAACCTTAGAATCATTGTGGTCTAAGTTCAAACCTACGTTCCATCTCCAACCTGAAGAGTTGCGGATGATGTCGCCATCAATGTGGAACTCCCAGCCCCAGGTCTTAAATGTACCCACGTTCATGTTATTCAATACGAAACCGGTTGCGTATGACAGACGGAAGTCTGTTACATACTGGTTCTTACACTTTCTCCAGTAGTAAGAGAAGTCCATATTGACGCGGTCATTGAAAAGACGTGCCTCAAATCCAATCTCGGTCTCATCGTTCATCTCCGGCTTCAGGGTTGGGTTAGGACCGGTGTAGCCGTATTTGAAACCACCGCCAATGTTGTCTGTAGACTCCAAAGCAGGATAGATAGCGTTAGGAGTAGCATCCTTACCTACCTCAGCAAAGGAAGCTCTAAGTTTCAAATATGAAAGATAATCGTTGTTCTTTAAGAACGGAAGCTCAGTTGCAATGAAGGAAGCCTCAACTGCAGGATAGAAGTATGAACGGTTATCCTTTGGAAGAGTTGAAGACCAGTCATTACGTCCTCTGAAGTTCAAGAAGGCCATGTTCTTCCAGCCCAACTCAATGGATCCGGAAATACCCTGGATTCTTCTCTTTGCATGATGCTCACGAGTTACAACTGTCTGAGGATCGCAGTTTGCCAGAGAGTAGAAGTCTACGGCTGTAAACTTGGTACCGTATGTAGAGAGGCTCTCTGTGTAGTTCTCCTGCTGGTGGTAACCAACCTGAGCACGGAATGTGAAATCACCCCACTGGTTGTTGTAACCTGCAAGTACGTTCACGGATTTGTCTGCCATGTCATACTTGGAGAGGTTGTAACCTCCTGCCTTGCCGTAATCACCGTTGTCACGGTTTGCAAAGTAAGGATGATAGTGGTTCTCGTAAGTAGACTTGGAGTTATCCCAACCTAACTTGGCGCTGATGTAGGTATTCTTGGTTGGGGTAATGTTTACACCCAGAGTGGTCAAGAATCTCTTTGTTGCATCATGGTTGCGGTTCTTGTACAAGTCATACAACGGGTTGTAAAGGTCATGGTCTGTATAGTAAGCAGGAAGTTTCATCTGAACTCCGTCCTCATCAAGATACTGACTCATGTCGTCTACGATAGGCCAAATGTAAGCTCTGCGAAGAACACCGATGTTACCCTTGCGGGCCTTGCTGTTGGATGTCTCAGTGTAACCCATCATGGCGTCAAAGTTGAGCCACTTGGTTACCTGTGCCTTACCGGAAAGGGTAATGTTCAACTTGGTGTACTCTGTAGTCTTTACTGTTCCTTTCTGATCAAGATAAGAAGCAGCACCACGAACGGTAACCTTGTCTGTACCGCCCTCAACAGATACATTGTGCTGGTGAGCAAATCCGGTCTGAAGAATAGCCTTTACGTTATCATACAGCTTTACACTGCCGTCGGTTGGATATCTGCCTCCGAAACGGCTGGTGTAGTAGTAGTTAGTAAGACCATACTGTCCGTTGGCAAACTCGGTCTGAGATTTTGGATAACCGTAGCTCTTGGACCAGGTAAGGTTGTTACTGTATGTAACCTTTCCTTTGCCTGCACTACCTTTCTTGGTGGTGATAACAATGGCACCGTTGGAAGCATCTGATCCATAGAGCACTGCAGCTGCAGCTCCCTTAAGGATGGTCATGCTCTCAATATCCTCCGGGTTGAGGTCGTTTCCTCTTGAGGAGAAGTCCTCATACAAACTGGAGAATTTTACTCCGCCTGCATCGAGGTCATCTACTGCGAATCCGTTACGTGCATCGAAGGTGCTGTTGTTCATTGGCACACCATCAATAACGTACAGAGGCTGGTTGTTACCGGAAATAGATGTTACACTACGCAGCACTACGCTGGTTGATGCACCAGGAGCACCACTGGTGGTGGTAACGGTCATACCTGCAACACGTCCCTGAAGAGCGGCAACGAAAGCGTCACGTCCAGACTCCTGAATATCAGTAGCCTTAACGTTCTGTACGGCAGATCCTACGGAACGCTGTACACGCTTCATACCATACTCTGCAGTGATGACAGCTGCGTCCAACTGAACGGCGTCATCTCTGAGGACTACGTTAACCACACTTCTGTTGTTTACTGCCACTTCCTGAGTGGTGTAACCAATTGATTGGAATACAAGTACAGCGTTAGAGGCACACTTGATATTATAGCGGCCGTCTACGTTCGTACTTGTTCCGGTCTTAGTGCCCTTTACGAGAACAGCAGCACCAACAACCGGCTCACCGTTTTGATCGGTGACCTTTCCGCTAACATTTACGTTCTGTGCTATTACCTCACCGATAGACAGCATAGCTGCCAATAGGAAAGCAACGCCCAGACGAAAATGTCTGTTAGTTTTTGTTTGTTTGAACATAGTTAATTTTTATTTGGTTAAAGTGTTTTTTCTAGTATTTTGGTCTAAAAATAACGGGTCAAAATTATATAATAATTCTGACAAATCATAATAAATGATGCAAAAAATGCAATTTTCGTTACATTCCTTAATTACTTTCTAATCTTATAACCGCGGTAAGCGTACCACATTATTACCAAAAAACATGGCAATGCAATGAGGTATGCATACTGAATTGCCTGAGCCGGTTCCAACCCTGCAGAGTTCTGAAGGAAGTCTTTCAAAAGACCAAAGAGGAACGGAACAACAGCTCCGCCAAAGATTGTAACTACCAGTAAGCCAGCACCTTTCTTGGTAAACTTACCAAGGTCTGCCATTGCCAGAGGCCATATAGCAGGCCACATAAGTGAGCAAGCCAAAGCCATAGTGAAGAGGAACCAGACAGAAAGTCTTGCAGGCACAAAGAGTGAGCAAAGGGTTCCAACAACGGCTATCCAGGCGCAAATCTTAAGGGCGCTCTCCTGAGAAAGTTTCTTAGGAATGAGCAGAATTCCGCAGAGATAACCAATCACCATACCTATAGAAGGAAGCCACGGATAGAGCTCCGGGTTAGGCAGATTCAATGTACTTGCCAGATCTACAGGGGTTTGCAGAGCCAAAGTCTCAACTCCTACATATAGGAATAGTGTAAGACAGCCGTAAACCAGGTGAGGGAACTGCCAGATTGAGGTCTTTCCGGCTGCGTATGGGCAATCCTCCTCGTGACCCTCCTCCTCTCCTTTTGCCTTTATCTCCTCAAGCGGAGCAAAGAGAACCAGAACGCCAAGAACAAAGAAGATGGCTGCAATTACGTAGAACGGTTTAATGATATCACCTACCTGAGCGTCACCTATAGATTTACCAATAAGCCATGCAAGAAACAGAGTAGCAATAGGATAAGCAAGTTTGTTGCAGATACCCATTATGCTTATTCTCTTGGCTCCGGTTTCCATAGGACCCAGAATGGTAATGTAAGGATTAATGGCTGCCTGAAGTACAGTGTTTCCCAATCCACTTATGAATGAGGCAATTAGGAAGAGTACCAGACATTTGATTCTTACATTTGCAGCAACAATGCCACCCTCCATATTGGCATCTGCAATTTTAGCAGGCCATACAAAGAGCAGGAACGCTGCGGTAAAAATCAAAAACGAGAGGGCCATAGTCTTCTTGTATCCAATCTTCTTAATGATGCTCCCTGCCGGATAACCAAAAATGAGGAAGGAAGAGAAGGTTACAAAAAGAATAAGGTAAGAGGCACCTCCGGAGACATTTAGAGAGGACTTAAGAAGCGGAATAAGGTATCCGTTAAGTCCCAGAGCAAAACCAACCGCAAAGAACATAAATCCTATGCAGGCCAATGGAATTGCATAATTAGGTTTCCTTGTTTGTGTCATAAAACTATTATTTAACTGTTATTTATTCTCTGTATTTGAAGTCATAACCGCCGCACAGAAAAACTCTTCTCTCTTTACGGTTGGTATTATCTTACTCCCGATAGGCAAATAGAACAGCCTCTCTTTCAGCTGATTGGAGAGATACTTGTTACTTTTCAGCCTCATGCTGTCCTTCTCAGTTGTAATAACTGCAGCCTCTTTCTGACGTTGAGCCATTGCCTCTATTGAGCGGATATTTGAACGGCTGAAATTTTTATGATCCTTAAACTTAAGTATCTCCTCCACTTTGTGAGTGGTGCCAAGTTGAGAGCGGAAAAGGTAGTCATCTGCAATGCCGGTAAAGGCCACTGCAAATTTTGAGTAGATATATCTGACATTGCAGATTCCCGGGAATACAGGCTGAGCCGCTTCAAACAGAGAGGTGGAAAAGTAAAGCCTCTGTTCATCTCTGAGTTTAAGCGATTTGCGCCACACCTGCTCCTGCTGGGTTGTTATCTCAAGCCCCTTCTCATCATCCTGGTTGCCGTCAAAAAAACTAAAATCCGGAGACTTTGTAATTATTACAGCGTCTGCACGTTTGGTTTGTGACGGAAGGTCTCTTAAGTGACCTATCGGGAGGAGATTGTCACCCACAATGGTTTTGTTGTAGTTGATGAGCAGCAGGTTAAAAGATGGTATCACCTTTCTGTACTGGTAGGCGTCATCCAAAATTACAAGGTTGACCCCCATCTCCTCTACTACCTTGTGAATAGCGTAGTTACGGTCTTTGCAGACGGCAACAATTATCTCCGGGAATTTCTTTTTTATCTGAAGAGGTTCGTCTCCGCAGAGAGTAAAATCGTCTGTAACCTTCACAACGTGAAAGCCTTTGCTCTTGCGTTTGTATCCTCTTGATATTACCGCCAGACGATATTTCCCTCTGAGTTCATTAACAAGCATCTCCGTATGAGGAGTCTTGCCGGTTCCCCCTACGGTGATGTTGCCTACAGAGATAACGGGTATACTGAAACGTTCTCCCTTCAGTATACCCTTATCATATAACTTGTTCCTAATGACCAAAGTAAGCCAATAGGGAAAGAGTAGTGTTCTGCTAGCCAGTCCTAGTTGTGACATTCAGCTTCTTTAGTAAGAAGAATAAATTGTTCCCATTATTGAGTTGAGGGCAACGTAGATAGCTGTATCAAAGTCACTTATATTGCTTCTGGAATTACAGAGTAGGACTCCGTTAACTCCGTTCTTTCCTCTTGCCCAAATAGTTGCGGTACCTGCAATGTTACCTCCGTGGTATGAAGCCCAGTTAGTAAGAGTTGAGTGCCCTATTCTCCAGCCATAGCCATAACCACCCGGAGAGTTGGACGTCCAGTTGGTGTACATCATATCAAGAGTCTCTTTCTTAAGAATATCCGGCACTACAGTTCCATAATCCTCAGAACAAAGAACCTGCATAAGATCCGGTGCGGAAGCTATAACTGCACCGCAGGCAGCAACAACGGTCATATCGTTACCGTAACCGTCATTACCTGCTGTTTGTGAGTAATATACGCATTCGTTTTCACGTCTTTCCGCCTTCTTTGTCCTTGCAACCCACATATCCTTTACACCGGCCTTTGCAGTAACCTCCCTAAGATAAGTCTCGTAAGACTTTCCGGTAATCTTCTCTATTATCTGACCCAGTACGCAGAAACCAAGGTTATAGTAAGAATATGATGTTCCAGGCTCATTGCTGGTATTTGTTCCTACCATATATTTAACTCTGTCTACGAGGCTCTTGCCGTAAAATCTGGAGTCTCCAGTAAAGATAGGATCCTCACCTCCGGTGGTATTATAATTCCATCCTGTAGTGTGGGTAAGAAGGTGTTTTACTTTAATTTTATCTACGCGGAGTCCGTGAGTTCCCGGATACATACTGTAAAGTATTCCCTCAGGGCTGCCTGCTCCGTTTGCTCCGGCTGGGGCAAAAACATAATCTTCTGGAGAAAGGAGACCCTCCTCGTATAGAGTCATTATACAGAGAGCTGTCTGGGCTTTTGAAACACTGGCCAAACGGAAGAGATGATTAGGGGTAACTTTAACTTTTGGAGATGAATCTATGTTTGCAAAGCCGTAACCGTTTGCAAAGACAAGTTTCTCATTCTTTGTGCAAGCAACGGATATACCAGGAATGTTGTACTTAGACATTACACCGTAAACCTGAGAGTCTATTGTGTTGTTTCCCTTCTTTACCAAAATAGTATATCTGTTTGAAGACCTTCCGTCTTCAGCAGTTACAACCATATCTATATCGTTTGTAAAATTAAATGCCGTAACACCTGAAGTAGCAGCCGTTCCGCCAATTGTTGCAGTAGCCTTATCACTAATTCCAAAGGTTGGTATAAGTGATGTTAAGTTTACCTCCTCCGGAACAGTAATCAAAACAAGATTTCTGCTCTGAATCTTTGCAATTACAGCAGACGGACTGGTAGCAAGACCGGCGTTTGACGCTGCCTTAAATTGAAAAGATGAGAGTGTGCATTGCTTTGAAACTGTTGGGGTTGGAGTTGGGGTTGGGGTTGGATCCAAAGATTTAGAACCGCCGCCGCCACAACTTGCAACAAGCAGCATTGATGAAACCATCACCGCTGCAAGCAGCAGTGTTTTTGCTTTCATGTAGAATTTAATCTTCATAATATTCAGTTTTTAATAATCTCTCTTTCTCTTAATGGATGCCTTCTTGAAGATATACTCACCCTCGTTTGTAATTCCCTCAAGAATAACGGTATAATTGGAGTTGCCGTCTGAAGTGTTAAACTTGAAACCTCCCTTTCCATCTTCAACTTCAATATTCGGATTCCAATAAACGGTACTTCTCTTATCTGTTCCGTATCTTACCAAACCCTTTCCGTAAACATCGTAAGCAGGAGAATAGAACCTTTTAAGCCTCTGCCAACCAAGAGGATAGCCCTTTGTAACATTCTTTGGCATACCGGTCTTGGCACTTGGTTTTGTCTTTATCATAATCACTCTTCTGAGAGAAGCGCTGCCCTCTATCATTGGTACGAACGGTGCGGCATCTGCACCCTGAAGGTGTACAAACGCCTCAAGTTCATCTACATTATAATGTTCTAGTTCATTTGAAGATTGAGCCTGAAATCCATTTATGAATACTACAACCTCCGCCATATCTTCCACCTCCCAATTTGAGGCAACTCCCGTAATTCTTGAGACAAGCTTTCTCTCTCCGGTTACGGTATCTGTTGAGAATCTTATACCCTGGCAAGTCTCAATTACGTATGTCATTACATCATATCCAATGAACGGCTTAAGATCTTCTTCAGTCTTTAACTGACCCTGCTTGAAGTATTGAATTGGGAAAGGAGAAAGATTGTCATTTGCCTTTACCATTCTTTGAGAGGTTACATAAACAGGATCAAGTTGATAAACCTTATCTCCGCCCGTATTGTAGTAGTTCTGAATCATATACTGAGCGTCTTCATCTGAGTAGTTTACCTTCTGTTTGTGACGGTTGTATTGAATAATTGGGGCAAATGAATCCTCTGAAATAGATGGAATGAAAGACTTTCTGCCGCCCGTACTAACCGCATTGACAATAAATAGAGTGGAGTCTGGGAAATCTACGTCTTTAAGTTCAAAGTATCCCGCAGAATCCAACTGACCCATTGCTGTAAAACCAATGGAAGGTGCTACAAAAGAGACAATTGAAGATTTACCTCGTCTCAGATTAGCCTTTCTAACCTTTCCTGTTACTGTCTGAATATACTCCTTACCAAACTGCGGAAGTTCAAACTGAGCCTTAAAGATTGCAGGAAGGTCATAGTACTCCCAACCCTGAGTCATCATCATAAGATCCAAATCCTTCTCTCTCTCCGCAACAGGAACTGAGCGGTCAAAATAGTGTTGTGGATTCTCCACATATCCCTTAATCTCAGAAGATAAGAGCATGTAAGAGATAATGTTGTTCTCTACGCCCATATAAGGAGCATGGTTGTCATCAGTAACGGAAACAGAGAAGTTTCCACTTACCGGTTTGTTCAAATCTATTGTACAGGTAACAAGCTCTCTCTGAGAGTAAATCTCCTTGTCTGTCTTTATATCTACCTCTCCTTCATCTGCAGGAAGAACAAACAGAGGTCTTTTTGCATAAACATTTCCCTGGTTATCTGCAATTGTTGCAACGTTAATACCTTCAGCCATTTTCAGTATTGGAAGGGCAACTTTTGTAGACTGGGTAAATGCTCCGTCATAGAAAATTTCAGAGCCGTTGGAGAGTATGAAACGGAGAGAATCTGCATTTAGGTTAGGAGTAGCGTAAAGCTCCGCAATGAAGTTATCTCCCTTGCGGGAAACGTTAATCTGCGCTCCGGTAGAAGAGGTAGCAGGGAGATTGATTTTCTCCTCAACACCTCTGTTGTCTTTTACTATGGCATGATACTTTTTGCCAGCTTCCGCAGTGAAGGCAAACGAGCCCATACCCAAATCATTAGTCTCAAACTCAGCAACTTTCTTACCGTCAGAAGAGAAGACTTCTCCCGTTACCTTCTCTCCAAAACCCTCTTCATTTATGCTCTTTACACCAATTTTTGTCTTTACGTTTGCAAAGTATCTTCCGCTCTCAGGAAGGAACTGGCAGTCTAACTTTGCAGTTTCTACCTTCTCACGTTTGAAAGGATTCTGAACACCAACCTTGGTGTACTCTTCCGTTTCTCTAACCTTATGATCTACAAGGTCTTTTACAAAGTTATCCTTTATAGGATTTATGACGGTAATTCTCCGAGTAAAAATATACTCTGCCGGGAAGTTCAATCCCCAATATGTGTATGCTCTGAGGATGGAGACTCCGGTATTCATATCACCGTCTAAAACAATGTAACCCTGAAGCACACCGTTACGCCTCTTAATCTTCACTCTCTGAACCATACGGTTTGTCTCTTCAACTTTGTTTGAATAGACGTTCTTGTTATAGTAGTAGGTTAAAAGTTCTACATAGATAAAATTACTCTCCGGGAATTCAGACAACAGAGAGTTGTTTACAAGATAACCTTTAAACCAGAGGGTATCTCCCACGCAGTAGGTCTCCTTATCTGTCTGAAGATAAAGTTTCTCCGGAGAGAGAAGCTGAGAGAAAGCATTGAACCTCTCATCTATCTTACTCTGGGCAAAAAGAGTGTTACCAACCAAAAGGCAAACAACTAAAAGGAACGGAAATGTTTGTTTTGTCTTCATATTTTAACGCATTTGGGTGCAAGATACAAAAAAATCAAAAGGGGTAGACCAAAAATCGTTCCGTCTACCCCTTTTTAAAGACTTATTTTATGTCTCCTTAGTCTGCCAGAGAGAATCTGTGGAAGGCAACAACCTTAACCTCAGGGTCTACTCTCTTCAGGTACTGAGAAACTGTCTCCTTACCGTCTCCCAGAGCAAGAATCTGCTCGTTAAGAGTCTTCTCTTTGAAGAACTTCTGAAGACGACCGTTAGCAATGTTCTGAATCATTGCCTCAGGCAGAGAAGCTGCCTTCTGCTCAGCAGTCTCCTTCATAATCTTTCTGCCCTGCTCTGCCTGCTCTGCAGTAATCCAGCCCTTTGCAGTATTGCTCTCAATATGATCCTCACTGTCAAAGTGATTTGGATTGAGACCTGCCTTAGAAAGTGCTGCGTCTACAGCCTTCTTTACAAGCTCCTCCTTAGTCTTGTTAACTGCAAGTGAGAACTCCTCATCTTTTCTTGCCTGAGGAATCTCATCTGCGGTAACAGCTATAGGAGCCATTGCAGTAATCTGCATTGCAATCTCTTTAACGGCGTCATCTGCAATCTGCTTGTTGAATCCTACAATGGTAGCCACCTTCTTGTTGCTGTGAACGTAGAAGCCAACGTAAGGAGCCTCAACTTTCTCATAGCAAGCAATAACGTGTTTCTCACCACTCTTACCTGTCTGATCCATAATTGCATCGTCAACGGTAATGTCACCGAGTTTGCATTTCTTAAGAGAATCAAGGTCTGCAGGATACTCAGCCATAGCAGCGTCTGCTATTCCGTTTGCAAGAGCCTGGAATCCGTCAGTCTTTGCTACAAAGTCTGTCTCGCAACCGAGGCAAACCATAACGGCCTTGTTCTTTTCACCGTTAGTGCGAGCCAAAACTGCACCCTCAGTAGTCTCTCTGTCTGAACGCTTTGCAGCAACAACCTTACCCTTCTCTCTAAGGATTTCCTTTGCTCTGTCAAAGTCACCGTCAGCCTCAATGAGAGCCTTCTTGCAGTCCATCATACCGGCTTGCGTCATCTGACGCAGCTTCATTACATCTGATGCTTTAATATCCATAACGTTCCTCCTTATTCTGCTTTAGGCTCTGCCTTCTTAGCAGGCTTTGCATCCTCTGTATTTACCTTTCTTCTTGGGCGGATTTTCTTTCCCTCAGGAACTGAATCGGAAGCCTTCTTATCTCCTTCCATCTTTGCAAGTTCCTTATCCTTAGCCCTTTTCTCTTCCTCTGCAGCTTGCTTCTCTCTCTCAAGTTTTCTCTCCTCAAGACCCTCGGCAATAGCGCCGCAAAGTGCACCTACAACAACTGCAACACTCTTTGCTGCATCGTCATTTGCAGGAATAACATAATCAATCGGAGTTGGGTCGCAGCAGGTATCTACCATCGCAATTACAGGTATATTCAGTCTCTTAGCCTCTTTTACTGCATTGGCTTCTTTCTGAACATCAACAACAAACAGTGCTGATGGGAGACGACTCATATCTGCTATAGAACCTAAGTTCTTCTCCAATTTTGCTCTCTGACGGTCTATCTGGAGTTTCTCTCTCTTTGCAAGAGTCTCGTATGTACCGTCTGATTTCATTTTATCTATGGTGTTCATCTTCTTAACCGCCTTACGGATTGTAGGGAAGTTAGTAAGCATTCCACCAGGCCATCTTTCTGTAACGTAAGGCATATTAACGGATTGAGCTTTCTCCGCAATAATATCCTTAGCCTGTTTTTTAGTAGCTACAAAGAGAACTCTGCGGCCACTGCGTGCAAGATTCTTCAGCATTGCTGCTGCATCATCTATCATAAGCACGGTTTTGTGCAGGTCAATGATATGGATTCCGTTCTTCTCCATAAAGATATAAGGAGCCATCTTAGGATTCCATTTCCTCTTCAAGTGTCCGAAGTGTGCACCTGCATCTAATAATTCTTGGAAATTTGTTCTTGGCATTTTTTCAATTTTTAATGCTTGTTCTTTTTTCATTTTTGCCTGTCACATTTTGTGAGCGGGCCTCATTCATCAACCCTCAGGTAGTTTCTGTCCTGAAGATTTTTCGCAGAAGAGCAAAGTGCAGTAGTCTAATTGAATCCACAGCTTTTACAACTCTTCTGTGCACTGATTGTCCAACGTAAATATTAACGTTTGCTGAACTGGAAGCGTCTGCGTGCACCAGGCTGGCCAGGTTTCTTTCTCTCAACCTCTCTTGCATCTCTAGAAAGGAATCCTTCCTTCTTGAGAACGGAGCGGTAAGCCTCAGCATCAATCTTGCAGAGTGCGCGAGAGATAGCAAGGCGGAGAGCCTCTGCCTGTCCCTTAATTCCACCACCGTCAAGGTTAACATCAATGTCAAAGTTTCCTTGAGTGTTGGTAACTGTAAGCGGCTGCATTACAATGTATTTGAGGGAATCATCCGGAAAATAAACGGAGAGTTCCTTACCGTTGATTGTAATGTTGCCTTTACCTGCATTCACATAAACGCGAGCCACAGCTGATTTACGTCTTCCAAGGGCGTTAACTTTCTCCATGCTCTAAATTTCGTTTAAAGTGATTGTTTTTGGTTTTTGTGCCTCGTGAGGATGCTCACTTCCTGCATATACGTGCAGGTTGCGGAACATCTGAGCTCCGAGTCTTGACTTAGGAAGCATTCCTCTTACAGCTTCCTCAATAACTGCTACCGGCTTGCGCTGGAGTAACTCCTTAGGAGTTGTAAAGCGCTGGCCGCCAGGATAACCGGTGTGACGTACGTACACCTTGTCAGTCAACTTCTTGCCGGTAAGGCGCACCTTCTCAGCATTGATGACAATAACATTGTCACCGCAGTCTGTGTGAGGTGTGAAGTTGGCTTTGTTCTTGCCCCTCAGCAGTAAAGCCAAGCGAGAAGCAAGACGGCCTAAAACCTGGTCTGTTGCATCAATCACAACCCACTCTTTTGTGGCTGTCTGATCGTTTACAAAGACCGATTTGTAACTTCTGTAATCCACTGTTTGTTGTTTTAAATTAATAATCTCTCCGTACCAAACGGAGCCCTCTTTTCAAAAAGGGGTGCAAATATAACTATTTTTTCCCCATCTGCAAATCTTTCCCCTCTCTTCTTCACGATAGTTTCCGTCCTTAACAGTTCCCGCTCTCTCTATGGCTAATTCTTACTTCCATCACTTTTCATTACTTTTGCAATGTATGTTCAAGATAGGCAATATAGAGTTCAGGGACAAGGCGCTCTTTCTGGCACCTATGGAGGATGTTACAGACGCCTCTTTCAGGTACATCTGCAAGGAGTACGGCGCAGATATGATGTACACGGAGTTTGTCTCCTCAGACGGGCTGGTGCACAACGCTCAAAAGTCCTTCAAAAAGATGGAAGTCTTTGACTACGAAAGACCTATCGGGATACAAATATACGGCCATATTCCGGAGGCAATGGTAGAGGCGGCAAAGTTCGCTGAAGAGCAGCATCCGGAGCTGATAGATATAAATTTTGGATGTCCTGTAAACAAGATAGCAAAGAGAGGGGCCGGCAGCGGAATGATGCGCTTTCCCGATTTGATGGTAGAGATTACAGAGAAGGTTGTGAAGGCGGTGAATCTGCCCGTAACGGTAAAGACGCGCCTGGGATGGGATGAAGACTCCCTCATCATAGTTGAACTTGCAGAGAGGCTGCAGGATGCGGGTATTCAGGCGCTTACTATACACGGCCGCACCCGCTGCCAGATGTACAAGGGTGAGGCAGACTGGACTCTGATTGGCAAGGTGAAGGAGAATCCGAGAATGAAAATTCCTATTATTGGGAACGGAGATGTGGTGGATGAGAAGAGCGCAAAGGAGAAGTTTGACCGTTACGGAGTAGATGCAATTATGATTGGCAGAGCCACTTACGGCCATCCGTGGATTTTCCGTGAGATACGTCACTACTTGGATACGGGAGAGATGCTGCCGCCAATGAGCGTGGCAGAGAGGGTGGAACTGGCAAAGAGACATTTCCTTAAATCTATAGAGGTGAAGGGTGAAAGGCGCGGGGTCTTTGAGATGAGACGCCACTTGAGCTGCTACTTCAAATCTCTTTTCAACTTTAAAGAGACCCGAATGAAACTGGTTACGGAGACAGATCCGCAGAGGGTTCTGGAACTTTTAGATTACGTTAAGGCCACCTGGGGGCAGCTGGATGCGGACGGACTCCCGGTGGATGGCCTCAATAATTGAGCGGACAAATTCCTCATCCAATCCCATATCTTTTGCCTTTAAGAGGGCGCTCTGAATAATTTCTCCGTAACGCTCCTTTTGGAAAACCGGAATATTGTGCTGCTTTTTATACTCCCCTATTTCTTTGGAAATCTGCATTCTGCGAGAGAGCACCTTTAAGAGTTCGTCATCCAGTTCGTCTATCTCGCTGCGGAAAGCCCCTATTCCCTCAATCTCTTTGGAGTTCTCCCTAATGATGAGATTTTGCAGGATGAGTTTCAGCTCCGCCGGCGTAATCTGCTGAGCCTTGTCTGAAAGGGCCTCATTGGGATTGATGTGGGTCTCAATCATAAGGCCGTCATACATCAAATCCATAGCCTGCTGGCAGATTGGAGCAATAAGAGCGCGGCTGCCTCCCATGTGGCTTGGGTCACAAAGGAGAGATATGGATGGGAACCTTCTCTTCATCTCCATTGGAATGTGCCAGAGTGGGGCGTTACGGTAAGATTTGTGCTCGTAGGTGCTGAAACCTCTGTGGATAAGCCCAATTGAAGCCACTCCCGCATTTGAAAGACGCTCAACTGCGCCGCTCCAGAGATCAATCTCAGCACTGAGAGGATTTTTAACCAGTATTGGAATTGGGATGCCTTTAAGAGCATCTGCTATGGCTTGAACTGCAAACGGATCTGTTGTTGTGCGGGCCCCTATCCATAGAAGATCCGGGTTGATTTTCATCACCTGCTCAATGTGAGAGGGCGTTGCAACCTCAGTGAGAATTTTCATTCCGGTTTGCTCTCTCACCTCCCTGAGCCACTCCAGCCCGGCTGCTCCAACTCCCTCAAAACCACCAGGTTTAGTTCTTGGCTTCCAAAGCCCTGCACGGAAGATCTTAACCCCCGCCTCTGCAACTGCAACAGCGGTAGAGAGCAACTGTTCTCTGCTCTCCGCACTGCAAGGGCCTGCAATCACCAGCGGCCTTGAGACGCCTGCTGAACTTTCCGGTTTTCTGATATCTGACATCTTCTCCCGATTCTTAGTGCAAATCTCCGAAAAATTCAGCACACTTTCAAGGATAAAAAAAATCCCGCTTCTTTTGAAAGCAGGAAACCGACAGACATTAACAAATACTTTTACACTTTAACCAAATTGCCACAGTAACCTGCTCTCAGCATTTTTGCCAGGAGTAACAGTAATTGTGGCTGTTATGTCTATTCAACTTATTCATTTGTCAGCAGAAAGGGCTCCGACCAGTATCTTCCGGTTCTCTTTCCATGTGCAAAAATATATTTGGCTTTTAGTTTTTGCAAATTGTTACTAAAAAATGTTACTTAAAAAGTAAAACCTTAACAAAAACAACACAATCTAAGGGTAAATTTTCTTATATTTGTGCTAATAATTACAAATAGCACCAAAATGCAACTTTACAATCACAAGGATATCAACTGTTTAGCAAAACACATCCCTCAAAACAGCGGTGTTTTTGTAATAATTGATAAGAATGTAACAGAATACTTTCCAAACAACAGAAATTTTCACCTTATACCTATAGATGCCAAGGAATGTAATAAGAGTTTGGAGTACATATACGGCATTTATGAGGCTCTGATGGAGTTTGGTGCAGACAGAGATTGCTTTATAATAGGAGTAGGCGGCGGAGTTACCACGGATATTACAGGCTTTTTGGCCTCCACATACAAGCGTGGAGTAAGGTTTGGATTTGTTCCAACCACCCTTCTGGCCCAGATAGATGCTGCAATTGGAGGCAAAAACGGGGTAAACTTCTCCGGCTATAAAAATATGATAGGTACCATTAACCAGCCGGAGTGGATCTATCTTACTTCTGCTTTCCTAAAGAGTTTGGATGAGAGAGTATTCAGAGAGGGAATTGCAGAGATGCTTAAAACCTTTATGATTTTTGACAAGGAAAGTTACTGTCAGGCGCTGGCTCTTGCCTCCGTTTACAAAAACAACAAGCCGGCAGGGTGGCAGGAGAAAGAGCTTAAGAGGCTGATTGCTCTCTGCGGAGAGATGAAGATGCGGCTTGTGGCTGAAGATGAGAAAGATAGAGGAAAGAGGAGGCTGCTGAATCTGGGGCACACTTTTGCCCACGCAATAGAGGCCGCAGTAGCAAGCGGTACAACTGAGGTATACAGTATGTTGCACGGAGAGGCAGTGAGCATAGGAATGGTGATTGCGGCAAAGGTGGCGGAGAAGCTTTCACTTTGCACGGAAAAGTTTGTGAAGGAGTTCCGCAATGATCTTATTATGGCCTCACTTCCTGTCAGTTGCCCTGCTTCTGCAGCTCAGCTCTTCTCTGCAATTAAGGCAGACAAAAAGAGGAGCGGAGAGAGCATCTCACTGGTTCTGCCAAAATCTATCGGGAGGATTATACAGAAAAAGATAGAGCTGAAGGAGTTGCAAAAAGTGCTGAAAGAGATTGAATTGTAAACATTCTGCAATATGGAGGAGAGCATAAAAAGGAAAATATGTGCGTGCATATCGGAGAAGAACTTTTCCGAGTGTATGGCTCTTGCCTCCAAACATAGCTTTGCGGAGATTAGGGGAGACATCTGTCTTCTGACTCTCAAGGATATAGAGACTCTCATTTCTCAGAATCTGAATCTGATTTTCACATACAGGTTTGATGAATACGGCAGGGAGATTGCTTTGAATCAGATGGTTGCAGCCATTAACAAAGGGGTGGCGTATGTAGATGTGGATGTTAGCGCAGATGATGAGTTCATTGCAAAAATAAGGGAGGAGATAGATAAAAAACCTCAGGCGGTGAGATGCAAACTTATTCTTTCTTATCACAACTTCACCCAGACTCCTTCTCTGGAAAAGATGAAAGAGGCGGTGGCGGAATGTGTTAGAAAAGGGGCTGATATTGTGAAGATTGCAGTTACCGCAAACAACATATCGGAGGCCTCCAGAGTGCTCTCGCTCTACCACTGTACAGATTTGGGTGTAGACAGAGAACACCTTATTGCTTTCTCAATGGGAGAGATTGGACGCTTTACCAGAATTGCAATAATTGGTATGGGGGCGCCGTTCACATACTGTAGCGTGGGAAGTCCTACCGGTACGGGGCAATACACTGTTACTGAGATGTATAAAGAGTTGCTGGGAGTTATTGGAAGCGGCTCGTTCTCTCAGGTGGAAGATGCCTCAAAGAGTGAACTCTTCTCCCGATTCTGTCAGAAGAGTCTGCCAACAGCGCGCAAGAAAAAGGGAAAGAGCATCTCCATTCCTTGCTCTAAAAGCATAGCACAGAGGGCAATAGTGGCGGCGGCCATTGCCAGCGGCCAGACTATTCTGAGAAATTTTGAGCCGTGCGGAGATATAAAATCTGCAGTGACGTTTGCCCGTAAATGCGGCTGTGTCATTAAGATAAGCAGAGACGGAAAGAGCAGCAAGGGAGAGAAGATGCTCATAATAAGAAGCGCGGGAATTGCAAAGTGGAAATATTTTCAGATTGCAGATGTTGGAGAATCTGGCCTGCTCACCCGTCTGCTTATGCCTATAATGGCCTACGTATCAAGCATTAGAAACAAGACGGCCGTTACATCAAAGATTACGCTTGTGGGAGAGGAGACTCTGCTTAAGAGAGATTTGTCTTCCGCTGTGGCTGCCGTTAAAAAATCGGGAGCGGTATGCTCGGCCACAAAGAATCCGAGAATGGAGGGGGAGTTTCTGCCTATTACAATTGGCGGCGGAATTACGGAGAAAAACTTTACAATATCCGGTAACGAGAGCTCTCAAACAGTATCTGGGTTCCTAATGGTTCTCCCTCTGCTTAAGCAAGATACAACAATGGTGGTGGAAAATCCGGTGAGCACTCCGTTCATAGATCTGACCATTGACGTTCTTAGCAGTTTTGGAATTAAGATTGGAGTTACAAAGAAAGAGAACAAGTTCATCTTCAATATTGCGGGCAATCAGAGTTATCATCCGGTAGATTTCTTTATGGATTCAGACTGGAGCAGCGCCTCAAATTTTGTGGCGGCGGGTGCCATTGCAACATTTGCACAAAAGAGTTTTGAGCAGGATGAAACGCTCACTATCAATAACATGGAGGTGGAGTCAGACCAGGCAGATGAGAAGATTCTCTCCGTGGTAGAGTCTTGCGGTGCGGAGGTTGATTTTGAAAAGCCAAACAGTGAAGAGTTTGCTCCTGTTGCAGAGAACAGGTTCCACAGCAGAAGAGATTTTTCAGACAAACTCAATAATGTCTCCGTTAAGGCAGCCTCCTTAAAGCCTTTCAATGTGGATGTTACAAACTCTCCGGATCTGTTCCCTATTCTTGCCACGCTTGCAGTTTACTGTAACGGTGTGAGCAGAATTAACGGAGTAAGCAGGCTTATGAAGAAGGAGAGCAACAGGGCGGAGGCTATTATTCTGGAGTTCTCCAGAATGGGATACTGCATTGAGATTGAGGATGATGTGATGATAATAAACGGTATGGGAGGAAAGACTCTGATAGAGAAAGAGGGCGGAGAGAATCTTCCAGCCATCTACTGCTCAGCGCATAACGATCACAGAATTGCAATGGCTGTTGTTATTTGCGGAATGTTCCGCTCTCTCTTTAACCATACGCCAAGCAAGATTATGATAGACAATTTGAAATGTATAGATAAATCTTTCCCTACCTTTATGGAGAGACTTCAAATAACGGAGTAGTATGAACACCTACGGTAATAATTTTAAAATCAGTATATTCGGAGCATCTCACGCAAAGGAGGTGGGGGTGGTTGTAGATTGCGGTGCAGAGGGAATTGAGATTTGTGAAAAGGATTTTAAGGAGGATCTTTTAAGAAGAAAAAACGGAGATGACATCTCTCTTCTCTTTGGAACAACACCCAGAAAGGAGGAGGATATTCCTATAATCACATCCGGAGTAAAAAACGGAAAGACAGACGGCTCTCCAATTACTATCTCCTTTGAAAACAAAAACGTTCAGGGCAAAGATTACTCTCAGTTCCGCACTACTCCAAGGCCTTCTCATGCAGATTTTGTCAACATCTGTAAATATAAGGAGTTTAGCAACATACAAGGCGGAGGACAATCGTCCGGAAGAATGACTGTGGCGCTTGTTGCAGCAGGTGTAGTGGCAAAAAAAGTTCTGGCAGCAAAGGGAGAGAAGATTTCTATTAAGGCATCTATCGCGGAGTTAGGAGGTGAAAAAAATTCTGCACTTTGGCCAAAGATGCTCTCAGAGGCAAAGAGTGAGGGTGATTCATTGGGAGGTGTGATAAGGTGTGTGGCTGAGGGAGTTAAGGTGGGTGTGGGAGAACCGTTCTTCTGCTCTTTGGAGTCTCAGATTTCACAGCTGGCCTTCTCTGTTCCGGGGGTAAAGGGAATTGAGTTTGGAGATTTTTCAGACGTGGAGGGCAAAGATTATTTCAACTCTGCACGGCTCAAGGGGTCTGAGTATAATGACCCAATAATCAGCAAATTGGGCAAGTGCGCCACCAATCACAGCGGTGGAATTAACGGAGGAATTTCAAACTCCAACCCTATTGTCTTTTCCGTTGCACTGCGCCCTACCGCCAGCATTGCTAAACCGCAGAAAACAATCAACCTCTCCACCGGAGAGGTTGAAGAGATTTCCGTTAAGGGAAGACATGATGTCTCTATTGCCCTAAGATGCCCCGTAATTATTGAGGCTATAACGGCTATTGTTCTGGCAGATAACCTGTTAGTTAGATAAATCCACCTTTATAATTGCACCGGCAACCACGCTTGCTACGGTTGCTCTCTCACGTGCCAGTCCGCCTGTATCGTATGGGTGAACTCTGTTTGCAAGAATAATCACAGCGGTCTTTGTAACCGGATCTATCACTATAGATGGGCCGGTATAACCTGTATGACCGAATGTCTCTGGTGAGAGCAAATCTCCTGCAGTATAGTAGATTACATCGTTATCCCATCCAAGGGTGCGGCCAAAGCGGCGTACCTCAAACGGAACGGTTCTCATTGCCTTAACTGTGAGCGGACCAAGGATGCGCTTGCCGTCATACTCTCCGCCGTTAAGCAGAGCGGCACATATAACTGCCAGATCTTCAGCATTTGAGAAGACTCCCGCATTGCCGGAATTTCCGTTACCGCATACTCTAGCAAGCGGATCATGAACCTCACCAAGGAGACACTTGCCGTCTGCCTGCTTCTCCGTAGGAGCAACGAGCTTCATTATATTCTTCTTTTTCTGGAGTTTAGGAGAATATGTAGTGAACTCCAAACCTAAACGGTCAAAGACATTCTTCTGTGCGTAATCACAGAGCTTCTCTCCTGTAACAACCTGAAGTATGTTCTGCAATGTAATGAAGTTGAGGCAGCTGTAACGGTATCCGGTTGTTGGACGGAACTCCCTCTTGCAGTGGGCAATCCAATCCAAAAGAGACTCAGGATTTGTGTTGCCGTACTTCTCCTTAATAACTGAAGGGTTAACGTATGCAGGCAGACCGCTGGTGTGAGTCATAAGGTCTATTACCCTGATATGAGTCTTTTTACCGTTCTCATCCTCGTATGGCTGAAAATCCGGAATATACATATCCACCCTGTCTATCAGACGAACCTTTCCGCTCTCAATCAGCTGCATAAAACTGAGAGTTGTTCCCACGCACTTACTGCAGGAAGCCAAATCAAATACGGTGTTGGTTGTCATCTTCTCAACCTTAGGATAAACGGCCTTGTTGCCGTAAGCCTTCAGATAAACAATCTTGTCACCTCTTACAACGCAGACAACCGCACCCGGAATGGTGGTGTCTCTAATAGACTTATTCATAATGTCATCTACCTTGGACAGCCTCTCGGAGTCCATACCCATGCTCTCCGGAGTTGCAAAGGAGAGTCTTGTTCCCTGGGCAAAGCAGAAAAAGCCTACCAGAAGAAGGGAAATCAAACAAAAGAATTTCTTCATATAGCTATTGTATTTATTGTTTCTATCTCCTCACAAATATAAACAAAAGTGCCGGTCAATCTGAGTAAAACTCATTCAGAAATTTTAACAATCATTTATGTTTTCAGAAAAATTGGTATATTTGCCCACTTTTTTGGCACTTTTGCCAACAACCTAAACTAATTGATATGAAGAAGACACTGATTTCAGCGCTGATTTTGTTTGTTTCAATCAGCTCATTTGCAGGAGATTATCTTACAAACACCAACCAGAGCATCAAATTCCTCCGCAATCCGGCACGCCAGGCTGCCATTGGTATAGACGGAGTTTATTATAATCCGGCAGGAGTAAGTTTCTTAAAGGATGGCTTCCACGTTCAGTTCAACTGGCAGGTACCAATTCAGACAAGAAACTCCAAGTCTGCATACGGACAGCTATTCGGCGCCAACTACAAAAATCCTGGAATCCAGGAGGCAGACGGCAGTTTCAGCCGCCTCTTTAAGGGAAAGGCAGCCGTTCCAATCCAGCCTTCACTTTATATGGCTTATAACGTTCAGGGATGGTCCTTCCAACTCGGATTCAACGTTGTGGGCGGCGGCGGAAAGTGCAAATTCAACAGCGGAATAGGAGTATTGGAAGCCCTTGTTGGTCAGAACGGTATATCAACTCTCGGAGCCAACTTCGGAGGCTACTCGTTAACCAACTACGTAGAGGGAAAGTCTTTATACTACGGTCTCACACTTACAGCAGCCAAAGCAGTAACAGATGAGTTGAGCGTAAGCTTCGGACTGCGCGCCATCTTTGGATCCAACAAATATACAGGAACCATCAAGGACATAACCTACAGAACAACAGACGGTACCATAATTGACGTTCCTAACAACATTGTGTTGGACTGCAAACAGACAGGAACAAGTTTGGCCCCTATCGTAGGCATTGACTGGCGTCCAAGTGACATTGTCAACTTCTCTGCCCGTTACGAGTTCCTCTCTCACCTTACCCTTAAGAGCAAGTCAAATAACAGCGAGACATTTAACAACCTTGCAAGCAGTGACAGCCCTCAGTTTGCTCCGTTCAAGCAATTTCTCGATGGTGCAAAGCACAAGGCAGATATGCCGGGCATGCTTGCCTTAGGCACTGAAATCCAGCCTATAGCAGGACTCCGCATTGATATGGGATACAACCACTACTTTGACCGTGCTACCAGACAGTGGGGAAAATCACTCCTCCAGGATACCAATGAGATGGTCTTTGGTACAGAGTATGACGTCACAGACAAACTCACCCTCAGCGCAGGTTTCCAAAAGACCTTCTACAGACAGGAGAAAGAGAATTTCTCAGACCTCTCATTTATAATGAGCGCCTGGTCTACAGCATTCGGTCTTGAGTACAGCGTTACAAGCAACCTTAAACTCAACGCCGGTTACTTCCACACCTTCTATAGAAATCATACAAACACAACCACTGTAAGCACAACCACTTACAGCCGTACAAGCCGTGCTTTTGGTATTGGAGTAGAATACTCCTTCTAAAGCCGGGGATGAAATAAAAAGGGGATGATCGTTGATCATCCCCTTTCGGTTAATTTAAGGCGAAGCTTTAAATTAAGCGTTAGCAGCTTTCTTGCGTCCGCCACGGGCACCGCCTCTTGAACGTCTCTCGCCTCTGCCCTCTGCAGAACGAGCACGCTCGTTAGCATTTACGCCTGCGTTAGGAGTAAGGTCTCTCTTTCCGTAAACCTCACCGTTGCAAACCCATACCTTGATACCGAGAATACCAACCTTGGTATTTGCCTCAGCCAAAGCATAATCAATGTTTGCACGGAAAGTGTGGAGAGGAGTTCTACCCTCCTTAAACATCTCAGTACGAGCCATCTCGGCACCGCCTAAACGTCCGCTGATAAGAACCTTGATACCCTCGGCACCGGCTCTCATTGCAGATGCAACGGCCATCTTAATAGCTCTTCTGTAAGATACACGGCCCTCAACCTGGCGGGCAATGCTGTTTGCAATAATGTTAGCATCAACCTCAGGTCTCTTAACCTCAAAGATATTAATCTGAACATCCTTGTTGGAGATCTTGTTAAGCTCAACCTTCAGCTTATCTACCTCCTGACCGCCCTTACCAATGATAAGACCCGGCTTTGCAGTGTGGATAGTTACGGTTATAAGCTTAAGAGTTCTCTCAATGACAATCTTAGAGATGTTAGCTTTGGAAAGTCTTGCGTTCAGATACTTACGAATCTTGTCATCCTCAAGAATCTTTCCGGCGTAATCTGTTCCGCCATACCAGTTGGAATCCCATCCGCGGATAATTCCAAGTCTGTTGCTAATTGGATTGGTTTTCTGTCCCATATTATTTCTCCTCCGCTTTTGGTGCCTCCTTCTCGGCAGGCTTTGTTGATTTCTTATCCAGTACTATGGTTACGTGGTTAGAACGCTTGCGAATTCTTGCAGCTCTTCCCTGAGGAGCTGTTCTGATTCTCTTAAGTGTACGTCCCTCGTCTACCATAATGGTCTTTACAATAACGTTACCGTTATCAAGCTCTTTGCGGTCTGCTTCATTCTTGCTCTCCCAGTTTGCAATAGCACTCTTGAGGAGCTTGTAAAGCTTGTTAGATGCCTCTTTCTTAGAATATTTCAGAATGTCAAGAGCTTTGTTTACCTCTACTCCTCTGATGGTATCTGCGCTGTAACGCATTTTACGTGGAGAAGTAGGCACATCATTCAGCTTTGCTACAGCTGTCTGCTTTTTTATGGCTTTCTGGCGCTCGGCCATTTCTCTTTTTCTTTTTCCCATTTCTGTAATTCTTTAATCGTTAAATCTTTACAGCCTACTTGTTCTCCTTACGGTTACCTGAGTGGCCTTTGAAAGTACGGGTAGGAGCAAACTCACCGAGTTTGTGACCAACCATATTTTCAGTTACGTAAACGGGAATAAATTTGTTTCCATTGTGAACGGCTACTGTATGTCCGACAAAGTCAGGTGAAATCACGCTGGCTCTGGACCAAGTCTTCACAACCTCCTTCTTACCAGACTCATTCATGGCAAGAATTCTCTTTTCCAGAGATGCCTCGATGTACGGGCCTTTTTTAATTGAACGACTCATAATCTTTAATTTATTCCGTTACTTTTTTCTTCTTTCAATAATGAACTTCTTAGAAGTCTTCTTAGGATTACGTGTCTTGTAACCCTTTGCAGGAAGACCCTTCCTACTTCTAGGGTGACCTCCGGAAGCGCGTCCTTCACCACCACCCATTGGGTGATCAACCGGGTTCATAACAACGCCTCTGTTTCTTGGTCTGATACCAAGCCATCTCTTACGGCCAGCCTTTCCGTGGGACTCAAGATTATGGTCAGGATTGGAAACTATTCCAACGGTTGCACGGCAAGTTACCAACACCATTCTTGTCTCGCCAGAAGGCAACTTAAGAACTGCGTGGCGACCCTCTCTTGCAACCAGCTGAGCATAACATCCTGCGCTACGTGCCATTGCAGCACCCTGTCCAGGGATAAGCTCAATGTTGTGAACGTTAGTTCCCAGAGGAATCTCTGAAAGTGGAAGAGTGTTACCAACCTCAGGAGCAACTCCGGCACCAGATGCAATCACCTGACCAACCTTAATGCCCTTAGGAGCAATGATGTAACGCTTCTCACCATCCTGATAAACTACAAGTGCAATTCTTGCACTACGGTTAGGATCATATTCAATTGTCTTGACGGTTGCAGTGTACTCGTCCTTGTCTCTCAAAAAGTCAATGATACGGTACATCTTCTTGTGACCACCGCCAATGTAACGCATTGTCATGTGTCCCTCATTGTTACGGCCACCGCTGCTCTTGCGAGGCTCCAGCAGGCTCTTCTCCGGAACAGTGCAGGTAACTTCGTCAAATGCGCTAATTACCTTATTTCTTTGACCGGGTGTTACCGGTTTAAATTTACGTACTCCCATCTCTAAATGTTGCTATAGAAATCAATCTTGTCATCACCGGCAAGAGTTACATAAGCCTTCTTATACTTGTTGGTTCTTCCTGTAAGAAGACCTGCCTTAGTATAACGGCTCTTTGCCTTGCCATTATAATTAACGGTGTTGACGTCTTTTACTGTTACACCATACATCTCCTCAACAGCCTTGCGAATCTCAATCTTGTTTGCGCTGCTGTCTACGATGAATCCATAACGGCCTCTCTTTTCTCCTTCAGCCGTCATCTTCTCAGTTACAATCGGTTTTACTAAAATTCCCATAATTCTCTGATTTTAACGTTTGTACTCTACCTTAAGAGAATCCTGGGCACCGTTTACGAACACTACGGAATAAGCACGCATAATGTCGTAGGTATTGAGATTGTTAGGTGTAGAAACCATTACGTTCTCCAGGTTACGTGCAGAGAGAACAACGTTCTGTGTTCTTTCAGGAACTACAAAGAGAACCAAACGGTCATTAACCTTGATGTTCTTAAGGATTTTTGCAAACTCTTTAGTCTTAGGAGCTTCCATTGTAAACGGCTCAACTACGGCAATTGCAGACTCCTTAGCCTTGTATGAAAGGGCAGAGAAACGTGCAAGCTGCTTTACCTTCTTGTTAAGTTTGAAGTCGTAGTTTCTTGGTCTTGGACCGTGAGCTCTACCACCACCTACATAGATATTTGCCTTAATGGAACCGTGACGTGCGCCACCGCTACCCTTCTGACGAATAATCTTCTTGGTGCTGTAAGCAACTTCGCTTCTGTCTTTGGTCTTGCTTGTGCCCTGGCGGTGAGCAGCCAAATACTGCTTAACGTCCAGATAGATAGCATGGTCGTTTGGCTCAATACCAAACACTGCATCGTCCAGATTTACCTTCTTACCGGTATCTGTTCCGTCAATTTTCAATAATGCTAATTCCATAATACTATCCCTCCACAATTACGTATGAACCGGATGCACCCGGTATAGAACCTTTTACCAATAACAGATTGCTTTCTGGAATGACCTTGATAACCTTAAGATTGAGGATCTTAACCTTATCACCGCCCATTCTTCCTGCGAGTCTCTTACCTTTGAACACTCTAGAAGGCCAAGATGATGCACCCATTGAACCTGGAGCACGAAGTCTGTCGTCCTGTCCGTGAGTCTGACCACCTACACCGCCAAATCCGTGACGCTTAACAACGCCCTGGAAGCCTTTACCTTTAGAAATTCCGGTAACATCAACCCAAGTGTCCTCGTTTTTGAAAACGTCTGCAACACTGAGAGAATCACCCAACTTAAGCTCGCCCTCAAAGTCATTTTCAAACTCTACGAGCTTACGTTTAGGAGTGGTATTTGCCTTTTTGAAATGTCCCATAAGAGACGCGCTGGTGTGTTTCTCTTTTTGTTCGTCATAGGCAAGTTGTACAGCGGCATAACCATCTTTTTCTTCTGTACGAATCTGCGTAACAACACACGGACCAGCCTCAATTACAGTGCATGGGATGTTCTTTCCATCTGCACCGAATACGGAAGTCATTCCGATTTTTTTGCCGATTAATCCTGGCATTTTACGTAAATGTTTTAATTAAACATCAGTTGCATAGCCATTTACGGAGGCACTGGCAGTCAGTGCACGCACCTGGGTACAACTCCTCGCATTTTTTGCGGGGGTGCAAAGATAGAAACATTTATCAAACTGACAAAAAAAAGACTAAAAAAGGGGATGGCCCAACGGCCATCCCCCCTTTAGCATGTCGCTGTAAGGCAACTTTTAGTCCAAATAGTATACTATGGTTGTTACCACGCGTACCTTCTTAACAAACTCAGTAGTCTCGTCCAGATCATCTACTGAGAACTGACCCTGGCTTGCAGTCTTAATCTTTCCAAGTTTACTCTTGCTGTCCTCTGCAAACTTCTGAGCAGCCTGTCTTGCATTAGCCGTAGCCTCTGCAATCATTTCCGGCTTAAGTTCGTTCAGACCGGTAAACTCGTAAGAAGCCCAATCGGAGATGATGATGCCTCTCTTGAGCATGTCTGCGGTAGCAGTCTTAGCCAGCTGCTTTACAGCATCCACCTTGTTGGTGGAGATTGTGAGACTCTGGCTAATCTGGTACTTGTACTCCGGACGGTTGTTGGAGTATCTGTACTGATCCTCAAGGTTGGAAACGTTAGGAGAAGATTCAAAAATCTCAGAATCATCAATGCCCTTATCCTTTATATACTCCTTAATATATTTGGCATTAACGTCCAAAGAGGAGTAGAGGGATACCAGGTCATTGCCTACTCTTGCAAAGGAGACTCTCCAAACAACCTTGTCTGCGTTTACCTGCTTCTCAGCCAAGCCTTTAACAGCCACGGTTCTCTCCATTGACTTGAATTTTACAATACCGCTCTTGAGGGAAATTCCCAATGCGATAAGACCAAAAGCAATAATGGCAGATGCCACAATTTTGCTCCAATCGTACTTACATTCTGACATAATCGTATACGTTTTTTGTTAGATATTTTCCTGTTTCAGACTGCAAGTTGCAAAAAACAATCCAAATAACAATTAAAAAAATATAACTTTGCGCCCGAAAATGAACTTATAAACAATTTTGCAATATGATTATTATTGATGTAGAAGGTAGAGAAATCCTCGATTCCAGAGGAAATCCTACTATTGAAGTTGAAGTAACACTGGATTCCGGTTTTACAGGAGTTGCAGCCGTTCCTTCCGGAGCATCTACCGGTGAGAACGAGGCTATTGAACTCAGAGATAAAGACCCTAAGCGCTACGGCGGAAAGGGCGTTCTTAAGGCAGTTAAGAATGTAAACGATGTAATAGCTCCGGCTGTTATTGGAATGAACGCTCTGGATCAGAGAGAGATAGACGCCCTCATGATTAAGTTGGACGGCACAAAGAACAAGGCAAAACTTGGTGCAAACGCCATCCTCGGAGTATCATTGGCAGTTGCTAAGGCAGCCGCTGCAGAGTTGGAGATTCCTCTTTACAGATACATTGGCGGAACCAACGCTTACGTACTTCCTGTTCCAATGATGAACATCATCAACGGCGGTGCTCACTCAGACGCCCCTATCGCATTCCAGGAGTTCATGATTCGCCCGGTTGGCGCAAAGAACGAGGCTGAGGGTGTTAGAATGGGTGCAGAGGTATTCCACGCACTTCAGAAAGTTCTCAAGAGCAGAGGTCTCTCCACAGCAGTAGGAGACGAGGGAGGTTTTGCTCCTGCACTCAAGGGAATAGATGATGCTTTGGATTGCATAGTTGAGGCAATTAAGGCTGCAGGTTACAAGCCAGGTAAGGATGTTACCATTGCTTTGGACTGCGCTGCTTCTGAGTTCTCAGTAAAGAAGGGCAACAAGTTCTCTTACGATTACTCACAGCTTAACAACGGACTTAAGAAAGACCCTAAAGGTAAGCTTCTTAGCGGTGACGAGCAGGTTGCATATCTTGAGAAGCTCTGCAAAAAGTACCCTATTGATTCTATTGAGGACGGTATGGACCAGAATGACTGGGACGGTTGGGTTAAACTTACAAAGGCCATTGGCGATCACGTACAACTCGTTGGAGATGACCTCTTTGTAACCAACGTATCTTACCTTGAGAAGGGTATTAAGAAGGGAGCAGGAAACTCCATCCTTATTAAAGTTAACCAGATTGGTTCACTCACAGAGACTCTGGACGCTATTGAGATGGCTCACAGAAACGGCTATACCACAGTTACTTCCCACCGCAGCGGTGAAACTGAGGATACCACCATTGCAGACATTGCAGTAGCAACCAACAGCGGTCAGATTAAGACCGGTTCACTCAGTCGTACAGACCGTATTGCTAAGTACAACCGCCTTATGAAGATTGAGCTTGAGCTCGGCAACAGAAGCTGCTACGGTTATAAGAAAATTAAATAGTAGGATTACTCCGTAACCCTACTATTAATTTTTTATGGGGTGGTGATCTAAAGGTCACCACCCCATAACTTTTATCACCCCGCCGAAGGCACCCCTCAAGGGGTATAACGGCCTGTCCGGCCGGGCACTACGTGCCTTATTAACCACGTTTGCTTACGGGCAGGTTCCTAGTTAATCTCCCACGAGGTTGAGCCGTCTTTGTTATCTTTGAGCTGAATGCCCAACTCCTTAAGAGCATCTCTAATCTGATCACTCTTTGCCCAATCCTTATTGGCTCTTGCCTCTTTTCTCTCCTTAATCACAAACTGCATAAGGCCGTCAATAACGTTAGCAGAACCTGCTGAGGCAGAAGCAGATGCGCTATCTTCATCCAGAAGTCCCAGAATATCGTTTACCACCTCTTTGAAGAGTGACTGAATACTCTCTTTCTCCTTTTGTGAAACCACAACTCTTCCCTCCTTTGCATTGTTTACAATCTTTACAAGTTCATAAACGTGAGATATTGCAATAGGAGTATTGAGGTCATCACATAAAGCAGTGAAAATAGCCTCCCTGATTTTCTCTACCTCTTTGCCAACGGAACCGTCAGACTCTCCAACCTTCAGAGTATCAGCATCCTTAACAGCCTGCATCAATCTCTTAAGCCCCTTCTCTGCAGCCTTAAGTGCAGAGTTGCTAAAGTCCAGAGTTCCTCTATAATGAGCCTGAAGAATAAAGAAACGAACCGTCATTGGAGAGTAAGCCTGCTCCAGATTAGGGTTGGTTCCGGTAAAGAGTTCCTCAAGCGTAATGAAGTTGCCCAAAGACTTGCCCATCTTGCGTCCCTCTATGGTAATGAGGTTGTTATGCATCCAATACTTAACGCCCGATTTACCTCTCTCTGCAACATTCTGAGCAATCTCACATTCGTGGTGAGGGAACATCAAATCCATTCCGCCGCCGTGAATGTCAAACTCACCCCCCAGATATTTTTCACCCATTGCAGAGCACTCAAGGTGCCAGCCTGGGAAACCCTCAGACCACGGTGAAGGCCACTTCATTATGTGTTCCGGAGAAGCCTTCTTCCAGAGAGCAAAATCTGCCGGGTGATGCTTGTCACTCTGTCCGTCCAACTCACGGGTGTTGGAGAGAAGTTCCTCAACGTTACGTCCGCTCAAAGCACCGTAATTATGTTGTTTACTGTACTTTACAACGTCAAAGTAAATGGAACCGTTGCTCTCGTATGCAAATCCGTTTGCCAGAATCTTCTTAATGAACTCTATCTGTTCAATTATATGACCGGAAGCGTTTGGTTCTATGCTTGGAGGAAGAACGTTAAGTTCTGCCATCTTCTGACGGAAGTGAACCGTATAAGTCTGTGCAACCTCCATAGGTTCAAGCTGTTCCAAACGTGCCTTCTTTGCTATCTTATCCTCACCCTCATCAGCGTCATGCTCCAGGTGACCAACATCTGTAATGTTACGCACATAGCGCACACGGTATCCTATGTTCCTCAGTAGCCTTACCAGAACGTCAAATGTTACTCCCGGTCTTGCATGGCCCAGATGAGGATCTCCGTAAACGGTTGGTCCGCAAACGTATAGACCCACCATTCCCGGTACTATGGTCTCCAACTTTCTGCTTCTTCTGGAGAGGGTGTCATAAATGAAAAACTCCCTTTTTATCTCACTGCTCATAAAAAATCTCTAGGCCGTTAGGGCCTATTGGGAGCAAATTTAACAAATTTCCGGCAGAGACATTTTTAAAGCCACTATTTCTGAACTGAAACGCTCCTCTCCCGTCTTGGTCACATACTTGAAATAGCGCAGTTTTCCAATGACCTCCACAAAGACTCCCTTTTTAATCTTTGAGAATTCCGGAAGCCCCTTGGAAGACCAGGCTGCAACGTTGTGCCAGGTTGTCTCCTCCTTGTAAACTCCATCTTTACCCTTGTACGCCTCGTGAGTAGCAACGGAGAAACGTATAATGCTCGCTCCTCCTTCCATTTGAGTAATCTTAGGGTCTGCGCCCACATAACCCTTAAGTTCAACTCTGTTTAATGTTTTCTCCATAATAATTTGTTTTAGAGTGTTAATAAATGCAGAACAAAGAAAGAGTCACAAAGAGAGAATAGCCATATTTTAAACGGGTATAAACGTTTATAAACGTTTAAAAACGGATAACGGAAATGCGTTGTACAATTCTGAACAACTCTGCGGAGAAAATGCTGCAACAGACAAGACACCAGTGCTTTATCTTGAGTAAATTTTATTCTTTGCTTGTTACAATTCTGGAATTGTCAAAAATCTGAAGGAATTCTTTCAGACAAAAGATAACCGTGAGCATTATAGGATAACTTTGAGGCGAAGTCTTTGATATGAAAGAGAGGAAATGTCCGGTATGCGGAAAGGATGTCTTGGGAAGGACAGACAAGAAATTCTGTTGCGACGATTGCCGTACGGAGTACCATAACCTCAGCAACAGAAGGTTCCGTCAAACCAACCCTAACAGGTTTATTATTAAAGACATTTATGACAATGTAAACTCCCTCAGCCGCTCCGGAAACAAAAAATTTCTCAAAATTATAAGCAGACTAAGCAAACTATTTAAAATAATGAGTACCTTCGCTATGAAGAGAAAACAATGAATACAGTTTGCAGTATGCTTTCCAAATTACTAAAACTCAGATACTTTACCATAGCCATCCTGGCTCTGTCAGTTGCATCATCCTGCGTTGAAGGATCTCGCAAGTATAAACAGTTACAGGCTCAATTAGACTCACTTCAAGGCAATTACGGCACTCAGAAGAATCAGTTGGATGAGGTCTTTGCAACCTTGAATGAGGTTGAGGCCGGCCTCAGCGCCATAAGAGAGAAGGAAAATATCCTCACGGTAGAGAGTTCCAAGGATGGATATGATATGACCCAGAGCCAGAAAGAGCGTCTGCAAACAGATATCTCTGCACTGCAAGGTGCTATTACTCAATACAAAGAGAAGATTGAGCAGCTCAAGAAAGAAAACAAGATTAAATCCGTAGAGTTCAAAAAGCGTCTCAACGCCATTCAGAAAGAGCTGGAGGAAAAGAGTGAAACCATTGTAAAACTTCAGTCTGAAATTCAGCAGAAGAACCAGACTATCATCCGCAAAGACAAGCAGATAGACAGCCTCGGCCGGCAGGTTACAGACCTCCAAGAGAACATCTCAAACCTCAACACCCAGGGTGAGCAGATGAAGGAAACCATTGCTACTCAAGACCGTGCGCTTTATTCCGCATACTACATCATTGGTACAAAAGATGAGCTGGTAGAGGCCGGCGTCCTCACCAAAGGCGGGCTCTTCAAATCTTCAAAGGTCTCATATCAAGGAGAAAAGAGTGCCTTCATAAAGATAGATTACAGAGAGATTTCCACCATCAACACCAACTCTCCAAAGGCCAAGGTTCTCTCCAACCACACCAAAGGGACCTACACCATAGAGAACGTAGACGGTGAAGCAATTATCACCATCTCAGACCCAGCCGCCTTCTGGGAACACACCAAGTACCTCGTAATCCAGGTCCAGTAGTACCCTCTGTGACAAAAGGTGTCAAAGTGATTGGGCACCTTTGTCTTTGCAATGGGTAAAACGGATTCGGAAGCAATAACGGGGTTTCAATCTCCCGCACAAGATTACACTGAGGGTGTGATAGACCTCAACAAGGAGCTTGTTTCAAGCCCCAATTCCACTTTTTATGCCCGAGTGAAGGGCAACTCTTTTGAGGCGTTGGGCGTTGGAGAGGGAGATATCATTGTGGTGGATAAATCTTTGATTCCCAAGATTGGAGATCTTGCCGTTTGCGTTACGGAGGGGGAGTTTGTTCTAAAGCGTATACGGGCAAAAGAGAAACAGATGCGTCTTTGGGGAGTTGTTACCTATTCCATAAAAAAACTGAGAAAATGAGTGCAGAAAGATATTTTGGAGTGATGGATTGCAACAACTTTTTTGTCTCCTGTGAAAGAGTTTTCAATCCAAATCTGGAGGGGAAACCGGTAGTGGTCCTCTCCAACAATGACGGCTGTGCGGTATCCCGCAGCCAGGAGGCTAAAGCGTTGGGTATTAAGATGGGAACGCCCGCCTTTAAGATAGCGCAGGAGTATATTTCCAAAGGAATAAACGTTCAGATGTGTTCATCAAATTATACCCTCTATGCAGATATGAGCCGCAGGGTTATGAGAATCCTCCGCTCCATTGTGGGAGAGGTTGAGGTTTACTCCATAGATGAGAGTTTTATAGAGTTCAGAGGTATGGATTTGGAGAGAATAAAAACGCTATCAAGAGAGATTGTAGAGAAGGTTGCCCGCTTTACGGGAATCCCTGTATGCGTGGGAGTTGCAAAGACCAAGACTCTGGCAAAAGTTGCCAACAAGTTTGCAAAAAAGTATCCCGGATACAGAAGGTTCTGTCTCATCTCTACGGAGGAGCAGAGGTTGGCCGCACTTAAACATATACCTGCGGAGGATGTTTGGGGTATTGGATACCGAACAATGAAACGCTTTAATGCTGAGGGAATTAAAACGGCATACGACTTTACCTGCCGCCATCCTTATTGGATAAAGAAAACCATGGGAGTCTGTGGCTTAAGGGTTTACGAGGAACTATGCGGACGCAGCGTCATTTCCCTGGGCAAGGCCAAGGATAAAAAGAGCATAACCACATCTCGCAGTTTTGGAACTATGGTTGAGAGCATAGAGCAACTTCAGACTGCTGTATCCAACTTTGCAACCTCCTGTGCCCAAAAGCTTAGGGCTCAGAGCAGTGCGGCCCTCTATGCAACCGTTTACATTATGACCAATCCCTTTAGAGAAGATTTGCCTCAATACTTCAACAGCTCCGTAGTGGAGTTTCCTCAGGCAACCTCATCCTCTCTGGAACTGGTGGAGGGAACCATCAGTGCACTGGATAAAATTTACCTCCCGGGCTTCAAATACAAGAAGGCGGGCGTTCTGGTAAGCGGAATCGTGCCCAACGGTCATATTCAGCAAAATCTTTACTATGAGCAGAATACAGATAAACTCTCACGCATAGACCTGCTTATGGATGACGTAAACAGAAGATGGGGAAAGGGGGCGCTGCATCTTGCTGTACAGGGTAACTCGGCCCTATACAATTTGAAGCGCAATGAATATGGAGTAACTCCACGTGAAGAGGAGTGGGAGATGAGGCGGGAACATCTCTCCGGCAACTATACAACCAATTTGCAGGAAGTTATTACGGTGCGTTGTTAACTAAAAGAAAATGGTTAACTTTGGGCTAAGAAATCAAAAACAAAAGACGCTATGAAATACAGGGTATTAAGAAACTTCTTAAAGGGTTGTTCCTTAACAACGGCTCTGTTTATTTTCCAGGCTTGTTACGGTACTCCGCAGGGCTACAATGCAGACATTGAAGAAGAGACCTATCAGACAGATACCCTGCAGACTTCTGCTTCAGAAATAGAGAGTGCAGACTCTGCAGCCACTTCAGATATGCTTGAGGCTGAGGAGACAACCAACAGAAAAGAAAAGTCTGAATAATGAATCCCTTCCTGTTTCGCCGTTTCCGAAACTTGGAAACCAGGGTTCATGAACTAAACTATATCTTTTGGGAGTGCACTTTAAGGTGCAATCTGAGTTGCCGTCACTGCGGAAGTGACTGTTTTTCTTCTTCTCTTACTCCCGATATGCCTTTAGCTGATTTTCTGAGGGCTCTTGATACGGTTCCCCGTTCTTTAAACAACGCCAGCAACAGAATCATTGTTGTACTTACCGGAGGCGAGCCTCTGCTACGGCCTGATATTTTGGAGGTTGGAGAGGCCCTAAAGCAGAGAGGTTTCTATTGGAGTATGGTATCCAACGGATTTCTCTACACGGAAGAGACGCATAAAAAACTGATGGATGCCGGCCTTAAGGCGCTGACTATAAGCCTGGACGGAACAGAGGAAGATCACAACTGGATGAGAGGAAATCCTCAGAGTTTCAGTAAGGCACTCAATGCAATAAAGATTGCAGCAGCAGACAAACGCCTTGATTTTGACGTTGTTACCTGTATCAATAAAAGAAATGTAAAGAGACTGGAAGAGCTTTATTCCCTCCTTTCCGGAGTGGGCGTTAAGAAGTGGAGACTCTTTACCATTATACCTATAGGGAGAGCAACGAAAGAGGAAGACTTGCACCTTACAAAGAGTGAAAAGGTTGAGCTGATGGAGTTTATAAAAAACTGTCGGGAGAAAAATAAAAAGAGTACAGACAGCACAATGGATGTTTCATTCAGTTGCGAGGGTTATTTGGGCAAGTATGAGGAGAAGGTTAGGCCGGTGCGGTTCTTCTGCCACGCCGGAATCAACATAGCATCTGTGCTTATAGACGGCAGAATATCAGCCTGCCCTAATGTAGACAGAGACCTCTTCTCACAGGGCAATATCTACCGGGACAACTTCTACGATGTATGGGAAAACCGCTTTAAACCCTTCAGAGACAGGAGTTGGGCAAAGCAGGGAATCTGCAAAGAGTGCAAACATTTTAAAGACTGCCTGGGCGGCGGAATGCACAACTGGAAGGGCACGGATGGCTCCAACACTCTCCGGCCTCTTACCTGCAATTGCATAACCGATTAAAACGGAGTGCCCTATTTTTCTTAACTTTGTGGAAAGAGACTAAAAAAGAATAGAGATGAAAAGATTATTTGTAATTCTTGCAGCAGCTCTCCTTTTGATGGCAATGCCTTCAAAATCAGACGCTCAGACTATCAGAGACAAATACGGTGCTGCCGTTGGTAAAATTGAATCAAACGGAGTTATCAGAGACAAGTATAACGCTCAGGTTGGGAAGATTGAGTCTAACGGAGTTATCAGAGACAAGAACAACTCTCAGATTGGTAAAATTGATAATGACGGAACCATAAGAGACAAGTACAATTCAACTGTTGGAAAGGTTTGCAGTGACGGAACTGTAAGAGACAAATACAACTCTCAGATTGGTAAGATAGATAATGACGGAACAGTCAGAGACAAGTACAATGCCTCCATCGGCTCCGCAAGAGGCATCCCCAAGACCTGGGCAGGCGTTTACTTCTTCTTCAGTCTGAACTAAATAGCCGCCCTGTCATTGCAGAACAATTGAAGTGGTATGAGAAAGATTTCATTTCTGGTTTTAACTATCGTGATGCTGATGGCATCCTTACCTGCTAAGGGGCAGAATGTTACAAAGAAGCAGGATTGGGCGCAGTTCTACGTTTTTGAAAAAGATAATGCAAGAATTGCGGCTCAGAAGGAGGGGAAATGCCCTAACTGCCGGAATAAGAGCAGTATAAAGGCTGTATTGATGGGAGATTCCATCACTGAGACCTGGTGGGGTAAAGATTCCACCTTCTTTAAGGATAACAACTTTGTGGGCAGGGGAATATCCGGTCAGACTACAAGCGAGATGATTGTAAGGTTCAGAAAAGATGTGCTGGATCTTCATCCTCAGTTTGTTGTGATTATGGCCGGCACAAATGACATTGCTCAGAACAACGGAATCATATCAAAGGAGAACATTTTGGGCAACCTTAAGACTATGGTGGAGATTGCCAAATTCCACAATATCAACCCAATGCTTTGCTCCGTTCCGCCTGCTGCGGGGTTTGTGTGGAGAAAGGATCTTGCTCCGGCTAAGGAGATTATAGAACTCAACAAGATGATTAAAGAGTACGCTGTGAGCGTTGGAATTCCTTACATAGATTACCATTCCGCACTTACAGATGAGAACGGAGGTATGCCTAAAGAGTATGCCAAAGACGGGGTACATCCTACGCTTGAGGGGTTTAAGATTATGGAGAAGATTCTGCTGGAGACTTTTGAAAAAACAGATTTTGCTATGGATAACGTTGTATTAAGCTCATTGAAAACAAGAAGAAGCATCAGAAGTTACAAAAAGCAACAGATTAAAGATGAGGAACTTCTGGCGGTTCTGCAGGCCGGAACATTTGCGCCTAACGGAATGGGCATTCAGGATTCCTGGATTGTGGCTGTTCAGAATGAGGATATTAAGAAGGAACTCATACGCATGAATGCAGAGATACTGGGCACAAATTCAGACCCTTACTATGGTGCCCCTACCATTATTCTGGTATTTGGCTCGGATCCTCAGAAGTGGAGAAACTCCGTTCAGGACGGCTCACTGGTTTTGGGCAATATGATGAATGCAGCTCACTCTCTTGGATTGGGTACCTGCTGGATTAACAGAGAGATGGAGATGTTTGCAACGGATGAGGGAAAGGCTTTGATGCGCAAAATGGGTATAGATGAGAAACTTATAAAAGAGGGACTCACCGGAATTGGGGCACTTGCCATTGGGTATCCGGAGGGAGAACCTAGAGCGCCAAAACCTCGTAAAGAGAACTATTACAGAATTATAAAATAAACACAGTTATACTATGAAAAAACTATTTTTGGTAATTGCAGCAGCTCTTGCATTTGCAGGAGTGCGTGCTCAGGATGTTGATGTTAACTTCCTGCCTCTTTCAGATGAGGAGAAAACTACAGCGGTATCCGTGAATTTTTTGGAGAACCTCTATGTTGGTTCCATCTCCCCTATTGATTCTCCTAAAGATATGGGACTTAAGGCTTTCAAGTCCTGGGACCTTGGCTTTGACATTGTCAATTTTACCTATAAGCCGGTAGATGAGCAGGAACTGAGATTTGCTGTAAACTTTGGAACAAGATTCTTCAAAACCCGCCACAGAAATGTTATTTGGAATGAGGGTGGATACTATGTACCGCTTTCTTTCACAGAACTTTCTGAGGATGCAATGAATCACAGCAAGAGAAAATCAAGACTGGATGTTTATGAGTTTGGTCTTTCCGCAGGTTATGAATTTAAGGTTCTTGATGATTTCAAAATTGGAGTGGATGTTATTGGAAACTACAACTTCTCTGCAAAGAGCGTTACCAAATACAAGGTAGGCAGTTCAAAGGAGAAGATTAAGAGAAAACATTGGAAGACTCAGAAGTTTACACCTGAATACCGTCTTACACTGGGATTTCCTGAGATTAAACTTTACTTAAGAGTTGCTCCTCACCGTCTCTTTAAGAAGGAGTACGGCCCGGACATCACCTACATTGCTTTTGGTATAATACTCTAAACTCTAAGGGTAAGAGTCAGCATAAACAAAAAAAGGAAGGCAAATGCCTTCCTTTTTTGTAGCGCGGGGCGGGCTTGAACCGCCGACCTCATGATTATGAATCATGCGCTCTAACCAGCTGAGCTACCGCGCCATCAAAAAGTCCGGATTATCCGGACCGTTTGTTGAGATACCCGGGTTCGAACCAGGACTAAGAGGACCAGAATCTCTTGTGCTACCATTACACCATATCTCAATGGGGTTGCAAAAGTAATGATTTTTATCTTAAGAGCAAATTTTTTCAAATTCGCTCCACCAAAACGGTGGCGTAAACGGCTACTCCCTCCTCTCTGCCAACAAAGCCGGCCTTCTCCGTGGTGGTGGCTTTTAGGGAGATATCTTCCTTGGAGCAAGGGTAATCCTTGTTGCACTTGGAAAGGGTTTGAGAGAGGGTTTCTCTCATTTTCTCAATGAAAGGTGCAACCTTGGGTTTTTGGAGGAGGATTGTAATGTCTGCATTTACAAGGCGGTAACCCCTCTCCAAAATCATGTTGTAGGTTCTTTGGAGCAGAATCTTGCTGTCTATTCCCTTGAACTCATTGCTGGTATCCGGGAAGTGATGACCAATGTCTCCAAGTGCGAGGGTGCCCAAAAGGGCATCACAGAGGGCGTGGATAGCCACATCTCCGTCTGAATGGGCCACACAGCCCTTAGTGTGAGGAATGTTCACTCCGCCCAGAATCAGAGGAAGCCCCGGGGCCAGAAGGTGAACATCATAACCGTTTCCTATTCTTAATGAACTCATAATCCAAAACCTACTGTTGCATTGCTGCCAAATTGAACACGTACGTAAAGTCAATTGTGGCCGGCATACAACGCAAAAATAATGGTTTTTCTTATCTTTGTACAAATCTAGAGTTGAAGATAATGGGATTTAAGTTTTTTCATCTGCCTTCTCACAGGGTGTTTGACTACCCTGCAAGGCACTACAACAAGGATCTGGAGAAGTTTGACGGGGTAAATGCTGAGGCAGAAGCTCAGAAGCAGGGAGAGGATTATGTACCCGGCTCCATAGTCTCCAAGGGATTCAGAAGGGCTCGCCGTGAACCGCTGAGAAAGACGGGAGGCTACTCCACCGCCAAGAGGGTTATTGTTTACATCCTTCTTGCAGCAATCCTTGTTGCCCTGTTCTATTTTGCAAAGGTCTTCTCTCTGCTGTTTAACGCTTACCAGACCACAGCAGGATAACAGCCAATGCTCAAAAAGACAACAGGCAGAAGGCAACAGAAAGAGAATTATCAAATAACTTAACAAAAGGCATACAGAGAATGTTAAAGGTTCTTCCGGAAAAGATATACAGTTTGATTGCTGCAGGCGAGGTAATTCAGCGCCCTTCATCTGTTGTGAAGGAGCTTATGGAGAACTCCGCAGATGCGGGGGCAACCTCTATTATGCTTGTAGTCAATGATTACGGAAAGACTCTCATTCAGGTTATAGATAACGGAGAGGGAATGACCTCAGAGGAGGCGGAGCTCTGCTTCCTCTCTCACGCTACATCCAAGATAGATAGCGTGGAGGATTTGCAGAACCTCTCAACATTTGGATTCAGGGGAGAGGCTTTGGCCTCAATTGCCGCCTGCGCAGATGTTACCCTAAGAACACGCAAAAAGGGAGAAGAGACCGGAACGCAGGTGCATATTGCAGCCTCTAAAGTACTGGAAAAGAGCGAGGCCGGTTGCCCTCAGGGATGCAACTTCTCCGTCAGAAATCTATTCTACAACATACCGGCAAGAAGAAAGTTTTTAAAGTCTGACAGCAGCGAGTACCGTGCAATAGTTTCTGAATTTACCAGAGTTGCACTCACAAGGTTAGATATTGAGTTCCGCCTCATCAGCAACTCAAAAGAGGTGATGACCCTGCCTGCCGGAAGAAATCTCAAACAGAGAATTGCAGATATCTGCGGTGCCCCAATGGCAAAGCAGATTGTTGATATTGAAGCAGATACCAGCGTTGTAAAGATATACGGAGTAATTGGAACGCCGCAGAGCGCAAAGAAAAATCAGCCAAACACATTTCTCTTTGCAAACGGCAGATTCTTCCGCTCCCCGATGCTTCACAAGGCTGTAGTGAAAGGATACAGCAACCTTGTTCAGGATGGTTACACTCCTCACTACTTCATCTTTTTGGAGGTTGCCCCGGATGCTATGGACGTGAATATCAGCCCTTCCAAGACAGAGATAAAGCTGGAAGAGGAGCAGATGATATTCCAGATACTGGAGGCCGCAGTAAAGGAAGCCATTGGAAAGAACGCCTTTGCTCCCGCCATAGATTTTGATACAGAGGGAGTTCCAATGGAGATTACATCCGGAGACGGATTTACGTTGGATGAAACGGAGAAGAAAAGAGTGCGCCTGGGAGAGAGGTTTAAAGCCCCTTCAATCAACTACGATCCTCTCTTTAACCCGTTCAAAGAGAAGAAGGATGAGGCTCCGGAATATAGAACCATGGAGAGTTCCATTAATGATGATATTCTGATGGAGGAGCAGACTCCTTACAGAAGATATCTTCAGGTTGGAAAAGACCTTGTTGCAACTCAGGACGGAGAGGGCGGAGTAATGCTCATTAACATTGCAAGAGCCAGAGAGAGAATATTTTACGAGAAGTATCTGAACTCCGTTATGAACAAGGAGTGCGCCATTCAGGAGGAACTCTTCCCTAAGAGCGTAACGCTGGACCACGCAACTTTTAAGACATTAATGGATAACAAAGAGAAGGTGGCAAGACTGGGCTTTGAGATACGTCAGTTTGGAAAGGACAGCATTGTTGTAAGCGGCACTCCTGCAGACTTTAAGGGAGAGAAATTCTCCATTGAGGAGTGCATAGAGGAGATTGCTCAATACCTGGAAAGCGGAGATGAGACGGAGTTCTTCCGCAAGGTTGCACTTGAGGTTGTTCGTCACACCTATTTCTCTTACACTGAGACTATTTCAGAGAGAGAAGCGGAGGCGGTTGTGGAGTCACTCTTCAAATGCAAGGAGAGCGCAACTTCCCCAACCGGAGGCTATTGCGTAGTCAGAGTTGGTGCGGACGAGATTAAAAAGAGAATGTTATGAGAAACATACCCATAGTACTTAGAAACATAATTATAATCAATGTGATAATGTTCATTGCCACATTGATTATTGGTGATACAATGTATCTGAAGTTTGCCCTGTTCCCTGTAGACTCCGGTTACTTTAAGATACATCAGCTTGTCACTCACATGTTTATGCACGGTGGGTTCTTCCACATCTTCTTTAACATGTATTCCCTGTTCTTCTTTGGAATAATGCTGGAACAGGTGTGGGGTCCAAAGAAGTTTTTGCTCTACTATATGCTAACCGGACTGGGTGCTGCGGCCTGCCATCTGGGAGTGATGCACCTGCAGGGAGTTACATATCCTATACCTACAGTTGGTGCTTCCGGTGCAGTTTACGGAGTTCTGCTGGCCTACGGAATGCTCTTCCCAAACAACAGAATTACAATGGTTTTCCCAATTCCTATTACACTAAAGGCAAAGTGGTTTGTTTGTATATTCGGAGCAATAGAACTGGTTTGCGGAGTCTTTGATACGGGAAGCGGAGTTGCACACTTTGCACATTTGGGAGGTATGGTCTTTGGTCTTATCTTACTGCTTCTTTGGAGAAAAAGAGACAGAATGTATACTGAATATTGATGGCGGCAAAGAGAAGAAACGGATTTATTATTTTTCTGAGCGTTGCGTTCAGAGTGCTTCTGGTTATTGCCGGACTGTGCCTAATTATCTCATACATTTCCTCTTACATTGACCCGGCTCACTACTGGATGCCCCTTTTCTTTGGCCTCTATTTTATTCCTATCCTGATAGTTAACTTTATTCTTCTGCTTATTGCTCTTATCTTAAGAAGCAAGGGCGCCTGGATTACAGTTGTTGCCATTCTGCCTGCTCTGCTATTTGCAGACAGGTTCTACCGTTTTGGCTTTAAGAAAAGTGATCTTATAGAGGGAACCATTGTAAAATTGGAGACCTACAACGTAGGAAACTTTGGCCTCTCAAAGAACAATCTTGATAAGGATACTGCAAAGGCGGGAGTCTTTGCACAGATAAAGGAGGATGATCCGGATATTGTTTGCCTCCAGGAAGTTACGCTGGATGAATTTTCTCAAACTTCATCCATTCTCCCTCAGTACAAATACCGTACAAACTATATGTTTCCAAACAAAGGAGACGTATTCGGCAACATAATCCTCAGCCGTCACAAGATAATTGGAGGAGGAACAATCAAGTTCAAGAACAGCACCAACCTGAGTATTTACGCAGATATAGTTGTAGATAAAGATACCATTAGAGTCTTCAACAACCACCTGGAATCCAACAGCATTTCTCTTACTTCATCTATCAAAAAAATAAGAGAAAACAAGAGAAACGTTGAGGAGGTAAAGGGAGAGATACTCAGTGTAAATCACAAGATTAGAGATGCCGTCATAAGAAGGTCACAGCAGGCAAACGCTCTCTTCAACATCATAAAAGAGAGCCCTTATCCAACTGTCATCTGCGGAGATTTTAATGACACCCCAATGTCTTACACTTACCACAAACTTTCATACAACAGAAAGGATACTTTTAAGGAGAGCGGAAAAGGCTTTGCTGCAACATATTCCGTACTATGGCCTATGCTCAGAATAGATTACGTATTTATTCCGGAAAGTTTTGAGGGGTTGAGTCACAAGACCATAAAGTGCGATTTCTCAGACCATTACCCGGTGGTTACAGAGTTCGCTATTATAAAATAACTATGGGAGGAAAGAGAGCATACAAAATGGATCCCAAGATGGAGATTCAGGTAGCCAGGGCTGCAGAGGTTCTGAAGAACGGCGGAACCATACTCTACCCTACGGATACAATCTGGGGCATTGGCTGTGACGCCACTGATAAAGAGGCGGTTGCAAAGGTCTTTGCAATAAAGAAAAGAGAGGAGAGCAAATCTCTGGTAACCCTTGTCTGTGATTTGGATATGCTGGCCCGTTACGTTAAAGAGATTCCTCAGGCAGCATTGGATTTGATTGAAGTGAACGATTCTCCAATGACAATTATCTATCCCAACGCCTGCCATCTTGCAGAAAATGTTGTTGCGGAAGACGGCAGCGCAGGCATCAGAATTCCGTTCAATGAGTTCTGCAAGCAGCTCTGTTTCAGGCTGAAAAGGCCAATAGTTTCTACAAGTGCAAATCTATCGGGAGAAAAACCTCCTAAAGGATTTAAAGAAATTGAGCAGAGCATAAAGGAGGCGGTAGATTATGTGGTATCACCCGCAATGGAGGAGAAAGACTCCACGCACAAAGCATCTCAGATTATTAAGGTTGGAATGAGGGGTGAGATTGAAATTATCAGAAAATAAAAACTGTACAGTTATGAAATACGTCTTACTTATTTTATCAACCGTCTTATTTTTAAGCTGTTCTGTAGACAAGAGGTACAACCTTAAAAAAGACATCAACTACGAGATGAACGTAGGTAAACAGATTCAGGTGCCTATTGGAGACATTGGACACCTGCGCATTAAGGCTTTGCTCTCCAAGGAGGCAAAGAACTACTTTACCAAAGACGAAAATGATGATTGGATTTTTGATCCTAAGGGTGAGAAACTTACCAATTTCATATTCGGATACTACAAGATTAACGGCATCTCATTCATAAACCTCAATGACTTTGGTATTCCGGAGATGAAATTCTTCCTTACTCTCAAGAACACTCTCCCGTTCCAATACTCCGTAAGTGCTTACGTTATAGACACTAACGGCAACCAGATTCCGAATGTTGAGACCTTCCTTTCCGCAACTCTTCCTGCAGGAACGGCAGAGGAGCCGGGTCTAACGGATGCCACGCTTCACATTACCAGAAGCCAGACTGCAGACGGAACCGGATTTGACGGAATCTGCATTAAGTTTGTAGCGCCCACAATGCCAAGCAGTTCCATGCTCATTGAGCACCACCTGGGAATCAGCATCAATAAAGTTAGTCTTCAGCTGCCGGAGGGTATAAACCTCAGGGTTAAGAAAAAGAACAACAATTCTGACAATTAATCTTAAACCCTTAAAAGACTTGACTATGAAAAAGATAACTATAACAGCAATTATACTTTTGACCTCTGCATACTCCCTTTTTGCTCAGGAACTCAGAGGTGCATACTTTATTGATCACTACACCCACAACTACCGTCTGAACCCCTCTTTCCAAACAGATAAAAACTTTGTGGGCGGTATTCTCAACATAAGTGCCGGTACTCAGAGTAATATGGCACTCAGCACATTCTTCTGGCCTTACGATGGCGAACTGGTTACCTTTATGCACAAAAGCGTTGATTCAGATGAATTCCTTTCTAGAATCAGAGAGAAAAACAAGATTAACGTAAACATTCATGAGAACGTTCTCTCCTACGGATTCTGGAAAAAACATAACGGGCACGATTACTTCAATACTATAGAAGTCAACTACATAAACCAGACATCTGCCAACATTCCAAAAGGTCTTTTTGAATTCCTTAAGGGAGATGCTCCGGAAGATTTCTTCTATGATCTCTCCAACGTTAAGGCCTTCACAAACACCTACATTGAGCTGGCGTTTGGCTCTTCACGCAAGTTTGGCAGACTCTCTTTGGGAGCAAGGGGAAAAGTCCTCATTGGTATGAACGCCATAAGGATGAAAGTAACTGATATGTACGCAAGCCTCAGCAAGGATATGTGGGCTATGTACTCCAACGCATCTTTTGATGCAGCAGGAGGCGGAATCTCCAGAAGGATGAAGATTTCCCCTTCAAAAGGCACAGAAGTATGTGATCTATCGGGAATTAAATTCAAACCTTTCGGATTCGGAGGATTGGGATTGGGCGTTGACCTGGGTGCTAAATATGAGGTTAACGAGTATATAAATGTTTCCGCTGCAATAAATGATGTGGGAGCAATCTGGTGGTTCAACAAGGCATCCGGAGTTGCAAAAGATCACACCTGGAAGTTTGACGGTGAAGAGCTTATAGACATTGAGGAGTCTTCCAGCCTTAAAGAGGTTCTTAACCATCTGGTAGACCATGTTAAGGGTATTTACGAGTTTGAGCCAAGGAAAAAGAACGTTAAGCCGTCTCTGATTACCTACACCGCAATGGTGGGAGCGGAGTTCAAGATGCCTTTCTATGAGAAGATGTCTATTGGTGTTCTGGGAACTCAGATTTACAACCACATGGTTCCTTTCCATGAGGGCAGAGTTTCTCTGAACGTTGCCCCATTAAAGTGGCTGAGCCTCTCTGCAAGTACAGCCTACTCAACATACGGCTGGGAGTACGGAATGATGGCCAACGTTTATGCAAAGAAGTTCAGTTTCCACATTGGAACAGATAACTACTACACCAAGATGACTCCGCAGTTTATTCCTGTAAATGAGTGCAATACACACATCACCTTTGGAGTGAACTACCTGTTTGGAGGAAAGAATTAATCTATTGAGGCAAAGTAGATTTCGCTCACTGCAGCAAGCGCGGCGGTTTCTACCCTAAGTCTTGAAGGACCCAGTGTTACAGGTTTATAGCCCTTGCTCAGTGCGAGGGCTATCTCTTTTTCTGAGAAGTCTCCCTCCGGCCCAATCATCACAACAACCTTCCGCCCCCTGGAACTTGCTGCCGCAGAGACTTCTGCAAGCCTTTCACGTATGCTCTTTTTTTCACCCTCTTCACAGTGCGCAATGAGTTTAAGCGTATCTTCATAATCACGACAGATAAACTCCTCAACACTCACACACTCTTCTATCTGAGGCAGATAGGACTTTAAAGACTGTTTGGTGGCAGAGAGTGCCACTGCCTCCACTCTCTCCTTTTTGATGGAGGTGCGAATGGAGTGGTCAGAAACTATCGGGATAATAGTGTCTACACCTAGTTCGGTTGCCTTCTCCACAAACCATTCAAAACGCTCCATATTTTTAGTTGGGCAGACGGCCATAGTGAGTGAATAGTTTCTGCCCCCTACGCCAACGGAACGCTCTTCTATTGAGCACTCTACCTTTGGCTCTCCCTTCTTTGCAAGAGTGATTTCAGAGATTTGGCAGCGGTACAGAGAGCCTCGTCCGTCAATGACAAAGAGGGTATCGCCAACTTTATGACGGAGCACCTTGGCGCAGTGTTCTGCCTCCTTGCCCCTTAAAGTGAGCCTCTCTTTGCCTATTTCCGTGGAGAAAAACAATTCCATACCCATCTCTTTTATAATGGCGAAAATAACATTATTTAGTTAATTTTGCACTAGTATAAACCAAAACCTATCTATTATGGGACAAGCAAAGAGCACCCGCTATGTTGCTCTGGACGTACTCAGAGGAATGACCGTGGCGGGAATGATTCTGGTTAACAACCCCGGCAGCTGGGGCCACATTTTCAAACCGTTAAGGCACGCCTCCTGGGCCGGCTGTACTCCTACAGATCTGGTGTTCCCCTTCTTCCTCTTTGTTGTGGGAGCCGCAATGGCTTTCTCCTTTGCAAAGTACAACGAGTCTCTTTCCGGAGCCAGCATTAAAAAACTTGTAAAGAGAGGCTGTCTCATCTTTCTGGTAGGTCTTCTGCTTAACGCCTTCCCGTTCATTAAATTCCCTGTAGACCAGGATCTTGGATTCTGGGGAAGCGTGGCATACAAGTTTGAACATCTGAGGATTTTTGGAGTGCTTCAGAGGATTGCGCTCTGCTACATATTTGGCGGATTCTTTGCGCTGCTGCTTAAAAAGCCAAAGAAAATTGTAACGGCAATGGTCATTCTCTCTCTGCTGGAGATTCTGGTACTCTGGCTGTTGAGAGACGGAGAGGGGGCTTTCCTCTTTGGAGAGACCGTAAAGGATACAATGGCCGGCAGAGCATCCGGAGCATTTGATGTAAATCTCTTTAACTCACTCGGCCTGATTGGAGATAACCACGTTTACCACGGAGAGGGCTTTGCTTTTGATCCTGAAGGACTTATAGGCGTGCTCTCCGGCAGCTGCACCGTTCTGCTCGGCTTCCTTGTTGGCAACATCTGCCGCACCAGCACAGACAAAACTACCTCTGTTGCAAAACTCTTTGTAATTGGAATGTTCTGCCTTGGCTTGGGAATGATTGCAAGTATCTGGGTCCCGATAGTCAAGAAGATCTGGACCGGTTCATACGTCTTATACGCAGGCGGTTGGGCAATTCTTATGCTAGCCTTCTTCATCTACTTCATAGATGTGAAGGGCAAGGAGAAATTCTTCACTCCGTTTAAAGCGCTGGGTATGAACCCGCTCTTTGCATTTGTTATGGCGGGCCTCTTCTCCAAGATTCTTGGCGGAATGATTCGCTGGACCGTTCCTGCTCTCCAGGATGACGGAACAATGGGAGAGAAGAGTTACTCTGCACTCAGCTGGTTCTACCAGCATATATGCCAGCCGGTATTCGGAGGCAACAACGAGTACGCCTCCCTTATGTATGCAATCATTTATGTGCTGGTATTCACTCTGATGGCATACGTTCTTTACAGAAAGAAGATTGTTATCAAGATATAAAAAATTACCGGCTGATGAAAAAGATGCTTCTGCATAACGGCAAGATGGTGAACGCCTTACGATGGGACGGCGTGAACATTGAAGAGGTGAAGGAGATGGTGAAGGAGCGCCTTATGCAGCCACATCTCTGTATGGGATTTCTCTATCTCTTCATTATGACAGATGAGGGAATTGTGCAATGCAATGAGGGAGACTGGATTGCAAAAGATTTGGAGGGGAAGATCACAATCATAACGGAAGAGCAGATGCAGTCAGAGGGGAAGTGATGTAAGTTAATCTATCGCGGAGGAAAAAGATGGACAGCAAGAAAGAATTCATAATAAGGAACTTGGAGGAGATAGACTCTGTGGCTGAGCAGTTTGTTCAGTACATATCGGAGTCTGACTTAACGAGCAACATCTTTGCTTTCTACGGAAAAATGGGGGCGGGAAAAACCACATTCATCAAAGCCATCTGCAACGCATTGGGTGTAAAAGACAACGTGAACTCCCCCACTTTCACGCTTATAAATGAGTACTCAAGCAGCAGAGGATTCCCAGTATACCACTTTGATTTTTACCGCATTAACAAGCTCTCTGAAGCATACGACATTGGAGCGGAGGAGTACTTTGCCGGCAGCGGTCTCTGCCTAATAGAGTGGCCGGAAAAGATAGAAGAGATCCTGCCGGAGGATGTAATCAAAGTGACCATCACCACCAACCAGGACCTCTCCCGCACCGTCATCCTTCAGTAACTACTTCCACTGATCGGGATACATCTGAATGTGCTCCTTCAGGATGTTTACCATATCTATAAAATCGTCTGCAGCAACAACTTGGGAATATCTTTGGAAATGAAGATCTGTACCGTCAGCTCTCTTTGCTATATATCTTCCGCTCTGCTCCTGAACTATAAAAACAGGGCGCTCCTTACCATTATTATCAAGCATCCATAGATGTGCAATATCCTTATACTGAGGATTTTTAACCTCATCTCTATAATACGGGCCTATGCCAAACTTGTTGTCTTTTCTAGTGATGACAACCTCCTTTCCTTTCATTGTATGGGTGGTTTTCACCTCTGCTCCGCCCACAATAGAAGCTACTGGTGTAACATCATCATATTCACAAGGTAACATCTGATATGAATCCAATTGACGTTTCATATCTGCTGTGTGATGAGCAAAAACATAACCCATCTTACCGTTGTTTTTCACCTTGTAAAAATCATAGTAGGTATCCATTGGCTTGCTACGAGATGTCCCAGAAAGAGTTTGACCTTTAGTAACCATACCGGTCATTATAATATCATCATATCTATCTTCTGAATGATGGCCGAAATAGTTATTGCCAAAGTGGTCTAAAATCTTGGTTTTCCCTGTTTTATAATCTTTCGCAACAATAGCGGTATAGCCGTCATCATCTGGGGTAGGCATGCTGGTAAGTTCAACGTTGCTCCAGTCTCCAGGGAAAGGAACAAATTTGAAATCTCGTCCCTCCAGAACAATACGTCCTATCATCCAGTGCATATTTCCATTCTCATCTTTGGCTCCGAATGCCATAGGCGTTCCATTTCCACCTCTTGTGTAAAACTGAACCTCGTCAAATACAAACGGAACAAGGACAGCACCTTTTTCAGAAACGTCAAAAACTCCCCATTTATTGTTTTTTACGCTCCTAGCCACGCCCTCTGCAGGTCCCGGGAGTTGAATGTCATAGTACATGCCAGGTTTCACATCCCATTTATGGGTGCCATTGTTCCAAATACCCTCCTTTCCATCCTTCTTCACAACTTGCGTTATTCCCCAACCTTTTAAAGGATTATCAGAGTGATAAACCTTGCCCTTTGATGAGAATATCTGTTTATAAGACCATGAAACAAAATCACACAACGCCTCAGCGGCTAGAGAGCCAACAGCATAACCAAGCCCTTCTACAGCCTGTAGTATTGCCTTACCCTCCGGAGTATCTCTTATTGGTGTTGGCGGAACATACACTGTTTTAGGCTGATTATAAGTCACATGAGAGTAGTTTCCGCTGGTGGAGTTATAGTTATCGTCTGAGTTAGTACCGTTTACGCTCCTTGGAACATTGTAACTTTGATTTGACTGACCTTCATAATAACGGCATCCTTGTCTGTGAGGCTCACGTCTTGGAGAGTCACTTCTATTGGCTCCGCAGTAAACGCATACCGGATCACTTACCGGTGGAATTGTAACCGGGGCTGTTCCCAGCATGCTCTTAAAAGCATCCATAGCTGTCTGAGCCTTAGCCTCTTGCCCCCTGTCAAATGAAGCAGATACAGTCATCAGTATAGCCCCAAAAAGAATTATCAAGAAGAAAGAACGTGTTTTCATAAAAGACCTCCTATACTATGTGTTTTTCAAAGATACTCAAATAAATTCAAAGTCAATCAAAGATAGTCAAAGTAAATCAAAGTTAAAGAGACCCCAAACCAAACAACATCAGAGGTTTAGGATTTTCAAGTAATTCAAAAATTTTGGAGTAAAATTTATCCTCCAAAATAAACCGGGTAAAAACTTTTCACAGACACTGAAAGTTTTTACGCGAATGCTTTGTATCAGCCACTTACACATATATCTTTATCACCAAAAAACTATTATGAGTATTGAAGAATTATATCTAAGAGAAGGTATTCGACTGGAATACCATGATTTATCTGAAGAGGAGAAGAATGCCGTAAAGAAAAAGAAAAGAAAGTTAGCAAAAGAGATTTACCTGTTACTGAAGGAAAGAACTGTAAATCAAGTTATTGACAATAATGCCAAGATAGAGATTCATTTTACAAGAAGTGGAATAAATCATTTTTGCAACGATGTAATGCTGACATTAAGTGGGAAGTACTTTACTGAGGAATCACTTAAAAGCGTGGATACGATACTTTCAAGATCAAGTTATATCCCAACAGTTCATATCTCAAATCATTCTCGAGAAGATGGACGATATCTTTGGTTTACATACAAGGATACAGATGGGATTGGAATATTCTTCAAAGTTGATAAGCAAACAAGAAGTGGCTTGTATGAGTTATACTCTATAGTTGACAAAATATCAGAGCCATAGGGAGTTCCGGGTAGCACCCCGGCTTGCCTATGGCTCTTACATCAGGAATTACCTGACAGTGCAAAGGTAGGAAACATTTTGAAAGAAACAAACAATTAAAAAGAAAAAGATATGTTATGTAAAGTTTATTGTGCCTGTTGTAACGGGCTGGAAGTCACTACAATTACAGTGGAGGTTTCCGTATCTATAGGTATCCAGTACCGTTTGGTTGGATTGCCGGACAGTGCCATTAAGGAGAGCCAGCAAAGGATAGACAGTGCGCTCACTTGCAATGGATACCGACTGCCTGGCAAGAAGCTGACTATCAATCTGGCTCCGGCGAATATAAGAAAGGAGGGCTCTTCATTTGATGTGCCTCTTGCCATTGGAATCCTCTGTGCATCAAAGCAATTGGAGGAAGACATTACTAACCGTTTGAGTTCGTTTATCATACTTGGTGAACTTGCATTGGACGGAACGCTGAGGGAAATACCCGGTGCTCTTCCAATAATTATTCACGCCATGAATCAGGGCTTTTCTGCCTGTATTCTTCCTCGCAACTCTGCATTGGAAGGGGCTGAGATAGACGGCATTACAATCTACGGAGCAAATAACTTCAAAGATGTTGTAGACATTCTCTCCCATCAGGAGTCCTGCAAAAATTTGATTGTCTCATCCAAGAATATTTCCATAAAGAGGAAAGTCTCTGCAGAAAAAAACAACTATGACTTTGCTTTAGTTAAAGGACAGCAAAAGGCAAAGAGAGGATTGGAGATTGCTGCGGCAGGAGGACACAACATTGTCTTAACCGGCTCTCCCGGCAGCGGTAAAACATTCATGGCAAAGTGTTTACCTGGAATCCTTCCGCCTCTGTCAAAGGAGGAGGCAATTGAGACGAGTAAAATTTACTCTGTTGCAGGTCTTTTGCAAATGATGACAAACAACGAGAACCATACCGGAGGATTAATCCGTCAACGTCCGTTCCGTGCTCCGCATCACACCATTACAGTTCCCGCTCTTATTGGAGGCGGCAACAAGGGAATGCCCGGAGAAATTTCTCTTGCCCATAACGGAGTGCTCTTTTGTGATGAGTTTGCCGAGTTTGACAGACGCTCTATAGAGGTGCTCCGACAGCCGCTGGAAGATGGTGTGGTTCAGATAAGTAGAGTGCGTTCCAAAAATTACTACCCCGCCCGTTTCATGCTGGTTGCAGCAATGAATCCTTGCCCTTGCGGACATCTGTATGACGGAGTTGGAGAGTGCCAATGTTCCTCTGCTGCCATTCAGAGATACAGGGTTAAGGTGTCCGGTCCCGTTTATGACAGAATTGATATTAATCTAATAATCAAACAAGTAGCGGCATCGGATCTGATTTTTGGAGAAGATTCCAAAGCGGAACCAAGCAGAGTAATTGCAGAGAGAGTGAGGGAGGCCAGAGAGTTGCAAAGGAAGAGATACTCCGCAAACAACGAATCGTTCTTCACTAATGCTGCTATATCTTCATCGGGATTAAAAAGATATTGCGCCCTGGGCAAGAAAGAGGAACTCTTTATGGAGGCGGTCATTAACAAGCATAAGATTTCCGCCAGAGGCTACACCAGAATCTTAAAGATTGCCCGCACCATTGCAGACCTTGCCCGTTCTGATTCCATAACTATGAATCACCTTGCAGAGGCCGTTCAGTTCCGTTGCCCAGACAAAGACGAGCTCTTTTAGGACTCTTGGTTATATCACGATTTTGTAATATATTTGAACGTTGAAAAGATATGAAGTGGTCCACAAAATGAAGATTATTGTAGTAATAGAAAAAGGGAAAGACGGAAAGTTTGGAATGTTTGCCAACAACCTGAAAAGCAGTGTTATCTGGGGAGAAGGAAAGACTATTGAAGATGCTAAAACAGATTTTGACAACAGCTTTAAAGAGGTTGTGGAATGTTATGAGAGTGAGAAAATAGCTGTTCCTAAAGAACTTATCAATCCAACATTTGAGTACAAGTATGACGTTGCTTCAATCTTTACTGAGTTGGATTACATAAACATATCAAAGTTTTCAAAAATCTCCGGAATAAACGCCTCTTTGTTAAGGCACTACAAGAAGGGAGATTACTATATCTCCCAGAAGCAAGTTTTGAAGATAGAAAATGCTCTTCATCAAATAGGACGGCAACTGCTTTCCGTTTCACTGTTGTAAACTTTGCCTCCCGATGGGCTTAAAATATATTGTTTATACATAATCATTATATATCTTTGCAGTATAAATAAAAGCGTTCAGATATATGACATTAGTATCTTTTAGGGTTGATGAACAACTGAAGAAAAGCTTTGATCAGATGTGTGATCAGTTCGGTCTCAGTAACAGCGCTGCCTTCAATCTTTTTATGAAGGCCGTTGTAAGAGAGCGTAAGATTCCGTTTGAGATTAAAGCGGAATCTGAGACAGAAATCAGACAAAAAGGTTGGGAGGCATTTCAAAGGATGAGAGAACAGGCAATAGCAAATGGGGCGGGTGATATGAGCCTTGATGAAATAAATGCCATTATTAATGAAACCAGAAATCGAAAATAAAATATTTGCAGTTATAGACACAAACGTTCTTGTTTCTGCGCTTATTGCAACAAAAGTAGAATCGTATCCACTAATGGTTGTGGCTTATGTGTTTACGGGAGTAATCACACCGGTCTTCAACAATGAAATATTAGCTGAATACCAGGAGGTTTTATCCAGAAGTAAGTTTAATCTGAATCAACAGGATATAGAACAAACAATGAGTTTTTTCAAATCAGTTGGTGTAAACGTTCAGCGCACAGAGATAACTGATGAGGTGTTCCCGGATTCCAAGGATATCGTTTTCTATGAAGTAAAACTAAGTAAAAGTGACTCTTATCTTGTAACAGGCAACAAAAAACACTTTCCACAAAAACCTTTTGTCATTACGCCAAAAGAGATGGTGGAGATTTGTATTGCACTGAAAAATAGTTAGGATTTTTTGTAACTTGCGGTAGTTTAAAAGCAGATTAAAAGCAGACATATATGAAAAAGATAGCAATAGCGGCCCTTCTTTTACTCTTTGCGGTAGGAGCGCAGGCACAGAACAACGTGCAGAATAAGGCACAGAACCAGACGCAGAAAAATGAGGAACTGGCAAAGATTCGTAAGCTCTATGCCAACACCAAGACTATGCTTGAGAAGGGAGATCCGGAGAATCCGCCGGAGATGCCTCTGAATATCACAACCGTTAATTCTCACTACATTGCGCCGGGTGCGGGAGAGATTAAGGAAGAGATTAACTATTACTACCACAACGGTCACGATGAAGATACAGGAGAGCCCTACTACTTCCTCTATTTCATATCCCGCAAGTACGTAAGAACCATCTCTACATACTATGAAGAGTTCCTCTATGACGATGATTTGAATCTGGTATTCTATTTCTGTCAGAAAGTTACGGATACCGGCAAGGAAACGGTAAAAGAGGAGACCCGTTACTACTGGGGAAAGGATGGTCTCATTACGGAAATCATAAAGGGAGGCAGAGAGATGGATGATGTCTTCACCCAGCGCCTTGCATACGATTTGAAGGAGGGCTTTAACAGATTGCTCAACAGAGAGTATTAGTATGCCTTTGATTTCAAATACAGAAATAATTTAGGTAAAACCGCTTTATCCCTTATATAATCAAAGAATAAGGATATATAGTTATATTTACATCATGAAAAGAAATCTATTCCTACTTATAGTTGCTTTTGCAACAGTAGTATTTGTAATATCAGGTTGTGGTAACGCATCACATTCTGCATATCTAACGAAATCCCAGATTAATTCTTCTGGACTTTCAGAGTTAGCTGCTCCAGGAAACAAAGTTTTCATAGTATGGGAAAACATTGGCTCTTGGGATGATGAGTCTGGGGATATGAAACGTCTTACAAAAGGCTACACGAAATGGATACCAGTAGATAGCAAAGAAGAGGCTGATTTCGTTCTTAAGATCTTTGAGACTAAGAGAAGAAAAGTTGGCACTCCATACTGCTGGCTTACTCCAGAAATTCTCACAAAAACAGGAGAGTTAAAATGGAGGGGACAAATGACTAAAGCTAATGGCACTCACTGGAATGGCTATCGAGCAACCGATCATTGTTTTAGGAAGATGTTAAAAGATGTTTTTTACAAGGAACCAGCGTTGGCTCCATCTGTAAAAATTGAGGCGCTTTAGAATTTATAAAGTTGGTTTACAAGATTGCAGACAATATAGTTTCTCCGCTGGGAGAGGGTTCAAAGCATAATTATCAGCAGATTAAGGCGGGTAAGAGTGCTTTGGCTTCTTATACTCCAAAAGGGTTGCAGGAGGGAGTATTCGCCTCCCTTTTCAGCAAGGAACAGCTCTGCAACTTTTCAGAGGAGAATCTTACAAAGTTTGAATCTCTGGTAGTTAGATCCGTTAAGGGAGCCCTGGCCGGCATTGCCCCTTCAGAGAAATTTGACCTCACTGCCAAGAATGTTCTTTTTGTTCTTGGAACTACCAAAGCAAATGTAGACCTTCTTTCTCCCGATAGTAAAGAGGGTCATATCCTCTACCCCGGAGAGTGCGCAAAACGAATCTCCTCTCACCTTGGAATAACCACTTCCCCTATTGTAGTTTGCAATGCCTGCATCTCCGGCCTCTCCTCTATTGTGTTGGCAGCCAAAATGTTGGAGGCGGGATTCTACAAGTATGCGATAGTTTGCGGAGCGGATGTTTTAAGTAAGTTCATACTATCAGGATTCCAATCATTAAAGACACTTTCAGAGGAAGAGTGCCGTCCGTTTGATTTGGAGCGTTACGGAATGAACCTGGGTGAGGCAGCCGCAACAATCATACTATCTGCAGAGAAGAAAGAGAGTTCAGAGTGGTGGATCTCAGGCGGCACGGTAAGAAATGATGCCTACAACATTACAGCCCCTTCAAAGGAGGGAGAGGGTGCATATCTAGCTCTTAAAGAGGCACTTGAAGCTATTGCTCCTGCTGCAGAAACCGGCAGTACGGATGCATATTCACAGAAGTTGGCATTGGTGAATGCCCACGGAACCGCAACAATGTTTATGGACCAGATGGAGTCTGTTGCGCTGGAAAGAGCAGGGCTGGGCAAGGTTCCGGTTAACAGCCTCAAGGGATATTTTGGTCATACTCTGGGAGCGGCCGGAGTGCTGGAGACCGTTCTTACCATGCAGTCTGTAGATGACGGCATTGTGCTTAAAACCAGAGGGTTTGAAGAGTTAGGGGTATCCGGGAAAATAGAGATTTGTAAAGAGAACAAAAAGACAGACAAGAAGAGTTTCATAAAACTGGTTTCCGGTTTTGGCGGTGCAAATGCCGCTCTGTTTGCAAGCAAGGAGGCACCTTCAGAGGCCGCACATTCAAATATAACTTCAGCAGCAGATGTTAGAACAGGATCTACTTTCACCTCTGACCCAATAGATAAATGCAAGATAGTCAGCACTTTGAGAGATGATGATTTGGTAATAAAACACAACGTTCAAATCTCTCCAAAAGGAATTGTCTTGGACGGTAAAACCATCTATGCAGGCAGTATATCTTCAACTGAAGGAACTCCTGCAGAGAACAACTGCACAACAATCAGCAGGCCTGCTGGTTGCAAGGAGATGCTGACTCAGATTTACAAGAGCCGAATTGGAGATTATCCGCAGTATTACAAGATGGATATGCTGAGCCGTTTGGGCTTTATTGCCTCCGAGTTACTTCTAAAAGAAGAAAACAAATCGGAAGACGGGATTGATTGTTGGGGTGCAAATAATTGCGCGGAGGAAAGAGAACGCGCTGATGCAACGGCGGTTATACTATTCAACCACTCGTCATCTTTGGCAACGGACCTTCACTACTTAGGAACTATCGCGGAGGAAAATAATTACTTTCCTTCACCGGCTCTGTTTGTGTACACACTGCCGAACATTGTGACGGGAGAGATTGCAATACGCAACAAATTCAACGGAGAGACGTCATTTTATATACTGAACAGCAGAGATGAAGAGTTAATGCAACAGGTGCAGAAGGCTTCATTTTTGGACAGGAAGACAAAGAGAATGATTACGGGCTGGCTGGATTATACCGGTGAGAATGAGTTTGTTGCAGACATCTCAATTATTGACAAAAAGAATAAAAATTAGAGAAAAATATGAAAGAGAGAATTAGACAACTGTTGGAGGATGCGCTGCCGCTGGTAGACTTTGATTCGGACTTCCTCTTTAGGGAGCTTGATTCACTGGGTGTTACAACAATCCTTATGACTTTGAGCGAGGAGTATCACATAAAGTTGGATGCAAAGGATGCAACTCCAAAGAACCTGAAATCTTTAGATTCTCTTGTTGCCCTTGTAGAGAACAAACTTGCAAAGAACTGAGACTATGGCGTTTACTAAACTTGTAGATTATCTTAAGAGAGATGCGGAAATCTATCCGGAAAAGATTGCCGCAATTGCGGGAAGTGAGAAGATAACTTACAAAAAGCTCTATGCAAAGGTTTTAGAGAGATCCGCACAGTTCAAAAAGGGAGAGGTGGTAGCCTTCCGCTCATCTCAGGATATTGAGTTTCTGATTACCTATTTTGCTATACATCAGGCAGGTGCAATTGCTGCACCGCTGGAGAAAGATATTCCGGAGAGCAGGTTTAAAGAGATATCTGAGATGATATCTTCCAGTTCAATACCGGAAGAGGTTGCAGACATTCTCTTTACCACGGGCACTACAGGAAAGTCAAAGGGTGTGATGATAAGCCACCGCACCATTGTCTCCAATGGAGAGAATCTTATTGAAGGTCAGCTTTTTTCACACAATCTGCTCTTTATCATAAACGGCCCTATGAACCACATTGGGAGCCTCTCCAAGATATTCCCAACAACCATGCTGGGTTCTACAATCTACTTCCTGGAGGGGATGAAAGATTTGGATCTCTTCTTCCAGGCACTTGATTACCCGGCAGATAAGGTGGCTACCTTCTTTGTGCCTGCAACCATAAGGATGCTGCTTCAGTTCAGTGAAGAGAGGCTGGCATCATACAAAGACAAGATAGATTTCATTGAAAGCGGAGCGGCTCCTCTGCCTCATTCAGATATGCTCAAACTCTGTGAGGTTCTGCCAAATACAAGGCTCTACAACACTTACGCCTCCACAGAAACGGGCATAATCTCAACCTATAATTTCAATGACGGACGCTGCACTCCGGGCTGTTTGGGAAAACCTATGAGCCACTCAAAGGTTATCATTACAGAAGAGGGTAAGATCTCCTGCAAGGGAGATACTCTTATGACAGGCTATGTTAATGACCCACTCCTTACCGCCACAATACTTAGAGACAATACCATATTCACCTCAGATTTAGGCGTTTTGGATGAGGAGGGAATGCTTCACATAAAAGGTCGTGAGAGTGATGTGATTAACGTGGGAGGATTTAAAGTTGCACCTACTGAGGTGGAGGATGCGGCAATGAGCCTGCCGGAGGTGAAGGACTGCATCTGCATCTCCGTTGAACACAAAATTACAGGCAGAGCGCTCAAACTCCTTGTAGTTTTAAAGGAGGGAGAAACTCTTAACAAACAGCGTATTGCAAGGTTCTTAAAAGAGAAGCTGGAGGCCTACAAGGTTCCTATGCTCTATGAGCAGGTAGAGAGTGTGAAGAGAACCTACAACGGAAAGATGGACAGAAAATATTATATGAATAACAATCAATAAACTATTAAAAGATGAAACTTAAAATGATTTTACCAGCAATTTGTTTTGCTGCCGCAGTTGCGGGATGTGCCGGAAATGGTGGAGTAAAGAAGAATCTGACCTCCGGTATTGACCTTGCAAACATGAACGACAGCATTGCACCGGGTACTGACTTTTATCAGTATTGCGGCGGCAACTGGATGGCAAACAATCCGTTAAAGCCGGAGTACTCATCCTACGGACAGTTTAACGTTCTCTTTGATAACAATGAGAAGCAGTTGAGAGAGATGTTTGAGGAGTACGCAAACAACCCTCAGGAGAAGGGAACTCTGGGCCAGAAGATTGGAAGTATCTATCGTATGGCTATGGACTCCGTAAAGCGTAACGCAGACGGCTACAAACCTATTGAGAATCACCTCCGTATGGTTAGAGAGGTTGAAAGCAGAGAGCAGATGCAGGTTCTCTCCGCAGAACTTGGCAAGATAGGTGTAGACATTGCAATGTTCTCAATCTATGTAGATGCAGACTTTACAGATGCAAGCAACAACCTGGTACAGACATACCAGGGCGGCTTGGGACTGGGCAACAAAGATTACTATGTGAACACAGACCCTGAGAGCAAGAAGGTTCTCAACGCCTACAAGGAGTACATCTGCAAGCTCTTCACAATGATTGGTTACAGTGAGGCAGAGGCTAAGGCAAAGATGGAGAATATCCTCTCACTTGAGTACAGAATTGCACGCGCAAGTTACTCAATGACAGAGCTCAGAGATATTCCTAACAACTTCCACAAGATGACCTACGCAGACTTTAAGAAGGAGTATCCTGGAATTATGTGGGACACCATATTTGCAAAACTGGGTTACCCTGCATTTGAGAACATATCTGTTGGTCAGCCTTCACAGCTGCACGAGGTTGAGAACATCCTCAACGAGGCTCCGCTTCAGTCACTTAAGGACTATGCAGAGTATGGAGTTGTAGCAGGTGCTGCAAACTTGCTCAGCGATGATTTCAGAGCAGTTAGCTTTGAGTTCAGCAAAGTTCTTTCCGGAGCAGAGGAGGACAAGCCAAGATGGAAGAGAGCCGTAAGCGCAGTTAACGGCGTATTGGGAATGCCTGTAGGTAAACTTTATGTTGAGAAGTACTTCCCGGAGAGCTCAAAGAACCGTATGCTGGAACTTGTTAACAATCTTAAGGATGCGCTTAAAGAGAGAATTGAGGAGCTTACCTGGATGAGTGATTCAACCAAGCAGCAGGCTTACGAGAAACTCTCCAACTTTATTGTAAAGATTGGATATCCAGATACCTGGAGAGATTTCTCAAAACTTCAGATTGACGATTCTCTCACCTACTATGAGAATATGTGCAACGCTTCTGAGTTCTACATTGCAGATATGATTGACCGCAAGGTTGGCAAACCGGTAGACAAGACCGAGTGGCTTATGACTCCTCAGACAATTAACGCATACTACAACCCTACAACCAATGAGATCTGCTTCCCTGCAGGTATTCTCCAGCCACCGTTCTTTAACGCAGAGGCAGATGATGCTGCTAACTACGGAGCAATTGGCGTTGTAATTGGACACGAGATGAGCCACGGATTTGACGATCAGGGCTGCCAGTTTGACAAGGACGGCAATATGCGCAACTGGTGGACTGCAGAAGACAAGAAGAATTTTGACGAGCGTACAAGCGTTCTCAGAGATTACTTCAGCACTCTTGAGGTTCTTCCTGGCGTATTTGTAAACGGACAGCTCACTTTGGGTGAGAACATTGGAGACAACGGCGGTATTAACATAGCATTCAGAGCATTCCAGAATGCAATGAAGAAGTCTCCTCTTGGAGAGAAAGACGGATTTACTCCTGAGCAGAGATTCTTTATCTCATTCGGATTTATCTGGGCAGCTAATCAGAGAGATGAATATGTGAGAAATCAGGTTCTCAATGACCCTCACTCACCTGCCAAGTGCAGAGTTAACGGCTCACTTCCTCACGTAGATGCCTGGTATGAGGCATTCGGAATTAAAGAGGGAGACGCACTCTATCTTGCACCTGAAAACAGAGCACACATCTGGTAAACTGTAACGGATTGATTTTAAGGGGAGCCGGCTTACTCGTAAAGTAAGTACGGCTTCCTTTCTTTTATGAAGTTCTGAACCTCTTTACTCCACTTGCGGTTCAGTTTCTTAGCAAGTTCTCCGGCATTGCAGGAGTTATCCTTTGCCTCCTTAATTATTGTCTTACGAACCCACTCCTGTCCAATCTCAAGTTCAAACATCTTGGTAAAGAAGTTATCTCCCGTTGAGCCGCTTCCAACGTAAGCATCTATAATGTATGTAAGATTTACCTTGCCGTCATTGATGCGGTTTATTGGTAAGGTTCTCAAATCTACACCCTTGCAGTCTTTGTTCAGAAGCGGAGGATTCTTTGCTCCTGCAACGCTTCTTGGGGTAAACTCAAACGGAGCGGCAACTCTCTCCTTTTCTCCGTACGGGTCTCTTCCTGTAACTGAGGTAGTTGTCATCTCAGGTGAGCCGTAAATCTGGAACGGAGCAACTGTTCCTCTGCCCAGACTGGTATGAGTTCCCTCAAAGTAGCAGGTAGAAGGGTATAGATATACGCTCCTCATATTAGGGAGGTTAGGAGAAGGCTTAACCGGCAGACGGTAGTGAGATTCATGTGTATAGTTAATGCAGCGCACAACTGTAAGATCACACTTTACGGTTGGATCCGGAGTCCAGTTCTTTCCCTTAAAGGAGAGCCATCCCTTCTCGTTAGCCATATATGCAATCTCTCCCATTGTCATTCCGTGAGCCACAGGAATTGGAAGAGCACCAACTCCGCTCTTGTATTTCATATCCAGAACAGGACCGTCTGTAAGGAAACCAACCGGGTTAGGTCTGTCCAGAACAATGAACGGAATATTGCGCCTAGCACACTTTTCCATCATCTTAATCATGGTAATATAGTAGGTATAGAACCTTACTCCAACATCCTGAAGATCAAAGAGCATCACGTCAAAGCCCGCCATCATTTCATCCTCCTTCATCTTGGCTCCGTAAAGAGAACGGATAGGAATATTGGTCTTCTCATCTACGCCGCTTGCAACATGCTCTCCCGCATCTGCAGTTCCGCGGAATCCGTGCTCCGGAGACATAAGACATACAACGTTAACACCCTTCTTCAAAAGAGTATCAAGAACGTGAGTGTAGAGTGAAAGATCCACATCATCCATAGCGTCCAGTCCGTTGCTGATGGAGAGTTCCATAGGAAGAGTCTTCCCCTGCTTCAGAATTATTCCCGTCTGGTTTGAAAGGAAGCAGACCCTCTTGCCCTTAAGCAACGGAAGGTATTCATCCAGTGATGCAGCACCAGGCTGAATATCATTATGATACGCCCATCTGTAATCTACGTTTCTGAAATCTTTGTTAATCTGCTCATTCCCCTTTTTGGGCGTAGCACATGATACAAAAATGGTTGCCGCAGCCAATGCAACAACCAAAGAGAAAACTCTATTCATTTTTATTTGTTATTCTAGATACAATCTTTTCCGTAGCCCCCAGATTCTTCTCCACATACTTTCTGCAGTTGCTTGCGCGGAAGTCTCTGAGTTCCTTGTCTTTAACGCAGTTATCCACCACCTGGTAAAGTTCAGAAGGAGTGGTAACGCAGGTTGCGCCGTTGCACTCTATAAGATCTATGGCCTCCTTAAACTTCTTGTAATTAGGCCCAAACGCCAGCGGCACACCGTAAACAGCAGCCTCCAGAGTGTTGTGAATACCCACTCCGAATCCGCCTCCTATGTAGGCAAAATCTGCGTATCTGTATAGAGATGAGAGGATTCCTATGCAGTCAATTACCAGAACTCTCTTGCCGTCAAAGAGCGGATGAGGATTTTCACTCACACTCTCCCTCTCTGCATCTTCTTTAATATCAGAGTATTTAACCACTCCGTAAGAGGAGTAAACCTCCACAACCTTATCTATTCTCTCCTTGTGAATTTCATGAGGAGCCACAATCAGTTTCACCCTGGAGAAATTTTTCATCACCTCTGCAATCAGCTCATCATCTGGCAGCCAGGAACTTCCGGCAACTATTGTGAAGTTGTCTTTTGCAAACTCTGCAATAGCCGGAAACTCCTTACTCTCACCTGCAATTTTCTCCACCCTGTCAAAGCGTGTATCTCCGCTAACTATTACATTCTTTTTTATCCCGATAGTTTCCAGCATCCTTTTAGACTCTTCATCCTGCACAAATATGAACTTGAACTTTCTGAGCATTGAACGGAAGAAACCGCCCCACCACTTAAAGAAGGATTGGTACGGACGGAAGATGGCGGAGATAAGGTAGAGTTCACACCCTCTCTTACTGCTCTTGTTTATATAGTTTTTCCAAAGATCGTACTTTGTAAATATCAGTTTCTTAGGCTTTACGGCAGATACCACGCGGCGGGCGTTTGTGGGTGTATCTATCGGGAGATAAAAGACCCAATCTGCAAGAGGGTAGTTCTTTCTGAGTTCGTAGCCGCTTGGAGAGAAGAAGGTAAGAAGGATTTTGCTCTCCGGAGAGTTGCCCTTAAACCACTCAATAAGAGGACGTGACTGTTCAAATTCACCCACTGAGGAGCAGTGGAACCAGACCACTTCCCCCTTCTCATCTTTAAAGGCCTCCTCAATCTTTTTTACCAGCCCTACTCTGCCTTTGTAGAAAAGTTTTGTCTTTCTGCTGAAGAGAGAGGCAACCCCAACCAGGGGCATCACAAGGTAAATACCAATGTTGTAAAAGAATTTTATCATATCCGTAACAGCTCTCAAAATTAGTGATTTTTCCGTAATTTGAGTAACTTGCACATCCTAAAAGGCATTGCCATTAAGATGAGACTTGTGTTTCAAATAGCCGGAGAGTATTATAAGCTGATGCTCAGGGTCTTCAAAAAGCCCGAAAAATGGAGCATCTTTTGGCGGCAGTTTTGGAGAGAGGGTAACAAGTTGATGTTAGGCTCAATACCGCTTATTGCCATCATTTCCATCTTTATAGGAGCGGTTATTGTGATTCAGACGGCCAGCAACATTGAAAGCCCCTTTATTCCAAAGTTTTACGTGGGCGTGATGGCCAGAGAAAGTCTCGTTTTGGAGTTCTGCTCCACCTCTATAGCCCTCATTCTTGCCGGCACAATCGGCTCCAACATTGCCTCAGAGATTGGAAGTATGAGAATTACGGAACAGATTGACGCAATGGAGATTATGGGAGTCAATTCTGCAAATTACCTTATACTCCCAAAGGTTTGCGCCTCCACCATTATGAGCCCGTTCCTTATGGTTTTCAGCTTCCTGCTGGGACTTGTGGGAGGAGGAATCATTGTGGCCCTTACGGGAATCATAACACTTTCACAGTATGATGAAGGACTCCACTTTGCCTTTAACGAGTGGTACATTTACTACAGTATGATTAAGATGAGCGTCTTCTGTTTCATAATAACCTCGCTCTCTTCATATTACGGATACAACGCAAAGGGAGGCTCTCTGGGAGTCGGACGCAGCAGTACACAGGCCATTGTGGTCAGCTGCACCGTAATACTTGTATTTGACCTGCTGCTTACTAAACTGTTGCTCTGATGATTGAGGTTAAGGGATTATACAAGTATTTTGACAACGAACCGGTGCTGGAAGATATAAACATTCAGTTCCGGCCGGGTAACTGTTCCCTTATCATAGGAGCCAGCGGAAGCGGCAAAACGGTGCTGCTCAAGAATATAGTAGGCCTGTACGAACCGGACAAGGGAGAGATCCTATACAACGAACACAACTTTACAAAGATGACCCTCTCTGAGAGGAAACTGTTCCGCCAGGAGATGGGAATGCTCTTCCAGGGCAGTGCCCTATTTGACTTTGCCACCGTGGAGGAGAATATTATGTTCCCAATGGATTTCTTCACCAACTGGAGCCGTGAGGAGAAACTTGAGAGGGTAAACTTCTGTCTTAAAAGGGTTAACCTTGAGAACGTAAACAAACTCTACCCTTCCCAGATATCGGGCGGAATGCAGAAGAGAGTGGGCATAGCCCGCGCCATTGCACTCAATCCAAAGTACCTTTTCTGTGACGAACCAAACTCCGGTCTGGACCCTACCACCGCCATTGTAATAGACCATCTGCTGCAGGAAATTACTCAGGAGTACCAGATTACAACCGTAATCAACACTCACGATATGAACTCCGTTATGGAGATAGGAGACCACATTGGCTTCATTTACAAGGGCAAACTTCTCTGGGAGGGAAACAATAAGGAGATAATGCACTCAGAGTGCAAAGAGGTAAATGACTTTGTCTTTGCCAACAATCTGGCACGTCAGCTTATAAAAAACAGGTAATTATTTAAGGTGGAAACGGAGACCCACCTCAGCCTCAACTTGCAGAGGCTGGCTGCTGCGTATATTCTCAGGAGCCTTGCTGTCAAAGTAGTAGACAACCTGAGGCTGCAGATAGAGACCAATGTTCTTGTTGAAGTTATACTCAAGACCAACACCGGAACCTACGGAGAACTGCAACCCCTTAACGGTTGAGTTATAAGTCTTGTTATGACCGGAAGTCCTTGTCTGATAAGTTACCCTAACGCCCTTCTCCACTGTGCCGCCTGCGGTTGCATAAACATTCCAGGAGTTGCCGGAAACAATGTTGAAGTTGAAGTTTACCGGAACGCCAACATAGTGGATAGCCTGCTTAATGTTATAGTAGGCACCGTTCATATAACCGTTGTACTTGCTGTGCAGGTAGGTGTATCTTACACCTGATCCAACTGTTACAACGTCACTCAGTTTGTAGTTTACACCCAGAGTGAATATCAGCGGAAGGGTATACTTGGTATTTGAAACTTTTGTAATCTGAGGAGCGGCTGAGTGCATCTCATAACTTGAAACCAATCCCTGAACAAATCCGTAGGAAGGAGTCTCCAATTTGCCTCTGCTTGAGAAGTTTGAGGCGGCATTGATTGATATCCTCTGTCCCAGTGACTTTTTATTGTTCTCTGCCAGGTAACTGTTGCGCTCAACCTGAGCACGTGTAACCTCCTTCTTGCTTGGCTTTTGAGTTGCCTCCGGCTGAGTCTCTTTAACAGGAACGCTCTGAGGTTCTGCCTCCTTAACAGCAGCCTCCTCTTTTGACGGCTCAGTTACGGTAACAATCTCAGTTTCAGGTTCTGAATATTCAGATAGACCTTGCTGGCTTACAGGATTTTTGTAACCCGTATGGGCCAGCAGAGGCATCTGAACATCCTTTTCACCTTTCTGCGTGTCAGCTATATTGTCCGCCCCGTTCCCCGCCACAATTGTAGTTTTTTCAATAGGTTGAATTTCAGGCTGGAAAGGGGTGTTTGGTGAAGAAGGTGCTTTGAGTAAGAAGAAGAGGGCAACCGCAGCGGCAGCCAGAGCGGCTGCTGCATAATACCACCTGATGAAGCCTCCCCTCTTAGGAGCGGCAACCGGTGCGGCATTATCCAACTGCGCCTCAATGGCATCCCACAGAGAGGATTTCTCACTCTCAGTAAGAGACCACTTATGGCCTAAGCTCTCGTCCAATATCTTCTTTAATTCTTTCACTTTCTTACTATTTTGCACGGGTTACTATTTCTTCAGTCTCTCTTGCAGCCATGCTCTTGCCCTGCTGAGCTGAGAACGACATCCTCCCTCACTCAAACCCAACATCTGCGCTATCTCCTTGTGTGAGAAGCCCTCCATTGCATAGAGGTTGAAGACTGTCCTGAACCCTTCCGGCATTGAAACAATCAGTTCCATAATCTTGTCTGCGTCCAAATTGGCAGTCTCTTTAGGATCCAGAACCAACTCTTTGTCTGTTACGGGAACCTCACCGTCAATCTGTCTGGCCTGGTGGAGAACATCGTTCTTACGAAGCTGCATAAGTGCCGTTGTAACGAATATTCTTCTGGCCCACCCCTCAAAAACGCCCTCTCCGCGGTATTCCTGGAGTTTTGAGAAGAGAGTTATGAAACCGTCATGAAGGACATCCTTGCTCTTTTCTCTATCTCCAATGTAGCGCAGACAGACAGGGAACATTTTTACAGAGAGCCTGTCATAGAGCTCTTTCTGAGCTCTTCTGTCCTGCTCCCTGCATTTTTTCACAAGCTCGGAGTAAGAGTCCTGCTGTGCCCGTGTCTTCTTGTTGTCTGACATATAGATGCAAGTTTGCCCCAAAAGGTTGCAAAAGCAATACAAATTTAATCAATCCAAAGCTATTTCAAGAGGGATTAGCACATTATTTGCTACTTTTGCAATAGTAGAAATGAGAAAGATTGCTTATAGAGTATTGTGGGCGCTGTTTGTGCTCATTTTCCCTTCCGGATGGCTGTGTGGGCAGGATTTGCCTACGCAAGAAGAGCTGTTTAAGAGCGATTCCTGCATTATAGAGGCTCAGAGGGCATATAACTATCGCGATGCAGAAAAAGTACGTCAGTTCTGCCGGCAGGCGCTTGAATTCAACAAAAAGAATGATGCCGCCTACTACCTTATGGCCAAAGTGGATCTGGTTGAGAACAAACTGCAGCCGGCGGAGATGAACTTAAGGCAGGCTGTGGCTTTAGACAGCAACAACTACTATTATGCAGCCACTCTGGGTGCGGTCTATATGCAGAATACAGATGTGACGGAGGCTGTTAAGATTTTTGAGAAACTGGTTAACAAGTATCCTAAAAAGAAAGACCCTTACACCAATCTTATTAATATCTATCTTCCAAGAGGACAGCAGGATAGAGCCCTGGTGCTGGCAGACCGTCTGGAGAAGGCCGTTGGGCCTAATGATATATCCACTATGACCCGCTTTAAAATTTACAGCGGGCAGAATAATGCCCAAAAGGCTATTGAGGTGCTGGAGGAGGCAGATGCCAGAACCCCTTCCGAACTCTATGAGACCTACATTGCGGAACTTTTGGAGTCTCAGGGAAAGGATTCTCTGGCCATTGTTTACTATGACAAGGCCTTAAGAAATGACCCTCAGTGCATTCCGGCACACTTTGGAAAGATGGAGATTTACCGCAGGACGGGAAACCACGCCCTCTATCTGGGTTATCTAAAATCGTTTCTGGAGAATCCGGAGGTGGATCCTTCAATTAAAAAGCAGCACGTGGAGAGCGTTATGGAGATTCCTATTTACCAGCAGCGTTATGCCAAGGAACTCTCCAAATGTTTGGACGCCCTCTCAAGAGCCCATCCTTCAGACAGTTCCATTGCAATATCAAGTGCAATGTTCATGGCCCGCAGCGGAGAGAGCGAGATGGCAATGAACGCTTTGGAGAGAGCTCTCAAGTATTATCCTAATGATTATTACATCCGTTCCAACATAATCTCTTTCCTTTACAGCCGTGAGAATTGGCCTCGTCTTGAGCAGTTTACAGACTCTACCATTGCCGTTAATCCGGATCAGATTACAGACCTCTTCCAGTTTAAGGGAATAGCACAGTATAACCAGGGAAAGTTGGACGAGGCAATTGAGACTCTGCTCTCTCAGGAGAAAAACCTTAAGAAACAGAAAGATACAACAACGCTGCTTCAGATTTACTCTTTTGTGGGAGATATGTATCACCAGAAAGAGATGAACAGAGAGGCCTTCAAGTTCTACAAGAAGGCGCTCAAGATTGATCCGCATAACGCTCCGGTTCTTAACAACTACGCCTGGTATCTGGCTACCGGCACACCTCGTGGAGATCTGAACAAAGCACTGCAAATGAGTAAGATAACAGTAGATGACAATCCTTCTGAATCTACATATTTAGATACCTACGGTTGGATCCTATATCTTATGGGAGAGAAGGAGCAGGCTAAAAAATATCTGCAGCAGGCGGTTGCTTTTGACGGAGGAGAGAGCGAAGTTCTTATGGAACATTATGCAGACATACTCTATGATCTTGAGGAGTATGATCTGGCATTCATATACTATGACAAGGCTCTTAAAAGGGCTTTGGACAAGACTTTAGAGTCTAAGGAGAGTCTGGATGATTTGGAAAAACTTTCCAAGAAAGTGGAGGCACGTAAAAAAGCAAGAGAAGAGAAATGAGACTTAACCTCTCCATAGCAAAGTTTTTTATTCTCCCGATAGTTACCGGGCTGTTTCTCTTTGCTCCTTCACAGGCCCTCTGCCAGAACAAAAACATTGAGAACAAAAAGGCTCAGGCGGGAAAGTTGGAGCAGGATATTCAGTTCTTAGACAAGCAGATAGAGCAGACAAAGAAACAGCGCAAAAATACCATCGCGGAGTTAAATCTGCTAAAAAAGAAGGCAGATGTAAGGCAAAGAATGATTGAGAGGCTGGAAAAGGATATCACCCGCCAGGGAGAGGAGATTTCAGACAAGGCAAAGAAACTTGCGCTTCTGCAAAGTCAACTGGATACTCTTAAGATGATGTATAAAAGGATGGTAATCAAAGCTTACCGCAACCGCGATTCCCGCAAGTGGTTTATGTACATCATTGCAAGCAACAACGTTGAGCAGGGTTACCGCCGCTGGAGTTATCTGAAAAATTACTCAAAGGCTCTCTCTGCAGAGGCTAAAAAGATAAAGGCGGCAAGTGCAGAGCTGGAAAAAGAGAAGAGCGAACTTTCCAAACTGCAGGCGGAAAACCGTAAGACTCAGCACACTAAAGAGGAGGAGCTCAACAAGCTCAAGAAGGATCAGGAGAAAAACAAGAACCTGGAGAAGTCTCTTGCCAAGCAGCAATCCAAATATACTCAGGAACTTAAACAGAAGAAGGAGCAGGCTGCACGTCTTAGCAGAGAGATTGAAAAGATGATTGCAGAGGCTATTGCGGCAGAGAGAAAGAAGGCAGCGGGTTCATCCAAGACCACAACAACCACCGGTAAAACAACCGTTTACAAAGAGACTCCGGAGAGCGCCCGTTTGAGCGGCTCCTTTGAAAACAACCGCGGAAAACTTCCGTGGCCGGTTAAGCGAGGAGTTATTGTTGAGGGATTCGGAGAGCATCCACATCCTACTATCAAGGGTGTTAAGCTGCCGTTTAACAACGGTGTAAACATCTCCGCACCAACGGGTTGTAACGTATATTCTGTTTACGAGGGTGTGGTTAAAAAGGTGATTGTTATTCCTGGATACAGCAACTGCGTGCTGGTTGAGCACGGCAAATATTTCACCTTCTACTGCAAACTGGGACGCGTGAATGTGAAAGCAGGTCAGAAGATTGCAACGGGTGCGCTCATTGGTACTCTGGATACCAAGCAGGAGAGCAGCGAGCTCCACTTTGAACTCTGGAACGGCACCCAAAAACAAAATCCCGAACTCTGGCTCAAGCAGTAAAAAAGGATGTCAAAAAATTTTGACCATCCTTTTTACTGTTTATTTACTATTTCACCCCCGGCTTTGCCGGCCCCTCTAGGGGCATCACTGTGCTTTCAGCACAGGGCACTAAAGTGCCTTATTAATAAGGGCCTACCTTTATCCCTATTATTCTGATGGTTTGGAGATATTTCTTCCGAAAAAACCTTAGTCACGAGCGCAGCGAGGGTTTTGAGGAAGAGAATATCTTCCAAACCGTTGAAAGTAGGGCAATCAACTTTTCCAATAATAAATATAAACCTCAATAAAAAAAGGATGGCCAAATTACTTTTGGTCATCCTCTTAGGGTTTTGCTATCCAGGGCTTTACTTATTAAATAATCCTCCGAGTTCTGCCTGGATGGCATCTATGATTGTACTTAAATCCTTAGGATTATTCTGGAAATCAAGCTTGTCTACGTCTATGATCAGAAGCTTGCCGTCTGAGTAGGTCTTGCTCCACTCCTCGTAAAGATCATTCAATCCTTTGAGATAATCCAAACGGATTCCCTCCTCGTAAGCCCTACCTCTCTTCTGAATATTGGATACGAGGTGCTCAATTGAGGAGCGCAGATAAATCATCAAATCAGGAGGTTGCACCAGTGAAATCATCAGGGAGAAGAGATCCTTGTAGTTCTCGTAATCTCTGGTTGGCATAAGCCCCATGTTGTGCAGATTAGGTGCAAAAATGCAGGAATCCTCATAGATTGTACGGTCCTGAATTACATCTTCTTTGGAATTGCGGATATTCACAACCTCCTGGAATCTCTTGTTAAGGAAGTAAATCTGAAGGTTGAAAGACCAACGAGGCATATCGTTGTAAAAATCTTCCAGATAAGGGTTGTTCTCAACCGGTTCATACTTAGGGGTCCAACCCATATTCTTGGCCAAAAGAGAGGTCAGCGTAGTCTTTCCGCTGCCAATGTTGCCTGCAATTCCTATATGCATAACGTAAGATTTAAGTACTAGACAAATTTAATAAATAATTACCTTCCAAAAAAGCATTACCCTCAGATAAAATAGAGTACCTTTGGGGGGCAATGAGAGATAACCGGGATACACTTTTGCATAAGGGAAGGAGAAATCTTTTGGTTCAGCAACTTAGGGAGAGCGGACGCTTTGAAGAGAGGGTGCTGAAGGCCATTGGAGCCGTTCCCCGCCACCTCTTTGTGGAGGAGGGGCTGGAGGATTTTGCCTACAAAGACACCCCCGTTGCAATAGGAGCCGCTCAAACCATCTCACAGCCCTCCACCGTAGCCCTTGAAACCCAGCTGCTTAACTTCAAACCCGGAGACCGCATACTGGAGATTGGAACCGGCTGCGGCTACCAGAGCGCCGTACTCTTCTACCTGGGAGCGGAGGTCTTCTCCATTGAAAGGCAGGCAGAACTCTTCCCAAGGGCCGTCTCCAACCTGGAGGCCGCAGGCTATCTCTTTTTAGATGAGGAACTTGCCGCCCAAACCCCAACCAACATAAACTCCGGAAAGTTTCACCTCTATCTGGGCGATGGTTATCTCGGACTGCCGGCAGAAGCCCCTTTTGACGGTATTGTTGTAACTTGCGGAGCTCCTCACATACCTCAAAAACTGCTGGAGCAGCTTAAGGTAGGTGCACGCCTGGTAATACCGGTAGATTTTGAAGATGATGCCCGGGGGAGAGAGAAAAGGCAGATGCTAAAGGTTGTAACCAGAACAGAAGAGGAGCGTTACCGGGCAGAGGATATTGGCGTTGCAAGCTTTGTCCCAATGCTTGAGGGTATTAACGGAAAATAGAAGCGTATGATAACATTAAAACAGTTTTACCTTAACGAACTCAGAGAGTGCTGCTACATACTCTCAGATGAGACTAACGAGTGCGTAATTGTAGATCCGGGAATAAGTTCCAGGAGCGAGCAGGAGAGAATTGTAAAGTACATTTCAACCAATTCTCTTAAGCCCGTAAAACTGCTCTGCACCCACGGCCACTTTGACCACACAATGGGAAATGCGTTCATAACAGAGACTTACAACATTCCAACATATATACATCCTCAAGACAGAGAACTTCTGACGGTAACAAAAAGAACCTGCCAGATGTTCGGCATAATTGTAAATGATCCGCCTCTGAATACCAAAGACCTTAAGGGCGGAGAGGATGTAACATTTGGAAACACATCTTTGCAAGTGATTCATACTCCGGGCCATACGCACGGAAGCGTCTGCTTCTACTCTCCGGAGAACAAAATTGTTCTTACGGGAGATACAATGTTTGCAGGCAGCTGCGGAAGAACAGATCTGCCGGAGGGAGACAATGAAAAGATGTTCAACTCACTGGTGAACATACTTGTTAAAACCATAAAACCGGATACTGCAATCTATTCCGGTCACGGTCCTAACACCACTATGACTGAGGAACTTGCACACAACCCATACCTTAGAGCATCTACCTGGCTGGGCTTCTTACAGTAATATGGATCAGATTGAAATCATAGGAGCAAAAGAACACAACCTTAAGGGAATAAACGTTACTATTCCAAGAGATAAGTTTGTGGTAATTACGGGGCTCTCCGGCTGCGGAAAGTCCTCTTTGGCCTTTGATACAATCTATGCGGAGGGGCAGAGACGTTATATGGAAACCCTCTCCGCCTACGCCCGCCAATACATAGGCATTCTGGAACGCCCTGCGGTTGAGAGCATTACAGGGCTAAGCCCAATCATTGCCATAGAGCAGAAAACAACAGGCAACAACCCACGCTCAACCGTTGGAACCATAACGGAGATTTATGACTTCCTGCGTCTTCTCTATGCAAGAGCATCACGCGCCTACTCTCCGGTTACGGGAAAAGAACTTGTAAGATATACCGGAGAGCAGATTACCAACCTCATTATCAAAGAGTTTGAAAAGGAAAAGTGTCTGCTGCTCGCTCCTTTGGTAATTGGAAGAAAAGGCCATTACAGAGATCTCTTTGACTCCCTTTTAAAGAGAGGTTTCCAAACCGTAAGAATTGACGGAAAACTTAAGGAACTGTCAGAGGTAAAACCGCTGGACCGTTACAAGGTTCACTTTATAGAACTTGTTGTAGATAAGCTAATTCCTACAAAGGAAGACTACAAGAGAATTAACTCATCTGTCTCCACCGCACTTGAAAAGGGCGGAGGCACGGTTGCTGTCATACGTCACAACGCACCTGAAGGTGAGCCGCTTAGATTCTTCTCCATGCACCTTATGGATGAAGATACGGGAGAATCTCTGCCGGAGCCGGCACCTTTTACCTTCTCATTCAACTCTCCGCAGGGGGCCTGCCCAAAGTGCAAAGGGTTAGGTTACGTTACCCGAATTGACATGAGCCGCATCATCCCAAACAGCTCAAAATCAATCAATGCGGGAGGCATTGTACCAATTGGGAAGTATCACGATAATGACACCTTCCGCATACTGGAGGCAATGGCAAAGAAGTATGACTTTTCACTCAACGCTCAAATAAAGAATCTGCCGGAAGAGGTGATGGATATGATAATAAACGGAACAGAGGAACTCTTCCGCGTCAACCTCTCAGACGGCACCCTTCTCTCCTCCTTCCCGGGCGTAATTTCCAAGATGAGCCAGAGTGAAGAAGATGAACTTAAGGAGAGAGAGCACTCCTCATCGGAAAACCTGAAAGAGAGATACATAGAGGAGGTTGTATGCCCTGAGTGCAACGGCACAAGGTTGAAGAAGGAGGCACTCTGTTTTAAGATAGACGGGAAGAATATTGCGGAGGTTGCGGCAATGGATATAAAAGAGCTCAACCTCTGGTTAAAGCAGCTCCCTAAGAAGTTGGATAAAAGACAGAATACTATCGCGAGGGATATATTAAAAGAACTCAATGACAGGGTGGGATTTCTCTCTGCGGTTGGATTGGATTACCTCTCTTTGGACAGGGCAACAGCAACGCTCAGCGGAGGTGAAAGCCAGCGCATACGCCTTGCTACTCAGATAGGCAGTAAACTTGTGGGAGTGCTTTACATACTTGATGAGCCAAGCATAGGATTGCATCAGAAAGACAACATAAAACTCATAAACTCACTCAAAAAACTGAGAGACGAGGGCAACTCCGTTATGGTTGTGGAGCATGATTTGGAAACTATGTTAGCCTGTGATCTGCTGATAGATCTGGGACCTGGTGCGGGCAATAAAGGCGGCAAGCTGCTCTTCTCTCTTACTCCTAAGGAACTTATGAAGATGCCAAAGGAGAAGGTGAAAAAACTAAAGAGTTTTACTGCAGATTATTTAAGGGGAATTAGGTCTATAGAGGTGCCTGCAAAGAGGCGCAAGGGCAGCGGCAAACACCTAATACTCAGGGGTGCTGCGGGCAACAACCTAAAGGATGTTACGCTGGATATTCCGCTGGGCTGTCTGGTGGGAATAAGCGGAGTGAGCGGCAGCGGAAAATCATCTCTTATTAACGATACGCTGACCCCTATTCTTACCTCTCACTTCTACCGTGCAATCACCCGTCCCCTGCCTTACAAAAAGATTGAGGGAGTGGAAAACATAGATAAGGTTATTGTGGTAGACCAGTCTCCTATAGGCAAGACACCGCGCTCAAATCCTGCAACTTACGTAAACGTATTTGCAGAAATAAGAAAACTCTTTGAGAAGACTCCCGATGCTCAGATAAGAGGATTTAAGGCGGGCCGTTTCTCCTTTAACGTAAAGGGCGGAAGATGCGAGGTGTGCAAAGGTGCGGGAGTTGAAACCATTGAGATGAATTATCTGCCAAGCGTTTACGTCACCTGCAAAGAGTGCGGCGGAAAGCGTTACAACCCGGAGACTCTACAGGTAAAATACAAGGGCAAGAGCATTTATGATGTTCTGGAGATGACAGTATCAGAGGCAGTGGAGTTCTTCCGCCCAATACCGAGTATCTATCAGAAACTCAAGGCAATGGAAGATGTAGGTTTGGGTTACGTAAAACTGGGACAGCCGTCTACAACCCTCAGCGGCGGTGAGAGTCAGAGAGTTAAACTGGCAACGGAACTCTCCAGAAAAGAGACCGGCAACTCACTCTTCCTTTTGGACGAGCCAACAACCGGACTCCATTTTGAAGATATAAAAGTATTGCTTGGCGTACTGCAAAAGATTGTAGATAAGGGAAATACCGTTGTAATCATAGAACATAATCCAGATATTTTAAAGAGCGTAGATTACCTTATAGATATGGGCCCGGAGGGAGGCCGCGGAGGCGGAGAAATCATTGCAGCCGGAACACCGGAGGAGGTTGCCGCCAACCCTAACAGCGTCACCGGGGAATATCTGAAACCAATGCTTAAGGAATAAAGAAAAAGTGTAATTTTGAATCCGTTATGGAAACAAGAAAAGTAAGAGTATACTGCATAAACAATAAGCAGAACTATGAAGTGCCTGTAGGAACATCTCTTAAGGATGTGTTGGGAATGATAGAATATGACTGGAAGGGAATGGATGTTCTGGCCGCCTACGTTAATCATGATCTTAAAGAGTTGGGTTTTGAACTCTATCTGGCCTCCGCCGTCTACTTTTTAACATACGACGATGCAGACGGAAGGCGCTGTTACGCCCGTTCGCTCAATATGTTATGCCAGAAGGCCTGCTATGATTTATTCCCCGATAGAACACTCTACATCACCTACCATCTTCCAAACGGACAGTATGCAGAATTCAAAAGGGCAGATGATTCTTCCGTTACCGTTCCAACCACGGAAGAAGATCTTATAAAGCTGGAAAAGAGAATGTGGGAACTGGTTAACGAAGACCTGCGTCTGATTAAGACCAAAAAGAGCAATGCTGAAGCCTGTCTAACCTTCCTCTCTCACAACCAGACATCAAAGGCAGCTCTTACCAAGAGCGTGGGAGAATTCTTTATAACCCTTTATTATCTCGATGGTTACGGAGACTATTTCTACGGCCCTATGGTCTATTCCACCAAGCTGATAAACCGTTGGAGCATCTCCCGTTACAGTGATGGTTTCTGCATAAAGAATCCTTCTTCTCAGAAGCCTTACGATTTGCCTGAACAGAAGTATCAGAAAAAACTTTCTGAAATTTTTGTAGAGAACCGCAACTGGTGCCAGATTATTGGTGCCAAGGATATTGCAACCGTAAACGAATTAATCAGCCAGGGTCACGGAAAGAAGGCCGTTTATGTCTCAGAGGCTCTGCATGAGAGAAAGTTTGCAAAGATTGCAGATATGATTAACGAGAGAAAGGATGAGGTTCGTCTGGTTCTCATTGCCGGCCCTTCTTCCAGCGGCAAGACCACAACATCCAAGAGGATTGCCCTGCAGATGAAGGTTTTAGGACTCAATCCGGTAATTGTTGCAATGGACGATTACTTTGTAGACCGCCCGCTCACTCCAAAAGACGAGAACGGAGAGTATGACTTTGAGTCTGTTTACGCCCTCAATCTGGATCTCCTTAACGACCACTTAACCAGGCTCTTCAACGGAGAGGAGATTACCCTGCCTAAGTTTGATTTTACGGAGGGAAAGAGCTCTCTTACCGGAAACAAAATCCGCATGCAGAAGGGAGATGTTCTTGTAATGGAGGGAATACACGCCCTTAATCCTGTGCTTACAAGCAAGATAGATGACTCTCTCAAGTTTAAGGTTTACGCCTCCGCACTTACAACTCTTCCTATAGATGAGAACAACTATATCTCCACAACAGACTGCCGCAAACTCCGCAGAATGGTAAGAGACTTTAAATTCAGAGGTTACAGCGCAGAGGAGACTATAGAGAGATGGCCTTCCGTAACATCGGGAGAGAGGAAGAACATATTCCCGTTCCAGGAGAATGCAGATGTAATGTTCAACTCCTCACTGCTTTACGAGCTTCCAATGTTAAAGTATTATGCAGAGCCTCTGCTTAGAAGAATCTCTCCAATGAGCCAGGCATACATTGAGGCCTCAAGACTTTTGAATTTTTTGAGCAGAATTGCCGCACTCACTCCGGAAGAGATTGCCACAATACCAGCTACCTCCATTATGAGAGAGTTTATTGGAGGCAGCGTATTTACCTACTAGTAACGTCCTTACAAACCAATAGCCATGGCACGCAAAACCACCTCATTCTGCTTCCTCATAGTTATGCTGTTAACCATTTGCAGCATCAGCGCGGAGGCTCAGACAACCCATCGCGATTCCGTAATAACTTACGCGCGTTACCTTAAGAGCATCTTCCGCACAGATGAGGCAATAGATACGCTTGCCACTCTTGTGCAGCCGGAGGCAATGGATGAGGGTGTGCTTTCAGAACTGGCAGACTGTCATTTCCAAAACGGAGCGAATGACAACGCGGCGGGAACCTATTTTATACTCTCCTCACTTTCACCCAATAACATACTTTACAAGATTCGTCTTATGCAGGCCTTTTACAGGCTTAAGGCATATTCTCAGAGCATTAAAGCGGGGCAGGCGGCATTGCAGTTAGACTCAATTCCGGCAGTGCTCAGTTATGTGGGAGACGGTTTCAAGCAGATAAATCAGCCCGATTCCGCACTGTGGTACTATCGCAGAGCCTTAGCATTCAAGCCAATGAATGAGGCAGTGCTCTCAAAGGCAATGGGCATACTGTTAGACAAAAAAGAGTATGATGAAGTAGTATCTATCGCGGAGCCTTTCCTTGCAGAAGATCCGGACAATATGACAATTGCTCCGCTAAAAGGTATTGCGCTCTACAGGAAAAGTGCTTATGAGCCGGCAATAGAAGTCTTTCAGCATCAGGAAGATATAGGGAACGATTCCTACCCCGTCCACTTCTTCCTGGGGCAATGCTACTGGCATACTCAAATGAAGTACAGGGCAGAGCAGGAGTTGATGGCCGCATGGGCAATAGACTCCAGTGATGTGAACCTGGCATACACCATAGCCTCCGTAAAATCTGAGTTTTTCTATCCGTTTGACTCTGACGTAAAGCCCTGGCTAGATAAGGTTTGGGAGATGGTTAAGCCGGACCCTTCACTAATGTCCCGTTACCATCAGCTCTACGGCTTGGGCTACTACAGAAAACAGGATTCCTGGGACAAAGCCATTGAGCATTACAAGGAGGCTTACCGTTACAATCCTAAACAGATTTCCAACATTGCAACCATAGCCTACTGCTACCATATCAAAAAAGATTACAAGCAGGCCGTTGTCTGGTATGAAAAATTTCTGAAGGTTGCAACGCCGGGAACAAAGAGTTATAATTTTGCCAAAGAGAACCTGGATTATATTAAGGGTGAGCTCTTTATGGAGGAGCAGCAGTAGCCTTAAGCTTTAAGAATTATTCCCGTCTTCTTTATTATTTCAATTGATACGGAAGGGTCTGCCTTAAGCAGGCCTCTGAGTTTATCTATCTGAACATCCAGGTTGTGAGAGATGCTCTCGTTATCATAATCTCCCCAGATGGTTCCCTGTATCTTCTTGCGCTCCACACACTTACCCATCTCCTGGCAGAGCATCAGAAGCACCTTTGCACCGGTAGGAGTAACCTTCAAATTCTCCGCCCCCAATGTTAGAGTGCGTGATGCCGGATCAAAAGTAAACCTGCCAATTGCAAATGTCTCCCTATTCCTCTGAAGCAGAGAGCGTATGTTAATGTCCAACTCCTGAGTGTTGAACGGTTTTTTAAGATACATATTTGCGCCGCTCTGCTTCAAAAACTCCAACTTGCCGGTAAGAACAATAATGGGAATCTCATTGTTTGCAGAACGAATCTTCTCAATCATAGTGTTGCCGTCCATTCCCTCTCCCATCTCAAGATCTGTAACAATAACATCCGGACGGAAAGCCGTAAGAGCCTTGAGCCCTTTTGCACCATCCTCCGCAGTCTCCACAACATAGTCTCCCTGCTTCTCCAACTTCCTCTTAATGAGGAAACTGAGATTGGTATCATCTTCCACTATAAGCAACCTTATCATAGCATCTATTCTACAATTTCATAATTTTCCACAGACGGAAATCCCAGCACAACCTCAGTAAACTCTCCCACCTTGCTCTCAATCTTCACATAGCCGTCAAAGAACTTCATCAGCTGATAAACATAGTGAAGCCCTATTCCATGTCCGCTTATTCCAACCGTATTCTCCCCCCTCTCAAATTTCTTGAACAGGCGCTTCTTCTCGCTCTTGTAAAACCCCTTTCCGTTATCCAGCACCCGTATCTCCTTAAAGTGGCGTATATCACTCACAGAGAGCTTAATATCTACACTGCTGCCGGAGTATTTTATGGAGTTGTCTATAAGGTTGTCCATTATCTCCGTAAGGTAGAGTCTGTCTGCAATCATCCACTCTCCCTCTTTGCACTCCACTTTGATATTTACCTTTTTTGCCGCAGAAGAGTATAATGATTCATACTTACTTTTTATTCCCGATAGAAATGCGTCCAACACTATTTTCTCATAGACAAACTTCAGCTTCTTATTCTCCACCTTTGCAACGTTTATCACCTTCTCACAGATAGTGTTCAAATGGCGGCACTCTTCATCCAGAATCTTCAGCTGCTGAGCCGTTTCCGCATCCTCTGCAATCTTCTCGTTCTCTTTAAAATCCTCCGCAATAATCATAATGGAAGAGAGCGGAGTCTTCATATCGTGAATCATAGCGTATGTATGATCCTTGCGCAAATTGTTTATAAAGTTTGCCTTGCTCAGCAGGCGGGCAAATCTGTAAAGACACCAGATTACAAACAGAACTATGATGAAAGAGAATATCATCATAAGTTTCATCTTGGAGAATATGGCAACGTATGGGTTGTTTACAACAGCAACCAACCCCTTTGTAAGATCTTGTGTTACAGGAACTACGTGAGTCTCCAAAGAAGAGAACGAGAGCTGCTCTCCGGTTGGTTCCTTAATAAAATCGTCCGCCACTTTGTAGAGCGTGGTATCATTCTCCCTCTCCTCAATTTTAAAGTTGAGACTTCCCAACTCCTTCTCCTTCAAGTTCCCGCTAAAGATAGAAGAGAGCGTATCCATATCTATTGACGAACCGCTTAGCTGAAGAATGGAGCTTACGCTCAGCAGAACATCCTGGTTAATGCGAGAACTGCTTCCGCCAAGAGTAACATTGCGGCTTGCCGCTATATTGTGAAAGCGAATCATAGCCTCCTCTTCCACAGCACTTTGGAAGCACTCGTCTATTGTGGTATAGAGGTTCTTCTCCAATGATTTATAAACATTGGAGAGCAGAAAATACTGCAGAGGCAAAAGTGCCAGAACTGCAATAACGGCCACTATCTTAAAATATCTGTTCATTATCCAATCAAACGGGCAATCTCTCTCTTTGCCTCTGCCCAACGCTCATCATCCAACTTAGGCCCCACCACCTCAATAACTTTGGAAGAGAGAACGGTACCAATCTTTCCGCACACATCAAGCGGCAATCCCAAAGAGTAACCGTACAGAAAGCCCGATGCGTAAATGTCTCCCGCACCCGTGGTATCCACCTTGTTGGCCTTCATAGGTTCAACGGTATAAACCTTATCTCCGCTTCTTACAATTGATCCCTTTCCTCCAAGTTTTACAACCGCCACCTTGCACATCTTTGCAATCTCCTCTGCCGCAGCATACTCCGTCTTGCCGGTAAAAGCCTGAGCCTCTGATTCATTTGCAAAGAGAACATCTACATATTTCTCCACAATCTCCTTAAGGAACTCACGGTTGCTCTCCACCACATTGTAACTTGCCATATCTATGGAGACCTCCTTTCCAAAGGAGTGCGCCAACTCTGCAATCCTTCTTACAAGATCCTGATTCTGCACAAGATACCCCTCAATATGAACAATGTCATACTCCTTAAAAATCTCCTCATCCAAATCCTCCGCACAGAGTTCCAGAGTTGCTCCCATATAATCTGCAAAGGTTCGCTCGCTGTTAGGAGGAGTAATAAGCACCATAGCCCTTCCGCTGGGAGCCTTTCCCAAAAGCAGATGCGGCTTAACGCCCATCTTCTCCATCCCCTCTTTATAGAGCTTTCCAATGGAATCGTCTCCCACTTTTCCTATGAACCCGCTCGGCATTCCCAGTATGGCTGTTCCGGATATTGTGTTTGCCGCACTACCTCCTGGAACGTACTGCAGGTCAAACTTTTGCAGACGCTCAAGAATCTGCTCGCCCTCCGCCTTCTCTACCCACTGCATGCTGCCTATCGGGAGATTAAATTCCTTCAAAAGAGAATCGTCCGGCAGTACCGCCAAAATATCTGTGAGTGCGTTTCCAACTGTTAAAATGGATTTCATATCTTTTTTCTCTGGTCTTTACAAAGGTATCATAATTTTTGCATAAATTTGTTATATGGACTCCGGTCAGAGAAAAATTACACCCAAAAAGGTTATCAAATACCTGGTAATGCTTGCCGTTGCCGCGGTGCTTCTCTATTTCAGTTTCAGAAACATCAGTTGGAAGGAGTTCATTCAGGGAGTTAAAAACTGCAACTGGATTTGGATTATTGCCTCAATGGTAATAGGTGTTCTTGAGTTTGTTGTGCGCGCCATACGCTGGAAACTCCTTTTAAGACAGATAGATCCTGAATCTGACAACCGCAGCGCCTACCACGGCGTAACCATTGGAAACATTGCAAATTTTGTCTTCCCAAGGGCGGGAGAGCTTGTACGCTGCGGAGTTGTGGCAACTGAGAAAAAGAAGACAACCTTTGAGGGAGCGGTTGGAACGGTGGTGGTTGAGAGAGCCTGGGATTTGTTCTGCCTTATTATCATCTCGATAGTTTTTGCAGTAGCCTTCTGGAACAGCTTTGGCTCTTTTATAGACAACAACATACTTAACAACCTCTCTGCAAAGAGTTCAGCAACCTTCTGGATGATAGCCATTTTGGCCGTTATCATAGCTGCAGTTGTACTGCTGTATGTTTTCAGAAGACAACTCTCCAAAACAAAAGTGGGAGGTAAAGTTGTTAAGGTATTCCACAATCTTAAGGAGGGGCTTCTCTCTGCATTTAAGATGAAAGAGAAATGGAGTTTTATTATCCTTACCCTTCTTCTCTGGCTCTGTTTCTGGGGCACAAGTATCTGCACCATAAGGGCATTCCCTCAGCTCTTTGATCTGGGCTGGAGTGACGCTCTCTTTCTGATGCTTGTGGGAGGATTCGGCTGGGCGGTTCCCGTTCAGGGCGGGTTTGGCTCCTACCACTTTGCCGTTGCGCTGGCCGCCAGCCAGGTATATGCCATCTCCTGGAACGACGGCATTGTCTTTGCCACAATAAGCCATGAGTCTCAGGCACTTATAATGATAATACTGGGAGTGATATCCTTTGTTTTCTACTCAATAAAAAAGAGCAAACAACAACCTGTCAACGCCAACAATAATCTATGATTATACATTTCAGAGTAAGAGTCAACACAACAGACAAGGAAGAAGTTTACATTACCGGAAACTCTCCCCTTTTGGGCAAATATGACCCGGAGCTGGCATATAAAATGACCAGAAAATCTGTTGCAGTAAACCCCAACACCAACCAGAAGGAGACCATCTGGGAGGCTGAGATTCAGTTTGATCCGCTAAAAGAGAGGTTTGTCTTCTACAAATATCTGATTAAAGATGAGAAAGCAGACGTTACCTACGAGGCGGGAGGAGGCAGGCGCCTGGCTCTTAACTCTGCAACCACCTCAGTATTAAGCATAGACCACTGGCAGGAGAACTCAGAGAACGCTCCGCTGCTTACAGACCCGTTTGCCCACGTCTTCTACGGAACTCAGTATATTCCTCATACTCAGATTCACCGCAAAAACAATGAACTCATCATAAGAGCCGTTGTTCCAAACGTTCCAAGAGACTGTGATATCTACCTCACAGGAGAGGGCAAACTCCTTGGCGATTGGGTTCCTAAAAAGGGAATTAAGATGGCCCGCTTAAAGGGTCTTAAGTGGATTGCATACCTCTCCACAGAAGAGATAGCAAATCAGAGACTTACATACCGTTTAACAATGGTCTCTAAAGAGGGAATAGTAACCAACGAGACCCTTAAGAATGATATTCCAAGAACTCTTACCGTTCCTGAAATTGGAAAGAACGAGACCGTTATAATTGAACACTCACACGTTGTATTTCCCCCACTTAACGAGCGTTACGCCGGTATCTACGCTCCTCTCTCCGCACTTAAGAGCGAACAGAGCGGCGGAATAGGAGATACAAATGATTTGAAACTGATGGTAGACTGGGCAGAGAAAGTAGGTCTTAAGATTATTGGCTTCTACCCTATAAATGACTCAACTCAAAGCTTTTCCAGCAAAGACTCCTCCCCTTACAAAGAGATTTCCTCTCTTGCACTGAACCCGCTTTACATCTCAACTTCTGAACTCAACACAACAGACAAGAGAACAAAGAAGGAGGCGGAAAAGGAGATGAAGTCTCTAAACCGCAGAGCCACCGTAGATTATGAAGACCTATATGCCTTCAAGTGGGACTACCTGCAAAGACTCTTCAATGAAACCGGAGCAAAAACCACCGCCCATCCGGATTACTACAAGTTTGTAAAAGATCACGGAGACTGGCTCTGGGGCTACTGCCTATTCTGCTCATTAAGAGACCATTTCAAGACAGCAGAGTTTGCAAAATGGAACGGATTTGCAACATATTCGGAGGAGCTTACCCAGGTTATGAGTCAGAGTCTCTTTAACAGGAGCGCCTTCAAAAAACTCAATGCAGACACAGATCTCACTCTTATGGAGCAGCTTCATAAGAGATGTCACTTCTACGCCTTTTTGCAGTACCTCCTTTTCCGCCAGATGGAGGAGGTTATCACCTACGCTCACTCCAAGGGTATTGCACTTAAGGGAGAATTTCAGATGACCCTTGCATTCAACAGCGTAGATTGCTGGAAGTTCCCGCAACTCTTTAAGGGAAAGGACAAAGAGGGCAACGCCATATACAACTGGGAGGCAATGGCCGCTGAACATTTCAGCTGGTGGAAAAAGAGAATGAGGGTGCTGAGCATTTATGCAGACATCTACTCCGTTACCACTCCGCCATACTCCAAAGAGGAGGAGCCTCTTGTTAAACGTCTTATGCCTCAGCTGATTGCGTCATCCAATATGATGACCTGGGGAGAGAGAGTTCCATTCTTCTCCATAACAACCACATCTGAACCAAAGGAAAAAACTCTGAGAATGGCTCTGGGTGAGAAGTTTAAGAGCATCTCTTACTCTGATGACAACAACAATACCTTCTATGATGCCACACCGGAGGAGTGCACCAATGCAATTCAGGCAGCCCTTAACTCCAACAGCATGTTTGCAATGCTGCCTCTCCAGGATTGGCTCAGTATGGACAGAAAACTCCGTAACCGCTTCACAGAGAGCGAACTTTTGGTAAACAGGGAAGGAAACTGGAACTGGAGAATGCACCTCACCTTGGAATCCCTGCAAAAGGCAGATTCCCTCAACAAGACCATCACCACCCTCCTCCGCACCTCCCGCCGCAAATAGGCTGACCAAAAAGTATTTTGGCCAGCCTATTTTCTTGTTTATTGATAAGCCTTTTTCAACCGGCTGCTAGTACTCGCCTCTTGCAAGCTTTTCTTTGCAGACGCGGAGCATATCATCTATCATTTCCTGAAGGCCCCACTTAGGGTTCCAGCCCCACTCATTACGGGCGCAGCTGTCATCCATAACATCCGGCCAACTTGCTGCTATAGCGGCCTTTACAGGGTCTATGCTGTAATCCCAGGTGAATGATGGGATTCTCTTTTTGATTTCTGTGAAGAGCTGCTCCGGAGTAAAACTCATTGATGCAATGTTGAAGCTGTTGCGGTGTATGAGTTTGGATGGATCGGCCTCCATCAGCTGTGTTGTAGCCTCCAGTGCATCCGGCATATAGAGCATATCCATATAGGCATCAGAAGGAACGGTGCAGGTGTATTTGCCGTTCTTTACAGCCTCATAGAAGACCTCAACAGCGTAATCTGTTGTACCGCCGCCCGGCATGCAGCCGTTGGATATGATTCCAGGGAAGCGTACGCTGCGGGTATCTACGCCAAATCTCTTAAAATAGTAGTCACTAAGCAGTTCTCCGGAAACTTTGCATACTCCGTAGATGGTATCGGGCCTCATTATGGTATCCTGAGGAGTCATCTGGTGAGGAGTGTTGCTTCCAAAAGCACCTATAGATGAAGGGGTAAAGAGCGCGCACTTAAACTCGCGGGCAAGGTTGAGGGAGTTTAAAAGCGCTCCCATATTTATCTTCCAGGCCAGGTCCGGATTGAGTTCGCCCTTTGCAGAAAGCAGAGCAACCAGATTGTAAATACCGTCTATCTGATACTTTTTGATAGCCTCTCCATAACCCTGAAAATCAAGAGCATCCAACTTTATGGCAATGCACTTTTCTGAGAGTTTCTTAACAACCTCTTCTCTCACCTCACCTGCAATAACATTCTCCTCTCCATAATTTTTCTGAAGATGAGGAACCAGTTCCGTTCCAATCTGTCCGCCTGCGCCTACTACCAATATCTTTTTCATTCTCAATTCAAATTTTAAACTTAAAAGCAATTGTTGCTTATTTGCCACAAATTTAAAAGAAAAATGTCTTAACTTGCAAGAGAATTTAAAGTATTGGAGAGGATGACGCCTGCAATTTCTAAAGATGAACTCAAAGAGAGGATCCGGCTCCTGGCCCGGGAGCTAGGCTTTGCAGACGTTGGCTTTGCCAGGGTGCACTCCCTTACAGATTCCGTGGAGGAAAACCGCTTTCTGGAGGCGGAGAGGCTGGGCCACTTTGGCCGGATGGAGTACCTGAGCCGCAACTTTGACAAGAGGATGGACCCCTCTCTCCTGCTTGAAGGAGCAAAAAGTGTAATTGTATTTTTAGTACCCTTTTCCTCCGCGATAGATTCAGACAACCCCAACCATAGCGGCCATTCGAGGTTGAAAATCTCACAGTATGCATACGGAACGGATTACCATACAGTAATCAAAAACAAACTCTATAAAGTAGCAGAACTTCTTAAAAACGAGGCTGGTGCAAAAAGCAGGGTTTTTACTGATTCCGCTCCCGTAATGGAGAGAGCCTGGGGTGTAAGAGCCGGAGTGGGCTTTATTGGAAAGAACAACTTTTTAATAAGCCCCAAGGTTGGAATCAAAAATTTCATTGGAATCATTATTACCACAGCAGAACTGCCGCAGTCTGAAACACTCTCACCGTCAGCTGGTTGCGGAAGCTGCACAAAATGTCTGGAGGCCTGCTCGCAAAAGGCGCTCTATGCACCCAATAAAATAGATGCCTCCAAATGTCTATCCTACAAGACAATAGAGGAGCCTTTGCCGGCAGAGCCTGATAGCAGCTCAATGCCTAAGACGAGTGGTGGTGAAAAGTGTGCCGCTGAAAAATGGATATTCGGCTGTGATGACTGCATGAATGCCTGCCCTTGGAATAAGTTCAACCGCCCTGGTTGGGAAGAGTTTCAGACCAACCGCAAACTGCTGGAAAACAGCACGGAAGAGTTCTGGAGAAATATGAGTGAAGAGGAGTTCAACTCTCTGTTTAAAGATTCGCCGCTCAAAAGAGCAGGATTAAAAAAGATAAAATATAATCTGTCGAGATGAAAATAATAACAACAGTAGACATTCCCCCTTGCGAGAAAAAGATAGACTACTCAAGTAAGATTCTTACTCTTGGTAGTTGCTTTGCAGACAATATGGGAGAGATGATGAAGATGTACGGGTTTGACTGTAAGGTTAATCCGTTTGGAACACTGTACAACGTCTGCTCTGTATACAACTCTCTGGTGAGGATGGCGGCGGTGAGCGGAATTGTGAGAAGTGCAGATAATCCAATGTTTACAAAGGCGGATGTTTTCCTTAGGCCGGACGGAAAGTTTGTGACCTGGGCACATCATTCAAGGTGCGGAATAAAAGAGGCGGAGGGCTTTACTGCAGATGATTTTCTGAAGAAGGCAAACAGAGAGTTGGAAGAGGCGGCAGAGTTTCTGTATAAGGCAGATATTCTGATAATTACGCTGGGTACCTCTTTTGTGTTCAAACTAAAGAATACAGACTTTGTAGTTTCCAACTGCCACAAAATGCCTGCAGGTGAGTTTGTTAGAGAGTTTGTGCCGGCACAGGAACAGAGCTCTCTTATTTCACGTATTGCGGAACTCTTTCCAAAGAAGCGCATCATTCTGAATGTAAGTCCTATACGCCATTTGGCAGACGGAGCTCACGGCAACAAGGTAAGCAAGGCAACGCTGCTTGTGGCCATAGACAACGCCATTAAAAATGACACAACGGGTGCATTGGAATACTTCCCTTCCTACGAGATTATGATGGATGAACTGAGAGATTACCGCTGGTATGCAGAGGATATGACTCATCCTTCAGAGCAGGCGCAAAAGTATATCTTTGAGCGCTTTACAGAGAGCCGAATAGCCCAGGAGTGCCTCCCAAAAATGGCAGAAGAACTCAAAAAATACAAGGCCTCACACCATATACAGAAATGATATTCGCCACCCCGGGCTCTGGAAATTTTCACTATCTTTGTAAAAACCACTGCTATGATTCTTAAGGAAAAAATAACACTGTCAGAACTAAAAGAGATTGCCGGCCACATCTTTGGAGATATGGTCAAGGCGGTAGCCGATGTAGATAAACAAATTTTGGCAATAGATGCCGAACTACATTCAGACCTTGAATCAGAACTTCTTGCAAATGGTTCCAATCAAGAATCATTGTGGGGCTTCAATCTCTATCCGGAAGAGAGTGAAGATTTTATAGAATACGATTCTTTAATAAACATCAGACCCAGACAGAATAACCGTAGCAGAGATGTTGAAGATCCTGTTATTAGGGAGAAGATTGTAGAAATTGTTAAAGAACAGATAGAGGAATAGTTTATGGAGAACTGTCAACATAAGGATTTAGAGGGCGGCGGTTGGAGCAAGATGCCTTTTCCACGTCAGATGGCCAATATAGGGAGTGAAACCTATAGGTCTGTAAAGTGGCTGGAAAAGAACAATATGGCACGTGCAGAACAAGCCTTTGAAAGAGCTTTGGAACTAATAGATTTAACTATCCGTTATGGAAGGTTGGATAATTCCAGCAAGAGAGGGTCACTGTTAAAGGAGTTGTGTAGGTTTAGGGCGGCTTATTGCAAAGCCTTCCAAGAAAAAGAAATCTCAGATATAAAGAATTTAAATAAATACTTGGATCACTTCTCTCTTGTAAATTAGTTATGAAAAAGATTTTTCTTCCGTTGATTATGCTTTTGTGTTCTGTGGTTGGAGCCAACGCAGGCAAGATTGTTACAGACTCCATCAAGAGCAACATCCTCAATTTCACAATCAAATACAACGTCTATCTGCCGGATGGTTTTGATCAGTCAGATGAGCAGTATCCGGTGGTCTATCTGCTCCACGGAATGTATGGAGCATACGAGGACTGGGACAAGATGGGCAGAATGAAACTCGTTGCAGATGAGCAGATTAAAAGCGGTGAGTCTTGCCCAATGGTTATTGTAATGCCAACAGCGGGAGACTATGATATCTACAAAGTGCAGAACGGTTATTTCAACGTTCCGGGCTGGAGATATGAAGACTTTTTCTTTCAGGAATTTATGCCTGAGGTGGAGAAAAAGTACCGCATAAAGTCAGACAAAGGGCACCGCTCAATTATGGGTCTTAGTATGGGCGGCGGCGGATGCACGGTTTACTGCCAGAAGCACCCCGATATGTTCTCAAGCTGTTATGCAATGAGCGCCTGGCTGGATACAAAGAATCTCAATGAGGAGAAGGCACGCCAGGGAGATATGCTCTATATGCTCAACAAAAGCGTGAGGGAGAACTCGGCCATTGATTTTGTGGAGAATGCAGATGAAAATACCGTTAAAAACCTCCGCAGCATTAAATGGTTTATAGATTGCGGAGACGAGGATCACCTTTTGGACCAGAACGTGCTCTTCTACCAGAAGATGCGCCAAAAGAAAATTAAGGCTGAATTCCGTGTTCGCAACAGCGGCCACAACTGGGAATACTGGCACACAGCTCTTAAGCTGGCCCTTCCTTTTGCATCACGTTCCTTTAGCAAATAACAATTGAAAACTTTAATTACAATTATGAAAAAATATATTCTCTCTCTGATTCTGCTGCTTGGCATCTCATTAAGCGCCACTGCAGGTAAGATAGTAACAGACAGCATATTCAGCAAAAATCTGAACTGCTGGCAGAAGTACAACGTATACCTTCCAACCGGCTTTGAAAAGTCCGCAAAACAGTATCCTGTGGTCTATCTTCTCCACGGACTCTACGGCAACTATTCCAACTGGGACAAATCCGGAGGAATGAAACTGATTGCAGATGAGCTGATTGGCACCGGAGAGGCCTGTGAGATGGTTATAGTTATGCCAAACGCCGGAGACTCAGACGTGAGAAACTACCAGAACGGTTACTTCAACGTAGAGGGCTGGCCGTATGAAAATTTCTTCTACAATGAATTTTTGCCGGAGGTAGAGAAAAAATACAGAATAATTGGAGATAAGGAGCACCGCGCAGTTATGGGCCTTTCAATGGGCGGCGGCGGCAGCGTAGTCTACTGCCAGAGACACCCCGATATGTTCTCCTCCTGCTATGCAATGAGCGCCTGGCTTGACAACAAAATGGGACAGGTGGGCGGCAAGAACCAGAAGAAGGACAAGCTCTTTATTGTCTGCCAGAGTGTATCTGACAACTCAGCGATAGATTTTGTGGAGAAGGCAGATGAGGCTACCGTAAAGAAACTCAGAACCGTAAAATGGTTCATAGACTGCGGAGACGATGACTTTTTGATGGATCTTTCCGTACTTCTCTACCAGAAGATGAGAGACAAGAAAATAAAGGCAGAACTCCGCATCAACAACGGCGTGCACAACTGGGAGTACTGGCACCTTGCTCTCCGCAACGCACTTCCGTTCGCCTCCAGAAATTTTGCTAAGTAAAACTATCGTGAGATAGAATAATAAAAAGAAGGGCTATCATAATGACAGTCCTTCTTCTTTTTGTAGGATTAGGTTTTTGTATACCCTTATTCAGCTTTTGGCTCTTCTGCCTTTGGCTCCTCTGCTTTTGGAGCCTCAGCCTTTGGAGCGGCCTTCTTTGCACGGCTTCTTCTGGTAGTAGCCTTCTTCTCAGCCTTAGCCTCTTTCTGAGGAACTGCTGCGCTGAAGTCTACGAGCTCAATGAATGCCATGTCTGCAGCGTCGCCTGCTCTGAAGCCTGTCTTGAGGATACGAGTGTATCCGCCAGGACGCTCTGCAACCTTAGGTGCAATTGTTCTGAAAAGCTCAGTAACAGCCTCTTTCTGCTTGAGATAGCTGAATACGACACGGCGGTTTGCTGTAGTGTCGTCCTTGCTCTTGGTAATAAGCGGCTCAACGTATGTTCTGAGAACTTTTGCCTTAGCAAGGGTGGTCTCAATGTGCTTGTTCATAATAAGTGAGCAAGCCATATTTGAAAGCATTGCCTTACGGTGTCCGCTCTTACGTCCAAGATGATTAACTGTCTTATTGTGTCTCATTTCTTAAACTATTTATCAATTTTATACTTGGATATATCCATTCCGAAACGGAGACCGTGTTTCTCAACAAGTGCCTCTATCTCTGTCATAGACTTTTTACCGAAGTTTCTGAACTTCATAAGCTCACTCTTCTGGTGAGATACAAGGTCTGCAAAAGTTTCAATATCAGCTGCTTTGAGGCAGTTGATAGCTCTTACTGAAAGATCTTGATCTGTAAGCTTGTTGTTCAGAAGCTGTCTCATTCTCATATCGTCCTCGTTGAGAGAATTTTCCTCTGTCTTACCAGGGTCCTCAATCTCAAGTTTGTCCTCTGAGAAGAGCATAAAGTGATATATCAGAATCTTGGCTGCCTCAAGGAGAGCATCCTTTGGATGGATGGAACCGTCTGTTGTAATCTCCAGAGAGAGAGACTCATAGTCTGTCTTCTGTGCAATACGGCAAGGAGCCACTGTGTACTTCACATTCACAATTGGAGTGAAGATGGAGTCTATTGCAATTGTTCCAACAGGAGCGTTCTCATTCTTGTTCTCATCTGCAGGCACCCAGCCTCTTCCCTTACCAATAGTCAAAGTAACTACCAGTTTAACAGACTCTTCCATAGAGCAGATATGTTGCTCTGGGTTCAGAACCTTGAAAGAGGAGAGCTTCTTAGATATATCCTCGGCGGTAAACTCTTTCTTACCCCCAATTGAAAGTGTAACGGTCTCACCTTCTTCAGTCTCTATCATTCTCTTGAATCTAACCTTCTTAAGGTTGAGAATGATATCAATAACTCCCTCAATAACTCCGTGGATTGTTGCAAACTCGTGGTCTACACCCTCAATCTTAACGGAAGTGATTGCGAAACCTTCAAGGGAGGACAAGAGCACTCTTCTCAATGCGTTACCTATGGTAATTCCATATCTTGGTTCAAGTGGTCTGAACTCAAATTTTCCAAAGGTATCCGTAGATTCGAGTACCAAAAGCTTGTCGGGTTTTTGAAATGCTAATATCGCCATATTAATTAGTTTTTTTGGTTATTGGATGGGCGAGCCGTTACTTAGAGTACAACTCGACGATCAGCTGCTCGTTAATATTCTCTGGAATCTCTGTTCTGTCAGGCAAATTTAAGAATTTACCCTCAAGTTTCTCAGGGTTCCACTCGAGCCAAGAGTAGTGAGCCGGAGATGCAGCCAATGATGCCTGCACAACCTCAAGACTCTTTGATCTCTCTCTGACTCCAACTACATCACCAGGTTTAACGTGAGCTGAAGGGATACCCATAACATCGCCGTTGAGAACAATGTGACGATGGCTTACGAGCTGTCTTGCAGCTGCTCTTGTAGGAGCAATACCAAGCCTGTAGACGATATTGTCAAGTCTGGATTCAAGGAGCATAATAAGGTTAACACCCTTTACACCCTTCATCTTGGAAGCCTCAGTATAGAGGTTACGGAACTGTCTCTCAAGAACACCGTAAGTATACTTTACTTTCTCTTTCTCCTTTAACTGAGTACCGTACTCTGAAACTTTCTTTCTCTTCTTTGCTGCACCGTGCTGGCCGGAAGGATAGTTCTTGTTATCTCTAACTCTCTTCTCGTATGCCTTGTCAGGTCCATAAATAGGCTCACCGAATTTGCGAGCAATCTTTGTTTTTGGTCCAGTATATCTAGCCATATTCTTATACGATTAATCAGTTAAACTCTACGACGACCTTTAGGTCTGCAACCATTGTGAGGAAGTGGAGTAACGTCAATAATTTCAGTTACCTCAATACCTGCATTGTGAATAGTTCTGATAGCTGACTCACGGCCTGCACCAGGACCCTTTACAAAAGCTCTCACTTTACGCAAACCTGCGTCGAATGCAACCTTTGCACAATCTTCAGCAGCAACCTGAGCTGCGTAAGGAGTGTTCTTCTTTGATCCTCTGAAGCCCATCTTACCGGCTGAGGACCAGCTGATAACCTGACCCTTCATATTGGTCAGAGTTACTATAACGTTGTTGAATGTAGATGAGATGTGAGCCTGACCCACTGCATCTACCTTTACAACTCTCTTTCTGTTTGAAGCTACTTTCTTTGCCATAACTAACTGCCTTTATTTAGTTGCCTTCTTCTTGTTAGCAACGGTCTTCTTCTTACCCTTTCTTGTACGGGCGTTATTCTTAGTACTTTGCCCTCTTACAGGCAGACCTAGTCTATGACGGATACCTCTGTAACATCCGATATCCATAAGACGTTTGATGTTCAACTGAGTTGCGGTACGAAGCTCGCCCTCAATCTTATACTCCTCTGCAATCGTCTTTCTTATTGCAGCAATTTGGTCATCTGTCCAATCTTGTACCTTGATATTAACATCAATGTTATTCTTCTCAAGGATCTTTTTGGCAGAATTACGACCAATTCCGAAGATATAGGTCAAACCTATCTCTCCCCTTTTGTTTTTTGGTAAATCTACACCGGCTATACGTGCCATATTCTATTGTTTACTTGATTAGAAATTTTTTCTGTTTAACAATCCGTTAGCAAGGTTTATTAACCCTGACGCATCTTGAACTTAGGGTTCTTCTTGCAGATAATGTAAACGCGTCCCTTGCGTCTTACAATCTTGCAATCATCGCTGCGCTTTTTTACTGAAGCTTTGACTTTCATAGTATTTTGTTTTTATAATTTATTCTTTACGAGCCAATTACATTACTTATATCTGAAGGATATCCTTCCCTTTGTAAGGTCATACGGAGACATCTCCACCTTAACCCTATCTCCCGGAAGAATCTTAATATAGTGCATACGCATCTTGCCTGAAATATGCGCAATAATCACCGGACCGTTGTCCAGTTCAACCTTGAACATTGCATTGGACAAAGCCTCAAGTATTACGCCGTCTCTTTCAATTGCTTCCTGTTTTGCCATATCAGTTTGCCTTTAGATTTTTAATGTAATCAAATGTTGTCAATATCTCCGGTTTACCCTTCTTTACAGCAACGGTAAACTCAAAGTGAGCAGATTTTTTGCCGTCTACGGTAGCAACGCTCCAGCCGTTCTTTCTCTCATACACATCTTTCTTGCCTGCGTTAATCATTGGCTCAATGCATATTACCATTCCTTCCCTGAGCTTCTTACCGCTTCCCGGCTTTCCGTAGTTTGGAACCATAGGATCCTCGTGCATATCTCTGCCGAGTCCGTGGCCTACCAGTTCCCTTACAACAGAGAATCCTCTCTCTTCACAATATGACTGAACAGCGTGACCTATATCACCAATTCTGTTGCCGTCAATTGCCTGAGCCGCACCCAGATACAAACTCTCTTCCGTAGTCTTGAGAAGAAAAGCAGTCTCTTTGTCCACCTCTCCTACAGGAAAAGTGTAGGCGGAATCTCCGTAAAAGCCTTTATAGACGGTGCCGCAATCTACTGAGACGATATCACCCTCCTTGAGCACGGTATCATCCGGAATCCCGTGCACAACCACCTCATTTACAGAGAGGCAGAGCGTTGCGGGAAAACCGCCGTACCCAAGGAAACCCGGTACCGCGCCATTATCGCGGATGAAGGTCTCGGCAATCTTATCCAGCTGCCTGGTTGTTACACCGGGAGCAATATGCTTGCCTACCTCCGCCAGGGTTTTAGAGACAAGGATAGCATTCTCTCTGAGAATCTCTATTTCTTCCAATGTCTTGTAGTGTACCATCTTATATCAACTAACGAACTCTGAAAACTCTATTTTAGCGTCCTTTCAACCTTCCGGTTTTTGTAAGTCCGTCATAATGTCTCATCAGCAAGTGGCTCTCAATCTGCTGCAGCGTATCCAATACAACACCCACCATAATAAGCAGTGAAGTACCTCCGTAGAACTGTGCAAACTGGTTGTTTACACCCACAATCATTGCCAGTGCAGGAAGAATACCCACAATTGCAAGGAAGATGGAACCCGGAAGAGTAATTCTACTCATTACGGAATCTATGTATTCTGCAGTTGCCTTACCAGGCTTAACGCCAGGAATAAATCCACCGTTCTTCTTCATCTCCTCCGCCATCTGTGTTGGATTGATAATGACGGTTGTATAGAAGTATGTGAAGATGATGATAAGGAATGCGAATACTGCGTTATACCAGAAACCCTTTATGTTTGAGAATGTTGCAGCGAATCCTCTGGTTGCGTCAAAGTGAGAGAAAAGCAGAGGGAACATCATCAGTGCCTGAGCAAAGATGATAGGCATAACGTTGGCAGCATTGATCTTCAATGGGATATACTGTCTAACGCCACCGTACTGCTTGTTGCCCACAATTCTCTTTGCATACTGTACCGGAATCTTGCGGGTTCCCTGTACGAGAGCAATAGTAAGTGCAAAGATTACAAAGAGAAGTATGAACTCAACTATAAGCATAAGAGGACCACCTACACCACCACTGGTTCTTGTACCAATCTCAGCAAGAAGAGCGTGAGGCAATCTTGCTACGATACCAATCATGATGATAAGTGAGATACCGTTACCTATACCGCGGTCTGTAATTCTCTCGCCCAACCACATGATGAACATAGTTCCGCCTATAAGAACCAAGGTTGCAAACAGGTTGAAGGAGAAGCCCTTAATAAGGAACGCCTCCTGCGGAAGCTGTGCGTGAAGGTTGGTAAGATATGCAGGACCCTGTACTGCAAGAATTAAAATGGTCAGATAACGAGTCCACTGGTTCATTTTCCTTCTTCCGCTCTCACCCTCCTTCTGAAGCTTCTGGAAATATGGGATCATAATACCCAAAAGCTGAAGGACGATAGATGCAGAGATGTAAGGCATTACACCGAGTGCAAATATGGAAGCATTTCCAAACGCACCTCCTGAGAACATGTTGAGCAAACCAAGGAGACCCTCAGATGTCTGTGCAGTCAGATTTGAATCTGCAATCAGGTGAGGGTTGATACCCGGCATAACTACAAAGCTCCCAAGACGATACACGAGAATCAAAAGCAGAGTGTAAATGATTCTGTTTTTAAGATCCTCAATCTTGAAGATGTTCCTTATAGTTTCAATAAACTTCTTCATTTTTGTTACTTGATTACTGTTGCAGTACCGTTCAATGCTTCTATTTTAGCAATGGCTGATTTTGAGAAAGCGTTGGCAGAAACGTTAAGTTTTGCCTTAAGTTCACCGTTTCCAAGAATCTTTACAAGATCCTTCTTAGAAACGAGACCGTTCTCAATCAGAGTCTCTCTGCTGATTTCCTCAACTTTGAGTTTCTCGCTAAGAGCCTGAAGTGAAGAGAGGTTGATAACTTTATATTCAACTTTGTTAGGGTTGTTGAAGCCAAACTTAGGCAACTGTCTCTGGATAGGCATCTGACCGCCCTGGAAACCAAGCTTTGCAGAATAACCGCTGCGCTGCTTAGCACCGTTCATACCGCGTGTTGCAGTTCCACCGTGTCCGGAACCCTCACCGCGACCGATTCTCTTTTGCTTTCCCAAAGAACCCTTTGCTGGTTTTAATGTATTAAGTTTCATTCTCTATTCCTCCTTAAATTTCTTCTACTGTTACAAGGTGACGAACCTTCTCAATCATACCCTTTGTAACTGAAGTCAGTTCAACTTCTACGCTGTGGTGAATCTTCTTGATTCCTAAGGCCTCGAGTGTTGCAATCTGTCTCTTTGTCGCACCACTTTTTCCTTTTACCTGTGTGACTTTAACTTTTGCCATTTCTCACTCCTCCTTAACCGTTAAATACATTCTTCATAGGCACGCCTCTCAAACCTGCAACGGTGTAAGCGTCTCTCATCTGTGCGAGAGCAGCAATAGTAGCCTTTACAAGGTTGTGAGGGTTAGACGAACCCTTTGATTTTGCAAGCACATCGTGAATGCCTACAGACTCAAACACTGCACGCATAGCACCTCCTGCCTTTACTCCGGTACCAGGAGCTGCAGGCTTCATAAATACCTCAGCACCACCGAATTTAGCAGTCTGCTCGTGTGGAATTGTGTTCTTGTATACAGGAACCTTTACAAGGTTCTTCTTTGCATCCTCAATGCCTTTGGAGATTGCGGTGGTAACCTCGTTGGCCTTGCCAAGTCCGTAACCTACAACGCTCTTCTCATCTCCAACTACTACTATAGCAGCAAAGCTGAAGTGACGACCTCCTTTGGTAACTTTGGTAACTCTTCTAACTGCCACCAACCTGTCTTTAAGTTCCAGGTCTGTAGTTCTTACCTCTTTGTTCTTATTATTTTCTGCCATAGTCATTAGAATTTAAGACCGCCTTTACGTGCGGCATCTGCCAAACTTTTAACTCTTCCGTGATACAGGTAACCTCCTCTGTCAAAGGCAACCTCTTTGATACCCTTTTCAGCAGCAACCTTTGCGGCAGCCTCACCTACAAGAGCAGCAACCTCTATCTTGGTCTTGCCCTCTGTCTGAGGTGCAACAGCCTTATCCATAGAGGAAACGGCAGCCAAAGTAACGCCGTTAACGTCATCTATAAACTGAACGTATATCTGCTTGTTGGATCTGAAAATGCTCATTCTTGGTCTTTCGGCCGTACCGCTAACAACCTTGCGGATACGATAACGAATTCTCTGTCTTCTTTCTATTTTATTCATATCTTATCCTCCTAATTATTTAGCTGCAGCGGTCTTACCAGCCTTTCTGCGGATAACTTCACCCTCAAACTTAATACCCTTACCCTTGTAAGGCTCAGGCTTACGGAATGAACGTATCTTGGCTGCTACCATACCCAGAAGCTGCTTGTCTGAACTTTTGAGAATCAAAATTGGGTTAGCACCCTTCTTAACCTGAGGAACCTCTGCGGTAACCTCGTTAGGGAGCTGGAGATAAATATCATGAGAGAAACCCAGAGAGAACTTAAGAAGCTGTCCGGCTGCCTCAACGCGGTAACCAACACCAACAAGCTCCTGCTTTGTCTGGTAACCCTCAGATACTCCAACAACCATATTGTGTATCAAAGCACGATAAAGTCCGTGCATAGATCTGTGGCGCGGCTGGTCTGTAGGTCTTTTTACAGTTACCACGCCTCCCTCTACGGAGACCTCAATATCCGGATCAACCTTCTGTGAGAGCTCTCCCTTAGGGCCTTTAACCTTAACCACATTCTCCTTGTCTACGGAGATTGTAACTCCTTGTGGAAGGCTTACAGGTAATTTTCCTATTCTTGACATAATTAAAATGTTATTCTATTAGTAAACGTAGCAAAGCACTTCGCCTCCAACATTCTGCAGACGAGCTTCCTTATCTGTGATAATACCCTTTGAAGTAGAAAGGATTGCTATTCCAAGTCCGTTGAGAACTCTAGGCATCTTCTCCACTCCTCTGTACTGACGAAGACCCGGACGGCTGACTCTCACAATCTTCTTAATAGCAGGAGTGTGAGTCTCTGGGTGGTACTTGAGTGCTATCTTAATTGTTCCTACTGGTTTTCCCTCCACAACTTTGTAGCTTAAGATGTAACCCTTCTCAAAGAGAACTCTTGTAAGCTCCTGTTTCATTTTGGAGGCAGGAATCTCAACAACCTTATGGTTTGCTCTGTAGGCGTTCCTGATTCTTGTCAAAAAGTCTGAAATTGGATCAGTCATTGTTTTTAAGTTTTTAATAAATAATCGATATCCACTTTGCTGTTACCAGCTAGCTTTGCGTACTCCAGGGATAAGACCTTTGCTGGCCATCTCTCTGAACTGAATTCTGCTTATGCCAAAGACGCGCATATATCCCTTTGGTCTTCCGGTAAGAGAGCAGCGGTTGTGAAGTCTTACAGGAGAAGCGTTCTTAGGAAGCTTATCCAGAGCTGCATAGTTACCCTCAGCCTTCAGTTGTTTGCGTTTCTCAGCATATTTGGCGCATAGCTTGGCGCGCTTTACTTCACGCGCTTTCATTGATTCTTTTGCCATATACTATCTGTTTTCTATTATTTCTTCTTGAAAGGAACTCCAAATGCAGCCAGGAGTGCTCTTGCCTCCTCGTCTTTTGTTGTGCTTGTTACGAATGTGATCTCCATTCCAAGAACCTTTGATACCTTATCAATATCAATCTCCGGGAATATGATCTGCTCTTTAAGTCCAAGTGTATAGTTTCCCTTTCCGTCAAACTTCTCCTCCACGCCTTTGAAATCTCTGATTCGTGGAAGTGAAACCTTAACGAGTCTCTCCATAAACTCGTACATCTTTGCACGGCGGAGAGTTACCTTACAACCAATAGGCATTCCTCTTCTAAGTTTGAAGGAAGCAATATCCTTTCTTGAATAGGTAAGAACTGCCTTCTGACCTGTGATGAGAGCCAACTCCTCAGCTGCGTTCTCTACAAGTTTCTTATCCTGTGATGCTATTCCAACTCCCTGATTGATAGTAATCTTAACAAGTCTTGGAATCTGCATTGCAGACTTGAAGTTGAACTGCTTCTGAAGTTCTCCCATTATGCGCTCCTTGTACTCTTTCTGAAGGTTTGGAACCCATCCCTTAGGAACTACCTGCTCGCCTGAGCTCTTCTTTGAACCCTTGGAATCCTTAGCCTGTTTAGCATTCTGCTTAGCAGCCTGCTCTTTCTTTACTTCCTTTGCCATTATTTGATTTCCTCCCCTGATTTTTTAGCGTAACGTACAAGTTTGCCCTTGTCATTCAGACGGCGTCCAATTCTTGTAGGACCACCCTTAACAGGATCTACAACCTGCAAGTTAGAGATGTGAATAGATGCCTCCTGCTTAACAATACCACCCTGTGGATTCTGAGCGTTTGGCTTAGTGTGCTTGCTTACCATGTTGAGTCCCTCAACAATAGCGCGCATATTTTTACGGTCAACACTGAGGATCTTACCGGTCTTACCTTTCTCATTACCGGCATTTACGAAGACCATATCACCTTTCTTAACGTGTAATTTTACATTCATTGCTATACCTCCTATGATTAAAGTACCTCAGGGGCAAGTGAAACAATCTTCATATAATTATCACGCAACTCTCTGGCAACCGGGCCAAAGATACGTGTTCCCTTAACCTCACCCTGATTGTCCAAAAGGACGCAGGCGTTCTCGTCAAATCTGATATAAGAACCGTCCGCTCTGCGGATCTCTTTCTTAGTTCTTACTACAACTGCCTTAGACACAGAGCCTTTCTTGGCATCTGCTCCCGGGATGGCGCTCTTTACTGCTACAACAATCTTATCTCCAACACCAGCATAACGACGCTTTGTACCACCCAGAACACGGATGCAGAGGACCTCCTTTGCACCGCTGTTATCGGCTACCATTAATCTTGTTTCCTGCTGTATCATAGCTTATTTAACTTTTTCAACGATTTCAACTAATCTCCAACGCTTTGTCTTACTGAGAGGACGGGTCTCCATAATCTTTACGGTATCACCCTCTGAACACTCGTTCTTCTCATCATGCGCTACAAACTTTGTGGTTTTATTTACGAACTTGCCGTAAATAGGGTGTTTCTCTTTAGTCTTTACGGCAACAACGGCGCTCTTGTCCATCTTGTTGCTGACCACAACACCTATTCTGGTTTTCCTAAGCTTTCTTTCCATTATTTACTCTGTTTTTTATTCTCAATCTCACTCAAGACAGTAAGCATTCTTGTGATATCTTTCTTTGCCTTCTTAATTTGAGAAGTGTTCTCTAATGGAGAGACAGCGTGGTTGAGAAGCATCTGGTTCAAAGCAGCGCGGTTAGTCTGGATGCGCTCTCTGAGGTCCTTCTCGCTCATTTCACGTATTTCTTTAATATCCATAATCTTACTTCTTCTTATTGTTTAACAAAATCCCTTCTTACTACAAACTTTGTAGATACGGGCAATTTCTGTGCTCCGAGTCTGAGGGCCTCTCTAGCTACCTCAACAGGAACTCCGTCCACCTCTATGAGCATTCTACCTGGCGTTACAGGTGCTACGAATCCCTCAGGATTACCCTTACCTTTACCCATACGTACCTCTGCAGGCTTCTTGGTAAATGGTTTATCAGGGAATATGCGGATCCATACGTAACCCTCACGTTTCATATAACGAACAACGGCCTGACGTGCAGCCTCAATCTGCTGGCCAGTCATCCAACAAGACTCAAGAGTCTTGATACCGAAGGAACCGAAAGCAAGCTGAGCTCCCCTCTGGGCCTTACCTTTCATACGGCCCTTCTGCATCCTTCTAAATTTGGTTTTCTTTGGTTGTAACATCGCTTTTTACGCTTTATCTTGTTAATTTTCAACACTTTGGCTGTAACGGAACCGAAATGTTGGGACGCAAAGGTAAAACAAATATCTGAATCTGCAAACTTTTTTGAAAAAATTTTCAATCATTTTGGCACAAAAAAAATGGAGGTCAAGACCCCCATTTTCAATCAATTATGAATTTGCAAAATTTTTATTACCTCCCGTTTTGGAATTCTGAAGCGTATTTTTGGCACCTTTCCCAAACCCTGAGCAGGTTTCCTCCCCAGAAGCCCCTCAGCTCTTCTACCGTCCAACCCCGCTTCAGAAGCTCTATAGTGAGGTTTTTCATCTGCGATGCGTTATCAAGTCCAACAACTCCGCCGCCACCGTCAAAATCTGTCCCCAATCCAACATAGCGGGCCCCCACTATATTCTTTATATGGTCTATGTGGTTTGCCAGAATCTTTACCCCAACCTTGTGAGAAGGCAGATCGTCAGAGAGGAAGAAACGGCCGGTACCCACCTGAATAACACCGTCTACAGCCGCAATGGCGCGGATTTCATCATCCGTAAGGTCTCTCAGCTGGGACGGCTTGAGCGCCTTGCAGGCGGAGTGGGAGGCAATCACAGGCGCCTTCACCACCTTAAGCACATCCATCAGAGACTCCGTAGAGACGTGGGAGACATCTACCATAATTCCTATCTGCTGCATACGCTCCACCACCTGGCGTCCAAACGGAGAGAGGCCGTGCCAGTATGCACGCCCGGGGTAACGGCTTCCGTCACATATCTGATTAGGCGTATTGTGTGAGAGTGTTATGTAGCGAACACCCATCTTCTGAAACTCGTCCAAATCTGAAAGCGTTCTAACCGGGTAACCGTTCTCAATACAGAGCACCACAATTCTCTTTCCCTCCTTTTTAATACGGCGTACATCCTCAACGCTGTATGCAATCTCTGCAACATCTGAACACTTCTCAGTCACATATTTCTTCCAGGCCACAAGTTCATCTTTGCACCAGTTGTAAGCAGAATCCAGTGAGTGCTCATCCTGCCACGGTCCCTGGTCAAGATAAACGGCAAAGAAGGCGCCGTCCAATCCGCCCTTCTCCATAAGAGAGAAACTTACCTGACCCTTGGCCACCGTAAAATGACCATCGGGATGCAATGTATATGACGGCGTATCTACGTGTGTATCAAATGATATCACAACCTTGTGAATGCTGTCTGCAAGGGCCGCATACTGCTCGTCTGTAAGATTGCGCGCATTCTGAGAGAACCCCACAGAGAGGCAAAAAAGAAAAGCCAACAGAAAAAGAAAACCTTTTTTCATCTTTATAACTATCTGATATTTACTTTATTTCCCCTTATTCCACCACTTCATGGCACGGGCAAGCAGTATAAGCGCAACGCTCAACGCCAAACAAATCCACATAAGCAGACCGCCCCACCCGGCTGAGAATGAGATTGGTACAAGTGTAATCAAAATTATTTCTATAGGCGCAATAGGAAGATATGCAAGCGCATAATCATCCATAGTCTTGCTCTTCATCTCAGGATCCACAATTCTCTCCAACGCTATACCCATTGCCATAGTGCCTGTCCACCAGCCCCATGCAAAGATAGACCTCTCAAACCAGTAGTTGTTGGAGAGTTTCTTTCCAAAGTAGAATGTGATGAGGAACACCACAACAACACCCACCAGAATCAGAACCAGCAGCGGCAGCCAGTACTTAACAACCACACCTATCTTTATAGATGCAACTCCGCATGTAACAAGCAGATCCGTAAAGAAACTTCCCTCTCTCTGAATTGTTTTTGGACATACATAATTGGAAACTTTTCCCACGTCAAAGAGTTTCTTAATTATAAGGCCCGCAATGAACGCACAGGAGAACACCGGCAGTTCCAGTCCGTTGTAAGGCGCAGAAAGTCCGGAGCACCAGTTCTTTACAGCCACGCTCATTATGTATCCCAGTATTGCAACAAAGAAGACAATTGCAAAGTGGAAGGTAAGATGTTCAATAGAAATTGAAGAGGTTGTACACTCAGCGAGCGGCCCTCTCTTCTCCTTTGGAAGCAGGCCCGTCCTTAGCTCGTTAGGAAGTTCTTTAAAGTCTGCAATAAACTGAGTCTGATGACGTTTGGCTCCCCACTTTATAATCACAAGTCCTACCACAATTGCCATCACAACACCCACCGTTGCGGTAGTCATTCCCAGAGTCATTGCATCTTCCCACTTCATTGCTCCCTCCACATGTTCAAAAGCAGTACCTATGGCTGCCGCTGTTCCGTGTCCGCCGTAGAATCCGGTAGGCAGCATTGCACCAAACGCACTGTTCAGACTTGGCCAGATGCTCTTAAAGAGGTAAATACCAAGCAGTCCCATCACACCCCACTGCAGCAGCATTCCCAACTGAGCGTAAACCCACATAGGCCCCACTCTCTTAACCACCTCTTTCACAGAGGATTTCTGAGATGAGAACGGCAGGGTAGAGAATACCAGCGCAATAAGTACCGCCGCGTATGAAGATAGATTTGAAGAGAACGGCAGCCACCCCAAGCCGTTGGGACCCAGAGCCAAACCCATAAGTCCGGCAAGCAGACTAGGCGGAATAAAGAGTTTCTGAATAAGCGGAACTTTAACCCTAATGAGTTTGCCCAAAAGCATCAGCCCAAAGAGCATTCCAAAATCTACCAGGAAGACCCATGGAGTAAAACCCTGAAAATGAAAGAAGTTATCCATTATTTATTTCTTTACTACAAATATAACATTTTTTGACTCGCCATTCCTATCCCAAGTGTTCCCGGTGTCCCGGTTTTCCGGACACCAGGAACATTTTTACCCCTTTTTCGTTCCCGGTGTCCCCCTTTCACGGACACCAGGAACACTTTTGCCCGCTTTTTGCTGTAACTTTGAGTTGTGAAACTTTTCTCGCGATACATTTCCGTCACATCAGCGGCACTGCTTTTTGCCGCCTCCGCTCTTTTTGCCCAGAACGGAGGTAAATCTTTTGCCCAAAGCAACGGAAGAGACACCATACAAGTATCTAAAACAGAGAAGGATAGAATTTTGGAAGACAAGGAGGCCATTGAGAAGAGAATTAAAGAGAGAGAGGCTTTTCAGAGAAAGTTAGACAGGGAGAAGGCGCACGTTATGGGCAAGGCGGAGTGGACCGTTATGCGCTATCAGGTCATTAACGGAGATACGGTCTTTGTGGCAGAACTTCCGCCAATCTTTAAGTTTGACCAGATAAAGAGAACACGCCGTCAGTCAAAGGATTGGAGACGTTACCGCCGCCTGGTATATAACTTTAAAGTAGTCTATCCGTACGCACTTCAGGGCAGAGAAATAATCCGAGAGGCAGACAGCGTTCTTGCAACCAATGATTTCTCCGAAAGGGAGAGGGAACAGTACCTCAACGAGTATCAGAAAAGACTCTTCAAAAAGTTTGAAAAGCCTCTCCGCAATATGACCATCTCCCAGGGCCGTCTTCTTATGAAGCTGGTAGACAGAGAGATGGGACGCCCGTCATTCTATATCATAAGAGAGTACCGAGGCAGACTCTCCGCCGGCTTCTGGCAAACCATTGCAAGAATATTCGGTAACGACCTCAAGAAACCTTACGATAAATTCGGTGAAGACAGACCGGTTGAAGACCTCGTTATGCTCTACCAGGCGGGCGGATTTGATGCCTTCTACTTTTCGTTGTTTCCAACTAAGGGAACATACAATCCTTACTGACATATAAGGGTTTGGAAGATATTCTCTTCCTCAAAACCCTCGCTTCGCTCGTCCCTCCCACTGCGCTACGCTTGTGGGCCCCTCCCGCTTATAGTCGCGGGTGACTAAGGTTTTTACGGAAGAAATATCTCCAAACCTTTTATAGCTGGAAGTAAAGGTAGGCACTTATTAATAAGGCACTTTAGTGCCCTGTGCTGAAAGCACAGCATTTACAAAGTGATGCGTTTCAGGGCCTTGCCATCAAAGAGGAGGTAGTCTGGATTGTGGATCCAATCGCCGAGGATGGAGAGATCTCCACCCGCCGGAATCTCCTGAGTGAAAGGAGTATGGAAGTGACCAAAGATGAAGTGGTCTACCGGTTTCTCTCCCTTTGCAGCCAACTGTTTCTGGAACTCCTCAGCCCAGTTGAGAGAATCTCTCTTTATGTTCTGAGTATCCAGCTCCATCTCTGCTGCATCTTTCTTTTCAAAACGGGTGAGGCGGTTGTGCTTGCTCCAGGAGTGGCCAAGTTTAAAGAACCATCGCGGAGGAATAATGCCACCCCAGAAAACCTGGTTGAAGCGGCACTTGAAGAACCACTGCAATACTCTGTAGGTAAATGGGTTATACCAGAGGCCGTCTCCGTGTCCCAGGCAGAAGCGTTGCCCCTCAATCTCCACAACCAGCGGCTGCTTTTCCATTATTACGCCAATCTCGTTTTGCAGATGGCGGTATGTCCAAATATCGTGGTTGCCGTTAAAGAAATGAACCCTTACGCCGCGGTCTATCAATGAGGCAATTGCACCCAGCGTTCTTGCAAAACCGGCAGGGTAAAGATCCTTGTACTCAAACCAGAAATCAAAGATATCTCCAAGCAGATAAACCTCCTTAGTCTCCTCAGGCAGAGACTCTAAGAAGGAGGCAAACTTTTTCTCCCTCTCTTTGGGATCCTTGTAATCAAGCCCAAGATGCGAGTCTGCTATGAAGTAGTAGAGCGCCACTATTTAATTACGTAAGGAAGTACTATGCAAAGAACTCCGGCAATGAAGCAGTAAACTGCAAAGCCGTATAAGTTGAACTTCTTGAGCAGTTTAACCATTACGGTGCAGGCAAATATTCCGGAAATGAATGCAGCAAAAAAGCCGCAAACCACTGGGAGTGAGAAGACAAACGCACCCTCACCGGTCTTGATTCCTTTAACGATTTCCAGGAACGCCTCGCCCAAAATTGGAACAATCACCATAAGGAATGCAAACTGAGCAATGGAGGTTTTCTTAACCTTTGCCATAAGACCGGTTGCTATTGTGGAACCGGAACGGGAAAGACCAGGCAGCACCGCAAAGCACTGAGCCACACCAACTAAGAAAGACTGCCAGTAGTTAATCCCATTCTGCAGTGAGAAGATTTTACGCTTCTCCGCAGTGCTCATATTCTCGTTAACAGTCATTCTGTCTGCAATCTTCTGCTCTTTTGCCTCGGCATCACTTCCGTGCTTAAGATCTCTTACGGCGGAGATAATCTCGCTCACCAAAAGAAGAACCGCCGTTACAATGAGCATAATTCCAACAACCAGCAAACCGTTTCCAGTGTGGCGCGCAACTCGCTCTGTATCAAAGATTCTCTCAACCCAGTCTTTGAAGAATATTCCCACAATGAGAATAGGAATCATGGAGATTATAATCTTCAGAATATAATCCTTCTCCTTGTTAAATCCCTTGGTGAATGCACCTTTAGTAAGGTTGGAAATTGGTTTGAAGAAGACTACCAACGTACTCAAAACCGTAGCAACGTGAACAGCCACATCAAATGCTAGGTTCTCACTTCCGCCTATTCCAAAAAGTTCCTGCATTATGGTAAGGTGACCGCTGCTGCTTATAGGCAGAAACTCCGCCAAACCCTGAACAAGACCTAAGATCAATCCCTGTAACCAACTCATATTTAATTATTTTTCTTTCTCTTTTGTTTTGCACTTCATTATTGCAACGGTAACAGCAACAACACCTATTATTATCACAACAGGTGCCAGAACCAACCTGCGGAAACTGAAGATCTCAGGAGAAAACTGGCTTGGCTCAGAACTGCCGCCGCCTACCATAAGGATATAACCCAAAACCATAACGGCAAATCCCGCTATCATCCATCCCACGTTCCTCTTAGGGAGTGCAAAATTATTTTTGTTGTCTGACATACTTAATAATATAGCTTGTTGTAAGAGAGTTGTGTCATCTCTTTTACAACCGCAAATGTACAAATAAAACAGATTAAGATACCAAGAACCAGCACACCCGCCCCCACATAGCAGAGAGTTTCAACTCCTGCAAGAGCAGATGCCTGAGGAAACTGCCGCACAATAAAGTGCACGGTAAAGGCCAACGCAACTATGGCAATCAAAGCGCTTATTGCACCTTGTATCAGAGCGTTATAAAGAAACGGACGCTGAATGAAACCGGGTGTTGCACCAACCAGCTGCATAGTGCGGATGGAGAATCGGCGGGAGTAAATGTTGAGCCTTACGGTGTTGTTTATAAGCACCACGGAAATGAAGGCAAGCAGGGCAACAAAAATGATAAAGGCCAGGCCCGCCAAACGGAGGTTTTTGTTGATGGTTGTTATTATTCCCTCCTGATAGTCTACCTTCTCCACCATTGGGTCTTCCAGCAGTATGCCTTTCAGGTGAGTTATACTATCGGGATGAAAATAAGCCTCTTTAAGCTGGAGGTCTATTGAGGCAGGAATAGGGTTGGATTCAAAAAGATCCAGAAAATCCTCGCCCAAAAATTCCTTCATCTCTTCTGTTCCCCTCTCCTGGGAAATTAGTTCCGCCGCCGCCACCTGAGGCATTGCTCCAATGTTTAGGGCCAGCTGCTCAGCCTGCGCCTCTCCAACTTTCTCGTTGAGGATTACGGAAATCTTCACGTTCTCCTTAAAATATGCTGAGACGCGGCTTACCCCTGCGGCCAATAAAGCAAACAACCCCACCAGAAAAAGCACCAGCGAGATGCTTATTACAGATGAGATGTAAGTGCGTAAAAAACGACGCCTGAGGCTCCTTTTTTCCTTCCTGTCCATAATAATCCAGCCGCCAAAGATATAAAAACGGAGGAAATATTAAAATTTTTACTATCTTTGCCTAAACTATTTTACGGATGAAAGCGCCTGTAAGAATTTTGTACATAAGTTCGGAGATTATTCCTTACGTTCCAACCAGCCCAACGGCCGTAGTTGGCAGATATATGCCGCAAGCCGCTCAGGAGGCCGGTATGGAGATAAGGTCTTTTATGCCAAAGTTCGGTCTAATTAACGAGAGGCGCAACCAGCTCCATGAGGTTATCCGCCTCAGCGGAATGAATATAGTTGTAAATGATCTGGACCGCCCTCTGGTCATAAAGGTGGCATCCATTGCACAGGCCAGAATGCAGGTATATTTCATTGAAAATGAAGACTATTTCAAGCGCAAGTTCCTCTTTAGGGATGAGCAGGACAAGTTCTTTGCAGATAATGATGAGAGAGCCATTCTCTTTGCCCGCGGAACCCTGGAGACCGTAAAAAAGCTTCGTTGGCAACCAACCATAGTTCACTGCAACGGATGGCTGGCCAACCTTGTTCCAATGTACATCAAACGGACCTTCAAATCAGATCCTATATTCACAGACTGCAAGGTTGTCACCTCCCTGTATGATGACGTTTCCAAGGAGCGCTTCTCCGCCTCCTTTGCAAAGAAAACGCTCCTGGGCGGCATGAAACCGGCAGACGCAGATCTTCTGAACACCCCTACTGGCATAAATCTTGCTAAACTGGCGGTGAAGTATTCGGACGGTGTGATTGTGGCAAGCAAGGGAGTCAGCAAAGAGGTTCTGGACTTTGCCGCAAAATCCAAGGTTCCTACACTAACGTGCACGGACATTGCAGAGGGCAACACCGCAGCCTATACTAGCAGATATATTAAGTTTTACGGAAAATTTTTGAAAGAGTAATGCATTCCAAATTACGTGCAGTTGCAATATTATTAGCTGTATTTGCGTGTTTTTCAGCCACTTCTTGTATTAATGTAGATAAAACTCTGGGTGCCAACAACATTCCGGATGATCAGCAGCTTAAACTGAGAACCGTAACTTTCCATCTCCCACTGGAGAACAGAATGATGGACAGCCTTCAGTCTCTCAACTCCTCATACGCCTATCTGGGAGCATTGAGAACAAAGGAGTTTGGTCTCTCAACCTTCTCCTTTGCAACCAACTTTGCACCGTATAATGAGGGGTCTGATCTTGGAACCTCCAGAGTTATTAAGAGTATTCATATTGCCCTCCCGATAGATTCTAAAACCATAACAGACCCATCACAGGACGGTCTGCCTCAGAATGTTCACGTGTACAGAATGACCCGTGTGGTAGACACTACCTACAGATACAACTCAGACCTTAAAGAGAGTGAATGGATTCACACCCCAATAGACAGCGGCGGAGTAATTTACACCGGCAGAGACTCTCTTCATATCCGCCTGAAAAACAGCTTTGGAAGTGAGATTCTCAGAGCCACACAGGCAGAACTTGATTCCAACACAGTCTTTATTAAGAAGTTCAAGGGTTTGCTCTTTACCGTAGAGAATCCGCAGGAGGGAATAAACGGCGGAAGACTTAACGGCTTTGACCTTAGCAGCGGTTCAATGTACGTTACCTTCAACTTCCAGCCAACCTGGCAGGACGGACTCCCAAGAAAAGATACAACCATAGTTCTGGTTGTAACAGACGGTGTCATTCAGAACTTCTCCACCTACAGCTCTAAACCTCTGGAAAAGAGCACTCCGCAAGAGTATGTTTATGCAGAGGGAGTTGGAGGACTCAAGCCGTTTGTAGACCCTGCAGTTTTGAAGGATACCATAGACAGATGGATTGCAAAGATGGGATATGATCCATCCAAGATTATAATTGGAAAGGCAACCTATTACCTGCCGTTCGTTACCTCTGATGCTACCGTTTCAGACCTTAACGCCTACTTCCCTGAATATCTCTATCCTGCTTTCAGACAGAAAGATACATCCAGCTATATCTACTACACCCCTCTGGACGATGTTAACTCAAGCGGCAATGAAGTGGGTGCAATTAACAGATCTTTAAGCCATTACTCCGGAGACATCTCCAGCACGGTACAGAAGATGGTGAACAAAAACAAGACGGAGATACTCAAAGAGTGGAAGAAATACGCTATGTGGTTCTGCGGCGTAAACTCCAGCACAACAACAAGTTACTACACCTCAGCCTCCACAACCACCTATTCGTTGGACAGAAGCCGTTACTTCATAGGCCGCATCAACGGCCCGCTCCACGCCAACTATCCAACCCTCCACATCCTCTACACAATTCTGGAAGACTAGGAGCACTCACCCCAGTAACCTTCTGTCCCCCGCAATCGTCTGTCATCTCGACATTCTTTACCGGGCATATCGGCCATTATTTGCAACAGAGTAAAATGTATCCCCAAAACGGGTCAATTATACCCAAATGCTTGGAGTCTACTCCCTTTCCGCTTTTCTTTGCCTCAAAAAAACACAAAGAAATGGGAGGTTTAACATTAACACAGGGATTTGAGCTTGTCTTTTCAAAGAAAAAGCCTATATTTGTAGTCGGAAATAATTATAATAATTCCGACCAAATTTTTAATAAACAATTCATGGAAGGAGCAGTAATAAAGAAGATTAGAGATAGGCTCGTCCGCGGAAAAACTGGCGAGATATTCTTTGTATCTTCCTTCCCTAAATATGACGTTGAATACGTCACCAAGTTACTGCCTCAATTTGAAAAAGAGGGCATTATCTCTCGTCTGGCAAAGGGCATCTATGTAAAAGCCCGCAAGACAAAGTATGGCACATTGTATCCATCAGCCTATGAGATAGTTAAACAACTATCTAAGAGAGATAAAGCTATAGTTATTCCTTCCGGATTTGAAGCCGCAAACAGACTTGGTTTTTCAACCCAAGTACCAATGATAAGTTGTTATCTCACAACCGGTTCTAGCCGTGTTTTAAAACTTGGTCCTCACACCGTAATGCTTAAGCATGCAGCTCCTAAAAATTTTGCGTTTAAAGGAGAACTCATGCCGGTTCTTGTTCAGGCGTTACGCAGCATCGGAGAGAAAAATATCTGTGAAGAAGATGAAGAAACTATTCGTATGCTGTTTGATAAAACGCCAGAAAATGAGACGTTTGAGCATGATCTGCTCCTCGCCCCCGTATGGATGAGACAAGTGATTAAAAGAAACAGAAACGGTGTGAGTGATGGGAAAGTGGCTTGATTTATCTCTTGATGAGAGGAAGGTTAAGATACAGAGAGTAAGGGAGGTTCTTAAGATAGATGAATCTGCAATAGAGAAAGATTGGTGGGTTACAGCTGTTTTATATTCACTGTTTCAAACCAGCATCGCAGATTATCTTCTATTTAAAGGCGGAACCAGTCTCAGTAAAGGGTGGAATATAATCAACCGGTTCAGTGAAGATATAGACTTAGCATTGGATCGCAATTTCTTCCTGAATGTCAAAAAACTATCCTGCGCAAAGTGTGCCAACAACACTCAACTTCACGCACTTAGAGAACATGGACAAGACTTTCTGTTTGGGGAATTCAAAGATGAACTAAATGATGTTATGAAGAAAACCGGTCTGGTATTAAGCGTTCAAACTGAAGAAGAATTTAATAAGGATAATGGCAAACAAAGAAAAGTTATACATGATAAAGATCCTTCTGTTTTATACATAAAATACCCTTCTCTTTACAGCAATCAGACTGCATATTCCACACCATCTATCAAAATAGAAATCAGCGTATTGTCAATGTCCGAACCATTTGAGATGAGACAAATTTCTTCACTTATAGAACAGATGGAAGATGACCCAAATGTAGACGGTGACATGGTTCAGACAGTCAGGACCATAAGTCCGGCAAGAACGTTATTGGAGAAAGCGTTCCTTCTCTGTGAAGAATATCAGAAAAATCACCCTCGTACACGTAGAATGACACGCCATTTCTATGACCTTGAGAAACTTATGCATACCAAATATTTGGATATTGCACTGAACAATCCAACTCTATATTACAACATTGTAAAACATCGCAGAAAGTTCTATCACGTAGGCTATGTAGACTATGAAAAAGAGTTGCCGTCTCAGATCCAAATAGTTCCAAAAGAAGAACTTATGCCTCTTTTTGAAAAAGACTATGAGGAGATGAAGGCCAACTTCATCTATGGAACGTCTTTAGACTTTAAGACTCTTATGGAACAGATGGAAATCCTTCAAAACCGATTTAGAGAAATAAAATATTAATCCATTATTTCCAACGAGGCTGGCGGTTATCCTCGGTAGGTTGAGGAGAGCCCCTCATTATCTCCCCACAGACCTAACGGGAGATAACCGCCCACCCTCCGTGGATCTCTTTAAAATCCGGAGAGGGAGAGGTATACCGTTGGAAGGAGGAGCAGCAAGCCCACTAACATAAAGAGCAGCAGGTACTTCCACCACCACTTGAGCCAGATATTGTATGGAATCTTGGCAACTCCCAACGCACCCATAAGAACAGCAGAGGTAGGAGTTATCATGTTGGTAAAACCATCGCCGAACTGGTAAGCCATAATTGTAGCCTGGCGGGAGAGACCAATGATGTCTGAGAATGGCGCCATAATTGGCATGGTGAGAGCGGCCTTTGCAGTGCCTGACGGGATGAAGAGGTTGATGACCGTCTGCACGCCGTACATGGCGGAAACCGTGCCGCCTTTGCCCCACCCCTCCATACTCTGCGCCAAGCCGAACAGTATGGTATCCATCACTTTACCGCTTGTCAGTATCTCGATGATTCCTCCGGCAAGCCCCACCACCAGTGCGGCGGAAAGTATATCTCTAGCTCCCGATAGAAACTCTTTGCAGATATCGTTTGCTCTGAAACCGCAACTCATTCCGCAGAGGATTCCCATAGCCAGAAAGAGAGATGCTATCTCCTTAATGTACCAACCGTAACCCAGCACTCCAACTATTAGGAAGATAATTGTAAAGGCCAGATTCACAAGGATATAATATAGGTAGCTTTTGCGCAGCGCAAAGAACGATACAATAATGTACGCCCCCGCTACAAACGGCAGCAGAATAAACTCCGCACTTGCACCGCCAACAGAAACGCTCATCCGCGGATAGAACACCGCAAACAGCACTGCCGCTATTGAGCTGATAATGAATGCACACCACGCCCCAATGTTTTTACGTTTGCCGGAAGCACCCTCCTCAGCAGAACCTGAATCCACAGCATCAACATCTGCCGCCTCATTCATCTTATCCCTCCAGTAACTGTCTATCTCGAATGTTGGTGAGAGCGCAGGATTCTTCTTCACGCGTGCCGCCCACCACAGCGTAAAGGCAATAATCAACGTTGTCAAAATCACCCACACCACAATCCTGTATTCAAAACCTGAGAAGAGCGGAACGCCGCTAAGTCCCTGAGCTATACCTATTGTAAACGGATTAAAAATTGCGCCGCTGAACCCAATGTGTGCCGCAACATAAACCATCAGAAGACCCGTTATGGAGTCATAACCCATTGATATGGCAAGCGGTACAAAGATTACCACAAACGCAATAGTCTCCTCGCTCATCCCAAAGACCGCACCGAACAGGCTGAACAGCAGCATGCTGCCAACTATCACCAACCTGTTGGCGTGCACCCTCTCCAGGAACTTCTTTATTCCAAAATCTATCGCCCGGGAACTGGCAAGAATCTGAAATGCACCTCCAATAATCAGAATGAAAACAATAATCCCCGCCTGTCTCTTGAACCCCTCAACAATACTCCCAAGAATCTGCCAGGTCTGCGGAGCACTCTCCACCCTGTGATATGACCCCGGCACAATAACCTCCGTTCCGCCACCCTCGGCAACCACCTGCCTGTCAAACTCCCCCGCCGGCACAATCCACGTTATCACCCCGCACAGCAGCAACACCGCACCAATAATCACAAACGTATGAGGAATCCTTTTCATCAAATCAGAACCTCCCACCATCCGTTACGCTTTCCGTTTCTGCGAGCCAGACATCCCTTTTCAACAAGTCCAACCGTCAAAGATTTGATTGTTCTTTCAGATTTATTTATGTGCTCAGCCATCATTCTTTGTGTTGCCTTAGGGCTTTCCTTAAGGAAGCGAAGCACGGCCTGTTCTTCCAAAGTGCATTTCAAAGTGCAATTTTTGCACTTTGAAACAGAATCAACCGGTCTTTTATAGTTTATATGCAAATAACGATTCTTCAAATCGTTATGTTCTCCTAGCACAAGATTTCTTAGAAAGTTCTCCAAAAAAGACATTTCCGGAACTATCCCCACCTCTCTATTGATGTAGTTTGCTCTAACCAAAGCATTACGGAAATACCATGAATTGGTGTCAAAAAGATCGTTAGTTATAGTATACCCGAATGAACGTAAGTACTTAATTAGAAATACTGCCGTAGCGCGAGTATTGCCCTCCTCAAATGGATGTATCTGCCATAGACCCGCAATGAAAGAGGCTATGTGAGAGATGAAGTCGTCTGTAGACAAAGTCTTATAATCAAACTTCCGCTCCTGAGCAAAATCGTATTCCAAAGTTTCTCCTATGTTTTCATAAGGATTATATAAGACAGAGGCACCGTCCAATACCCACTCCTGTTTAGAAATATTATACGTCCTAAACTTTCCCGCAAACTTGTAAATATTGTGAAATAATCTGCGATGAATTCTCATTAATTCAGAAGGGGTAAATGAAAACGTCTCTTCTTGAAGCAGTTCCGTAATATTTGAAGATACTTTATCAGCTTCAGCAGCCTTCTCTTCCTCTAAAGACAAACGCCCTTCTTTAGATTTGTAATACGTGTCAATTAAACCCTTAACTTCCTCTATAGTAATCTCTCCCTCAATATGACGTCTAGCCGTATCCAAAAGGTACGAGGATGGCTTAAGACCATCAACTTCCTGAAGTCCAATAGCGGTCTTCCAAGCCTCAGCTTTTTGCTTTGGCCCCTTTTCTCCCTGCTTGATATATTCATCAAACGTACTCATACCGTTGCAAAGGTAGCAAATCCGTTTCCCATAGACAAATAAGCAAAGTTTGTCCATTCTTTCCTCCGCTCTTAGTTTCCCTCACCCCAACAACCGCTCTGCAACACCCAGAGCAGCCTTCTTTTTGCTCCTCTAAAAAACCACCGTTTAAGATTTAGTTAAAACAGCCCGGGCGGACCCGCAAATACTTTGTTCTTCTGGTATTATTGTTGATATTTGCACCCCAGAATAAAGATAGGATTACAGTTCGTAAAAAGATTTACATAAATATATGAAAACAAAGCTCAAAGAAACGTACCTGACTCCGGAGGTTGAAGTCCTCCTGATAAAGAGCGAGGGTATTATTTGTTCCAGCGGTGAAAACCGTGATCCGTGGGAGGAAGATGATTAATCCTTTAAAAGCAACTGACAATGAAAAAATATTATATCATATTGACAATCGGGCTTTTATGCCTTACTGCCTGCAACAAAGAGGATAAGATTTCTGAAGAGCAGAACTCAGATAAAATAACATTCATTAAGGCTAAGAACGGGGATAACGATTCCAAGGCCAGCGTAGATAACACCTCTGCCGCATTCACCTGGAATACAGGAGATAAGGTTGCAGTATACACAACAGATGGCTACAAGATTTCCAACGGATTGGAAGCCACTTATGACGGAACAAACGCCGCCACATTTGCCTTCAGTGATATGGTAGAGGCTCACCGTACAGACTTCGCTCTGTTCCCGGCTTCTCTTGTTTGGGACGGCACAAACATTCGCCCTAACAGTGCCAGCAATCACACATCAACTGGCCTAACTGTAACACTCCCAGCCAGCTACACGCTCTCTGAAGTACAGGACGAGAAATCGCCAGTACCAATGATTGCCACCAACGCACCTAACGGCGACCTTAATTTCAAATCTCTCTGCGCTTTATTGCGAATCACAGTACAGAATGTTCCTTATATGGCCAAACGCCTTGAGTTTGATTTCAATGGCAAAAAAGTTCAAGGAGAATTCACGCTTACCAGCGTAGAGCCTGGAACAACTGGTATTGAGACCTGCGCTACCAGTGAAAATGATGATATCATTACAGTCACCATGGCAGATAATCATACTTGGCACGACGCTATGGTAATCAACCTTCCGGTTCCTGCAGGTGTCGCTACTACCGGAGAATATACCGATATCACTATTTCTGCATACGATGCAACTAGCGGCGGTAACAGAATTCTTTATACAACCCGTCCTATTAAATCAACGGCTAATTGGATACCAGGCCGTAAGGCTTCACGCAAAATTACGGCTATACTCCCTGTATTCTCTGTAAGCGCTACTAAAAAAGTTGCCATAGCCTCCAGCAATCTTCAGGCTTCTACTTCTGATTGTGGCGCTACTTGGACATGGCACTTTGCAACAAACCCATGGAACTATAACGGTGATAACAGCGTTAAAACAGATGATAAGTATTATCATAATGAAAGAGTCAGTGGCGATGGCACTGTTAAGTTTTCCGGCTTTGGAACAGTAGATCAATTCGGCTGGGTTGGAGCCTCCAACACCGCTTGGTCTGGAGTTTTGGGTTCTACGGGGAATGCAGCTATGCACGGTATCAGCTGGTCAAATGATAATTCAGACTACGGAAACGTTTCAGGCGAATCGCTTAAGTCAGACTGGGGCAACACCATTAATGATGGGTACGCATGGCGTACACCAACCTCTGCTGAATGGGTATATTTAATAGGAAGCCGTCCTAGTGGCAGCACCGTCAACGGCACAAGTAACGCACGCTACGTTCTTGCCAGAATCAACACTGATGTATCCGCCGTAAATGGTATGATTATTTTTCCTGATGGTATAACAATAGCAAATGATGAAGCAACCAGGTGGGGCATTATCAATAAAGAGTTAGGCTCCTCTTGGACTATTACATGGGACGCCAATGCTACCCTATTCACATCTTCCCAGTGGACAGCTCTTGCTGCCAAGGGTTGTGTATTCTTACCTATGGCCGGTGCTTACCGATATAGGTCAGGAAGCAATACGCCTGTATTCCAGCCAGGCACAGCGGGCGCCTATTGGTCTTCATCATCTAATGGAACAGCAACAGCTTATCATTTGGAAATCTCTAAGAGTTATGTAGATCCTAGCTATGGCGCGCTTTCTACGTCAGACCGCAATCATGGGCACTCCGTTCGCCTTGTTCGCGATTTGAATTAAATCATAAACCAATAACCACGCAATACCTAAGGCCGTCTCGAGTAATCGGGGCGGTTTTTTTCTTTTCATCTTATCAAAACATCCTCATTTTTCGGCAAATAAAAGGAAGGTTAAAATTACCACATTGACAAGACAAACAAGAAAACACGATATATATGAAAACAAATTATGACACACCTCAAGTAGAAATACTAGAGATTACTTCTGAATATTTAATATGCACCGCCAGTGCCGAGTATCACGGTT
>JAFZIN010000011.1 GCA_017554305.1 Bacteroidales bacterium | reverse complement strand
TTAACTCCTCTCTCTGCATACTGTTGGAGTCTGTCTTTCATAACCATAAGGATAGGGAACGGGCTTAGATAATCGTCAAAGTTGCAGATGTAATCCCATACATATATTTTGTTTGTAATACTCTTCCACTGCTCAATTTTGTTGAAGAAGGTTTGTGCAGCAGGGCTCTCACTGTTCTGGTATGCTCTGGTGTAATCCATTGCTGCAAGCATAACTCCCACGTTAGCAGGCAGTTTGTGATCCGGAATCTGAGCTGTTGTGGCATAACCTACCGTAAAGAAGGTGTGATTTGGAAAATCTGCCGCCAACCTCTCTATAAATCTTATAACCGTTGGGGTTGCATTGGTAGATGTATTTCCGGCGCTCTGACATTTTCTGCAAGTACATACTAAACCATTGTCATTAGGAGCTATCATAAACCTCTCCGGATGGATTACTCCGTCTCCGTACTTATCTTTTATATACTTGACTGTGAGTTCATAGAGTTTTTCTGAAGAGAAACAGAACTGACTCTGTTTGGTAATACCGTTTACCTGTGCAAAGAGCTCCTGATCCATATTGGCAGAGCCGTAATTCTTTTTTCCGTTACCGCCCAATACCTTGTTCATCTGGTGTCCCCAGAGTCCCCAGTCATTCTCTATGTTATTGAGAGCCAATAAAGTGGTAATGTCTGGGTTCTGATTGGAAGGAGAATATACATCTCTGTACTCAAACGGGAAGGTTGCAGTTGTGTCTCCCTTAGGGAATATGCACGGAGGAAGATCCTTTACCTCTATTGCCTCATCATTTATTCCCTCTCTCTTCATAAACTGATAGATGAGCCAGATAGTTGTCTTCTCATCTCTTGCGGTCATTTTGCAACTTTTTGCACGCTGTTCAACCTTGTAATCGTAACCAAAATCTCCGGTCTTTACAATTACTTCATAGCAGTCATCTGTCTTCACATCCGTAAGAAGTTTACTTTTGCACCTGCTCTGAAGATGTCTGCTAAGATGAGAAGCCATCTTTACAGATAGCTGATCCTTAGGGTCTTCCGCGTGGATATAATAAATCTTCTCCGCCTTCTTGGCATTTTGATTGCCGTGACAGGAGACAAGAATAAGCAGGCAGCAGGCCAGTCTTAACAGAAGTTTAGAAATAGATGACAAATTGAACATGACACATCAGTAAATTCTTGTAGTAAACATCTTCCTTATTGTAGTACAGCGTATTCCACGATGCGGAAACATTCACGGATAATCCGGGAACAATCAGCCAGTTGGCACCCAGAGATACAAACGAGTTGAGGTGGTTGTAAATGCCGGGAGCGTAGTAGAGGTCACTGAAGGTAAGTTCTGGTGCACTGCCCGCTCCGAACTGAGCCTCAATGAAAGTCTTACCCTCTTCATATATATAGTAACGGCCTCTGAGTAAGCCGGATCCGAATAATTTGCTGTGGAACGAACCTCCCGTAAGTTTTGTACCTGCCATAAAATGACCACTTTGCCAGGTTGCAGCAAGGTTTACTCCGTACATCTGGGAGGTGTCTGCCATACTGCGGAATAGAGCACCACCTCCAAAATCCCAGTTATCTGTTGCATGGTAGGTGAGGTCTATGTTAGCTGCAAACTTAGGGAAGTATTTGGTTCCGTATGAGAGGATTGCGTTACCCGTCCAGCGGCTTCCCAACTCTCTGGTGTAATCCACATCAAAGCGGTATCCTCTTCCGCCGCTCTCCGGTTTGTTATCTTCGCTGGCCTCAAATCCGGCTCTTCCGGTGTAGTAAACCTTGAGACCCAGTGTGTTCTGCTTCCATGACCTAGAATAACCGGCCTCTGCAATACCGTTCTTTACGTCACTGTCTGAGAATCTCAGCCAATCATATCCAACCTCTATGGTGTTCTTATAACGCTTATTCATAAGGGTATTCATACGCTCCAGATAAGCCTTCTCCTCCAATAGAGCAGGTCTGTATGCGCTCTGGAAAACGAATGCAGAATCCCAAATCTTCTGTTTTTCATAGATAAGACCGCGGTCATATCTGAGTGAAGCGTTTGTAGGATTTTGTCTGAGTGCAGAGTCCAGAACTATGGCTGCTCTCTCATAATCTCTCTGCTTCATAAGCTTAAATGCCAGACGCTCAGATACATCTGCGTATGCGCCCTTTAACAGGGTATCTCCCGGATGATCCTTAAGAAGCGGTCTTAAGATTGAGAGTGCGGCGTTGTCTTCTCCTGCAAGAGAGAGTCTTGTAGCCTCTTTCTGCTGGAAGTATACGTCATTAGGATAAACGCTGTATGCCTTTGCCATATAGAGTTCCGGAGTAGGGGAAGCCTGCATTGCATACCTTAAAGCCCAGTAATTATCGGGATCCAATGAGAGCAGATTGTCACATACGCGGAGTGCCTTAGGGGATGAGCCCTCCTGCATAAGAGATTTGATGTAAGGGATTGCTCTCTCCTCGTAAGCGGCTGTAAGAGCCTTTCTTGCAGTAGTGTCTTTAGTCTTTAGAAACTCCCTGTAAATAAGGTCTAAGGACTCATCCAAGCGTCCCTCTTTGGCAAGAAGGTTTGCATAATCTGAAGTAACAACCCACTCCGGCTCATAACGAAGTTTCTCCTTAAGAATTTCACGGGCCTTCTCAAACTCGTTCTTGTTTATGTAACAGGTTGCAAGTCTTCGTACTGTGTTGGCCATCATCTCATCATCCACACAGTAGGAGTGAATCTTTTCAAGTATTGGAATGGCCTTACCCCAGGCCTCTTCGTTCATATACTCCGCAGCCTCTCTCATTCTTGCCCTGTTTGCGGCAATGTTTATATCATACTCCTTAGGGTACTTAGCCTCAGCCATTTCCAAAGTCTTGGCCGCCATATCAGGGTGGTTGCTTCTCAGATAAACTTCATACTCCATCAGCCAGAGGTTAGGAGCATCTTTCCTTCTCTTTCTTGCCTCACTTATGTAATGGATGCAGTCATCATAGTAATTCCTTCTGAATGACTCGCTTAAGAGGTAATCCAAAGCCTCGGAATTGTGAGATCTGTTGTATGCTCTTGTATATAGATTGTAGGAATCTGCATCCTTTCTTATATAAGCGGAAGCCTCAACTATTCTGTCATAGAGAGCCTGAAGTTCCGGTGAAGGATTGATTCTCAACTGATCAGCAAGAAATGAGATGGCTCCCATATTGTTACCGATAACCATAAGCAGGTCTGAAAGTTTTTTGTTCAGATCTACGTTACCGGGGTTGTAGTTGATTGCACCAAAGAGTGCGTCTACGGCTTCTACAAATTGACCTCTCTCTATCAATATGTTGGCGTATGCAAGCTGGTAATCCGTCTCTCTGGGATTAATTTTCACCATATCTTTAAGTGCACTCTCCTCCTCGTCATAATCGTTATTGTTTTTTGCCTGAATATAAGCGCTCTCCAAAAGTTCATAGTGGCCGGCAACGAGTTGGGCGTCATTAGGGTAAATCTCCCTCAGTCTTTTAAGCAGAATGTTGGCTTCTTCGTAGTTTCCCAGTTTTTTGTAGAGGTCTATCTTTCTTACCCACAGTCCTTTCCAGTAAGGGTTAACCTCCAGTAACTCGTTAATGTAACAGATTGCACTTGAGTAGTTTCCGGTTGCCTCCTCCACATTAACAAGCATCTGCTTGGCATCTACGTGGTTATAATTGATGGAGACGCACTTTACAAGGTGGAATCTGGCCTTATCCGGATTCTTTGCGTTCCACCAGAAGATACCTGCAAGATAGTGGAGGTTAGGATCATGCGGCCACTTCTCCAGTGCATCATCCAGCACTTCCTTTCCTCTGTTCCATCTGTGCTGGGCAAAGAGTTGCTCAATCTGGTCTGCATACTGGCCCGGAGTCTTGAATTTGAACAAAGTCTCCTTTTGCCTCTCTGTGTTGTTCTGCTGTGCATAACAGTTTGATAGGGAGAACGTTACTGCTCCCAAAACTACTAACACAACCGTAACGGTATATCTTTTTAAATAACTCATCATCTGCTATTGTGAAGTCTTTACACCCTTTCTTGTCATTGCTCCCCAAACCATCTTCTTACCTGTTATGTGTTTGAGATATCCCCTCAAAGCAAAATAGACAATAACCGGGTGATATATAAACGGTTCCAGGGTTGAAGCCAAAATAAACCAGAGGTAATTTGATTTCTTTTCAAAGGAACCCTTAAACTTCATATCAAAGTTGATTACCAGCATTGTAAGCACTTGTGCAAAGGCAAACAACGTGAAGAAGATAAGGAACATAGTCTCCCAGTTAAGGCTTCCGCTCAGCATAAGGTAGAGAATGAACAGATAACCGGACAACTCTACAACAGGTGCTGCCAGCTCAAATATCATAACATACGGAAGAGACACCATACCGTAAGTATGATACCTTCTCTTAAAGAGCATATCTCTGTGAATGGTAAAGAACTGGAACAAACCACGTCCCCATCTCATTCTCTGACGGGCCAGGACTTTTAGGGTAGGAGGTCCCTCTGTCCAGCAGCAAATATCCGGAATCTGAACAATTCTGTACGGCTCGCCGCTATCGCACATATATCGTATCATTCTGGCAATCATATCCATATCCTCCGCAAAGGAGTCTCCGTCATATCCTCCCGCCTTAATTGCAACATCTGTATCAAACAGACCGAATCCTCCTGATACGTTAATCATACCGTTGATTGCCGCAAATGCAGATTTACCAATAAGATAGGATCTTGCATACTCCAAATCCTGGAATAGAGGAATTAGGGAGTGTGGCGGAAGCACCTTCTCCATCTGACCCTCTTTCACTATGCAACCATTCAACATACGCATAGAGGCACTCACGGCAATTACTCTTGTCTGAGACTGCATCAAAGGCCAGATACAGCGGTAAAGTGCGAATTTCTCAATAACGCAGTCCACATCCGTACATATAAAGTATTTGTTGGCTACCACATTGATACCTGCGTTTGAAGCGTCTGCCTTTGTACCTCCGTTCTCTTTATCAACCACTTTCAGCTTTTTGAAGAGAGGGTTGTCAGACTTGGTGGCATAAACGCACCTGAACGGTTTTGTCTTAATCTTTTCAATGTATGCGTACGGAACCTTTACAAGATCAAAGTGCTCAATAAGCAGTTCCAGGGTTTTGTCCTTTGAACCGTCGTTCACAATAACCACCTCATAATCCGGGTAGTCCAAATTAAGCAGAGACTGAACGTTTGTAATGATTGTCTTCTCCTCGTTATATGCCGGCGCAACTATGGAGATACCCGGAGTGTAAGGAGAGTCTCTCAAAATTTCTATGGTATATTCCGGATCGTGGAAGATTTTACGCTTCTTATGTCTTTTAAATGAGAACCTTATCATCAGGAGATAACTCAAGATGATACCGCCCGAATAGAACAGTATGAAGTAATCAAAGAATGTTGATATGGCGTTATGCATATTTTCTACTGTCTATATATTCACACTCTACGTGGTCAAAGAATCTGATGTCATCTTCTTTAGCCTCTTTTTTAAGTAACTCATACGCAGCCCTTCCTGCAGATCCGTAATCGTACAGATTCCTTAGCAACCTAACTTTGGTAGCCGCTCTGGTACTCTCCTTAAAGTCCTTTACATAGAAATCTATCACCTCAGGGTTGCCGGATTTAATGTTACCCAAAGCCTCTGCAATGACCTCTCTCTCAGCCGCAGCAGCATAGTTGTAACGGCGCAGAAGTTCAGGCTCTGCCTTTCTGTATCTGAGTTCTCCCAAACATCTGATTATGGCCAGAGAGAATTTCTCATCCTTACTCTCTTTAAGCAAATCCAAAAGTTCCGGGCAGTCCTTCTTGCTCTGAAGGAGTCTGATTTCATTCACTGCAAAGAGTCTAAGTTCCTCATTTATAGGGTACAGGTTACACCAGCGCACAAGGTTCGGAATAGAGAGATTGTTCTTCTGTCTGTAGACGAACACATTATGCAGTTTAACCATCAGCTCTTCAGAGACATAGCCTTTGGTATCCTCCGTAAAGATCTTGAAAGGGTAGGAGGTACCGTAACGGGCAACGTGCAGACGGGAACTCATTCTAAGTTTCTCATCTCTTGCGTAAAGGTATCTTGATGCCACCGCCTCTTTAAGGTCCGTGTTATCATCCGTAATGTTTTTAAGAGCGGCAAGACGCTT
>JAFZIN010000010.1 GCA_017554305.1 Bacteroidales bacterium | reverse complement strand
CAATGACCAGGATATGACCAAGATATTTACTGCAGATACGTACACCAACTTCAGAGATGAGACTCATATTCTCAACCTCTCCCGTCTGGAGGAGAATCTGAAGGGGGCAAACACCGTAATTATTAACCCTATGCAGCAGGGAGAACTCTCCAAGATTCCGCTCTTTGGAGTGGCCTGCTACACCTGGAACAACTCAGATTTCAATAACGATAAAAACTGGATTGCTGCAACAGATGCCGTACTGGGTCCTCTGGCTGCAGATTTCCGCCGTGCCGCTCCTTGCTTAAGATATTATGACAAGGATGCATTCGGCTATTTAGCAGAGCGTTACAAGCAGTCTGTAAAGAGAGGAAAGCCTGCTCCTGGAGCATTGCTGGAAGAGCTTGATGCGGTTAATAAAGCCTGCACATCTCTTCTTGCTTTGGAGAAATCTGAGAGTGAAAGTGACCGCCTCTTTTATGAGGATTTACGTCCGTGGCTTCTGAAACTCAAGGCAATGACAGAGGAGGCCGCTGAGCTTTTAAGAGGAGAGAATCCTGCACCTGTAGATTACAAGAGAGCGGAGTTCAAGTTTGAAATCCTTGGCGGAATGGGTGAGCATATATCTCTGGCTGAGAGATATGCGGAGCCATCCAACGAGGTTCTGATGCCGTTTATTGAGTTGCTCAGAAATGAAAATAATAAGTAATTTTGTAGGGTAAATTTTGAGATATGAAGATTACAAAAGCAGACAGAGAATTTATGCGTGAGGCTATCCGCCTGGCTACGGAGAGCGTAAAGAACGGAGGCGGTCCATTCGGTGCCGTTATTGTTAAGGAAGGAAAGGTTGTTGCCGGTGCCTCCAACAGCGTAACAATAGATAATGATCCTACCGCTCACGCAGAGGTAAATGCAATACGCAAGGCCTGCAAAGCCCTTAATACATTTGATCTTACGGGTTGTATTCTATACACCTCCTGTGAGCCTTGTCCTATGTGTCTCTCTGCAATTTACTGGGCACACATACGCAGAGTTTACTACGGAAACACACGTAAAGATGCCGCAGATATAGACTTTGCAGATGACTTTATCTATCAGGAGCTGGAGAAGATGGTGCATGACCGTTCTATTCCGCTCATCCCTCTTTTGAGAGACGAGGCTCTGGATTCATTCCAGCTTTGGAATCAAAAGACAGATAAGGTTGAATACTAGTGTATTCCGGTAGGGTGCTTAAGTTCCAGTGCAAAACCTGCACGGATAAATGACTGATATCTCCAATATTCCAGGAGAGTCTCAACATATCCCATTCTGTACTGCACAAACAGAGAAGGCAGAAAACTTCCCTTGTTTGAGAGTCTGTAGTATGCGCTGAACTCCCAGTTGTAGTTTCTGAACCAGTGTGAAGGGTTTACGGAAGCGGTGAAACTCAGGCGGTTATCTGAGGTGCGAACCGTTGCCCAACCCTGCATCACTCCTCTGTAACGCATAAACTTTTTCTGTCCGTCTGTTCTCTCGCACCAGCCGTACCAGGCCTTTGCACCAAACTGAAAATTCTTCTCCGGTGTATAGATTGCCTGAGCGGAAAAGAGGTTTATGCTTCTGGAATCGTTGTCTATTTTTCCGTTGGATTCGTGTCCGAACTCAAAGATCATATCTACCTTTGGGTTCAGATACCAGGCAACTGCAACTCCCGGATTATAAGAGGTTTCCAAAAGAGGGGAGGAGACGTCGTAGGCGTTCCATATACACTTTTGAGTATAGGTTCCCAGCAGATCCACATCATCACTCATACGCCAAAGTCTCAGTGCAAGAGAGAGTTGTATGCGTACATCTGCAGTGTGTTTGTTCAGATCATGCATAGGGGAGAAACCTGTTGCAGCGTATGTTTCTCTAAAGAGGCCAAAGAGCGGCAGCTTCTCTTTCTGAGGGCTGTCATAATATGGCTCATCTTGCTGAGCCGCTGCAACTGAGAAGGTTGCAGCAGCCAGAATCAGCAATATGAATATTCTTTTCATTCTACTTGAACTTAGCAAAGAAGTCATTACCCTTGTCATCTACAAGTATGAATGCAGGGAAGTTCTCCACCTCAATCTTCCAGATAGCTTCCATTCCAAGTTCAGGATACTCAACGCACTCTATGCTGCGAATAGAGCTCTGAGAGAGTACAGCAGCAACGCCGCCTATTGTACCCAGGTAGAAGCCGCCGTGTTTGTGGCAGGCGTCTGTAACCTGCTGAGTACGGTTACCTTTGGCAATCATTACCAATGAAGCACCATGGCTCTGGAACTCATCTACATACGGATCCATACGGTTGGCGGTAGTAGGACCCATTGAGCCGCAAGGGTATCCCTCAGGTGTTTTTGCAGGGCCGGCGTAGAGGATAGGATGATTCTTAAAGTAAGCAGGCATATCTTCTCCGGCATCAAGGCGGGCCTTGAGTTTTGCGTGGGCAATATCACGGGCAACTATGATGGTTCCCTTAAGGTTTACGCGGGTGCCAACGCTGTATTTGGTAAGCTCTTTTCTAACAGCGTCAATGCCATTGTTCAAATCTATCTCAATGCCGTTAGGGCCTTCTCCCGGACGGCGGTACTCCTCAGGAATGAGTTCTGAAGGGTTGGTATCCATCTTCTCAATCCATACTCCGTCTGTATTTATTTTACTCTTAATGTTGCGGTCTGCACTGCAACTTACGCCCATACCAATAGGGCAGCTTGCTCCGTGACGAGGCAGGCGCACTACACGTATGTCATGCGCCAGATATTTGCCGCCGAACTGGGCACCCAGCCCAATCTTCTGAGCCTCTTTTAAAAGCTTCTCTTCCAGGTCAATATCGCGGAATGCGCGGCCGGTTTCATCTCCTGTTGTAGGAAGATTGTCATAAAACTTTATGCTTGCAAGTTTTACGGTAAGCAGGTTCTTCTCTGCAGATGTACCGCCAATTACAAAGGCAATATGATATGGAGGGCAGGCTGCAGTTCCCAGAGTCTTCATCTTCTCAACCAGGAATGGAAGCAGTGTGCCTTCATTCTGTATAGTGGCCTTAGTCATAGGATAGAAGTAGGTCTTGTTTGCACTTCCTCCTCCTTTTGCTACCATTACAAAGCGGTACTCATCTCCCTGAACAGCCTCAATATCAATCTGTGCGGGCAGGTTGCACTTGGTGTTGACCTCATCATACATATTCAGCGGAGCGTTCTGGCTGTAACGCAGATTCTCCTGAGTATATGTGTTGTAAACGCCGCGGCTCAGAGCCTCTTCATCCTCAAAATTTGTCCATACTCTCTGTCCCTTTTCTCCGTGGATGATGGCGGTGCCGGTATCCTGGCAGAACGGGAGAATGCCCTTTACGGAAGTTTCTGCATTACGCAAAAACTGCAGGGCTACATATTTGTCATTATCAGATGCTTCCGGGTCTGCCAGAATCTTTGCCACCTGCTCGTTGTGAGAGCGGCGCAGCATAAACTGACAATCGTGGAAACTCTGCTGAGCCACCAGCGTAAGTGCTTCCGGGCTCACCTTTAAAATTTTGTTCCCTTCAAATTCACCGGAACTTACCAGTTTCTCTGAGCCGGGAATTTTGTAGTATTCAGTGGTGTCTTCACCAAGCTGAAACATAGGTTCATATTTGTATGCCATAACTTTATTGTTTGTTTACTTATTCCAAATCAACGTCTTTATCTCCGCGTTTTACGCCCATCAAAAATGCCTTCATAAACTCGTTCAGATCTCCGTCTAGAACTCCCTGGGTATCTGCGGTTTCATAGCCTGTCCTAAGGTCTTTTACCATCTTGTACGGATGGAGCACGTAACTTCTGATCTGGCTTCCCCACTCAATTCTCTTCTTCTGCCCCTCCAGTTCCGCCTGTTTCTCTCTTTTCTTCTGAAGTTCAAGTTCATAGAGGTGAGACTTAAGGATTCTTAAAGCGTTCTGGCGGTTATCCAACTGAGAGCGGGTCTCCGTATTCTCCACAACAATACCGGTAGGGATATGCTTAACTCTTACACCCGTCTCAACTTTGTTCACGTTCTGCCCGCCTGCACCGGAAGAGCGGAAGGTGTCCCACTCCAGATCTGCCGGATTTATGACAATCTCAATGCTCTCATCTACAAGCGGATATACAAAAACAGAGGAGAAAGTGGTTTGCCTTTTCCCCTGAGCGTTGTAAGGAGAGATTCTAACCAGACGGTGTACGCCGTTCTCCGCCTTAAGATAACCGTAAGCGTAATCTCCTTCTATCTGCAGAGTTGCAGACTTTATTCCCGCCTCATCTCCCTCCAGCAGATCTGTAACGGTAACCTTGTAACCATTTCTCTCACCCCACCTTGAGTACATTCTCATAAGCATTGAACTCCAGTCATTTGACTCGGTTCCGCCTGCGCCTGAGTTTATCTTAACCAGCGCACCGAGGTTGTCTCCCTCCTGAGAGAGCATGCTCTTAAACTCTATGTCTTCCAGATTTTTCTCTAACTCACTCTCCGCCTCGGCAATCTCCTCTTCAGAAGCCTCCATCTCTTTAAGAACCTGCAGGTCTTCCCAACCGCTTGAGAGTGAATCCAATTGTTTAACCCAATATTTTAATCCCGATAGCTTTTTTACAAAAGCCTCAGCCTCCCTTGCGTTATCCCAAAACCCCGGGGAGGCTGCAACTTTCTCCTGTTCAGCTATTTGACGGACTTTCCCGTCATAGTCAAAGAGACCTCCTTAACGCAGCCAGGCGTTCCTTAAAGTTCTCCATATAGATCTAACTCAAAT
>JAFZIN010000009.1 GCA_017554305.1 Bacteroidales bacterium | reverse complement strand
GTTGTGGCCTATATCGCAGATGATAAGAGGAGAGGTGGAGAGAGTTTCCCATCTTCCTCTTAGGCCGGTACGTTGTGCGGCATTCTCTATGGCACTTACCATATCTGATATATTCCTCTCACTCAGTTCATTATGGCTCTCTTCAACGAGTGTGCGGCAAATAACCGCAAGAGCCATTGAAACGGTTTTGAGGTTTTTCTTCTGACAGTCCCCCTTTAGATCCATTCTGGAGAGAGAGACACTTGCAAGCAGTGAGGTTGCAAGTGACTGAACAGATTTGAGTTGCTCTTCTGTCTGAATCTTTGGATTGCGGGAGAAAGAACGGAAAACTCCGTCTGCAAACGGGTTGTAAGGGTTGAGGTTCTCTGCAAAGTAAATATCTGTACTGCAAGCGTTTGCCTTCTCCACAAATACTCTTTCCACGCTCTCCTCCCCAACCTCGCCAATAACCACCGGAATGCCTGCCTTTATGATGCCGGCCTTCTCTGAGGCAATCTCCGCCAGGGTGTTACCAAGATACTGGCAGTGATCAAAGCCTATGTTGGTTATGACGGAGAGCATTGGGGTTATGATGTTGGTGGAGTCCAGCCTTCCGCCAAGACCGCATTCCATTACTGCTATATCTACCTTACAGTCTGCAAAGTAGGTAAAGGCCATTGCGGTTGTTATCTCAAAGAAGGAGGCCCCTATATCTTCAAACAGAGGATTGTTTCTCTTAAGGAAGTCATATACCCACTCTTTTGGAATCATTTCTCCGTTAACCTTTATGCGCTCACGGAAATCCACCAGATGCGGGGAAGTGTACAGGCCAACCTTCAGTTTGTCTGAGTTCTGTTGTCCGCCTGAGGAACTCTCTGTGGTGCTTGCATTTGCAGAGGCAGGGTGAGATGCCGGTGAAGCGGCTGAATCTGAGGCAGGGCGCAGAAAAGAGGCGGGCAGGGACATTAGGGCAGAGGCAATTATATGGCTTGTGGAGCCTTTGCCGTTAGTTCCTGCAACGTGCACTGTCTTAAAGCGTTTGGATGGGTTCCCCAGGGCCTTGTCTATCTCCAGCATATTCTCCAGGCCGGGCTTAATTGCCCTATCCCCAACAACTTGAAATGAAGGGAACTTCACAAATATCTCATTGAGAAGTTTATTATACTCTAAATCACTCATCTTAAAAAGTTTAAATACGCACGGCAGAAAAGCAAAGGCAGCAGTTGCAAAGCAGGTTGCAGCCAATTGCATAAACTATCGGGAGGCAAAAAAATTATCAACAACGTGTGGTTGATAAAAAGCGCTTTCTACCGCATTTCAAAGTTAGAAAATAATAAAGTTTATGAGTAAATTCGCACGATATATTTTAAACACGGAATATGATTTTATTCTTCAAATCTAAGGCCGGCAGCGTGGTTGCGGTTAAGAGTGCAACGGAGCTGAAGGCAGATGATATAACGGCGTTGTCCTGGCTGTTGGGCAATGCAAAACTGTTGAAGTCTGAGACGGTTGCAGGCCGGTTCACAGGGCCTAGAAGGGAGATGATAACTCCTTGGAGCACAACGGCTGTGGAGATTACCCAGAACATGAACATTAAGGGTGTGGAGAGAATGGAGGAGTACTTCCCTACCGAGTACAAAAAGGAGGGAAACAAGAGTGTGGCCGTTTATGACAAGATGCTCCAGAGACTCTATGAAGGGCTTGATCAGCAGATATTTACGGTAAACAAGAAACCGGATGAGATAGTCTATATTAAGGACTTTGAGAAGTACAACCTCAAGGAGGGTCTGGCTCTGAGCAAGGATGAGATTAAGTATCTGGAGGGGCTGAGCAAGAAGATTGGCAGGCCGCTTACAGACAGCGAGGTGTTCGGTTTCTCTCAGGTGAACAGCGAGCACTGCCGTCACAAGATATTCAACGGTACTTTTATCATTGACGGTAAGGAGAAGGAAATGTCTCTCTTTAAGATGATTAAGAAGACATCTAACCTCAATCCAAACCTTATTATAAGTGCATACAAAGACAACTGCGCCTTCCTTCAGGGGCCAAAGATTAAGATGTTCTACCCTGCCAGCGCAGATAAACCGTCACTCTTTAAAACCAAGGAGAGAGAGACCGTAATTAGCTTAAAGGCAGAGACTCACAACTTCCCTACTACCGTTGAGCCGTTTAACGGAGCGGCTACCGGAACGGGCGGAGAGATCAGAGACCGTATGGCGGGTGGTAAGGGCAGCTTCCCTATTGCGGGAACAGCCGTCTATATGACCTCATATCCAAGGTTTAACGCAAAGAGCGCATCTCCAATTGAGAGGCCATGGCAGAAGGACAAACCTCGCAAATGGCTGTATCAGAGCCCGGAAGAGATTCTGACTAAAGCATCAAACGGAGCAAGTGACTTTGGGAACAAGTTTGGTCAGACCATTATCTGCGGTTCTCTCCTCACCTTTGAACACGCTGAAAAACAGAAGGGTGTGGAGAAAGAGAATCCAAAGTTCGGATATGATAAAGTGATTATGCTGGCCGGCGGAATTGGCTACGCCAAGAAAGTTGATGCTGCAAAGGAGACTCCGGAGAGCGGAGACAAGATTGTGCTGCTTGGCGGAGACAACTACCGTATTGGTATGGGCGGAGGTGCTGTAAGTTCCGTTAACACAGGTCAGTACGGCAACGAGATAGAACTCAATGCAATTCAGAGAGCAAACGCTGAGATGCAGAAGAGAGACTACAACGCCATTAGAGGTCTGGCAGAGATGGACAAAAATCCTATCATATCTGTTCACGACCACGGAGCAGGAGGCCACCTCAACTGCCTCTCTGAACTTGTGGAAGAGACTGGAGGTAAGATAGATATAAGCAAGTTACCTGTTGGTGATCCTACCCTTTCACTTAAGGAGATTATAGGAAATGAGAGCCAGGAGAGAATGGGACTGGCGCTTAAAGATAAGGATGTGGCACTGCTCAAGAGGATTGCAGAGAGGGAGAGAGCTCCGTTCTATGAGATTGGGCAAGTTACTTCAGATCATCGTTTTACGCTTAAGGATGAGGCCTCCGGAAAGGCTGCTATTGACCTTCAGATGAGCGATATGTTTGGCAGCGCTCCAAAGACATTTATGGAGGACGTTACCGCTCCGTATAAGTTTAATCCGCTGAAGTTCAGTGCAGAAAAGTTTACAGAGTATCTCAAACAGGTACTTGCTCTGGAGAGCGTGGCCTGCAAAGACTGGCTCACCAACAAGGTAGACCGCTCAGTTACAGGACTTATTGCACTCCAGCAGTGCTGCGGAGAGATTCAGCTTCCACTCAACAACCTGGCGGTTACGGCAATTGGATATGACAACAAAGAGGGTATTGCAACCTCTATTGGCCACGCTCCGGTGGCGGCTCTCATTGACTCCGCTGCAGGAAGCAGACTGGCTATAGCTGAGGCTCTTACAAACATTGTATGGACTCCTGTAAAGGGCGGTCTTAAGGGCGTTTCACTCAGTGCCAACTGGATGTGGCCTTCCAGAAATAAGGGCGAGGATGCTCGTCTTTACAACGCAGTTGAGGCGGCAAGTGATTTTGCCTGTGCACTTGGAATAAACATCCCTACCGGCAAGGACTCTATGAGTATGACTCAGAGTTATCCCGATGGCACAAAAGTACTTGCCCCTGGTACCGTAATTATCTCTGCAGCAGCACCTACCAAGGATGTAAATAAGACACTCTCCCCTACCCTTAAAGCAGATAAGGGAGGAGTTATTCTCTACATACCGTTTACCGAGTCTGCTCCTGAACTGGGCGGAAGCGCATTTGCTCAGGTACTTGGCCAGATTGGAGACAAGGCTCCGGATGTATCTGATCCTAAATACTTTGCTAAGTGCTTTGAGGCAGTTCAGAAGGTTGTGGAAAATGATCTTGCAGTTGCAGGACACGATGTCTCCGCCGGCGGTCTTATCACATCAGTTCTGGAAATGTGCTTTGCAACCACAAAGGGCGGCATTGCTCTGGAGGGCATCCAACTCCCTATGACTGAGTTCCTTTTCTCAGAAAGACCGGGCGTAATTCTCCAGGTTCCTTCTAAGAATCTTAAGGCAGTTAAGCAGATTGCAAAAGAGATTAAGGTGATGGAGATTGGTAAGGTTATTTCTCAGAGAAAG
>JAFZIN010000008.1 GCA_017554305.1 Bacteroidales bacterium | reverse complement strand
TTATGGAAGTTAAGAATATTGTGGTGGTGGGGAGAAGGAATGTGGGGAAGAGTTCTTTGGTTAATATGCTGGTTGGGCAGCAGGTGGCTATTGTTTCTGATGTGGCGGGAACAACGGCGGATCCGGTGCGTAAGAGGATGGAAATCAGCGGGGTGGGGGCGTGCAATGTTATTGATACTGCTGGTATTGATGATGTTGGTGAGTTGGGAGAAAAGAGGGTGGAGAGGAGCCTTGAGGCTGCGGGCTATGCAGACCTGGCGCTGGTGGTCTTTACCGGTGGCGGGTTAAGTGAGGATGACAGGCGGTTAATTGAGGTGCTGAAGGAGAAGGGCGTGCCGTTTATACTGGTTCATAATCAGGAAGATATTGAGCCGTTGAGCGATGATGTGTTGGCAGGGATTGCAGAGGAGTGCGGCTCTCCAGTTGTGAGGTTCTCATGTACTTCACCAAGCGAGTTTGCTGGTACTGAGGGTGTTGGAAGCGAGGGGGAGAGCAGTGATGTTGCCGGCAAAAGAACGGCGGGGTGCAGCAATGTGGATGATTTGTTGGGTCTCATAGCTAATGCTCTGAAAGAATCTGAAAATGAGGGTTTTGGCAATGCAAAATTTGAGAGCGGAAAGGCTACGGAGAGTGGCGTTGCCGGTGCAAGAGGCAAAGGGCTGCTGGATGGAATTGTGAATGAGGGGGATAGAGTGCTGTTTGTATGCCCTATAGACGGAGAGGCTCCGGAGGGAAGGCTCATACTGCCTGAGGTAATGGGAATTAGAAGCGTGCTGGATAACCGCGGTGTTGTTACGGTGTGCCAGCCGTCGGAATTGAAAGGGATGTTCCCTGGTGGAAAGAATGAGTTCGGATATAAGCTGGTAGTATGTGACAGCCAGGCGTTTAAGGAGGTTGCTGCTGTAGTGCCTGCGGGCATTCCGCTTGGCAGTTTCAGTATATTGCTGGCAAGGCAGAAAGGGCCGTTTGAGATGTATCTATCGGGAGTAAAAAAGATATCATCTTTAAAAGATGGAGACAAAGTGCTGATATTAGAATCATGCTCGCACAGAGCAACTTGTGAGGATATAGGTAGGGTAAAGATTCCATCGCTGATGAAAAAAGTTACGGGCAAAAGGCTGGAGTTTGAGTTTGTGAGCGGAGTGGATAAGATAGAGGGAACGGGAGAAAAGGTTGGCGCTGAGGGAGTTGTGAGTGATTCGGAGAAGAGCAAAGAATATGCGCTGGTGGTGCAGTGTGGCGGATGCGTTGTGACATCCAGGGTATTAAGGGAGAGGCTGAGGCCGTTTGTGGAGAGCGGGGTGCCGGTTACAAACTACGGGCTGGCGCTGGCATATATGAACGGGCTCTTTGATGTTGAGGGTTTTGTATCATTCCTGAACAATTTTTAGTACTTTTACAAGCCCTTTTGAGGGTGTTTTATTGAATATTTTGAATTGATATGAATAACTATTCTTCTAAAATCTGTTTGAGCAAAGGAGGTTTTTCTTTGGCTCTGTTTGCTGCAATCTTTATGTTTTTCTCTGCTGCTATGCCTTGTGTGGCTTTGGCTCAGACTCCTAAGGATACTATAATTCACGAGGAGGCAGGTACTTACGTTGGTCAGGTTAAGATTGTAGACGGTGTTGTTTTAAAAGAGGGCCACGGCGTTTTTTATGAGGGGAAGAAAGATAATCAGTATGACGGTGAGTGGAAGAACAATTTGAAGAACGGTATGGGTACCTATATTTATGAAGACGGAGGTAAGTATGTGGGGGAGTGGAAGGATGATTATGTTAGCGGTAAGGGTGTCTTCTACTATGCAAACAAAGACAGATTTGAGGGTGAGTTTAAGGATGGACTCAGAGATGGATTTGGGATTTATTACTATGCAGACGGTAACAGATATGAGGGTGAGTGGAGTAAGCATTATATTTGCGGAAAGGGTAAGTTCTTCTATACTAACGGAGATGTATATGAGGGAGATTGGGCGTTTGATGTTAAGCAAGGGAAGGGAATTTACAAATACCACAATGGGGATGTTTTTGAGGGTGAATGGATTAATAATGTGAGGAATGGATATGGAGTGTATAGGTTTTCTGACGGAGAAAGATATGAGGGTGAGTGGAAAGACGGAAAGAGAGACGGTGTTGGAACCACTTATTACAGTGACGGAAACAAATATGTTGGAGAGTATAAGAACGATCTTAAGCACGGCGTGGGAACTTACACTAAGACAAACGGTTATGTGTATGAGGGCGAGTATGTTAAAGGTAACAGAGAGGGGAAGGGGGTTGCTCACTATATAGACGGAGGTCACTATGATGGTCAGTGGAAGGGAGATGTGAGAGAGGGCTACGGAGTGTGCCAGTATGGTGATGGCGGAAAGTATGAGGGTGAGTGGAAGAATGATAAGAGAAACGGTAAGGGAACTTGCTGGTTCCCAGATAGTAAAAAGTATGTGGGAGAGTGGAAGGACGATCTGCCGGATGGCAAAGGCACAGCTTATTATGGTGATGGTTCTGTTTACGAGGGAGAGTGGAAAAACGGACATCAGAACGGTTATGGAGTTGCAAAATTTGCTAACGGAGATAAGTATGAGGGAGAGTTTAAAGACAGCAAGGCAAACGGTCCGGGAACCTTCTATTATAAAGACGGTAGGAAGTTGCTTGCTAACTATGTGAACGGAATAAGAGAGGGCTTTGCAGTCTGGTATTATAAGGACGGATCCTCCAAATCCGTTGAGTTTAAGAATGATGTGGAAGTAGAAAAGAAGAAGTAGTTGTATGAAAGGGTTGAGGATTATAACTCCGGTTAAGGATTCCATTGAACTTACTTTGCAGACTATAAAGGCTGTAATGGAATCGGAGATAAACGTACCGTTTAAGTATGTGGTTTACAATGACTTCAGTACGCCGGAGAATACTGCTAAGTTGGAGGAGGCATCCAAAGAGTTGGGGTTTGAACTGATTAACCTTTCATCTATGACAACCCATCCATCGCCAAACTATCTGCTGGTTTTGCAACACTCTCAGCAGGAGGCTCTTGCTTCTGACTACGGGTTGGAGATTGTGGAGTCTGACGTGGTGGTGGAGAGGAATACCCTACAGGAGTTATTTAACGGTGCCTCTGAGCGTACGGATTGCGGAATTGCAGCGGCCGTTACTGTTGATGACCAGGGTGAAGTCAACTACCCGTATCTGTATGCCAAAAAGATGAAGGAGGGCGTTTTTGAGAGTAAGAAACACTGCAGTTTCTGCTGCTCTCTTTTGACTCCGGCATTTCTTGCCGCTTTTGATTTCCGTCAGTTGGATGAGACCAAGAACTGGTATGATGTTACTATCTCTCACGAGTCTTTAAATAAGGGATTTAAGAACTATCTGTTTACCTGTTTGAAGGTTATTCACAGGCCTCATAGCAGCCGCCCGTGGAAGCTTTTGAAGTATACTAATCCATTGAAATACTATTGGGTAAAGTTCACTAAGGGTTACGACAAGATTTAATCTTTTAGATTACATACGTTTAGTGAGCAGGAGATTTCTTCTGCTCATTTTTTTATGCTGAATTTTTGTTATGAATTGGGCGCTTTTACTTTGCTTTATATGTTTTTTGCGGGGCAATCCTTATGTTTTTGCATTTTTAGGGAAATTTTTTATATTTTTGTGATTCGCCGGCCATGACGGTTGGCGTTGGCTTGATTATTAATTACTAACTACAAAATAACATGGCAGAAGTTAAAAGAGTTTACCGCTTTGGCGGTGTGAATGCCGATGGTGACGGCTCTATGAGAAATGAGTTGGGTGGCAAGGGTGCCAACCTGGCTGAGATGTGTAAGTTGGGAATTCCTGTTCCTGCTGGTTTTACTATCACCACAGACACTTGCAATGAGTATTACGATCTTGGATGTAAGTTCCCAGAAGGACTTGAGGCAGAGGTAAATGCAGCCCTTAAGGCTACTGAGGAGATAATGGGAAGAAAGTTTGGAGATCCAAAGAATCCTCTCTTGGTTTCTTGCCGTAGCGGTGCCAGAAGTTCTATGCCTGGTATGATGGAGACCGTTCTTAATATTGGTCTCTGCTCCGAGACAATCCCTGGACTTATTGAGGCAACAAAGAATCCTCGTTTTGTATACGATGCATATCGCCGTCTTATTATGATGTATTCAGACGTTGTAATGGAGAAGGCAGAAGGTATTGAGCCTGAGGATGGTAACGGAATCCGCGTTCAGTTGGACAGAATGCTTGCAAAGGTTAAGAAAGATAAGGGTTACGCTTCAGATACAGATCTTACTGAGGATGACCTCAAGTCTCTTTGTGAGGATTTCAAAGTTAGAGTTAAGCAGGAGCTTGGCAAACCGTTCCCAGATAACGCAATGGATCAGCTTTGGGGCGGTATTGCAGCCGTGTTCAAATCATGGAACGGTAAGAGAGCAGTTGCTTACAGAAAGATAGAGGGTATTCCGGATACTTGGGGAACAGCAGTTTCTGTTCAGAGTATGGTATTCGGTAACATGGGTGAGAACTCTGCAACCGGTGTTGCTTTCTCACGTAACCCTGCAACCGGTGAGAACAAGTTCTACGGTGAGTGGCTTATTAACGCTCAGGGTGAGGACGTTGTAGCCGGTATCAGAACTCCTAACCCACTTAATGATGCAACTAAGAACGAGCATAACCAGAATCTCCTCTCTTTGGAGAAGGCTATGCCGGACGTTTATAATCAGCTCAATACAATTCAGCAGAATCTTGAGAAGCACTTCCATGATATGCAGGATCTTGAGTTCACTATCCAGGACGGCAAACTCTGGATGCTCCAGTGCCGTGTTGGTAAGAGAACAGGTCTTGCTGCTTTGAACATGGCAATGGATATGCTAGCAGAAGGCCTTATAGATGAGAAGACTGCAGTGCTCAGAGTTGCTCCTAAGCAGTTGGATGAGATTCTTCACCCTGTATTGGATTCAACAGCAGAGAAGAAGTTTACTCCTATAGCTCAGGGACTTCCTGCAGGCCCTGGCGGATCTGTAGGTAAGATAGTATTCACTCCTGAGGCAGCAGTTGAGGCAGCAGCAAGAAAGGAGAAAGTGATTCTGGTTAGAGAAGAGACTAACCCTGAGGATGTTGAGGGTATGAGAGCAGCAGACGGTCTGCTTACTGCAAGAGGAGGTATGACTTCTCACGCTGCGCTTGTTGCAAGAGGTTGGGGTAAGTGCTGTATTGTTGGTTGTGATGCAGTTCATATCAACATGCTCACCAGGACGATGACTATCGGGGACAAAGCATACAAAGAAGGAGATGTATTCTCACTCAACGGAAGCCGCGGACTGGTTTATGATCAGGCAGTTCCAACTGTTAACGCTTCTGAGAACAAGAGCTTTGTTGAGTACATGAAGATAGTAGACAAGTACAGAAAGCTTGGCGTTAGAACCAACGCAGATAACCCTGATGATGCTCAGACTGCTCTCAACTTTGGTGCTGAGGGAATTGGTCTGTTCCGTATTGAGCACATGTTCTACGGAAAGAACTCAGAGGAGCCGCTTTCTAAACTGAGAAAGATGATTCTCTCCAACACATTTGCAGAGAGAAGAATGGCACTTGACGAGTTGGAGCCATACGTTACAGAGTCTGTAAGGGCTACTATGAAGGTTATGGACGGTAAGCCTGTAACATTCAGACTGTTGGACCCACCTTTGCATGAGTTCGTTCCTCAGAGCCAGGAGAAGAGACAGGAGCTTGCAAAAGAGCTGAACATCTCAATGAAGGACGTTGAGAAGAGAGGTGAGGCGCTTCACGAGGTTAACCCTATGATGGGTCACCGCGGAGTACGTCTTGGTATCTCTTATCCTGAGATTTCTAAGATGCAGTTCAGAGCAATCTTCACTGCTACCGCTCAGTTGATTTCTGAGGGCTTCAACCCTAAGCCTGAGATTATGATTCCTGTAACTATCTCCTACAGAGAGCTTAATAACCAGAAAGCAATCTGTGAAGAGGCTTACGATGAGGTATACAAGAAGATGGGAGTTGAGATTAAGTACACCTTTGGTACTATGATAGAGATTCCTAGAGCTGCAATTATGTCAGACAGAATGGCCCGCACCGCTCAGTTCTTCTCATTCGGAACCAATGACCTTACTCAGATGACATTCGGTTTCTCCAGAGATGACGTTGGAGCATTTATGCAGGACTACATCAACAAGAAGATTATTGCTGCGGATCCATTCCAGAGCATAGACAAAGACTCTGTAGGTAAGCTTGTTGAGATGGGTGTTAAGGGCGGTCGTACAACCAACCCTAATCTGAAGTGCGGTGTTTGCGGAGAGCATGGCGGTGATCCTGCATCCGTAGAGTTCTTCCATTCAATTGGAGTTAACTACGTTTCCTGCTCACCGTTCAGAGTTCCAATTGCTCGTCTTGCAGCAGCTCAGGCAGCTATCAAGGCAGAGTAATCTGTTGATTTTGAGCCTGCCCGGCGTTTTCCGGGAGGCTGATGAAAGAAAAAGGATGGCCGTTTGGTCATCCTTTCTTTTTCTCCGCGATAGCTTTGGGCACTTGACGTGCCTGCTGTATACCGCTTGCCTACAACTTCTTGCCGGCGAGCTCTGAGAGGCGGCTGCGTTCTCCCATAACCAGGTTGACGTGCTCAAAGAGTTTCTCTCCATAGAGCTTGTCACCAATGTGGGTGAGGCCGTTGGAGTACTTGTCCAGGTAAGGCTGGTCTATCTGCTGAACGTCTCCGGTAAATACAATCTTGGTTCCCTCTCCCGCACGGGTAATGATTGTCTTAACCTCATGAGGGGTAAGGTTCTGCGCCTCGTCTATAATGAAGAAAGTCTTTGAGAGTGAGCGTCCTCTGATGTATGCCAGAGGAGTAATCTCCAACTTCTTGGTGCGGAGCATCTCTTCAATTCTGACGTTCTCTTTTGATGAGAGGCCAAAGTTTTTCTTAATGACTGCAATGTTGTCATAGAGAGGTTGCATGAACGGAGCAAGTTTCTCCTCCACGCTGCCAGGAATGAATCCGAGTTCCTCGTTCTGCAGTGTGATTACCGGTCTTGCCACCAGAATCTGCTCGTAATCACGCTCTTGCGCAATTGCACCGGCAACTGCAATAAGGGTCTTACCGGTTCCCGCTGTACCTGTGAGTGAGACAAGTTCAACATCTTTGTTCATTACCGCTTCCATTGCAAATACCTGCTCCTCGTTTCTTGGAGAGATGCCGTATTGCGTTGTAGGCAAGACTCTTACAATACGTGAGGTGCGGCTGTCAAAGCGGGCCAGAATAACAAAGTTGCGGATAGGGTCTCTGTCCTCACCGTTCATATTGAGGTAAGCGTCTTCACCCTCGCTGGTATCTACATCTACGTGCTCCGTAGTAATGCGGAAGAGCTGGTTGTAGGCAGGTTTCTCCGTGAGTTTGAGTTCCTTGTAATCTATTGAATCTCCTGCGAGTAGGGCGTTGATTGCTCTGAGCGGAGCCTTGGAGATAGGAATTACTCTGTCATAATCCTGAACAAATTTCTCCTCCTTAATATGGTCATTCAAATAATCCTGAGTGAACATACCCAGGGCCTTTGCCTTAAGACGGAGGTTAACATCTTTTGTTACCAGGCAGACAACTCTGTCCGGGTACTTTGCACGGTACCAGATTGCTGTTGCCAGTATTCTGTGATCCGGCGTATCTGTGGTAAAGCAATCTGCGTAATCCTTTGGGAACGGCCTGTTTAGAGAGACCTTAATTGTTCCCATTCCAGGTCCCAGAGAGAATCCCTTCTCCGGATCATAGAGGCGCTGCTCCGTAATCTCATCTGCCTTACGCACAAACTCTCTGGCGTTGTAGTTGATTGTTCCCTCTCCCTTTTTGAACTTGTCCAACTCCTCAATTACGGCCAGCGGAATAATAAGGTCATTC
>JAFZIN010000002.1 GCA_017554305.1 Bacteroidales bacterium | reverse complement strand
GTTCCGGGTTTCTTTGAGGTAAGGATTCCAATTACAACCAATACAATTATCAGCAGAAGAAGTGCTGCCAATCCTATAAGCAAACTTACTGTTGATTGCTCTAACTTTTTCATGGTATCTGTTTTTTATCTATTTTCTAAATTACTGATTCCTACTGCCTTCTTAAGGTACAGCTCACACATTCTTACCTCAATTCCGGCATCTATCTTCTCTGAGTTTGCGCTAATCCAGGCGGTTTGTGCGGCAAGAAGATCGCTCACTGTAATAAGCCCCTCCTTGTAAGAGAGTTCTGCAAGACGCAGGTTTTCATCTGCCGCAGCAATGTTGCTTTGTGCGCTTTCCAACTTTTTGTTGGCCTCTCTTACTTTGAAGTTGGCCTGCGTAACCTGCAGGTTTATAAGTTCTTTGGTCTCCTCAATCCTATAGCCTACAATCTTCTCCTCACTCTTTGCGTTGCGCAGAGAATAGATTCTGTCTCCAAAATGGAAGATTGGAATTGTAACTGCAACTCCGGCGGAGAACATTCCTTTGAACTTGTTCTCAAAACCGTTGAATGAGTTAGGGTTGGTTACCAGGTAGTTTGCAGAGGCTACTATATTTGGCATAAAGCGGCTTCTTGCAATGTTAACCTGGCTGTGGCTAATCTTTTCCAGCTGCTCCAACTGCCTTATTTCTACACGGTTGTCTATTGCTTTTGCAATGTCATAACCTGCTTCCAGTTCCTTTGCATCTGTCTGTTGAATATCCTCGTCTGCCAGTGAATAATCTCCGTCCAAAGGGAGACCGCAAACACGGAAGAGCGCCATCTTGGAGAGTGCAACTCCGTTGGTTGCTCTGGTGAGTGCAAGGTTTGCCTCATTGAGTTTAACCTTTACGTTGAGCAAATCTCCTTTGGTAGCAACTCCCTCATCTACAGCAGCCTGTACGTGTTTCTCAAGAGTTGAAAGAAGTTCCGTGTACTTCTCTGCCAACTTCTTTTTGTTAATGAGAGAAACGGTTGTCCAGTATGCCTGGTCTACAGAAATTATCAACTCCTCCTGCTCATTCTCCTGCTGGAGTTTTGCAATCTGCTCGCTGCTCTTTGCCATGTTGTAAAACTCTCTCACCTTACCTCCCATAAAGATAGGTTGAGTAAAACCTATACCTGCGGCAAAGATGTTATGCACATCGTAAGTAAGCTCACTCTTAGGAAGATATGCGTATTGTTTCCAGAGAATCTTTTCCGGATTTTTCTTTGGGTCAAACGGCACGCCGTCTGCATCCAGCGGAACCGGCTGTCCTTCAATTACGGTCCACTTGTTGGAGATTTGGTCTGCCGTAAAACCGAATGAACCGTCTGCCATCTTGCTGCCCACAGGAAGCAGAGCATCCTGGCTCAGCAGAGAGATATTCTTCTGATTCCACGTGTATGAACCTACGGCCTGAAAACTCGGAAGGAACTGAGTGAAAGCCGCTTTCTTAAGGTTCTCCGCAGCGTTTATCCTCTCCTGCGCTATCTTCAGGCTCTTGCTGTTATCAAGGGCAAGATTCTCATACTCCTTCAGAGTATAGGTCTGTGCAAACGCATTGCAGAAAAATAGAGTAGCCAGTGCTACAGTAATCAACCTCTTCATAATTAATCAACCTTAACCGGTTTGTTAAAATCATTTGGTAACAACTTTGGAGTTACATTGCCGTAACTCCAGCAATCTTTGTGGCGTCCGTGGTATCCAAGGGCAGCATAATGTGCCTGGATAAGTTTCAGGTCTTCATTGGGATCATCTGAAGGCCAGAATCTTACGCCTGTATTCAATACTTTGGTTTTATAGTCCCAGCCCCCCAGATATATTGGAAGGTTGCAGGCTTTTGCTATAACCAAAAATCCCTTTTTCCATTTGTCTGTCTTCTTGCGTGTTCCCTCCGGAGCTATTGCAAGAATCATTCTATCTGCCTTTTGCAGAGCCTCAATGTTGTGCAGGGCAACGTTGGCTCCGCGGCTTCTGTCTACCGGAACGGCTCCCATTCTTCTAAGCAACCATCCCAGCGGCCAGAAGAAGAACTCCTTCTTAATCATAATGTTAGGCGTTCTTCCCAGAATGGCCATTCCGCACCAGGCTATCACAAAATCTACAACTGATGTATGAGGAACTCCCAGCATTATGCACTTGTCCTCATCTGGTGCGGCACCTGTGGCCTTCCATCCCATCATCCTGTAGACCAGTTTAGATATCCTGTGCTTCTTTGCCATCTTACGCTACGCTTTCATCTGCCGTTCTCTCCTCCAGAACCACCTCTTCTCTCAGGTTCTGCATAATGAAATCCTGACGGTCCGGAGTATTGTTTCCCATATAGAACTCCAACATCTGGTGAATGGAGTCATCCTTGTTTAACCTTATGGTATCCAGGCGGATATTCTCCCCGATAAACTCCTTGAACTCCTTGTCAGATATCTCTCCCAAGCCTTTAAAACGGGTAACCTCGCTCTGGCTTCCCATCTGATCTATGGCCTTGAGTTTCTCATTCTCAGAGTAGCAGTAGTGAACGTCAAAACTGTTGTCCTTTCTCTTCTTTCTCACTCTAAAGAGCGGAGTCTGAAGTATATAGAGGTGGCCTCTTCTTATCAGTTCCGGGAAGAACTGAATGAAGAAGGTCAGAAGCAGCATTCTAATGTGCATTCCGTCCACATCCGCATCTGTTGCAATCACAACCTTGTTGTAACGCAGATTGTCTATATCTTCCTCAATATCAAGGGCTGCCTGCAGCAGATTCAACTCTTTGTTATCATTGTCATAGATAACTTTCTTGCTGCTGCCGTAGGTGTTCTTTGGTTTACCTCTAAGTGAGAAGACCGCCTGAGTATCGGAGTTGCGCGCCTTGGAAACGGTGCCGCTTGCGGAATTACCCTCAGTGATGAAGATTGTGGTCTCTTCTGAGAGAGGGTCATTATCCGTATAGTGAATCTTGCAGTCTCTAAGTTTCTCATTATGAATCATTCCCTTCTTGCTCCTCTTGCTCTTTAGCACAGATGCAATCTCCTTTCTCTCCTTCTCTGAAGAGATAATCTTCTTCTGCATTGCATCTGCCACCAGAGGATTTTTGTGAAGGTAATTGTCCAGTTCTGATGCCAGGAAGTTTCCTATGAATGTACGGATAGGAATGCCACCTCTCTCGTCAGTATCTGTCTTTGTGGAGTTTAGGAAGGTCTTGGTCTGATTTGCAAAGCCCGGCTCTCCAATTCTTATTGCCACCGCCGCAACTATAGACTCTCTAACATCCTTAGGATCATAATCTTTCTTAAAGAACTCCTTTATGGTCTTTGCCACCATCTCTCTGAAGGCACTCAGGTGAGTTCCGCCGTGGTAGGTGTTCTGGCCGTTTACAAATGACCATATATTTTCTCCCGATTCGTTTCCGTGAGTTATAACTACCTCTATATCACCTCCTTTGAGGTGGATTGGAGGGTAGAGCGGCTGCTCTGTCATGTTGTCCATTATCAGATCCAGCAATCCGTTCTTGGAGTGGTATGTGGTCTTGTTAAAATGGATTGTAAGGCCGGTGTTCAGATAGGCGTAGTAGTGCAGCATCCTGTCTATGAACTCCAGGTTGTAACTGTAATTCTCATAGAGGGTAGGGTCTGCAGTGTAACGGATAAGTGTTCCGTCCTTCTCCTGGGTGTTTTCCAACTCACCGCTCTTCTTAAGTTTACCCTCTTCAAAGTATGCATACACGCTCTTTCCGTCTCTCCAGCTCTGTGCGTAAAACTTTGTAGATGTTGCATTTACGGCCTTTGCTCCCACACCGTTCAAACCTACGGATTTTCCGTATGCTGCGGAGCCGTACTTTCCGCTGGTATTTATCTCACCCATAGAGATTACCAGAGATTCCAAAGGAATACCTCTTCCATAATCTCTCACAGATACCTCCTTGCTCTCCTCATCCAACGTTATATCTATCACCTTTCCGTATCCCATATTGAACTCGTCAACGGCGTTGTCCACAATCTCCTTAAAGAGAACATAAATTCCGTCATCAGGTGCGCTGCCGTCTCCGAGCTTTCCCAAATACATTCCCGGTCTTTTCCTCAAGTGGTCTGCCCATTCAAGGTGTTGGATGTCTTCCTTGCTGTAATCGCTCTTATTCACTTCTTTGCTCATGTCTAACTTTGGCTCTATTGCCTAACTCGCAAATTTACAAAATGCCCCTTTTCTTTCAAAAAATATGCAAAAAGAGGCCCGGCCCAACCTCAAGTTGGGTCAACTCTGATATAGTTTTGGTCTTTTTGGGAACTGTTATTTCATCTTGGCAAGAGCCTCTCTGAGGTTCTTGAGGGCAGTAGAAGGGTCATTGTAGATACAAGGGCCGGTTGCGCAGCCACCCTCGCAGGCCATTACCTCCACAAAAGGAGTTGGGGCCTTTCCGGTTGCGGCGTATGCCCTCAGAAGGGCTACGTTTTTCTTATCCAGATTAGCAATGGCTGTAGCATTAACCTGCTCGTCCTTCAAAATATACTTCACCGCTCCAATAACTCCGCCGCTCTGGGCAAAGCCATGGGCCTCCTTGTAAGACTGAACCTCAGGAACAAATGACTCCACCTTTTCAAAGTCTATGTGAAGACCTGCAAAGACACTTCCTATCTCCTCAAAGGTGAGGGCAATATCTGTGTTAGGGTTGTCTCTAACCTCCTTCTTCTTGGCAAGGCAAGGTCCAATGAATACAACCTTTGCGTTAGGGTGTTTCTTCTTGGCTATGAGGGCGGTATAGAACATAGGGGAGCCTGTGGTGGAGACGTGCTCGGCCATCTGAGGTATGTGTTTGCGCACCAACTCTATCCAGGAAGGGCAGCAACTGGTTGTCATAAAGGATTTTCCCTCCTTTATTCTCTCCATAAGTTCCTCTGCCTCTCTTGAGGTGGTCTCCATAGCGCCCTGGGCTACCTCTATAACGTCCTTGAATCCAAGGGATTTGATTGCTCCGTAAACTTTCTCTGTAGGAACTCCCTTAAACTGGGAGAGGATTGCAGGTGCCACAATTGCCACCATCTCAGTTCCGTTCTTAAGCCCCTGCAGTACGTCAAAGATCTGTGATACCTCAAAGATGGCTCCGAACGGGCAGGCGTTTATGCACTTACCGCAGTAGATGCACTTGGATTTGTCTATGTGCTCCACGCCGCTCTCGTCTTTGCTTATGGCCTTAACCGGGCAGACCTCTTCACAAGGTACAGGTATATAAACAATTGCGTGATAAGGGCAACTCTGGTAGCACTTTCCGCAACTGATGCACAGATCGTGATTAATCTCCGCCTTACCCTCACTGTTAAACTGTATGGCATCCTTAGGGCAGTTCATATAGCACATACGGGCTACACATCCGCGGCAAAGGTTTGTGATTTCGTAGTTTGTCTTTACGCAAGAGGAGCAGGCCTCGTCCACAACGCACATCAGGTGATCCTTGCTGTGAGGATCGTTTCTCTCCAGGGCGGTCTTGGCAAACCAGGATAGCGGGGTGAGTTCATCCTTCTCGTCACTCATCTCAAAGCCCATAAGAGGAAGGCTTTTGTATCTCCAGATTGCCCTCTCTTTGTGAACGCAGCAGCGTCCCATAACATTCTTACCCTTAGGACTTAACTTAATAGGCAGACGGTCTATCTCAGAGACCAGCCTATCCTCGCTCCACATCTCTACAAGTTTGGCCAGAAGTTCCTGGCGCACAATCATCACGTTATTATAAAATGCCATATATCAACAGATAAAATAGAATAAACAAAAAAACCTCTCGGCGCACAAATGTAGCAATTGACTACCTGAATACAAAATAAACCGCCCCAATCAGTAAACAGAAAGCAATCAGGTGGTTATAGTTAAAACTCTGGGTACGGAAGAATATCAGCGCAAAGATTACGAACACTGCAATTGATATAACCTCCTGAATCACCTTCAGTTGCACAAGCGTGAAGGGGCCTCCCAACTCCTTGAATCCAATCCTGTTTGCCGGTATCATAAACCAGTATTCAATAAATGCTATTCCCCAGCTGATCAGCACAATACCCGCCAATCCCCAACTCGGAAGCAATGTATTTGTCTTAAACTTCAACTGACCGTACCAGGCCAACGTCATAAAAGTGTTGGAAACCACCAACAGCAAAATAGTAAGCAACGCCCTGCTCATTGTAAACAAATTTTATTCAGATTTTCAGCCCGCAAAAATAGACAAATTGTTTACATATTGAATATCTGTTAACCTTGGCCTTGAGACTTAGGGGTTTGGCCGGGGAGGGCAGGGGAGATGTTGAAGGCTCTGGTGAAGGTTAAGTTAGTGCCGTCTGTTATTATCAGTTTGTCCTCTTCAATGATGAGGCTGAGGGTGTGGAGGGTTCTCTCATTCTTGAGCGTTGCTTCAACTTCATCCGGTATTTCCAGTATGAATCTTACTCTTCCGTTCTGGTCAAATACCTGTATTCCCTGGTTGGTAAGGCAGAAGAGATTGCCCTTGGAATCAAATGCCAAAGGGCCCTTTATAATTGGCGTATTATCAAATGAATGAAGCCAATAGAAGCGTTGAAAAAACTCTGCGCTCTGCATATTTTTTCCAACTCCCTGCCACAGATAGTTGCCGTTTGGGGTGTTGCTTCTGAATGGATAATCAGATAATACAACAAATGAACTGTCCGGGTAGGAGGCGGTGTAGATGGTGGATGTTCTGAACTTGTAAATGTTTGGCTCTGCCTTTACAATATCCTTCTGCTGAGCCTTTTGCCAGGCTTGCTTACCAGTCAGAGTGAGGTCATTTACAGGCAGTGAATCCTTGTAGATGTACTTGTTTAGGAAATCGTTTTTGGTGATGCCGGCTTTGATAGGGGCGGGGTAATCTGCCCAGAGCCAGATCATTACATCTTCAAAAATTTCTGCAGCACGTTTAACGGAATGGCCGCCGTCACTCCAGTCATACCTGGTGTCATAGCCTGCAAAATCAAGTGCGGTGGAGAGCATCTGATTGGCCTCATACCAGTGACCGAATGTTGCATTCCAGACATCGTTGCTTCCGTCCTGCAGGAAGATTCTCAGAGGTTTAGGCTCGCACTTGCGGACCAACATCTGAAGGTCATTACCTCCTCTCATTGAGACGAATGTGCCAACTCCGCTAAAGACTCTGCGGAAGAGTTCCGGATGAAACCACGCCGCATTAAAGGCAGCAATTCCTCCGCTGGACAGACCGAATATTGAACGGTCATTAGGGTTGTCTGATATCTTTATCTTAATATCCTTGCCCTCTATCACAGCTTTTCTCTCAACGAACGGAATAATCTCATTATTAAGAAACTCTGCAAATCTGCCGTCTGTGTAATCAAACTCATTGGAACGGTTGTAACGTACAACTTTCCTTGCAGAGTTGTATGCCTCTGCGGTTGCCTTTGCCTTGTCTTTAGCGTAAACAACGCCGGGCTGAACAAAGATTCCAATGGTAACGGGTATCTTGCCCTCTGCAATTAGTTTGTCAAAAACCTTTGGAGCGTTGCACAATATACCGTCCAATCCAACATAGAGACAGGCCGGTTTGCTGCCGTCATATTGCTCAGGTACATAGACCTTTATATTCCTTTCAGTTCCGGGGTAAAGGCTGTGATGCTTATCTGACTTATAATCAAGAGATATGATTTTACCCTGTGGCTGTTGGGCAGACAATGAATTGCCTAAAAGCAGGATTGCTCCAAACGTTATAATGAACGCAGGTCTTAAGTACTTGAACATAATTGTCAAATTGTTTGTTTTCAATTACGAAGGTACTAAAAAATATACTTACATAAAATGTGCAATGTAATGGCTGGAATATAAGTTATTCAAATAATAACGGGGTGCCATTTTTAGCACCCCGTTAACTGATAAATGCTGATTTGTAGTAATTTGCGTTGATGGGAGCGGGTAGCAGCCCGTCCGGTGCAACGAACTCTTACTTCTCAAATCTCTGGTTGAGAAGCTCCATCATCTTAATTGCAGAGAAGGAGATTCTTGTACCAGGGCCAAAGATTGCAGCAGCGCCTGCTTTATAGAGAGCATCGTAGTCCTGAGCAGGAATAACTCCACCAGCAACAACTATAATATCCTCTCTGCCAAGCTTCTTCAGCTCCTTAATAATCTGAGGAACAAGTGTCTTGTGACCTGCAGCCAAAGATGATACTCCAACTATGTGGACGTCATTCTCAACTGCCTGTTTAGCAGCCTCTGCAGGGGTCTGGAAGAGTGGTCCCATATCTACGTCAAAGCCGCAGTCTGCATAACCGGTAGCAACAACTTTAGCACCACGGTCATGACCGTCCTGTCCAAGTTTTGCAACCATAATACGAGGCTGACGACCCTCTTTCTTTGCAAACTCTGCAACCATCTTCTTAGCCTTCTCAAACTCATTGTCTTTCTTAACCTCAGATGAGTAAACACCTACATTCATACGAATCTTTGCTGTGTATCTTCCTACTACCACCTCGCAGGCATCTGAAATCTCTCCAAGAGAAGCTCTTGCCTTTGCAGCCTCAACTGCAAGTGCAAGCAGGTTGCCCTTCTTGGTCTTAACGGCCTCAGTGATAGCTGCCAGACACTGTTTAACTTTCTCGTTGTCTCTGTTCTTTCTAAGTCCCTCCAAACGAGCAACCTGCTGCTGGCGAACCTTAGTGTTGTCAATATCAAGAATCTTAATAGGATCCTCGTGCTCAAGGCGGTATTTGTTAAGACCAATGATTGTCTCCTCACCAGAGTCTATGCGAGCCTGCTTACGGGCAGCAGCCTCCTCAATTCTCAGTTTAGGAATACCGGTCTCAATTGCCTTTGCCATACCTCCAAGTTTCTCAACCTCCTGGATGTGTGCCCAAGCCTTGTGAGCCAACTCGTTAGTAAGACTCTCAATGTAGTATGAACCAGCCCAAGGGTCAATTGAACGGCATACCTGAGTCTCCTGCTGAATGTAAATCTGAGTGTTACGGGCAATACGAGCGGAGAAGTCCGTAGGCAGTGCAATAGCCTCGTCAAGAGCGTTGGTGTGCAAACTCTGAGTGTGTCCCAGTGCGGCACCCATTGCCTCAATACAAGTTCTTGCAACGTTGTTGAACGGATCCTGCTCTGTAAGAGACCAACCTGAAGTCTGGCAGTGAGTTCTAAGACTCAAGCTCTTAGGGTTCTTAGGGTTGAACTGGTTAACAATCTTTGCCCAAAGCATTCTGGCAGCTCTCATCTTTGCAATCTCCATAAAGTGGTTGGTACCAATTGCCCAGAAGAATGAGAGACGAGGAGCAAACTTATCTACCTCAATACCTGCCTTAATACCTGTTCTCAGATATTCCAAACCGTCTGCAAGCGTGTAAGCCATTTCAATATCGTTAGTTGCACCGGCCTCCTGCATGTGGTAACCGGAGATTGATATTGAGTTGAACTTAGGCATGAACTGAGATGTGTAAGCGAATATATCTCCAATGATTCTCATTGAGAACTCAGGAGGGTAGATGTAAGTGTTACGAACCATGAACTCCTTAAGGATATCGTTCTGGATTGTTCCGGCCATCTCCTCAAGTTTTACTCCCTGCTCCAAACCTGCTACAATGTAGAAGGCCATAATAGGGAGAACGGCTCCGTTCATGGTCATGGAAACGGACATCTTTCCAAGAGGAATCTGATCAAACAGAATCTTCATATCCTCTACGGAACAGATACTTACACCGGCCTTACCAACGTCACCCACAACTCTTGGGTTATCTGCGTTGTAACCTCTGTGAGTAGGAAGGTCAAATGCTACGGAAAGACCTTTCTGACCTGCAGCAAGGTTTCTTCTGTAGAATGCGTTGGACTCTTCTGCGGTGGAGAAACCTGCGTACTGACGTACTGTCCAAGGTTTCTGAACATACATAGTGCTGTAAGGTCCTCTGAGGAAAGGTGCTACACCTGCTGCATAATGCAGATGCTCCATTCCTTCAAGGTCTTTTGCAGTATAATTTGTCTTAACTGCAATCTTCTCTGCGGTATTCCAAAGAACCTCTTTCTTTGCCGCACCCTTCTTAGCTGCAACAGCCTTGGTTGCAGGCTTGTATACTAGATCGTTAAATTTTGGACGCATAGTGTTTCCTCCCCTTATTTAATGAGTTTCTTTTGGTAATCCTTAAGTGTCTCAAGCACGTTGCTTCT
>JAFZIN010000007.1 GCA_017554305.1 Bacteroidales bacterium | reverse complement strand
GGGCGGTTAGCCCTTTACTCGCTCGCCGTAGGTTCTGTCCTCTACCTTTACGCTGATCTTCTCACCGTTCTGGATGAAGAGAGGAACCATAATCTTTGCGCCGGTCTCCAGAGTAGCCTCTTTGAGAGCGTTGGTTGAGGCGGTGTTGCCCTTAACTGCAGGCTCTGTGTAAGTTACCTCCAACTCTACGAATGAAGGGAGCTCGCAGGTAAGAATCTCCTCGTTGTCTGCCCAAACCATCATCTCTACGTTCTGACCCTCTTTCATAAGGTCTGCATTCTCTACAAAATCCTTGTCTAAGTGAACCTGCTCAAAGGTTTCTCTGTGCATGAAGTTGTAGCCGGACTCATCTGGATAGAGGAACTGATATGGTCTTCTCTCTACAGAAACCAAGTCTATTCTCTCGCCCGCACCGTATGTGTGTTCAAGGAGTTTTCCGGTTTGGAGATCCTTGAATTTTGTTCTAACGATAGTGTTTCCTTTACCAGGCTTAACGTGCTGGAAATAAACCAGCTGGCAAGGATGATCATTGAATAGGAAGAAAATTCCGTTTTTAAAATCTGCTGTAGTTGCCATATAAAATACTGTAAAATTTGCTGCAAATATAACTCTTTAGAGTAATTTTTAAAAATTCGGCGCAGGAGGTGAGCTGCCACTTAGGGGTGGAGGTGGCCCCGCAGACTCCAATCCTGTCTCCCTCTTTAAACCATTTTTTATCAATTTGTTGAAGAGACATAATGTGGTGGGTGCGGGGGTTATGAGACTTGCAAAGTTCATAGAGGACTCTGCCGTTGGAACTCTCCTTTCCGCTCACAAAGATTATAACGTTATGATTCTCTGCAAATTGAATGAGGCGGGCGTGCCTTTGAGCCACCTGGCGGCAGACGGTGTTGTGGACGGTTAGCAGGCTCTTGTCTTCCATCTTACTGCTTATAAGCTTGCAAAGCTGCTCGTACTCGTCCGGATCTTTGGTGGTTTGAGAGAAGATATTGATTGGACGGGAGAAGTCAATTTTATTTATCTGATCCTTGTTCTCAAGTACCACGGCTCTTCCTTCTGCCCTGCCTACCAGGCCGTTAACTTCTGCGTGACCAACTTTTCCGAATATTACAATCTGTCCCTCAGTTTCTGCAATCTTTTTCTGAAGCTGCAGCACCACGGGGCAGGTACAGTCTATAAGGGTGATGTTGTTCTTTTTGGCCAGTTCGTACGTTGAAGGGGGTTCTCCGTGGGCTCGGATAAGGACCGTGGAGTCTTTAAGATGAGACATCTGCTCAAGATTGATGACCCTAAGCCCCTCTTTCTCAAGCCTTTTAAGCTCCGTCTCATTGTGTACGATAGCTCCCAGGGAGTAGAGCACGCTTCTTTTGCTGAGGTTTTCCTCTGCACTGTTTACCGCCCGTACCACTCCGTTGCAGAAACCTGAGTACTGATCTATTTCAACTTCTACCTTCATTAATTTTTATTAGGACTGCACAAAGATAAGTTTATTGGAGCATATTTTTGTAAATTTGTATGATTAATTAAATGAGAATTCAATGGCAAGCGGAAAGATAATCATCGCGATAGATGGCTACTCCTCAACCGGGAAGAGTTCTTTTGCAAAACTTGTGGCAAAGGGGCTGGGCTACATCTATGCAGACAGCGGCGCCCTCTATAGGGCCATAACCTATTTTGCTTATACTAACGGTTTTATAGATGAGAAGGGGAATGTAGACAAGGATAATCTGCAGAAGGTGATTATGAATATTACCGTCTCTTTCCGCACAAACAAAAAGGGAGAGAGCCGCACTCTGCTTAACGGAACTGACGTAGAGAGGCAGATCCGCACCCTTGCAGTATCTAACAACGTGAGCCGTATTGCAGAGATTCCATACGTGAGAAGCTTTGTAAATATGCAGCTTAGGAGCATGGCTGTAGACAAGGGGCTGGTTATGGACGGCAGAGATATTGGAACGGCTGTATTTCCAAATGCGGAGCTGAAGATTTTTATGACTGCCTCTGAGCAGGTTAGGGCTATGCGCCGCTTTAAAGAACTGCAGGAGAAGGGAGAAAAGGATACATTTGAGCAGGTGCTTGAGAACCTTCGCAAGAGGGATTATATAGATTCCCATCGTGAGACTGATCCTCTTACACGTGCAAAAGATGCTATAGAACTGGATAACAGCAGCATGACAATGGATGAGGAGATAGAGTGGCTGAATAAGATATTGTTACCTAATTTTAACCTTAAGGTTGAGTTGGATAAGGAGGAGTAAAATGAAGATTCTGATTATAGATGATGAGAAGGCTATTCGCCTGGCACTCAAGGATATTCTTGAAGATGAGGGATACGAGGTAGAGCTTGCAGAGGATGGACAGAAGGGGGTGGAGATGGCTCTTGCTACCCCTTACGATATTATTTTCTGTGATATAAAGATGCCGGTTATGGACGGCCACGAGGTTCTGGAAAGACTTGTAAAAGAGGGAGTTGAGTCTGCCATTGTGATGATATCGGGCCACGCAGATATAGATTCTGCTGTGGGCTGTATTAAGGCGGGTGCATACGATTTCATTTCCAAGCCACTGGATCTCAACAGAATACTTATTACGGTAAAGAACGCTTCCACCCATACGGATGTGGTGAAGGAGAATAAGACTCTGAAGAAAAAGATTGCAAATACGGGAGTTCAGGAGATTGTGGGCAACTCTCCGGCCATATTGGAAATTAAGGAGATGATAGAGAAGGTGGCTCCTACAGATGCCAGAGTTCTGGTGACGGGATCTAACGGTACGGGTAAGGAGTTGGTTGCCAGATGGCTGCATGAGAAGAGCCCAAGAGCCGCTATGCCTTTTATTGAGGTGAACTGCGCTGCTATTCCAAGTGAACTTATTGAGAGTGAACTCTTTGGACACGAGAAGGGAGCCTTCACATCTGCCATCAAACAACACAAAGGTAAATTTGAACAGGCAGATGGCGGTACTTTGTTTCTGGATGAGGTGGGTGATATGAGCCTCTCCGCTCAGGCAAAGGTGCTGAGGGTTTTGCAGGAGAACAAACTTACCCGCGTGGGCAGTGATAAGGATATTAACGTGAACGTTAGGGTTATTGCAGCAACCAACAAGAATATTCCGGACGAGATTGAGAAGGGGAACTTTAGAGAGGACCTCTATCACCGTCTGAGCGTGATAGTTATAAGGGTGCCTTCACTGGCGGACAGAAAAGATGATATTCCGCTGTTAACCAAGCACTTCATAGATCAGATAAGTAAGGAGAGCGGAATGCGTTCAAGAAATATAGACAAGGCGGCTCTGGATGAACTCAAGACCTATCCGTGGACGGGAAATATCCGTGAACTGAGGAACGTTGTGGAGCGTCTTATGATTCTGGGCGGAAACCCAATTTCCAAGAAGGACGTTGTAAACTTTGCATCCGCTAAGTTCAGATAAGCCCGGGTGTAGTTCTTTTAATCCTTAGCAAAATTGCGCTTGATCCTTGCAAAAGTAGGGGTCTTGCTTGAAAGTTCCGCTAGACCGGCGGCGGGCAAACGTTAGAGGGAGGAGCGTTCTATTCTGATTCTCAGAATTTGAGAAGACTTTGTCTGCAACTTTACAAGAAGCACTACACGGAAGACTTCACTTCCGGTGTTGAGCGTTCCTATTGCATATTTCATTGGCGGATTGCCGCTTTTGTGAATAATCTCAAAACTTTTTGGAGGGTACTGAGAGAAGAAATTCTTCATAATCTGTTTTGCCTGAATGGAGGAGCAGTCTGTCTGCTTTCCAAAGATCTCTATCTCCAAATTGTTTGCAAACCAGGCAGATAACTTATCTGAATCTCCCTTTTGAATGTACTTTGCTATGGGTGCAAAAACATCTCCTCCGCTCTGCGGCAAAGCGGGAGCGGCGGAAGTAAATCCAAGTGACAAAAAGAGAAACAGTGAAACAGCCGTTGCAAAAATTCTTCTCATAACCGTTAAATAAACGAGGAAAATTGCCGCAAAAATCAAGCCAACGAGCCCCACATAATCGGTACTAATTTACTATCTTTGCATAGATATGAAGGTAACACTGGTATGTGTAGGTAAGACGGATTTCTCCTTTGTGGATGAGGGGGTGGAACTCTATAGCGGCAGACTGAGTCACTATTGCAAGTTCTCCGTAAGTTATATTCCTCAACTAAAGGGAGTGGGCTCGCTTACCAAAGAGCAAATAAAGGAACGTGAAGGAGAACTCATACTCAGGGAGTTACACCTGGCAGACAAAAACGGTAAGATGCTGCCCAAGGGGAAGCGTACCGTTGTACTTTTGGATGAGAGAGGAAAGGAGTTGACCTCCAGGGAGTTGGCCTCAAAGATTGAGAAGGCTTCTGAGACGGATAACGAACTCTGTTTTGTAATTGGGGGAGCCTACGGATTCTCCAATGCTGTTTACGGAGTGGCAGACAAAAAACTCTCACTCTCCAGGATGACCTTCTCTCATCAGATTGTGCGTCTGCTGTTTATGGAACAGTTGTACAGAGCTTTTACAATTATAAAAGGGGAGCCTTATCATCACGATTAGTATGAAGAGAGCACTTAAATTCTTCCGTAAGAACCTGATGTGGGTTGCGCTTGCAGCCGCAGCTCTCTCCTTTTTGCTCTCTCTTGTAATAACAGATACCACAGACCTTGAGAGCGAGGCTCAGAAGTTGGAGAACTCTCTTCAGAAGAGGGAACTTCTGTTGGACGAGTATGCTTTTAAGGCGTTGGATATGCCTGCAGATCAGTGGCTTGAAATGCCGGACCTGCCTGAGGACATGGTTATTTACCGCTATCATTCAGACACTCTCCAATCATGGGTACACCAGTTCCCTATCTCTAACGATGATCTTACCTCCGGCTCCATCTATCAGATTTACAGGGCGGAACATTACCTTGACGGTCAGAGCCGTTTCCACTATCCGTTCACATACCTCTCCGGAAAGGAGCAGTATCTGAACATTGGCAGCAGTTGGTACGTAATCAAATCTTACGTTAAGGATAATCTGAAAGTTATTGCCGGACTCTTCATAAAGAGAGAGAAACAGGTGGCTGAGGCACTGAGACTCAGTGAGGTAAACCCTCGCTTCTCTCTTGCTAAAGGTTTTGATATTGAGGCTCTTACCTTTGAGAGCTGCGGCCAGGAGATTAAAGCCAAGGATAATGAGGCTCTGTTTGTTCTGGTAGACGATGTATCACGTGCAAGAAGCGGAAAGGTGAGCACATTCACCTGGCTTACCTTAATCTTTCTGCTTTTGGCGCTCTTCCTTTTCTACTACAGAAAGAGAACCCTGGCAAGGTGTCTGATTTTCATTGCGGGAATTACTCTGCTGCGCCTGCTCTGCTTCTATCTGGGAGATATGACTCCTTATTCATCATTCTTCCAGCCAACCATCTATGCAGACAGAGGACTGTTTACCTCCATAGGTAACCTCCTTCTGAATAACCTGTATATCAGTTTTATAGCTATAAGCATCTATATGATGCGGCAGAAGATAAGAGAAATCATAAGAGAGGGGGGATGGAAGAAACCGCTTCTGATTTTCCTTCTGGTTGTTGTTCCAATTCTGCTGTTCCTTTACATAAACTTCACTCTCAGAAGCCTCATTTCCAACTCCTCCATTGTGATGGAACTTCACAGGGTTACGGAACTGAGCTTCTACACCTTCCTCTGCTACCTTTCATACGCGCTTCTGTTTCTGGCACTTATGTTCTCTCTTCAGGTAGTGGGTGCGGTATTGGGCTTAAGACGTGAGTGGACATTCTTCTCTCCAAGATACATTCTGATTTACTCCATAATTGTTTCTCTGTACACTCTGCTTACAATAAGTTCCCTCAGTTTGAACAGGGAGAAACAGTGGAGTACGCTTCTTTCCAACCGCCTCTCTGTGGAGAGAGATTTGGGATTGGAGTTGGAACTGAGAAACGTGGAGGACAAACTCCGCGAGGATCCTATGCCGGCGGTATTACTCTCTCTGCCTCAGGAGAATATGCGCCTTATAGAGATGCGCTTCTCTGAACTTTATTTCCATCAGATACGTCAGAAATATCTAATTAACCTCTCTGTCTGCCGCCCAAGCGAATCTGTTCTGGTATCTAACGTGGAGGTGGGCTGTCTGGATTATTTTGAAGAGAAACTCCGTCAGTACGATGCAGTACCAATTGCAGACGGAAGCTCATTCTTCTATCTGAGCAACTTTAACGGACGGGTAGGGTATTTGGGAGTCTTTACTTATCTCACTTCCAGCGGAACTGTAAATCTTTACATTGAAATCAACTCCCGATTTGAGGACGAACCGGCCGGTTATCCGGACAGATTATCTGACTATCAGCCGGATGAGCTCAACATTCCGGGAGTATACTCATACGCAAAATACAAGAACGGACGTCTGGTATTCTATAACGGACGTTACGATTACCCTATACATGAGAAAGAGATTGAGGATGAGGCAACAAGAAAAGACAACTATGTACACGTAATTAACAAGGTAACGGATGATACCACTGTAGTCATAAGCCGTCACCGCAGAACAATCTTCCCTTACGTTGTCTCCTTCTCCTACATAGTGCTCTTCTTCTCATTCTTCTTCTTCCTCATTATCAGAGTAAAGCGCGCACGCATCAGAGCAACCGCGGCAATGAAAACCAGAAGACACTCTCTGGGCGGAAGGCTTAACTTCCTCATTTCCACCATACTTGTGATGACCTTTGCCGCACTTGCGGTGGGAAGTATCTGGTACAATCTCTCCAATTACCGCTTTACCAACCGTATGCAGATGGAGGAGAAGATTCAGACGGTAAGAAAGACCCTCTCTTCATACTTTGCTTACGTTCAGAGTTATACAGACGCCAATGCAAACGATATGTTCTCCGTTATGGACCGTCTTGCAAACGAGACCAAGGCAGATATAAATCTCTATGATCCTAACGGACGCCTTATACGTTCTACAAAACAGGAACTCTTCCAGAAGTATATTCTCTCATCCAGAATGAATCCGGAGGCGTATGAAGATATTGTGATAAAGGAGAGGAGTCAGATTTTTAACAAGGAGAAGGTTGGTTCATTCGGTTTCTATTCTCTTTATACTCCTATCTACAATGATAACGGTAAACTGATTGCCATAGCAAACATCCCTTACTTTGCAAAGGGAGGAGACCGCAGCGGAGAACTTCCTTACGTTGTTGCAACTATCATCAATATCAGCATATTGCTGGCGTTGATTGCACTCTTCTTTGCAAGCCTTCTCTCATCCAGAATAACACGTCCTATCTCCAACATAAGTAACCGTATGAAGTATATGGACGTCTCCTCAAAGCCGGAGCATATCAACTATTCAAGCAATGACGAGCTGGGTGCTTTGGTGGAGTCTTACAACAAGATGGTGGATGATCTGGCGGAGAGTACAAAGAAGATTGCGGAAGATTCACGTCAGAAAACCTGGAGCGAGATGGCACGCCGTATTGCTCATGAAATAAAGAATCCGCTCACCCCAATGCAGCTTAGTATTCAGAGACTTATAAACCTCAAGCGTAAGAACGCTCCGGGGTGGGAGGATAAACTTGAAGATATTGCAAAGTCTCTGCTGGAGCAGATAGACATTCTTTCCAATACCGCAAGCGAGTTCTCAAGTTTTGCAAAGTTCTATGTGGAGAACAACTCCGTATTCAACCTTACTGAGGTAATTAAGGATCAGACAACTCTCTTTGACAACCGTGAGATGGTAAGAGTCTCCTTCAGTTATGAGAGCGGGCACTGCATGGTAAATACCCGCAGAGGACAGATTGTAAGAGTTCTGGTAAACCTCATTTCCAATGCTGTGCAGTCTTTGGAATCATCTGATCAGATGGGCTTTGTGAGAATATCTCTGGAGAGTGACGGGGATTTCTACAGGGTGAATGTAGATGATAACGGAGACGGCGTAACTGAGGAGAATCAGAAGAATCTCTTCCAGCCAAACTTTACAACCAAGAGCAGCGGAAACGGTCTTGGCCTTGCAATATCCAAGAGTATAATTGAGCAGAGCGGCGGTAATATCTGGTATGAGAAATCTGAACTTGGAGGGGCACGCTTCTCATTCACGCTTCCTAAATACGAGAATAAAGATTAAAAGATATAGATATGACAAAGTATAATTTTGACAAGGTAGTCTGTAGAAAGGGAACGGACTGTATTAAGTGGGATGCCACTCCTCTGCTCTGGGGTAAGAAGAATCTTCTTCCAATGTGGATTGCAGATATGGATTTCCCTTCTCCTAAGTTCTTTACAGACGCTCTCATTAAGAGAATAGACGGCGGCGTGCTGGGTTACGGCTGCCGTCCTGACAGATGGTATGATGCTGTAATTAAGTGGTTCAAAGAGAACTACAACTGGAAACTGAAGGAGCAGAATATTGGATTCGTTCCTGGAATTGTTGTTGGAATGGCACACGCTCTGCGCTGCTTTACCCGTCCTAATGACAAGGTTCTCATATTCCCTCCGGTATATCCTCCGTTTGCAAATCAGGTGGAGAATGCCTGCTGCAAACTTGTAAACTGCCCGCTGGTAATAAGAGAAGATGCTAAGGGTGAGACCTTTGATATTAACTGGAAAGATTTTGAAAAGAAGATAAAGGGCTGTAAGGCAATGATTCTCTGCAACCCTCACAATCCGGGCGGAAGAGTTTGGAGCCGTGCGGAACTTAAGAGAATTGCAAAAATCTGTCGTGAGAATAATGTATTTGTAATAAGTGATGAAATACATTGTGACCTCTCATTTGAAAAGCATATTCCTTTTGCTACTGTAGATGCTGTTCAGGCGCGCAACACAATTACTTTCCATGCTCCCAGCAAGACTTTCAATGTTGCGGGAGTTGGTGCAAGTGAGTGGGTTGCAACGGGTACACTGGTTGCTGCAAAATTTAAAGAGTACCTTAAGGCGGGAGAGTTTGATTTTGGTCACTATGATTCATTCCTCCCTGCAACTGTGCTCTACACTCCTAAGGGAAGAGAGTGGCTGAACCAGGCAATGGATTACATTAAAGGTAATATTGATTACGTTGAAAAGTTCCTTAAGGAGAATTTTACCCATCCTACGCTTGAGTTTACGGGAAAGAAGGTACGTGCTTCAAATGAAGAGTTTGCAGAGGCAAAAGTTACGGAGACACAGCTTATTAAGATGATAAGGCCAAAGGCTTCCTTCCTAATTTTCCTGGATTTCAGGCCGCTGGGACTCACTCAGAAAGAGCTTGTAGATTTTATAGTTGACGGTGCGCATCTTGCTCTTAATGACGGAGCTACATTCGGTGACGGAGGAGAGGGATTTATGCGTCTGAACGTTGGCTGTCCAAGAAAAACTCTTGAGCAGGCAATGAAGCAGCTCAAAACCGCCTTCAACAAGCGTTACAAATTGTAAAAACTTGCTATATTTGCACCCCGCAATTTGCGGATCGGGATGTGGCGCAGTTGGCTAGCGCACTACGTTCGGGACGTAGGGGTCGTCCGTTCGAGTCGGATCATCCCGACAAACAAAAAAGGCAGTGGAAAAATTCCGCTGCCTTTTTGTTCTCTAAGCTTAAAGCTTATTTCTTGTAACCAGGGTTCTGCTCAAGTTCCGGATAGATAATTCTCTCATCTGAAGAGATAGGGAGCATTACCCTGTCATCAGACCAGGTAAGAGCAGTGTTGAATGGGTTGTGAGGATCGTTCTTAACGTATGAACCGTTACGTCTCATAAGGTCAAAGAAACGGTCACCCTCGCCAATCAACTCTTTCTTTCTCTGAATCTCAATGTTCTCCATTGTAGCAGCAATAGAAGTTACGGTAGGATCTGCTCTCTGAGCAACCTGCAAAAGAAGATTTGCAGCATCACCCTTTCCGCTGTTCATACCTGCCTCAGCAGCAATGAAGTAAGCCTCAGCAAGACGCATAAATCTTGGGTTGTTCAGGAATGCGGTGAAACCGGTGTTTCCAATGAACTTCTTCAGCCAGTACTCGCCTGTGTGCTTTCCTTCTCCTGAATTAGGATCATCGTATGCAATCCAGTTGATACGGATATCGTTAGGTGTGAGTGCAAACATGTCTCTCCAAGCCTTGGTAGGAACTACACTTGCTCCTGTGTTTGTATAACCAAACCAGAGGCTGTAGTAGAATGAACCGCCAAATCCGTTATCACCGTCTATTGCAGACTGAAGGTTTACAAGACCCTCAAAGATAGACTCGTCATTTCCAACCTGTGCCCAGGAAGCCAAGTAATTGTCTCTAGGAATCAGAGAGTAAGGGCTGTTTGTGATGACATCCTTAGCTGCGCTGTAAGCAGTCTCGTTATCTCCCTTGTAGAGAGCAACTTTTGCTTTCAGGAACTCAGCTGCCCAGTAGTTGAAGTGACCCAGGTTCTTTGCCTTTGAAAGGAGAGGAAGAGCTGTTGCCAAATCTGCCTCAATCTGAGCGTAAGTCTCTGCTACAGTGCTTCTTGGAATTCTTGCCTCAGAAGGTGATACAGGAGTTGTAATCAGAACTGCTCCCAAAGAAGCGCCGTTATCAAATCTGTATGGTCTTCCGTACAATCTTGCAAGGTCAAAGTAGCAGAATGCTCTAACTGCGTATGCCTGTCCAAGATAGTCATCCTTAATGGCCTGCTTGTCTGCAGGAACCTCAAGTTTGTCTATGTTCTGGATGATGGCATTTGCCCTGGTAATAGTTGAATAGTAGTTTCTCCACAGAGTGAAGTATGAGTTCTGTGAAGGGTCATAGTCGTATGAGTAGGTGATGTAAGTACCCTCGCTAGGAACAAGCAAGTCTGCTCTCATGTCACCCATCTGAATCATATAGTTGCCATATACCGTATAGTATTTCAAAAGAGTATACATACCGTTAACGGCAACTCCGGCATCCTCCAATGTTGCAAGAGCGTTCTCAGCAACTACGGAGTCTGTAGGTTCCTTGTCCAGGAATCCCTTACAAGAAGAAAGGGAAATTGTCAGGACTGCAACGAGTAATATGCTAAATATCTTTTTCATATCTGTATAGTCTTAATGGTTAGAAACTTACCTCTACGCCGAATGAAACTGTTCTCAGAGCCGGCATACCGTAGTTGTAGTAACCGTCAGATTGGAGTTCAGGTTCAATTTCGCACTTGGAAATAGTCATCAGGTTAGCACCTGAGAGATATACGCGGGCACCGCGGAGAGACAACTTCTGTACAAAGTTCTTAGGAAGATTGTAAGAAACTGTGAGGTTCTTCAGTCTTGCAAAGTCTCCTCTTACGAGCATACGGGAAGAGTTGTAGTAACCACCCTGGTTGTTGTCGTAGATACGCATTGGAACATTTGAGTTAGGATTCTCAGTTGTCCAAGGATTGAGCTGGCTCTTCATGATAGGCTGTCCAAAGGTTCTGTAACCGTCGTTAGCAACCTCATCCTGAGTTGAGTTGCAGAGATAGTGGCCAAACTTGTAGGTCCAAGCCATGCTTACGCTGAGGCTCTTCCAACGGAAGTCTGCGTTGAAACCTCCAAAGAACTTAGGCATAGCCCTCTTTCCGTAGATTACCATAGAACTTGCATTCTGCCTTCTTGCAGGAGCGTAGTTGTAACCATCCTTAGGCATTGGGCTGCCCTCTTTAACTATGGTACCGTCTCTCATTGTAACGTCCTGGTCTACAATCTCTCCCTTTGCATAGAAGGAACCTTCTGCATACATAGGGTAACCAGGTTTTACACCGTTGATAGTCTCGTTAGACTTGTTAACTCCCAAATACTCACGGGTGTAGAACTGATAGAAGTTGTATCCCTTCTTCCACCAGAACCATCCGCTGTTAATAGCCTCATCTTCTGTAGAGAGTTTGAGAACCTCGTTGTGAACGCGGCTCCAGTTTGCTCCTACGCTGAGTTCCAAATCCTTCTCCTTAATGATTCCTATGTTTGCAGAAATCTCCCAACCGCGGTTAACCATACTACCCTTGTTCATAAGTGTAGAGCTGAATCCGGTTGTTGAAGCAACAGATGCATCCAGGAGCAAGTCTGTGGTCTTTCTGTTAAAGTACTCAATAGAGAATGTGTATCTGTCAAAGAGAGTTGCGTCCAAACCAATGTTGTAGTTCTTGTTCTTCTCCCAGGTCAGATCTGTGTTGGCAATGTTGCCAGGATAACTTGCACCCTCATCACCATACTGCCAGTAGTCATATACAGACATGTAGCCAAAGAGGTCTGAAGGAAGGGTACCGGAAGTACCGTAAGATGCACGGATCTTACCGTCTGTCATCCAAGGGAAATCCAGGAATTTCTCCTTAGAGAATCTCCAGGTTCCTGATACTGACCAGAATGTGCCCCATCTTGTCTTTGGAGCAAGTCTTGATGAACCATCTCTACGGAAAGTACCGGTTACATAGTACTTAGAATCAAAGTCATAGCTTGCACTACCAAAGAGTGAGAGCAGACCTTCCTCATGAGACCATGCATAACCCTCATCAAATGTAGTACCCATAACGCTCTCTGTTGCACCCAGGTAGCTGAAGTCTGTCTTACCCAGACGGAGTCCGTTGAACTTCTCTCTTTCAGCCTCCCAACCTATCATTGCAGATACGTGGTGAACGTCAAACATCTTGTCAAAGTTCAAAGTGGTTGAACTTACAACCTTGTTGATGTTACGGTGCTTATCTGAAGCATAACCGGTTCCGTAAGCTGTGAAGTTAGGGTGACCGTAGAGCCATCCAAACTTGTCATGTACATAGAGCCAGTCACTTGAGAGAGTACTCTTCAACTTCAAGTAGTCTGTGAATGCAATTTCTGCCCATCCCTTGAGGATAGTACGGTTCTGCTTAGCATCGTTAATCTGGTGCTTGAACTGAGCTACAGGGTTAATAGTGTTGAATCTTGTAGAGAATCTGCCCTCATAAAGATCACCGGTAGCTTTGTAAGCGTATGGCCATCTGTCAATCAAAACGGCCTTCCAGATGAACATAGGGTTATCCTTAGATGACCATCCGTCCTGGTGACCGTCCTGATACTGCCATGAGTACTGCATAATACCGCCCAGTTTGAACCAGTTGTTGAGTTTAGCCTCACCGTTAACGGTTGCAGTGAAACGCTGCAGGTAATCAATCTTTACAACACCGTGCTGATCTGTGTAAGCAACTGATGCGTAGATCTTTCCCTTCTCATTACCACCGGAGATGCTGTACTCGTAGTTCTGGCTTATACCCTTCTGGAAGATAGCCTTCTCCCAGTTCTTATAGATATAAGTGTCATAGTCGTATGCAGGATAGTACTTGTCTATTCTGTTCTGAACGTATGCGTCTACGCTGCCATAACTCTTCCATACTGAAGGGTTTGCCTCAGCATAGTTTCTGAAGGACATTCTCTGCAGAGCCTCGTTCTGTGCATCTGAAACCATCTCCATGTGTTTTCCGTATGAGAAGTAAGATACACCAACGCTTGCCTTGAATGTAGAAACAAGGTCTCCCTCTTTACCCTTCTTGGTTGTAATCAAAACAACACCGTTAGAAGCTCTTGATCCGTAAAGAGATGCAGCAGCTGCGTCCTTAAGGATTGTGATAGATTCAATGTCTCCAGGGTTGAGGTAGTTCATTGCACTTGTAGAGATGTTACCGGTACTCCAGTCACCGCTGGTAGCAGGCACACCGTCTATAACGTAGAGAGGCTTGTTACTTGCGTTGAATGAACCGTAACCGCGGACGCTGATTTCAACCTCGGAACCAGGCTGTCCTGAATAAGACATTGCCTGAACACCGGCAGCCTTTCCTGCCAATGCCTGCTCAAAGCTTACAACCGGAACGTCCTTAATAGCATCTTGTTTTACAACTGCAGCAGATCCTGAATAGGAACCTTTCTTTGCCGTACCGTATGCTACGACGATTGTCTCATCCAGCAGGTTGGCATCGGCAGAGAGTTGGCAGTTAACCACGCTTCTTCCGTTTACTGCTACCTCCGTAGTGGTATATCCTATAGAGGAGAATACCAGAACGGCGTTAGAAGGAACATTAGGTAGTGTGTACTTACCGTTACTGTCAGTAAAAGTACCCACCTTGGTACCCTTAACCTGAATGTTTGCACCAGGAACAGGATTACCATCATCTTTGTCAGTTACCGTACCGGTAACCTTGTTTTGTGCCAGCATCATTGTTGATAACAAGCATGCCAACGCAAATAAAATGACCTTTTTCATTGATTAATTTTTAGTTAGTACTTAGGTTTATTGTGTTATTGTTTTTTCTCTTCAAAAACCGACAGTTGCTTTCACTTCATTATCAAAGCCTTACAACCATCTATTACAAAGATACAAAAAATCTTAATAATCTCGTAACAAAAATTTTCATTTTTTTTCATTTTTTTTGAAAATCAAACGCAACATTTTCAACCCTTTCTGCATCTGCCTTCCTCTTCCTCCCATTATATTTTTCCTCTTGCTCCCGATAGATTTATACTCCCTTTCCTCAATGCCTTCCTCTTCCTCCCTTTTCTCCCGATAGATTTTTCCATCCTTCCCAACAGATTCCTCTCTTCCTCCCTTCAGTTTTTATTCCTCTCTCCCAACTGTTTATTCTTTTCTTCCCGATAGATTTATACTCCCTTTCTTTAAAATTCTTTCTTTTCTTCCCGATAGATAATGTTCTTTTCCTTCTCTTCCTTTTCTCAACGCTTTGCAGTTTGCCTCTCTTTATTTATTTTTGAAGAGAAGAGTTTAAGAACAAATGATTAGGCGGAGTTGGGAACAGTGATTAATAAATTTTAGAGATGCTGTTAGAAGACTTTAAAGATTACCTTAGGATAAAGCGCAGATACTCAGAGCGTACCGTTGCCTTGTATGAGGGAGCGGCAGTGGAGTATCTGTTATTTGTCTATCCGGAGAAGAGTGATAATAAAAGAACTGCAGCTGAGTTCTTGATACTCGATAAGGAGGTGCTGGAAGCTCTTAACTATCAGTTGATAAGAGGATATGTGGCGCACTGTCTGGAGAAGAACCTCAACCCAAGAACGGTAAACCTAAAGCTCTCCGCCCTTTCCACCTTCTGCTCATATCTTGTTAAACAGCAGCATCTTACAAGCAACCCCGTAAAAGATATTCTCCGCCCCAAGGAGAAAAAGAGGCTCCCATCTTTCTTTACGGAAGATTCCCTAAAAGCGTATCTGGATTCTCCTGTAATAACAGACAACAGTATCTCCAATACATACAAAGCCATCCGTAACCGCCTGATTATAACCCTTCTCTTTGATACGGGATTAAGACGTGCTGAGGCAGCCTCCCTAACTCTCAGCAACATAGACCTCTCCCGCAAAACCATAACAATCATTGGAAAGGGCAACAAGCAACGCTCCGTTCCGTTGATTGATTCCCTTTGTGAAAAGATAGGGGACTACCTTACCATCCGCACTCAGTTCTTAGATGAACTTGATTGCCAAAGAAACCAGAATGCTAATAACAAACGGAATAAATCATTACAGAAGGCAACTCAAGATTTCAAATGTAGCCAGAAGAATGCGTCACAACCGAGTTCTTTCTTCTTAACGGACAGCGGCAAGCCTATCTATTTGGAGTTCATTAACCGGGTGGTAAAGAGCGAGTTGGAGGGGGCGCATCTGGCCGGCAAAAAGACGCCGCACACACTGCGTCACTCCTTTGCCACTGCTCTTCTGAATGACGGTGCGGACCTCAACAGCATAAAAGAGGTACTGGGCCATTCATCACTGGCCGCCACAGAAGTCTATACTCACAACTCTTTTGAAAAACTAAAAGAGATCTACAAGACCGCCCATCCCCGCGCCAACAAGAAGTAACCTATTTGTAAGACCGAGAAAGGTTGGATGCCCTTTACACGGTTTGGAGTTATTTCTTCCGTAAAAACTTAGGGACGAGCAAAGCGAGGGTTTTGAGGAAGAGAATAACTTCAAACCCTTAGTGCTGTAAGTCTTTTATTAGCTGCAGATTACGCGGATAGAGAGAGCCTGCTTGATTGCGTGGAAGGAATCTATACCAACTGCAACCTGCTGGAACTTAGCCCCCCATGCGTAATCATCCGTTCCGTTGGAGGTGTTGAAAGATGAGGACCAGTAGCAGCCCCACTCGCCAACGTTCATTGTGCCGTAGATATCTTTTAATCCGGCGGCCGGGAAGAAGAGAACATTGTGGTTCTTATTGCTCTCAACTCTTGCACCCTTAACCCCGTTTATTGTAACCCAGGTAATCTTGCTGTTATCCATCAACTTCTTCCAGTCATCTTTGGTTGGCAAACGCCAGGTTCCTGAAAGACCGCTGCTTAAATCTGAAAGGCTGCCGGAAAGGGCGGAGGAAAAGTTAAAGTAACTGCCATATTCAGAGGACTTTGAAGCACCCAGATTCATAGTGGCCCATTTAACGCCGGTTCCCATATCCACCATTGAAAACTTTGAGGTGTTAGTATAATCTATTCCCTTACTGGATTCAGTCTTATCATTGTCATCATTGAGCAGCTTGTCCAAACTCTTTGAACAAGAGGTGCAACAAAAAGAAACCAATGCAAAAAAGGCAATCGTTAAAAAGAAAAACTTTTTCATATCCAAACCCTTTTAATTGGGACAAAGTTAAACAATTACTTTGTCCTTGTTAACTTGAACGGAGTCTGTTCATCCATCTTTCCGTACAGGAAACGTCCGTCTCTGCTTAGAGTAAGAGTGTCTCTCTCAATCTCCTTTCCGGAGCCCGATACCATATAAATCACAGTGTCCTTTGCGGTGTATCTGCCTTTTTGACTGGGCACTACAGAGAGAGCCGCCTTAATGGCCTTGCGCTTAAGCCATCCAATTCCGGCAGCCTTTAACGCCTCCTCATCTATCTTCAGATCTGCCTTGAGGACCATATCCTTCTCATTCTTAAACTCTACGGTTATAGCGGCAACCATTCCTTTTTTTATGGCGAGGGCCAGTTTTTTAGCCATCTCAATATCCTCATCCAGCTTTGCAATCTCCTCTGCTGTAAGCGGCCGGCCCTTCTCCTGCTCCTGCTTTTCAATCTCCTTTTTCCTGGCCTCCGGCAGCTGCTCTTCCATCTCCTTTGTAATTCTCTCCAACTGCCCCTTTAATACATTAGGATTGTAATATACTCTTCCCGATAGATTACCTCCTCCATTGCTCTGAGCTGCAGCACTTACCGCAAAGGCAAGTGAAAACAGAACAACCGCAGCCGCAAATACTCTAAACTTCTTCATAAAGCGTTCACTAAAAATCACATCAAAGATAACGCAATTTCCATTCCATCTCTAAGTGGATTCTCTTATGAATGCCTATTTAAACTCGTTCAGCAATTAGAGTTTGGTGGTGGCGGCTGGGGTCCAGTTCTTGAAGAAACGGAGGACCTTAGCGCGGTCATAGCTCTCTCCCTCCTCCAGGAAGCTGGAGTCCTGAATATGAATGACCTTGCCTTTACCGTTCAGGATAACGAACACAGGGTAACCGAAACGGCCGGCGTTGTTAAGGCGTTTGAGAAGTTTTTGAGATCTCTCAACGGTGGCTCTGTCTTTTGAAAGTGCCTGCTTTGGATTGTAATTTACGTGTATGTATACAAAGCTCTCCTTTAGGAGTTTAGAGATTTCACGGTCTTTGGAAATGAAGTCTGCAAACTTAAGGCACCACGGACACCAGTTGCCTCCCAGCTGGCAGATAACAAACTTACCCTCTCTCTTTGCCTGTGAAACGGCCTGGTCTATCTGTTTTAACGGATCTATATTCTCATCATAAACTTTTTTGAGTGATGGTTTCTGAGCCTTGGGACCTGTCTGAAGATTAGGCTGTTGCGGAGCGGCCTTCATTGTTTTGGGACCCTGCTGCGGTTGCTGCTGATGCTGCTGTGGATTCTGAGGTGGACGCTGCGGATTCTGTGGATGCTGTGCAAATGCCGCTGCGGCAATGCAAAGAGCTGCTAGAGAAATAATGATACGTTTCATATTAAGACTGTTTAACTATCGCGGAGGATAAAGTTTATCATAGCAAAGTTAAAGAATATTGCTCGTTTATGTATATGCAAAAGGATTGTTTGTTTTGGAATGGGCAGAATTTGTTTGTTAGGCTTGTTTTTTGTATATTTACATACAGTTAAACCAATTATTTAAGGAGGTTAGTTATGGAAATTAGAATCCAATCAGTTAAGTTTGATGCAGATGAGAAACTTCTTGCATTTGTAAACAAGAAAGTTGAGAAGTTGGCAAAGTTCTTTGACGGATTTATGGAGGCGGATGTTACACTGAGTCTCCTGCCTGATCAGTTGAACAAAGAGTGTAAGATTAAACTGCAGGTTCCGGGAGACGATATTCATGTTTCCAGAAATGCAAAGAGTTTTGAGGATGCAGTTGTAGATTGCGTAGATGTCCTTAAGGGCCAGTTGGTTAAAATGAAGGAAAAGAAGTTCGGCAAATAAGAGTTAACCTGTTAAAAGAACAGGTTAACGATATCTTCCGGCTGAGTGTCAGCAAAGTAGGCGTTCAAATTGAGAGCGCCTATTTTTTTTGCTATCTCCTCTTTGGTGTGCGGTGTTCCAACCATCTGTTTTATAAACTCTTCCGTTGGGTTGGTAAAGAAGTAGTCTCCGCGAATGTCCAGCTTTGTGATGATGCCTTTATCTACGGTTACGTAGAATTCCATTATGCCTCCCTTGAGTTTTTTGATGGTGCCAAAGGTGTACTTTGGAGAGTGGCCGTAGTTCCATTTGTCTGTGGAGTAGCGTTTTAGAGTGAGGGCGTCTATCTCTTTTTGCTGCTGTGGCGTGTAGCTGTAAGGTATGATTGTTTGCTGGGGCTGATCTGTTTGCTGGGGCTGACGGGCCTCTTGTGGCTGAGAGGCATTTTGGCTCTGACGGGCGGTGATGTAGGCTCCCAGATAGTTCATAAACCAGATGACATCTGCGTCTTTGAGGGTTGGCTTTGAATCCAGCCTCTGCAGCTCTAATGCACGCTCTTTAAGCAGATTATAGGCAAGCAGGCTCTTCCTAATGCCCGCAAGAGTGAGGTGCTCTTTTATGTTGGTTACCCTGGAGCGGTTGCTCTTTACCGCTTTGTCCTGAAACTTTTCCGGGCGGGATCTGAGTGCTGCGGAGAGGTTGTTTGTGGAGACGTCAAACATCAGAGTGCCGTGCTGCAGTATTCGGTTTTTATGAATGCAGATGGCGTTGCCGGAGAACTTGCGGCCCTCTATGAGAAGATCGTTACGTCCTTCCAGTGAGGCGTTTACGTTGATTGCCCTGAGTGCTTCTATGATAGGCTTTGTGAAGCGGCGGAACATTGCATTGGTCTCCTCTCTCTTTTCTCCGTTCTCTTTATTCTCTATGAAAGTGTAGTTGAGATTGCCCAGATCATGAAAAACTGCGCCGCCGCCGGTGAGCCTTCTTACCACTGTTATGTTGTTCTCTTTTACGTAGTTATAATCTATCTCAGCCAGGGTGTTCTGGTAGCGGCCCACAATTATTGAAGGGGCGTTTCTCCAGAGGCGGAAGATGGGTTCCTTAAAGTTTTTGAGAAGGTACTCCTCCGCGGCGAGGTTCTGCTGAGGGTCTGTGCAACTGTCTGAGATATAGAGCATAATAAATGGCGCTAACGAATCTCTTTAATACTGTGATGTCTGCCCATAGAGTAGATGATACTCTTTGCAATGCCGTAAACAAGATATCCTGCTATGATGCCGAATATGATTCCGCAGATTATATCTCCCAAAAAATGTCTGCCCAGATAGACTCTGCTGTAGCAGACTGCAAGCGCCACAATCCAGATGAACCACTTGTAGAACTTCTTTCTAATGAGCAGGGTAGAGATAGTTGCAAAACCCGCCCAGTTTGCAGCGTGCAGGCTTACAAAGCTGTAGAGCCCTCCCTTGCCGGCCGGAAGCCGCACAAGATCCCAGATATAAGGATCATAGCCGGGCCTGAGGCGGTGAAAGAATGGCTTTATAACATCATGACCAAACTTCTCCGTAATGAGAAAGGTTAGAACACAGGCAATTATAGCAACAAGAGAAATCTTCCAGGAGTTGAAAAACTCTTTTCTTCCAATGGTAACTCTGTTGCGGAAGAGAATGTAAACGAGCAGGATTACAAACAGCGGGGTGAGGCTGAAATCTTTGGAGATGAAAATCATCACCTTGTCCCAAAACTCGCTGTGCCAGCCGTTTATGGATAGGGAGGCTACTCTGTCTATATGTTCCAATTGCTGCAGCATTGCTGTTGGTTTTTGATTGCCTTGTTGCCTTTTGCTATTTATGCAGGGCTTCCCAAATAAGGTCCTTTAGTTCTTTGATTCCCTCTCCCGTAACGGATGAGATGAAAACGTATGGAACCTTCTTTGGAACTTTTCTCTTAAGAGCGGTAATCATCTCTTTGTCCCCTCCCAGCAGGTCACACTTTGTGATAGCCAGAATGCGCTGCTTATCAAGCAACTCCGGGTTGTACTGCTTTAATTCGTTAAGCAGAATCTTGTACTCTTTTGCAATATCCAGATTCTCTGCCGATACTAAAAACAGCAGAATTGAATTTCTTTCAATGTGGCGTAAAAACCTATATCCCAATCCCTTGCCTTCATGCGCTCCCTCAATGATGCCTGGGATGTCTGCCATCACAAATGACATATCATCATAGTAACGGACAATGCCTATGCTCGGCTCCAGAGTTGTGAAGGCGTAATCTGCAATCTTTGGATGGGCTGCGGAAACAGTTGAGAGCAGGGTGGATTTGCCGGCATTTGGGAAGCCTACAAGTCCCACATCTGCAAGGACTTTCAGCTCCAGAATAAACCAACCCTCCTGGCCCGGTTCTCCCTCCTGGGCAAACTTTGGAGTCTGACGGGTGGCACTTTTAAAGAAGGCGTTGCCTTTGCCGCCTCTTCCTCCTTTAAGGAGCGTGCATTTCTGTCCGTGCTCCGTAACCTCACCAATTATTTCTCCGGTTTCAGCATCCTTTGCAACCGTTCCCAGCGGAACTTTTAGTATGATATCCTTGGCATCCGCTCCGGTGCAGAGGTTTCCGCTGCCGTTGCCACCGTTCTCAGCATCAATGTGTTTGCGGTACTTGAGGGAGATGAGGGTCCACATCTGGCTGTCTCCCTGCATGATGATGCTGCCGCCTTTGCCTCCGTCTCCTCCATCGGGCCCACCCTTGTCTATGTACTTCTCCCTGTGGAGGTGCATAGAGCCGTTACCGCCGGCGCCGGAGGTAAGGTGAAGTTTGACGTAATCTACAAAGTCAGTGTTCGGCATACGATATCTTTTAATGTTTGCTTTCTGCTTTTGCTTTACGCATTTGCTTTTTTGTTGTGCCTTCCGCGTTACGCTTTACGCATTTGCATTCCGCGTTACGCTTTGCGTATTATGCATTGAGCGTTTCGCATCCTGCGGCTGTTACTTGCTGAGAGTCTTGCAGATGCAGTCAAATACTTCCTCAATGGTCTGCTCACCCGGAATCTCAAAATATTTGTCCTGCTTCTTGTAGAAATCAATCAGCGGTTCTGTTTTCTGATGGTAGGTGTCAATTCTGTTCTGGATTGTTGCAGGGTCTGCATCATCTTTTCTGCCCTCAATCTCCGCTCTCTTTGCAATTCTTTCAAAGATTGTGGAATCCTTAATAGCCAAGGAGATAACCTTATCTACTCCGTCATTCTGCTCCTTGAGCATCTTATCCAGCATCTCTGCCTGAGCGGTAGTTCTTGGAAAACCGTCCAACAGAAATCCCTCCACATTCTTATTGTTTTCAAAGGTGCTCTTAATCATTCCAACTACAACCTCATCCGGAACAAGATTGCCGTTCTCAATAAGCTCTTTTGCCTTGAGGCCCAGAGGAGTACCCTCCTTCATCTCCTTACGCAGAAGATCTCCCGTGGAGATATGCATAAGGTTGAATTTCTCTACAATAAACTTAGCCTGTGTTCCCTTTCCCGCACCCGGAGGGCCAAACAAAATGTAATACTTCATTTCTCTATCTATCTAAAAATTTATTAACGATTTCACTTTCCTTTTCCGTGTCCCTTTGTTCCCATCGTCCCGTTTTTCCGGACGTTGGGTGCACTTTTGCCCACTTTTTGTTCCTATCGTCCCGTTTTTCCGGACGTTGGGCACACTTTTGCCCACTTTTTGTTCCTATCGTCCCGTTTTTCCGGACGTTGGGCACACTTTTGCCCACTTTTCGTTCCCGGTGTCCCTGATTTCCGGACACCTGGCACGCTTTTACCTCACATTGATAGACTTGCGTCTCTCTGTTTCATCTTCATCAAGCACGTAGATGTCCTTGTACTGCCTGCCAAGCTGGTCGTAATCCAGACCATAACCAACTATGAAATCTCTTGGAATCTGGAGTGCAGGGTAATGAACATCTATGTGTCCCTTGTAGTTATCCGGCTTAAAGAGCAGAGTGCAGTACTTGATATCCTTTGCTCCTGCATCTTTGAGGATGCTGTCCAACTCCGTAATAGTTCCGCCTGTGTCTACAATGTCCTCCACAACCACTACGGTTCTGTTTTTAACATTCTGAGTGAGGCCCAGCAACTGTTTTACCTTGCCCGTAGATGAGGTTCCCTCGTATGAGGCAAGGCGGATGAAACATATCTCGCAAGGGATTTCAATGTTCTTCATCAAATCTGAGAGGAACATGAAAGAACCCGTTAATACACCTATAAAGAGCGGAGTATCAGCGTCTTTGAGGTCATTGTTAATCTTGTCTGCTACATTCTTTACGGCTGCCTGGATATCATCGTGAGGCATATAGAGCCTAAAGATTTTGTCATGGAGTTGGATTCTTTTCATAGTCAGTTTTTGTTATAGAACCCAAATTTAGATAAATTTGCCGAAGTTTTAAAAATTACCGCACTATGAAACCGGTTGTAAGTATCATAATGGGCAGCACCTCAGACCTCAAAGTAATGGAGGCGGCTGCAAAATTCCTGGATGAAATGGAGGTTCCTTTTGAGATTAACGCACTCTCGGCTCACCGTACGCCTGAGGCTGTGGCTGAGTTTGCAAAGGGAGCTGCTGAGAGAGGAGTTAAGGTGATAATTGCCGGAGCGGGCGGAGCTGCTCATCTGCCGGGAGTAATTGCGGCATCTACAACGCTGCCGGTAATAGGAGTTCCAATCAAATCTTCAAACTCAATGGACGGTTGGGATTCCATTCTCTCAATTCTTCAAATGCCTTCCGGAATTCCGGTTGCAACAATGGCCATAGACGGAGCAAAGAACGCCGCCATTTATGCAGTTCAGATGCTTGCCCTCTCAGATGAAACCCTTAAGGCAAAGTTTGCCGAATTCAAGGGAGAACTTGCAGAGAAGATTGCAAAGGCCAACAAAGAATTGGCAGAGGTAAAGTTCAAATTCAAAACCAACTAAGCTGCAATAGAGTAAAATTGTACCGTTGGGTAAAAACTTTTTGTTGAGAGCAAAAGTTTTTACTCTAATGCATCCTATTTTTTGATTGGGATGCTATTTTTGTTTCAGTTAAAAATGTGTTGTAGATATGAAGAGGTATGATTCTTTAAATGCAGATAACTGGCATCCGATTAGGATGTTACAGGTGTGTGTTATGGTCTTTGGACTGATGCTCTTTCTACCTTGTGATCTGTATGGCTTTGGTGTTAAGGGTTTTACGCAGAATGGCAATTTTTGTTCAGAGTATGCGGTTAGGGATACTATTGATGAAGTGGTTGAGGGTGTGGATGTTATGGATGAGATATTGGAGAGCGGGGAGGAGAACGTTGAGGGTGCAATGGAGGAGGTGGCGGTGCATCTTGCTCATTATAAGAGACATCCGTTGAACATAAACTCCGCCTCACGTAAGGAACTTGAGCGCAGCGGACTGCTTACGGAATTCCAGATAGAGTCTCTTCTCAAATACACAGCACGCACGGGAGCGGTGCTTTCCTTTGCGGAACTCTCTCTGCTGTACGGCTTTAACGAGGATCTTGTAAAGCGGATTTCACCATATATTATACTTGGGGAGAGAAAGAGGGTGAGCCGAGGTTTCCGTTATGACTTCTCATCAGACATCTATGTACGTTACACGGGCACGCTTGAACAGCAAAGCGTTACAAAGAAACAGAGCCAACAGACAAAAGTCTATGAAGAAGCACTCAACAGCAATTCAACAGCAAGTAGTTTTGGGTTGAGCAAAGAAACATACCTTACAAGAATGAAGGCGGTGTATGGAGAGAAAGTGGAAGTGACGGCGTTGTGGAGCGGCTCTGCAACGCTCTCAGGGTCAGGTAATAAGACTATCGGGAGGAAAGTAAAGACAAACAGTTTTTTAAGCGGAGGAATCTCTGTTAAAGATATTACTCTGGGGAGGGTTACAATAGACCGGATGGTGGTTGGAGACTTTGCGGCAAAGTTTGGGCAGGGGCTCTCCGTTTGGAACGGGTTTACATACTCGGGGGTGGATGAGAACTACGGGTTTTCAAAGAGAGGGGAGGCAATTTCTGTTTACAACTCATCCGATACTACAAAGACTTTAAGGGGCGGGGCGCTATCCGTCTCTTTGGGAAAGGTTTCATATTCAGGCGGATATGCGGTTGAAAAAAAGATTCTGCTAAACCGCCTTTCATATAACGGTTCTCTCTTTAAGATTGGTTTGAATCACTTCCAAAAAGAGAATGCTCCGCCTGTTCTTTCCGTTGATGCCAGGACGGGAATTGGGGTAACAAGACTTTTTGGAGAGGGGGCCTGGAATTATACAACAAATGCAACAGCCTTTCTATTAGGATGTTCTACGGAATACGGAAAGTGGAGTATGCACCTTCTTTCCCTCATTTACGCAAACAGTTTCATATCTTCAATGTCCGGTGCATACTCTTCACTTTCTCATCCAGCTAACCAACGGGGATTTGCGGCAGTTACAGCGGGGCCGCTCTACAGGAAACTGAAACTCTCCGCCTCTTTTCAGTATATGCAATACCCTAAAGAGAGATACCATTTGAACTTTCCTTCTGCAATGTACAAGGGGTATGTAAAACTCTCAATTGATGATGCGGGCTTTACTGCACCTGCTCGTAATGAGTTGTATTTCAGGTTTTACACGCGGTGCAATATCACTTATAAAGAGCAGGCGGAGAGTGTGGCGCTGTATTCACTGAGAGTTGCGGGTAAGAAATCTCTGGGTTCTCATCTGACAATGGGTGTGAGAGGGGAGTGGAACAACTACAACTGTTACGGTGTGATGGCTTATCTGCGTTCTCTGTTTTTAAAGAGCAGGGTGGCAGCGGTTGCGGGGGCTGTGAGTTATGATGTTAAGAAATGGGATGGGAGGATTTACTTCCCTGAGAGTGAGCTGCCTATGACCTTCTCTTCACACTTGCTGTACGGCAGGGGGCTGGACTGGTTTGCTATGGTGAGTGCTAAGTTTTCCAGATGGCTGAGCCTGCACTTTAAGGTTCAGCAGCGTGGGGAGAAGCTGAACCTCAAGGGTGCATTAAGGCTGTTGCTGTGAGTGTTTGGTTTACAACTCTTTTCCCTGGCGGAGAGCTTCAGCGTATAGGTCTATTTTTCTAAGTTCTGCCGGAATGTTGATGTTCTGCGGGCAGTGAGGAACGCAGTGGTTACACCCAATACAATGGTCTGCCTGCCTGAGTGTTGGAACTGAACGGTCATATCCTACAAGGAAGGCCTTGCGTGCTTTGCGGTAAGCGGGATCCTGTTTTGAAGACGGCATATTGCCCTCGTTTATGCACTTGTTGTAGTGAAGCAGAATTGCCGGAATATTTAATCCGTAAGGGCAAGGCATACAGTACTTGCAGTCATTGCATGGAATTGTAGGATACTTGAGCATCTGCTGAGCGGTCTGCTCCAGGAATTCCATATCATCCTCTGTTACAGGCGTAAGTGGGCAGAATGAACGTAAGTTGTCCTGGAGGTGTTCCATATAGGTCATACCGCTTAGAACGGTAAGAATCTTAGGGAAAGATCCTACCCAGCGGAAAGCCCAGGAGGCTACGCTTTTCTCCGGCTCTCTCTGTTTAAGAGTCTGAGCAATATAGTTTGGAACGTTGGAAAGTCTTCCTCCAAGAAGAGGCTCCATAATTACAACCGGTATATTTCTCTTTTCCAGTTCTGAATAGAGATACTCTGCATTGGTGTTACGGGTATTGACCTCTTTTGCGTGCTTCCAATCTACGTAGTTCATCTGAATCTGAACAAAGTCCCAATGATACTTATTGTGATTAGCAAGCAGATAATCAAAGACTTTAATATCTCCGTGGTATGAGAATCCAAGGTTGCGGATTTTGCCGGCTTCTCTCTCTTTTAGAAGGAAGTCTAACATTCCGTTATCTATGTAACGCTTGTTAAATGTATCCATTCCGTCATCTCCCATTCCTACACCGTGGAGTAGATAGTAGTCTATGTAATCTACCTGAAGAGCCTTAAAAGAGTTACGGTAAATCTTCATAGATTCCTCTCTGCTCCAGGTAGATGGAGCAAAGTTGGAGAGTTTTGTAGCAATGAAGAATTCCTCTCTCTTATGGCGTGAAAGAGCTATTCCGGTAACGGTTTCACTCTGTCCCTTACAGTAAGCCGGGGATGTGTCTATATAATTTACGCCGTGCTCTAAAGCATAGTCTATCAGGCGGTTCCACTGCTCCTGATCTATTGGACTGTCAGACTCTCTTGTAGAAGTGTTATCTACACTTGGAATTCTCATACAGCCGTAACCAAGAAGAGAAACCTTCTCGTTTGTCTTTGGATTTGTACGGTAAGTCATCTTATCCTTAGGAATTTCTCCTTTGGCTAAGGTGCCATCACTGAGCTTATTACGCTTGCAACTGATGATTCCGCCACTAAGTGTTGCAACAGATGTCACTGCAGCTGCGGCTCCAATCTTCTTTACGAAGTTTCTTCTGCTAATGTTCTCTTTTTTCATGGCTAAATCATTTTATGTTGCTCGTGTCCCTCTACATAAATTGCACTGATTGGGCGGACAGGACATACATATTCGCAGGCTCCGCAGCCTATACATTTATCTTCATTTACAACAGGGAACTGAGGGCTGTTTTCATCTGTAGGATCAACCTCTACAAGCTCAATAGCCCCTGTAGGACAGTGTCTTGCGCAGTTGCCGCAATGTGTTCCGTCAACCATCGGGAGACAAAGACTTCCGTCCCAAACGGCATGGCCAATCTGTATAGATGATTTTTGTGCAAGGTCTATTTTCTTGATTGCTCCGGCAGGGCAAACCTCTGAGCATTTGGTGCACTCCGGACGGCAGTAACCTCTCTCGTATGAAGAGCGAGGCTGCATGAGAGTCATCAAGTCTGACGATGGTCTTAATACTTTATTAGGGCAGACTGAAACGCAAAGCTGGCAGGCGGTGCAATGCTGTGTAAAGTGCTTTATACCAACCGCTCCGGGAGGAACAATTTCTGTATTTCTTTTGAGCTCCTCTTTATCCACGATAGCTGCCAGTCCGCCGTCTGTAACCTTATCCTGTGCCTTTGCTGCCGCTGTTGCAGCCAACATACCGGCTGCTGCTATAAAACTTCTTCTCTCCATGCCACCCTTATTATCTTGATTTTCAGAAGTATTATCCACAGTGCTATTACTTACCTTATTATCCTTAGATTGCTCATCTGCAGGGGTTCTTCTTGTAATGACTTCTTCTTTTATTGCAGGATGCTGTTTGTGGTGAACTGGGTAACGTTTTGATGTGTAGGAGATTGCACCCTTGTTGCATTTGGAGATGCAGTCTCCGCAAACAACGCATCTGGAGTAATCTATTTCCAGTTCTTTTATGTTAATGCAGGATGCTTTGCAGTTCTTTTCACATAGTGTGCACTTTACACATTTGCTCTCATCTATAGCCGGGCGGAAGATAGATTTTCTTGCAAAGAAACTTAGGATTGTACCAACCGGACAGATTGTATTGCACCATGTTCTTCCGTTTCTGAAGGCGAGGATTGCTATTATGATGAATGTGACTACTGCAATTATAAACGTGCTTATTGCCTTGATATATACATCTTTATGGTAGAATGCATAAGAGTCTGCTCTCTCTGCAAAATATGCTAAAACATTATTGCCCCAACCGTAAACAGGTGCAAAAAGATTCTGTGCAATTCTGCCGTATGCGCTGTAAGGTGCAACAAGTGCAGAGAGAGAGGTTATTCCTGCAAGAAGAGCAATAAGGAAGATTCCAAGTACTCCATACCTTAACCAGTTTTTTGCTTTGGAGTAGCGATAGCGGTTTCTATGGCTCTTCTTTCCGAGCCATCCAAAGATGTCTTGCATAACTCCAAGAGGACAGATAACAGAGCAGTAAATCCTTCCAAGTAAGATAGTTAGCAGAATTAGGACTACAAATACAATTACGTTTACAGCCAGCACAGCAGGCAGAAACTGTACTTTGGCCATCCATCCCAGATATAGGTGAATAGTTCCTGTAAAATCGAGGAAGAGGAGAGTCACTCCAATGAAAAAGATGGTGCCTAGAATGATTCTGATTTTTCTCAGCATACTTATTTTTTTTTATTATTCTTGTTCAGTCAATGTTCTTTGACTGATTACTTTACCTGTTTAGTCACACTGCTAGTGTGTCTGCAACGCTTAGAAACGTGGGGCTGCTACTTCTTCACTTTGAGCTTCTTGCCGGCGTGGATTTTAGACTTGGTTGTAAGTCCGTTAATCTTAAGCAGATCATTGAGGCTCATATTGTGCTTCTTGGCAATGCCGTAGAGAGTATCTCCGGCCTTAACCGTGTAAGTTCCGTAATTGCCGCCGGTTGCAGGGGTCTTGCTTCCTCCTCCGCTGCTCTTTGTTGTGCTCTGTGAAGCAGAAGATTCCTTACGGTAGATGGCCAGTGTTTCTCCCGGTTTAACGCTGTTCTTTCCAAGACGGTTCCACTTCTTAAGCTGTGCGGTGGTAACTCCGTAACGCTTTGCTATAGAGGTTAATGTCTGTCCCTTACGAACCTTGTGGTAGATGATTCTGCTGTCACTCTGCGCCTCTTTGTACTTGTTGTAAACAATTGGATTGAAGTAGATGGAATCTTTGTAACTGTAGATAGTCTTCTCATTGTCTACAAATGGAACAGTGTAGTTGTAAGGGAGGCGGAGTATCATGCCCTGTGATGTTCCCGGAATAATATCGTGAAGATACTGAGGGTTCAACTGGCGGATCTCATCCAAAGGAATACCTACAACCTCTGAAATCTGCTCAAAATGAAGGTTTTTGTGAATCATAAAGGTATCTACGTGAGGCGGCATGCCAACCTTCTCAGGCACAATGTTGTAGTTCTTGTAGTACTTGAGCAGATAGAGCGCTCCAATGAATGAAGGAACATATCCGCGGGTCTCCTTTGGAAGATATGGATAGATGTCCCAGAACTCCTTGCTGCCTGCTCTTCTGATGGCTTTGTTCACATTGCCGGAACCGCAGTTGTATGAGGAGATTGCAAGGGCCCAGTCTCCAAAAATCTGATAAGCGTCTCTAAGATATCTTGCTGCAGCGTCACAGCTTTTCTCCGGATCAAACCTCTCATCTACGTATGAGTCTATGTTCAGATCATACTGTCTTGCAGCGGAATAGATGAACTGCCACATACCCTTGGCATTGGCTCTGGAGACTGCAAACGGGTTGAGCGCAGACTCTATGATTGCCATTGCGGAGAGTTCTTTAGGGAGGCCGTAACTGTCAAAGATGTTCTCAAAGATGGGGAGGTAATAGGTGCTGAGTCCCAGTATGTTGGAAGCCCTCTTAGGCATCTTTTCCGTATATAGAATAATGAAATTTCTTACAATGCTGTTGTACGGAACAGGAATGTAAGAGTTCATCTTTTTGATGTTCTCTATGTAAACTTCATCCGGAATATCTGACTTGTAGTTTGCGTTTTCAATATCGGGTGTATCTTCTCCTATGGTCTTAGCCATAGCGGCCTGCCTCTGTAAATACCAGAGAGTGAGTAGGGTATCCTGGTTCTCTCCAGGAGTGGTTTCATAAAACTCAGGGTTCAAAAAACCGTTGGTTCCCGGGTTGATGGTATCTCCAACCGTTGTGGTATCAGATACTTCAATCTCTTCTCCAAGAAGATTCAAAAGAGAATCTATGGTCTTTCTCAGCTGCTCGTTTTCTTTAAGAAGTTCCTTTTTGCTCTTCTTGGTGTTCTGAGAAAATGCCGGAACAGTTACCAGTAAAGAGCCTAACAATATGAGTGTAAAGGTTAAGATTCTTTTCATAATATCTCCTTGTTTTTTAGAAGGTTATGTTCATCTGCATTCCAAACTTGTTTGCCCTGTTCATTGGGTTGGAGGTGTAAAATTTTCCATCCTGAATGATAGGTTCTATAATGGCAGGCTGAACATTGAATGTTATATCGTCAGATATATCAAAGTTTGCAAAGTGTGCAAATACGTTGGCATCCACAACGTTAAGAATATAGATGAGCAGGGTTGCAACTACGGAGTAATCTCTGTTGCGTCTGTAATAGTCTCTGTACCAGACTATATTCTCTTCAGTAAGGTGTCCCTCATACGTTCCCTCTCCCCACTCTTTGTAGTATTGGCGGAAGCGTCTGTACTGCTTCTGGTTGAATGCCCAGCAGTATCCGCTTATCATAAAGCCTCCGTAGTAGATTGGAATATGCCAGTAATCTCCGTTGTATGCCTGTCCCAATCCAGGAAGCAGAGCGGAGTAGATTGATGCTCTTCCAGGAAGAGGTTTTTCTACAGACTTGTAGCATGCAGTTCCGTCTAACAACTGCCCCCAGTATGTTGCTACCGCACCCCAGATGAGGGCGTTACGCATATCCTTGTCTTTGGTCAGTCCGTTCTTTTTCCACTTGACGTTGTATGCTACCGCACCGCCAATACATCCTCCCAACGCTCCGTAAATAACGGGAACTTTCCAGTAATCTCTGTTGTAAATCTGGCCCGCTCCCGGAATAACCATTGAGCCAAAGAAGGAGTTGGAAACCGTCATTGAATCTTTGTGAGCCAGAGCGCGTGCAAACCTCTTAATTGAGAAGGTACGGATTGTGGTATCTGTCTCATAGTAGGTTGTATCTTCCTGATAGAGTGTAGATTTCATAGTTCCGGCGGCATTGGAGTTTATGAACTGTGCAGATGCAAAATTCGGCAGCACCAACAGCGCTGTTACAACCAGGAATATGAATCTTATCTTTAATCTCACGATAGTTTCTCTACAAATTGTGTTCCTTTATAGCCTTTAGGAAGCTCTCCAGCTGCTTTTCATCCTTGTAACGGATAACCATCTCTCCGCCCTTCTCTTTTGGCTTAATCTTTATCTGATCTTTAAAGTATCTTCCTAAAATTGATACAATCTTCTGCGCAGATTCTGAGCCTGTTGCAACCTTCTTTGGAGCCGGTGCTTTAGGAACGTCTCCTCTCTGCGCAATCTTCTCTGCCTCTCTTACAGATATGCCCTCCTCTATAATCTTCTTTGTAAGAGCAAGTTGTGATTTCTCTTTGGTAAGAGAGAGAATGGCCTTTGCATGACCCATTGTAATCTTTCCCTCCTTAAGTGCCATCTGAATCTCCGGAGGGAGTTTGAGAAGACGAAGGTAGTTTGCAATGGTTGCTCTGTTCTTTCCAACTCTTGGAGAGAGCTGTTCCTGAGTGAGATTGCACTCCTCAATGAGACGCTGGAAGCTGATAGCAATATCTACCGGATCCAGATCTTCTCTCTGAATGTTCTCCACCAGAGCCATCTCCAGCAGCGCAACTTCCTCTGCATCTTTAACATAGACCGGTATGCTCTTTAATCCCGCCAGCTTGCTTGCGCGGAACCTTCTTTCTCCGGATATAATCTGGTATCTCCCCACAGATATCTTCTTTACCGTAATTGGCTGAATCACACCCATCTGTTTGATGCTCTCAGAGAGCTCCTGCAGTTTGGCCTCATCAAAAGCGCTGCGGGGCTGATAAGGGTTAGGAACTATCGCTGAGAGTTCTAATTCCTTAATGGATGTAAGAGGGGAGACAGGCACTCTCTCCTGATTTATAGTGGATTGGGTGGCATTGGGGAGGAGAGATTCCAACCCTCTTCCCAGTCCCTTGGAAAAATTCTTCTTTGAGGACATAGACTAAAGGTTTTTAGCTATAACCTCCTTTGCGAGGTTGAGGTAATTGTTTGAACCGTTGCTGAGAGCGTCATAAAGAATGACCGGTTTTCCGTGGCTCGGAGCCTCTGAAAGACGGACGTTTCTGTTAATGATGGTCTCAAACACCATATTGCCAAAGTGGAGGCGGACATCCTCTGCAACCTGATTTGCCAGGCGCAGACGGGAGTCGAACATAGTGAGCAAAAAGCCCTCAATTGTAAGGTTCGGGTTCAATTCTCCCTGTATCAACTTAATGTTGTTGAGGAGTTTGCCCAAACCTTCAAGAGCAAAGAACTCGCTCTGGATTGGAATGATAACGGAATCTGCAGCCACCAGGGCGTTTATGGTAACGGTTGCCAGTGACGGTGCACAATCTATGATTATGTAGTCAAACTTGTCTCTTACTGAGGCCAGCCCCTTCTTCATTGCGTTGGCCCTCTCCTCCACGTCATCTATGTTCTCCACCAGCTCTATCTCCGCGCCCGCCAGATTGATATGAGAAGGAGCCACATAGAGGTTCTTAATCTCTGTCTCCAAAAGTATATCCTCAATCTTTCTGGTTCCTATAAGGACTTCATAGATGGTCTTTTTGTCTGTGGAGTTGGGGTTGAAGTTCAGACCGGAGGTTGCATTGGCCTGAGGGTCAGCATCTATAAGCAAGGTCTTCTTCTCCAGCACGGCCAAGGATGCAGCAAGGTTGATGGCGGTGGTTGTCTTGCCCACGCCACCCTTCTGATTAGCTATTGCAATAACTTTTCCCATATAAAAATGCTTAACGTACAAAAATAACAAAAAAATCGGCACTGAATAAAGACTCCTTAATTTATTATCTTTGCCTTCAGAAACCACGTTGTATGACTACAGAAAAATGGATGGTGATAGTAAACCCCAAGGCGGGAAGCGGGCGCGGTCTTAAGGACTGGCCTGTTATTTCCAACCAGATGTATAACAGCGGTTTGAGGTTTACCTGCGTCTTTACCGAACATAAATTCCATGCCATAGAGCTTACCGTAAAAGCCATTAAAGACGGTTTCCGTCACATTGTGGCTGTGGGGGGAGACGGCACCATTCATGAGGTTGTAAACGGCATTTTCATTCAGAAGGAGGTTCCTACTACAGATATATTTCTGGCAGTGATTCCTGCCGGTACCGGTAATGACTGGATTCGTATGTACGGTATCTCTTCCACATACTCGGAGGCGGTGGATGCGCTGGTTCAGAAGAGGACCGTTCTTCAGGATGTGGGCAGGGTAGAGTTCTTTGAGACCCGTGTTCCCCACGTACGCTATATGGCAAATGTGGCCGGTTTGGGTTTTGACGCGGTGGTCAATCTTAAGTACAACAATCTAAAGGATCAGGGAAAGTACGGCAAGAGCCTCTATTTGAGAAGCACTCTGAGCACTTTCCTAAAGTACACCTCCAAACATTTTGAGATAAAGGCAGACGGGGAGCCGTTCTACAAGGGAATGGTCTTTTCCGGTGCGGTAGGTATTGGAAAGTTTAACGGAGGCGGTATGCAGCAGACTCCAAACGCCGCTGTAGATGACGGACTTATGGACCTTACCATAATAACTCACATGAGTAAAATTAAGGTTCTGAGAAACTTCAATATGCTCTTTTCCGGCAAAATCTACTCCCTGCCAAGCGTTCTTTTCCGTCAGTGCAAAACCATAGAAATCAATACCAATCCGGAAACCAGAATAGAGATAGACGGTGAGGCTGTGGGTACTTCACCTTTCCGTTTTGAGCTGGTACCAAAGAGTATACGCGTAGTTGTGGGTCACTCCTACGTAATTCCAGGGGAGAGTATCTAATACATCAAAACAACTGCGGCTGATCTTCTGGCAACAGACAATAATTTTGATTTGAAGAGCAGTCAGAATCTTGCAGACTTCTTAGAATCTTACACAGAAGAAAGATCTTACCGTCCAGTCATCAGAGAAGACGTAATAGCTCTTCTTCTTTCCCACTCTGAAGTTGTTGTAGAGTCCGGCAAGTCCCACCTGGAAACGGTCATGCCCCCAACGGTAAGAGATTGAGCCTCTTAAGACATAGTTGAAAGTATAACGGGTCTTGTCTCCGAACACTTTTGCCATTTTATCATCCCAATCCTTGGCGTATGAGCCGTGCTTGTCTGTAATGAGGAGCATAGGCAGCACTGAAGAGTGAAACATAAGTTTAGGGGTGATAACCCAGTTGTATGCGTAACCTAAGCCAATAGATAACTGCTTGGATTTGACGCTGTTTAGCTGGGCCATAAAGGAGAGCACTTCATCAGTAAAACTCAAACGTTGCTGGTGTATGGTTATTCCTGCAAAGAGGCTTCCCGCACTCTTCTTCTGGTAAGTGCTGTAAGTCATCGCTGAGGAATAGGAGAAAGTCTTGGTATTGAAGAGATAGTAGGCGTTCAGAATGAAAGAGGTCACCTTGGCAGCACCGGCATTTATCTTCATTGTGTCATCCTCAATTAGTCCCTCCTTGTAGAGTTCATCCAGAATTCCTGCGTGAATTGTTCCGTGTATCATGTTGGTTTTGTGATACCTGAGCTCCATTCCAACAGGAGATGAGTAGGTAGAGAACGATAGGTCTTTACTGTATCCCTTCTGGGTATCCCAGGAGTATGAGAATCCGTAACCTCTGTAGTATGCGCCAAGGGCCATCTGTCCCTGAGGGTCTGTGTCTATTTTAATGTCTACCCTTCCAAAAAAATCGGGATCCAGATTACTTACTATATTCAGGTTCATATCTGACAGATACCTGTTTACAAAGATAGACCAGTGATGTTTGTGAACTCCTATGTAGTTGGTATCTATGCCGGAGCCCTCCAACTTTGCAAGCATGTTGTCCACCTTGCCGAACAGGTGTTGAAGCGTAGAAGACTGAGCGCTCAGAGAGACGGAAGTTATTGAGATAACAATCAGCAGGAGAGAGAGTTTTTTGACCATCGTTTTCTAATTTGACTTCAAAGATAGGTAAATCTCCCCAAAAACCGCTACATTTGTTAAACAGTAAAGATGATTTTTATGAGAAGAGTTTTTATCCTTTCAGTTGCGGCGCTTGTATTTACGTCCGTTGTTTCTACGCTTAACGCTCAGCCTTATAAAGGGCCTCAAACCAGCAAAGTATATGCGGTTCCAGACCGTCAGCAGGTAGAAGAGAACTTCTCCCTGGTGCTTTCAGACTACTGCCCTTATCCTATTAAAGATGCCAATCCTGCATCCATTCCCGCTTTAACCAAAGCCCCTAAAGGATACAAACCTTTCTATATCAGTCATTATGGAAGACATGGCTCACGATGGTTAATAAGTACCAGAACCTATACTGAACCCGTCTTTTTCCTACAGAAGGCAAAGGAAGCAGGTGTTCTTACCGCTCAGGGAGAGGAACTTTTAAAGAAACTTGAGGTTGTTGAGGCGGCTGCAAGAGGACGTTATGGAGAGCTCACCCGCCTTGGCGCTCAGCAACATAGAGAGATTGCCGGAAGAATGTACAAGAACTTCCCGGAGGTCTTTAAGAAGAACGCAAACATAGACGCACGCTCAACCGTCATCATAAGATGCATACTCAGTATGGAGGCTGCCTGCCTGAGATTCAAGGAATTGAACCCAACCCTCAACATCACCAACGATGCCTCATACCATGATATGTACTATATGAACAATCAGGATCCCGATGGCTTCTTCAATAAAATCACCTCATCTGAAGAGAATAGGGAACTGATGCTTTCCTTCCGTCATAAAACCATTCACGGTCAGCGTCTTGCAGCCGCCCTGCTTAAGGATACCACTTTCTTTAACACCTTCAACGAGAAGTACGCATACAAAGATAATCCGGAGAAGGTGAGAAAGTACAAGGCAGATTATCTGGTGTATGACGTTGGAGAGATTGCTATAAGTCTGCCAAATACAGACCTGGATATATCTCTCTTTGAGTACGTTACATTGGATGAACTCTACAATTTGAACCTCTACAGAAACGTAAGTTCCTACAGATATGCAGGTTTCTCTGATATGGGCCAGCGTGTTACTCCGTTCCGCCAGACCTACCTTCTTAAGAACATCATAAAGACCGCAGACTCAGTAATTAACGCTGTTGGTACAACCGGAAAAGTTTGCGGAGGTGCAACGCTCCGTTTTGGTCACGATTCCAACCTTATGCCTCTCTGCTCTCTTATGGATATAGACGGTGCAGGAGTTTACGAAACCAATATGGACAACCTTGCAAATGTCTGGAACATGAACCATTACATCCCTAAGGCCGGAAACCTCCAGTTCATCTTCTACGGCAAGAAGGATGCACCCGTTCTTGTAAAGGTATTGCTGAACGAACATGAGGCCACCCTCCCTGTAGAGACAGACAACTTCCCATACTACGAGTGGGAGAAGGTAAAGGCCTTCTACCAGGAAATCCTCAAGCAGTCCCCATTGAAGTAATGAACATTTATGGAGTAATAGTAGGGGCGGCCGTATTCCTCATAATTGGAATATGCCATCCCATAGTGATAAAGATGGAGTACTACTGGGGTAAAAAGAGCTGGTGGGTGCTCCTTCTTGCCGGCCTTGCTCTGGCAGCAGCATCCCTCTTTGTAAGCGGCCTGGTAATCAGCACCATATTGGGAGCCTTTGCCTTCTCCTGTTTCTGGGGAATACTTGAACTTTTCTCCCAGGAGAAACGAGTTCTGAAGGGATGGTTCCCAGAGAACCCCGCCCGCCACAACTACTACCAGAATTTACGGTCTAGTGGACAAAAAGTAGGATGATTTGAGCCTATTTTTTCGCTAGTAGACAAAATGTAGGATAAAAGGGCGATTTTAGGTGCGAGGAGAGCCCTTCAATAGCTCCCCGCAGCAACCTAAAATAAGCCCTTTCTGTAAGACTGTTATAATATGTAATAATCTGTATAAATTTAAGAAAATCAATTTATTGTACGGATTTTATCCTACCATTTGACACATAGGCCTGTCCTTTAAAAGATGCTTTAAAGTCCTTTTCATAGGACTGTTCCCATCGTCCCTGATTTCCGGACGTTAGGCACACTTTACCCCACTTTTCGCTCCCATCGTCCCTGATTCCCGGACGTTGGGCACACTTTACCCCACTTTTCGCTCCCATCGTCCCTGATTCCCGGACGTTGGGCACACTTTACCCCACTTTTCGCTCCCATCGTCCCTGATTTCCGGACGTTGGGCACACTTACCTCCCTCTAAAGCTCCTCCAACATCCTACACACTTCTTCAAATTGCAATCCTGAGACTCGTGAGAGTTGATTGGGTTCTGAAGAGAATCTGTATCTGAGCTGTTTAAGAATCTCAGATTTCTGAAGATTAGTAAGATCTCCAAAAGTCTTTTTTCTGAAAAGAGAAACCGTCAAATCTTGCATTGCAGAAACAATCAACTGATCTTTGAAGGATGGAGCCTCTTTTACAAGCTTGGCTTTTGATGAGGATTGAAGAAAATAGTTCATCCTCTTAGCTGACTTAAAGAGAGACTCTACCATTTGAACATCTACGTATGAAGAAGGAAGCACAATGCCCTCAGATACAATATATCCTGACGGCAAAAGAGTTCTGCTGCGTAAAAGCTTGATACACTCACGTTTACTAAGTTCTCCTATGGCTTTCCCCTTAGTCTTGTTCTCATTAAAAAATAGCTCTCCTGTACCCCATGGATATCCCGATGGACTTATACAAATATTTGCCGCAACACTATTCATTTGAACGTATGCTATAGCTCTTTCCAATGATTCATCACCAATATGTAATTCCCTAAAATCTACATTATTCTCTCTTAGAAATTCTTTAACGGAATACTTTTTCCCATAATACCTAGAGAACCGTCGTTTAAAAGAGGTAATGAAATCTGTAGCATCATCTTTAGTTCCGCCAAGTACAAAATGCACATGGTTAGACATTAAGATAAACGCTATAACTTGAACTGAAATTGTTGCAGCAAGGACTGCTACTTGGTTCATTCCTACCTTAAAATCTTCTTCATCCCTAAACCAGAGCCTATCTTTAAGATGCTCAGTAGTGACTAGCCAGTAATCATTTCTCATACACTTCTCCTCCATTTTTGTTTTAATAATACTTTTTCTCAAAATCTCGCTCCCCCTTACTAAAACGTTCATTCTCACATCTTTCAAACAGTACACTACCTATCTCTTTCACAAAGGTAGCAAAATACCTTTAACCAACTATCGGTCTAGTGGACAAAAAGTAGGATGATTTGTGCCTATTTTTTTGCTAGTAGACAAAATGTAGGATAAAAGGGCGATTTTAGGTGCGAGGAGAGCCCTTCAATAGCTCCCCGCAGCAACCTAAAATTAGCCCTTTCTTTAAATTTTTTCTTAAGATATACTCATCTATTAATTTCTTCCTAAAGTCTCTAGTTATACCACTGTGAACACGAAGCTTTATTTATATCAGTAAAAATCTGTGCAAGTTTAAGAAAATCAATTTGTTGCGCGGATTCCATCCTACCATTTGACACATAGGCCACTAAAGGAGTTAAAAGAGCTTAACAAGTTGCGGAGCAACCGGTGCGGAGCACCGTTATACCCCTAGAGGGGTCGGCAAAGCCGGGGGTGAAATAGTGGCATGGAAGCCTTTCAGGCTTCCCACCACCAACAAAAAAGACAATTAAAAAGTTGCAAAGCAACCGGCCGAAGGCCGCATCGGCGCGAATGCGCCGTAAACTCAGCGCCTCTGGGCGCCACAAACAGAAAAGACCCTCTCGGGTCTTTTCTGTTTGTGGTGCCTCCGGGAGTCGAACCAGGGACACAAGGAGTTTCAGTCCTTTGCTCTACCAGCTGAGCTAAGGCACCAGCAAATGGGAGTGCAAATATATGGATTATTTTTAATTTTGCAACAATGGTTGGAGAATTTAAATATGCATCTGTGATTCTCCCTGTGAAATTCTCACAGGAGCTCTTTTACTTACTGCCTGAATGTGAAGTAACTGCAGGCAGCTGGGTTAAGGTGCAACTGGCCAAAAAGCTCTACGATGGAGTGGTTTACAGGGTCCTTTCAAAGTCTCAGTTGCCCCATTATGCCCAAAGTCTTGAGATAAAACCAATCATAGAAGTCATAGACCGTCCAAAAGTTGAACTTACTGAGATTAAGTTTTGGGAGACGGTTGCACGGTACTGGCTCTGCACTATTGGGGAGGTTTTTAAAGCGGCCTATCCTGTTCAGATCATAATGCAGGAAGAGATAAAAGCTCACAAGACTCCTCAGAAAATTTTCTCCCAAATAAATGAAGAGCTTTCAATGGCACGAGAGGAGGAGATGGCTGAAGCTCAAGAGAAAAGATATCAGGAGGTGGAGAAGGAGATAGAGGCCAATGGAGGTGAGGAAGATGTGGAGAAGAAGAAAGGTGCGAAGAATAAAACTGTTAAGTGCAAGAAGGCAGATGGCAAGAGGACGTTTAAGTGTGAGAAAGTGGAGCTCTCGGAGGCACAGGAGGTGGCCTATCGGGAGATAGAAAAGCAGATAGAAAATAAGACTGTTCTGCTTGAGGGAGTTACGGGAAGCGGTAAGACAGAAATTTATATTAAGTTGATAGATAAAGAGTTGCAGCAGGGTAAAGATGTGCTGTATATGGTACCGGAGATATCTATAAGCACACAGCTGGAGGAGCGTCTTAAGAAGCATTATGGGGCAAGACTCTTTACTTTCCACTCCGTGCAGACCACTGCAAAGAAGAAACTCATTAGAGAGATTCTCTCCTTCAAAGGTCCTGAGAAAAAGCCTGTTGTGGTGTTGGGAACACGTTCTTCCGTATTCCTTCCGTTCTGCAATCTGGGACTCATTGTTATTGATGAGGAGCATGATACCAGTTACAAACAGGAGGATCCTGCACCAAGATATAACGGCAGAGATGCGGCTCTCTTTTTGGCTCAGATCCACAAGGCTAAAGTGCTGATGGGCAGCGCAACTCCGTCTTTTGAAACTCTCTTTAACTGCATAAGCAGAAAGTATGCAAGAGTACTTTTGAAGGAGAAATATTTTACATCTCCGGCACCTGAAGTAACCGTCATAGACACTATCTGGACCCGCAAGAGCCATCAGATGAAAGGTAGTTTCTCTCAACAGCTTATCAATTTGATAGAAAAGACTTTAGCAGAGAAGAAGCAGGTGCTGGTCTTCAGAAATATTCGCTCTTATTCTCCGGTTGTTCAGTGTGCGGACTGCGGAGAAATCATTAAGTGTACCCACTGCAACGTGCCTATGAGTTATCACCGTTATGACAACACTTTAAGATGTCATTACTGTGAAACCAAGTTGAATATGGATCTTGCGGAGTGCCCTAAGTGCAAGGGTAAAAACCTGGAATTCAGAGGGGCAGGAACGGAGCGTATTGAGGAGGAACTTAAGGAACTCTTCCCTAATGCAAACATTGCAAGGTATGACAGAGATATTTCACTGACCCGCAAAACGGCAGAGAAGGTTCTTAAACAATTCTCTGAAGGTGAGACGGATATACTTGTGGGAACTCAGATGATAAGCAAAGGTTTTGACTTTAAAAACCTTACGCTTGTGGCCGTAATTCAGGCAGATACCATTCTCTCTCAGCAGGATTTCCGTGCAGACGAGAAGGCTATGCAACTCTTCATACAACTTCTTGGAAGAAGCGGCAGAAGAGACGGGAAAGGTCATCTGGTTATTCAAACTAACCAGAAAGACCACCCTGTGATTCAGGAGATTGTAGCAATGGCACATCGCCTGGAGGAGCAGCAGCAGAAAGAAACTATCGCGGAGTTGAAGGTTGAAAACAGTACGGATATGATGGCAGAGAGAAGTATGTACTGCTTCCCTCCGTTTGTAAGGATGGTAAATATTACCCTTAAACACAAGAACTTACACAAGCTAAGCAGCATAGCAATGTCTCTTTCTCACGTTCTCAAAAACACCAAGGCATACAATGCAATTGAAGTGAGCGGGCCATACACGCCTAGAATTGAGAAGGTTAGAGACGAGTATCAGATTTGCTTCACAATAAAGTTTGCGCGAGATAAGTTTCTCTCTCAAAACAAGGAGGGGTTGAGAGGAGTTATGGAGGCGCTCAAACTTCCGGTTCAGGTCAACATAGACGTTGACCCTTCTTAACGTATACAGCATTTTTGAAGTGACTATGGGTAAAGTGTGCCCAACGTCCGGAAAATAGGGACGATGGGCACACTTAGAGTAGAGAAAGCACCTGAATTCAGCGGTAGCTGCTGGAATGGAGTTCAGCGGCAACGGGTGGAACGCTTTGGTGTTCAAGGGCAACGGCTGGCTGGAGTTCTGGGGCAACGGGCGGAAACCAGCGGTGCTGGGGAAGCGGTTAGAGGTGATGACGTAGCGGTTAGAGTTCCACAAAGGAGGGGGAGAGGTGGGCGGTGAGGTGGATGAAGCCTTCTGCGTAGGCGCAACCGTACTCCATGCCGCGGAACTTCTCCATTGGGATGTGCCAGTCTGAAAGGAGCTCCGGCATTCCCTGGCTCTCATGGCAGAGGCAGGCCTGGTGCTTCTTTTCTGCAACGGCGGAGATGTCTACGTAGTCCGTTGGGAGGAACTTCATACTCTGCATTCCTGTCATTGCCTCCGCATAGAAGAGATTGAAGTTGTAACCGCTCTGTCTCCAGGCATCATAGACCAGAATTGAGCAGATGCGGTGGTCTCTGTGAGTGTCTATAGGCCAGTGGGTTATGACAATCTCCGGATTCTCTTTCTTTATGACGGCGAGCATCTCTGCATATCTCTCTTTGTTGATTTCCGTTGCACCGTCTACCTGTGACATAAATTGATATCTGGCACCGGTAACTTTGCAGGCGGCAATGCACTCTTTCTCTCTGATTGCAGCGGCTTCATCTCCGCTCATTCCTTTAATGCCTGCCTCTCCTCTTGTAAGATAGACGCAGAGAACATCCCATCCCGCTTCCAGAAGACGGATCATGGTACCTCCTGCAATGGTCTCAGGATCATCTGGATGCGCGCCTATGATGAGGGCCTTTCTCCTGTTGTTTCTAGGTTTTGAACCGAACCCTCTTGATGATTGTTTGGAACGGTAGTCTTCAAACGCAGAATTTTTTGAATTGGAATCCCAAAATGCAGAATTCAAGGAATTCGAACCACCGGAGGCGGCGTTGAGGATTGACGGAAATGAGAGTGCGGCTGCAGAGGCTGCTACTCCTGCGGATGCCTTAATCCAATTTCTTCTTGAGACCTTTTTCATATTCTATGTTTTGTTAATTACTACGTTTATTGATCATTTTTATAACTTTTTCTAATTCTTTAGGAAGTAATATTACTATTGCCTGCACAATTGATCATTTTTATAACAAGATTGGGTTTTCCTATCATTTTCTTTTTGATAAAAATTGCCTTTTCTCCCATAGAATCACAAACATCAACAGGGGCATCTACATCTATTCTATTAATCAAGGTTATCATATCTTGAGCCGTCATAATGGATGATTCTGCTGTTTTGCCCAAACAAAAAAGAGTGCCGTCATCAAACTGATTTGATGTTCTTATCATTAGATAATAGGTGCTCCCTTGAGCTATCAGTTTTGAATAAGATAGTCTTATAGTACCGACTTCTTCTATCTTGTCAGATTCTGAAACAATGTCCAATTGAGCAAATATTAATGATGTGGTTAGCAAAAAAAATGTAGTTAAAAAAAATCGTCTCATAGTGTAAACATTGTGTGTGCTGTATAACCTTGCGGCTTATGAAGGTGCTGCGGCGGTTAAATGGTGAGGGTTTCGCCTTCACTCTTGGCTATGACTACGGCGCCGCAAGCATCTCCGTATGAGTTGGTTGCAGTACGAGGCATATCGCAGAGCTGGTCTATTGCAAGCACAAGTCCCATTGCCTCCAGCGGAAGTCCCGCAACGGAGAGGGCAATGGAGAGCATAACAAATCCGGCCATAGGGATACCGGCGGTTCCAATGGCAGAGAGCATTACGGTTCCAAGTACAATCAGCTGCTGGGCAATGGACATATCCACGCCGTAAACCTGTGCAATGAAGAGCACCGTAACTCCCTCATACAAAGCGGTTCCGTTCATATTGACCGTTGCACCCAACGGCAGAACAAAGCTGGTAATCTTGTTGGAGATTCCGCACTTCTGTTCGGAGTCTCTCATAGAAACTGGAAGAGCGGCGCCGGAGGAACAGGTGGAGAAGGCGGTGAGGATTGCGGTAGACATCTTCTGCATGTGACGGAACGGATGCTCCTTTCCAACAAAGTAAACCGCAGCCGGAAGAATGCCAAAGAACTGAATTAACATTCCCGCCCAAACAACTATCAGATATATGCCGAGCGATGCTATCAACTGTGTTATGCTGTTACCCGCAAGTATCTGTTTAGCAAGCATATTGGAGATTATTGCAAAGACTCCTATTGGAGCCAGCGAGATAACGAACATTGTAATTTTCATTATGACGTCGTTAACTGCGTTGCAAAGATCTACCAGAGTTGTGCGGGTTTTATCATTGCACTTTGTGATGAAGAATCCAAAGATTATTGCAAAGAAGATGACAGGAAGAATGTTGCCCATACTCATCTCCTTAAAGATGTTATCTGGAACTATATGAATAATCTGATCCATGAAGGAAGTGTTTGACTTCCCAATAGTTGAGAGGTCTACATCTTGTGGAACCGGAAGGTTTGCTCCCACTCCCGGCTTTATGATGTTAACCAGAATGAGACCTATGGCAATTGCAATAGCCGTTGTAACAAGATAGAAACCAATGGTTTTGCCGGCCAGTCTTCCCAAGTCTTTGGAGGAGTTGAGGCTTGCCACTCCCACAACCAGCGATGTGAAGACCAACGGTATGATTATCATTTTCAGAGCTCTGAGGAAAATCTGCCCCGCCCAGTCTATATAGTGGGCATACTTTGGAAGCAGGATTCCAAAGACGGCTCCTAAAACCAATCCTATCAGAATCTGCCACGGCAACGCTATCTTTATTTTCTTCATATTATATGCACCTTATTTTGTTCTGTTCTTTTCTCCTGGAGTTATATCTTATTGATATGTATGCTTTTATAAAATATTCAGTTCTTACTTGAATGTATTTATTTTACAACTTTTCATCACGATAGATATTCTTTGAATAGTCCTCTCTCTTCTCTTCTTTCCTTCCTTCTCTTTTCTCTTCATTCCTTCCGTCTCTTCTCTTCCTTTTTGCCTTTTTTTCTTTCTCTTCCTTTTTGCCTTTTTTTCTTTCTCTTCCTTTTTCTCTCTGGGTTAAATTGTTGATGTATAGCTTTTTATAAATCTATTTTTTATTTGAAAGTATTATTTGTTTTATATTTTATTTGTTTTGTCTCGTTTTCTTTTTTGTTTATTTCTCTTCCTTTTATATTGCTTTTGCTATTTGCTACCTTGCCTTGCTGTTGCTCTTTCCTGCTTTGCATTTCTCTGATTTGCTGTTGCTTTGTTGCGGCTTAGTGGCAGCGGCGGGGCGGCTGCAAGCGGCAGGGCTCTACAGCTCCACGCCGTAAAGCTCTCTGACGCAGCCGTCTGCGAGGGCCTCAAGGGAGCTGATGTGCATCTTTGGATCAAGGCCGGTGGCGGCGTATGCAATAGGAATCTCTGTGCAGGCGCCAACTATCGGCTGCTCTTTAATCTTCCAAAGTCCCTCAACTATAGGGCGGAACTTGCGTCCGGCCTCTTCCACTTTGCCGGCCTTTACAAGGTCTGTAACATCGTGAATCTCAACCTGAGTTGCGTAATCTGCTGTGTCAAAGCAGTATCCGCTGTCCTGAGCGTGCTTTTGATAGATGCCGGTCTTCATAGTACCAAGCGTAGCAGTAAGCCAAGCTCCTTTAGGTGAGACCTTTGCAACTTTGCGGATGGTCTCGTCTATGATGTGAATCACAGGGCGGGAGAGCTCGCTGCGGAACTCGTCTATGAAAAAGTGGGCGGTGTTGCAGGTTACGCACAAGTAGTCCGCTCCCCAGCCTATAAGGGTTTTCAGCCCCTCTCTCAGGTACTTACGAGGGTCCGGCCCTTTGCCTAAAAGGTAGGTGGTACGGTCCGGAGTCTCCGTGTACTCGTATACAATCATCCTGGGATGTTCCTGATCACAGTTAGCGGGATCTTTCTCCGCCAATATCTTTAAAAAGTCTGCGGTGGCGGCAGGACCCATCCCACCCAGAACTCCAAGTGTCTTGTTAGTCTTCATAACTTCAATTATAACAATGCGAATTTACTCAAATTATCAATTGATGACAAAGGGAAAAATGCTTAAATTCGCAGAAAGAAACTATTATCCAAATAAATATGAAAAGTTTAAAAGGCACCAAAACTGAGAAAAACCTTCTCACCGCATTTGCCGGAGAGAGCCAGGCCAGAAACCGTTACACCTTCTTTGCAAGTGCCGCAAAGAAAGAGGGTTACGAGCAAATAAGCGCATTCTTTACAGAGACTGCAGAGAATGAAAAAGAGCACGCAAAGAAGTTCTTCAAGTTCCTTGAGGGCGGCTGCGTGGAGATAAAGGCCTCCTTCCCTGCCGGAATCATTGGGAGCACCGCAGACAATCTGAAGGCTTCCGCAGCGGGAGAGCACGAAGAGTGGAGCGAGGCTTACCCTATGTTTGCAAAGATTGCAAAGGAGGAGGGCTTTGACGAGATAGCAAAGTGCTTTAAAGAGGTTGCTGTTGCAGAGAAGGCTCATGAGAAGAGATATCTTGCTCTGCTCAAGAACATTAAGAGCGGTAAGGTGTTTGAAAGAGATGAGATTGTAACCTGGCAGTGCCGTAACTGCGGCTATGTTACAAGGGCTAAGAAGGCTCCGGAGAAGTGCCCTGCCTGCGCTCATCCTCAGGCTTACTTCCAGCTTTTTGAGAACAACTACTAACAGTTTATGCAGAACGGTTCCAAGACACCCGTTGCAGAGTCCTTTTGGCAGCGGGTGTTAAGGTGTGTCAAAGAGGCAACTCCCCCCGCAATCAAAACCATGTTTTGGGTTATAAAGATTACGGCGGTGGTTTCTGTTGTAATCTACCTTCTCAAACTCTTTGGCATTCTGCCCTATATAAGCCACTTCCTGGAGCCTGTAATGAACTTTGTGGGGCTTCCGGGCGAGGCCTCTCTGGCGTATGTGAGCGGCTATTTTGTGAACGTATACTCCGCGATAGCTGCAGCGGTAACTCTCAACCTTTCTGCCAGATCTATGACCATTCTGGCTATTATGGTACTCTGCTCTCACAATATGATTGTGGAGACGGCCGTGCAGAAAAAGACGGGGAGCAGCGCTCTTAGGATTCTCATTACCAGAACTTTGAGCGGAATTATTCTGGGCTTCATCTTGAGCCGTCTCTGGCCGGCTGAGCCTCAGGCCTTTACCGGGGAGGTGGTGGAGGAGCATATAACCCTGGCGGAGAGTTTTATGCCGTGGCTGCTTTCACTTCTGAAACTCTGCCTTAAGATGGCGGTTCTGATACTGTTACTCTCTTATTTCCAGCAGATTATAAACGAGTTTGGAGTAATGAAGAAGCTTACCGCGGCTATGCGGTGGCCGCTTAAGTTCTTTGGATTGGGTGAGGATACCTCATTCCTTTGGATAGTGGCAAACACCCTGGGACTGGCTTACGGAGCCGCCGTAATGTTCCAGGAGAAGGAGAAAGGGAACATTTCCCAGCGTGACATACAACTTCTGAATACACATATCTCTATCTCTCACAGCAACTTGGAGGATCTGCTGCTCTTTGTCTCCGTTGGCGGGGTGTGGTGGATAATCCTGCTTATGCGCTGGGCCTGGTCTCTTATTCTTGTTTGGGAAGAGAGGCTGGAATTTTATATTCGCGACAGATTTTATTAAATTTGCCGTCTGGCACATTTTGAAGTGTTATGGAGAGAATCAAATGCCTTATTGCCGGCAGCGGCCCGGCAGGTTATACAGCCGCCATCTATGCCTCCAGAGCTAACCTTTCTCCGGTGATTTACAGCGGGTTGGAGCTTGGCGGGCAACTCACCACAACTACGGTTGTGGAGAACTTTCCCGGTTTTCCGGAGGGGGTAGACGGCACAATGCTGGTAGATAACATGAGAAGGCAGGCGGAGAGGTTCGGAACCCAAATCCGCACCGGAAGCGTAACAAAATGTGATCTTTCCTCCCGTCCGTTCAAGGTTGAGATAGACGGAAACCTTACCGTGGAGGCTGAGACGCTCATTATTGCTACCGGAGCCAGCGCCAAGTACCTGGGCATTCCGGGAGAGAGCGAGTTCAGAGGCAGCGGAGTATCTGCCTGCGCCACCTGTGACGGCTTTTTCTACCGTAAGCAGGATGTGGCGGTGATTGGAGGAGGAGATACGGCATGTGAGGAGGCGGTATATCTATCGGGATTATGCAAAAAAGTCTACATGATTATCCGCAGAGATGCAATGCGCGCCTCAAAGGCTATGCAGCAGAAGGTTGCAGCAAGGGAAAATATAGAAATCTTGTGGAATTCGCTCCCAAAAGAGGTTGTGGGAGACCTCAAAGGGGTTAATGGCATAAAGATTGAAGATAAACTGAGCGGAGTTCAGAGGGTGGTTTCTGTGCAGGGAGTATTTCTGGCAATAGGTCACCATCCTAACTCTGAGGTTTTTGCTCCTTGGATTAACACAAATTCCGAGGGGTACATTCTTACAGAACCTGACTCTCCAAAGACAAACGTTGCAGGTGTTTTTGCTGCCGGTGACGTTATGGATTTACATTATAAACAAGCAATTACGGCTGCTGCTTCCGGATGCAGGGCAGCAATGGAGGCTGAGCGCTTCCTGGCCGATAACTAAACTTAAAATGAAGAAAGTTAAAGTATTTGCACTAACGGTTTTGGCTCTTGTTTCACTGGGGGGATGTAAGAGTTACTATGAGAGTCTCTTCAGAACCAATGATATATACGAGAGGTTTAAGGGTGCCAAAGATTACTATAACAGAGGCAAGTACCACAAGTCTGCAGCGTTGTTTGAGAGTATGATTCTGCTGGCTCAGGGAACGGAGTTGGAAGACAGCGTTCAGTACTTCAACGCAATGAGCAACTACCGTTACGGAGATTACATTACAGCGGAGCAGAACTTCAGCAAGTTCCTGGAGGTGTTCCCTCGCAGCAACTTTGCAGAAGAGGCAAGATTCCTCAGAATCAAGTGTTTGTACGAGGGTACATATAGATGGGAGTTGGATCAGGTTCCTACTCAGAAAGCTATGGCTACCATTGCGGAGTTTATGTATGACAATCCGCAGAGCCAGTACTACAACATCTGCAAGGCTATGATGGATGAGTTCTCAGAAAGGCTTGACCGTAAGGCTTATGAGAGTGCCAAGATGTACTACACAATGGATGATTACAAGGCCGCTCACTATGCGCTTAAGGGTGTTTTGAGAGACAACGCAGATAACCGTTACAGAGAGCAGGTTCTTTACTATACCGCAATGTCTTCTTACAAGTACGCTCTTAACAGCGTGAAAGAGAAGCAGAAAGAGAGGTATATGACCTTTATTGACGATTACTACAACTTCATTGGCGAGTTCCCTAATGTGAGTGAGAGACGTCAGTTGGACAATATGTTCATTAGGGCTCAGAAGTCTGTTGGTCTGAAGGCCGGACTGGATTCCTCACAAGTTGCCGCCGCCGCAGAGTTGGCTAAGAGTGAGGGAGTTACTCCACGTACATCTCAGAAGATTAAGGCAGACCGCCGCAATACCCGCCGTGCTATAAAGGAGGCAAAGAAGGCGGTTAAAGAGGCGGAGAGCCGCAACGAGGTTGCCCGCAGACTTGAAGAGGAGAAGAACCTGAACCAGAGGAGAGCTGAACGCCGCAAGGAAAAGGCAGAGAGACAGGAGGCCTTGAGAATCTACAAAGAGGCTAAGGCTAAGCAGGATGCGGAGAAGAAGGCTAAGGAAGAGGCAGAAAAAGCTACAAAAGATAAGAAGGACAAAAAGTCCAAGAAAGAGAAGAAAAAATCTAAAGATTAATCAAATATATGGAAGAGAAGAAAGTTGTAAAAGTTCCGGACAACACAGTTACCAGAGATGTTATCAAACTCTCTGAGCCTACCGGAAACATTTATGAATCAGTGGTTATCATTGCCAAGAGAGCAAACCAGATAGCTGCAGAGCTTAAGAAAGAACTCTCAGAGAAGTTGGAGGAGTTCTCTCAGAGCAACGTAGTGGATACATTGGAAGAGACTTACGAGAACAGGGAGCAGATTGAGATTTCCCGTCACTACGAGAAACTTCCAAAACCAACATTAACAGCAATTAAGGAGTTCCAGGACGGGGAGATTTACTGGCGCAAGATTGACTCTTAGTGCTTAGTAAACTGTCCATAAAGAATTACGCTCTCATTGAGAGTTTGGAACTTGAGTTCCCAGATCACCTGGTGATCATAACAGGGGAGACAGGTGCCGGCAAATCTATTTTGCTTGGCGCCGTTTCTCTTTTAATGGGGGGTAAAGCTGAGGCCTCCCAACTCAAGGACCAGTCTAAAAACTGTGTGGTGGAGGCAATCTTCCAAACCGCTGAAGGTGAGAAGATTCTTAGAAGGGTGATTGCACCCTCTATGCGCTCCAGATTTTTTATAGATGATGAGCCGGTAAGCGTTGGTGATATGGAGGCGGCGGCATCTGCACTGCTGGATGTTCACGCACAGCACAACCATCTTCTGCTCTACAACAAAGATTTCCAACTGGGTGTGTTGGACGGTTACTCATCCAACGAATTACTTCTCTCTTCATACAAAGAGGAGTATGAGAAGGTGAAGGAGTTGAAGAGTAATCTATCGGGAGTAGAAAAAAAGATAGAGCGGGCAAAAGAGGAGAGTGCATTAAGAGAAAAAGAGCTGCGGCTTTTAAGGAGTGCGGCTCTGCAGGAGGGTCAGACAGAGGCACTTGAGAAGGAGCAGCTGCAGTTGGAAAATGCTCAGCAGATAATTGAGAGTTGCAGCGGGGCCACCAATCTGCTTGAAGGCGGAGAGGGCTCGGTTACGCAAAATATCAAAGAGGCAATACGCCTTATTGAAAAGTCTTCTAACTTTGCGCCCAAACTTGAGGAGCTGGCAAAAAGACTGGAGAGTTGCAGGATTGAGTGCAAAGATGTTGCTTCAGATGTGGAGAGGGTGCTCTCTTCCATCTCTTTATCACCGGAGCGTTTGGCTCAGGTGGAGGAGAAGCTGAGTGCAATTTACTCTCTGTTAAAGCGTTTCAACCTCACAACGGAGAGTGAACTTATTGCGCTGAGAGATAAGTTGGAAGAGGAAAGTGAATCTACGGAGAGGCTGGAAGAGTTGAAAGAGAAGTTAGAGGCAGATATTAAAGAACATACAAAGGAGAGAAATGCTCTTGCGGCAAAACTTTCCAGGAGGAGAAAAGAGGGGGCGGTTAAACTTGAGATGCTGCTTACAAAGGAGATCAGATCTCTGGAGATGCCGGTTGCTGTTTTTAAGGCCGAGGTTGAGAATGCAGAGGATTACACTCCAAACGGGGCAGACAGAGTGAGGTTCCTCTTCTCTGCAAACGGAGATGAGAAACTGGTTGAACTCCAGAAGGTTGCAAGCGGCGGCGAACTCTCAAGAATTATGCTCTGCATAAAGAAGGTGATGGCGGGTTACAGAGGAATGCCTACGCTCTTCTTTGATGAGATAGATGTGGGAGTATCCGGCAGCATAGCGGATAAAGTGGGACAGCTTTTGGATGCAATGGGGGAGAAGATGCAGATTCTTGCAATTACGCATCTGCCTCAGGTGGCGTCAAAAGGGAAGGCTCACCTGCTGGTTACCAAGGAGTTGGAGAAGGGAGGCGCACGCTCTGCTTTTACGTTCATTAAGGGGAAGGAGAGAGTGATGGAGATTGCCCGGTTGCTGAGCGGAGAAAAGACTACACCTCAGGCGGTTGCAAATGCCAAGGTGCTGTTGCAGGCAGCAAAGTAACAGAGGTTGGCAGCAGCTCAGCGGTATGAGACTGCAATCTATCGCGGAGGTGAAAAAAATTGAAAGAAATTGAAATAAATAAATATCAGATATTATGAGATTAATTATTCAAAAGTCGTATGCAGATATGTCCAAATGGGCTGCATCGCTGATTCTTAAGAGAATAAACGAGTTTAATCCAACTCCGGAGCGTCCGTTCGTTCTGGGTCTTCCTACCGGTTCTACTCCTATAGGAACTTACAAAGAGTTGGTTCGTTTCTACAATGAGGGAAAGATCTCCTTTAAAAATGTTGTAACCTTCAATATGGATGAGTATGTGGGAATTCCGGAGAACCATCCGGAGAGCTACCACACTTTTATGAGGGAGAACTTCTTCAGCCACATAGACATACCTCAGGAGAACATTAACATTCTCAACGGTAATGCAACAGACCTCATTAAGGAGTGTGCAGATTACGAGGCAAAGATTAAGTCTTACGGCGGAATCAAACTCTTTATGGGCGGTATTGGTCCGGACGGTCATATTGCATTCAACGAGCCGGGTTCTTCACTCACTTCAAGAACAAGACTTAAATATCTGACTACAGACACTATTATTGCCAACTCAAGATTCTTTAACAATGATATCAACCTGGTTCCTAAAACCGCTCTTACAGTGGGAGTTGGAACAATTATGGATGCAGAGGAGGTAATGATTCTGGTTAACGGTCACAACAAGGCAAGGGCTCTCCGTCACGCTATTGAGGAGGGAATCAGCCAGATGTGGACGGTTAGCGTTCTGCAGATGCACAAGAAGGGCATCATTGTTTGCGATGACGCTGCTACCGTTGAACTGAAGGTAGGTACCGTTAACTACTTCAAGGACATAGAGAAACGTGAGCTGCTGAGCGAGGAGTAAGAATCTTCTGCTCCGCAAAAGAAGCGTTTTCTTCAAACGAAAAAGGATGGCCTTCCTGGGTCATCCTTTTTTTACCTCTAGTTTTTGTAGGTTTGGCTGTTATTTCATTTCTCGAATCCCTCGCTGCGCTCGTCCGATTCTCGAAAGAAATAACACCAAACCTTTTATAGTTGGAAGTAAAGGTAGGCCCTTAATAATAAGGCACGTAAGTGCCCTGTGCTGAAAGCACAGCATTACCCCTTGAGGGGTGTTGACTGTGTCAACGGGGTGAAATAGTAAAAAGGATGGCCAAATCTTTTTGGTCATCCTTTTTATTCGGTTACTCAGAAGTAACCGAATAATTCTGGTTGAAGAGGACCTTGAAGGCGGCGCGGTTAACGTAGGCTCCCTGAGGGGACTTTACAAAGTCAAACTTCTGCTGCAGCATATCCTGTTGGAGCAGATGACTTTGCACGTAGTCCAGCGCCTTGTAGTTGTAAGGATCCTTCATGCACTCGTACAATCCGTTGGTAAGCGCTCTTCCAAAGAAGTAGAAGATGTCATAGCCGCTGAATGAGTTGGCGGACGGTTCATCCTTATAGAGAGCGCGGTAACGGCGTATGAAATTTCTTACCTCAGGCTTCTGAAGATCTACGTTGTAAGGCATGCAGAGCGTGAGGTTGTACTTGAAGAGAAGGTTCATGTCTATGGTCTCAAAGCCTTTCCATCTTGGAGTACCGAACAGCGTAACCTTGTCTCCCTCTATCATCTGAATATCAAGATTTCTGACAATCTCAATTGCAGTTGCCTCCACGGTTGTGTGAGCAATAACAATGTTGTCTTTAGTCTTCTTCATACCCTTGAGAACATCTACGTAACCTGCCTGGTCTACATAGAGTCCCTTCTCCATAAGAATGTTCTTGAGGCTCTCTGCAGAGGCGGAATCTTTTGAGTGATTTCTGTTAAAGACCAACAGGACGTTAGGGTTGCTGAGTTCTCTGCTCTTTTCTACAATCATCTCTGCAAGTGCTTCGTTCTGACGCTCTTGTGAAAGAGGAGCCTGGAAGAAGCAGCTGCTCATATCAAGCAGGGAATCTGCAGAAGCATCCAATGGTGAAACTATAGGGATTCTTTTCTGATCTGCAACAGGAATGAAAACTCTCAGAGCGGAACTTCTTACAGGACCTATAATAAGGTCAGAGGAAAGGAGTTCATCCGAGTTGAGAATAGACTCCAGAGAACGTCCGGCACCCTGGTCAATTACGTTAATCTGCAGGTTGGCTCCCTCCTCCTTAAGCTGAGTTGCTGCAATGAGCGCACCTGCGTAAAAGTCCATATAGTTGCCGTTTATCTTTCCGCCGGCATTCATTGGGAGTACCAGAGAAACAACTCTCTTACGGTTGGTATCTATTGACGGCATCTGTTTGAAACCGTCATAGTCATAATCTGTAGAAACGTTGTTGTTGCCGTTATTTCCGTTGCTGAGATCTGTGGAAGTGTTTGTCCCATCAGTAGTTACAATATCCTCCCCAGGTGTGATGGTGCCCTTTTGAGGAATGCGGAGAACCTTGTATCCCTTAAGACGGTCTGATGTCATTCCGTTGAACTGCTTAATACTAGCTTTGGAGACTCCGTACTTTTTGGCAATATCATCCAAATCTTCAAACCATCTCACCTTGTGGTTGATATAAGGAACGTCTCCGTCCTGAACGTTGACAATACCCTCTGTCTCATTCCCTTCTTGCGTAACCTCCTTTCCGGTTGTCTGCTTGTTGCCGTCAGATGCGGAAGACTCCTGTGAAGAGGTCTTAGGACTAACCGGAATGTAGAGTATCTGCCCCTCTTTCAGGCCGTTAGAGAGTGCGGGATTCTCCAGCTGGAGTTCGTTGGCGGAGATGTTGTACGCTTTGCAAATGGAGTAAACAGTCTCTCCCTTTTTGACGTAGTGGACATACATCTTCCTTCCCCTTTGGCTGATAATTTCTGTAGATACGGTTACTTTCACCTGAGCTTCAATAAGTTGAGGTGAAAGCAGCAGAAGGAGCATCAAAGCATAAGATGCACATCCTCTGCCTAATATGGCAGATAAACGTCTCATAATCTTGCAAGCATGTTCTTTATATTCTCTTCTATTCTCTCAAAAATGTTCTCGTCGTAAGGCTGCTTTACAAACTTCTCACCTACAACGGCTTCATAGAGTTCAATGTAACGGTTGGAGATGCCCTCAACAATCTCATCTGTCATTGGAGGAACAACCTCTCCTTTGCGTCCCTGGAATCCGTTATCCATAAGCCACTCTCTTACAAACTCTTTGGAGAGCTGACGCTGTTGCTCGCCCTTGTCAAATCTCTCCTGATATCCCTCTTTGTAGAAATATCTGGAGGAATCCGGCGTATGAATCTCATCCATAAGGCAGATTTCTCCGTCCAAAAGTCCGAACTCATATTTTGTATCTACAAGTATCAGGCCTCTCTCTGCTGCAACCTGAGTTCCTCTTGCAAAGAGCTTAAGGGCAGCATCTTCCACCTTTGCATAAATTTCTGCAGGAATGATACCCCTTGCAATAATCTCCTCTTTTGAGATATCCTGGTCATGTCCTCCAATCTCCGCTTTGGTGGTAGGGGTAACAATTGGGCGGTCAAATTTCTGGTGCTCTCTCATTCCCTCCGGAATCTTCACGCCGCAGATTTCTCTTGCACCTGCTTTGTATGCTCTCCAGGAACTTCCTGTAAGATAGCCTCTTACAATCATCTCAACAGGAAGTGGCTGGCATTTGTATCCCACGGTAACCATAGGATCCGGAGTAGCAATCTTCCAGTTGCGTACAATGTCTGTAGTGCAGTCCAGAAACTTGGATGCTATCTGATTGAGAACCTGTCCCTTATACGGGATACCCTTTGGAAGTACAACATCAAACGCAGAGATTCTGTCTGTTGCAACCATCACCATGTACTTGTCTTTGATGAAATAGACGTCACGGACTTTCCCGGTATACTTCCCGGTAAGATCCTTGAAGTCGAAGTCTGTTCTTGTAATAGAGTTCATAATATTTGTGTTACAAAGTTTTAGCAAATTGTTCCAATTTTTCTGCAAACGTCTCCCAGCTCAGCTCTTTTTTAAGCGCCTCAATATTAGAAACGTACAGCTCTTTCTTTCCCTCTTTGAAATACTCCGCGATAGTTTCCGCCACAGAGGCCGCACTCACTTCTTTTGTAAGCACGCCTGTTCCCTTGCCGCCTATGCTCTCCACCAATCCTCCCACCGGAGTGGTAATCATAGGGAGGTTGAAACTCCAACTGATGGAACTTATACCGCTCTGAGTGGCAGAGCGATACGGCAGTACACAAACATCCGCAGCAGAAAAATATCTCTTAACTTCTCCATCGGGAATAAAGCGGTTAAAGATTAAAGTGTTTTTCTTGCAGCGTGCAAACGGCTCGCTCTCAATGATTTTAGAGCAGTAGTCAAAACTGCCGTAGGTCTCTCCCGCAACAACAAGAGTGTAGGAATCATCCAATAGAGTCATAGCCTCAAGCAGAATATCCAACCCTTTGTATGGGCGTATAAGACCAAAGAAGAGCAGCACTTTGCGGCTCATTATCTCCTCATCGGTTCCCTTGATACCCAGCTCCTTGCGAGCCTGCAGAGTGTCTGTTTTCTCACCAAAGTTGGAATAGAGAGGATGGGGGATTACTGCCGCTTTACTATCGGGAGTAATAGATTTCAAATCCTCCTCAACAGCCTTGCTGAGAGTGATGATGCCGTTCTGTTTGGAGATAAAGTAACGCGCCAGAGGGGCGTCAAAAAAGTGACGTTCATGAGGTAAAACGTTGTCCATTATGGAGATACACTTTACCCCCTTCTTCTTTAATTTGGAGCAGACCTTACCCAGAGAGGGGGCAAAGTAGCTCATCCAATATCTTGTAATAAGAAGATCCGGCCCCCACTCCAAAATCCTGCGGGCAGAAGGGCCCCAGTTCAGCGGGTTGGCCGTATCCAGAAGTGCCTCGCTTTCAACAGGCGAGGCATCATCATCTTTTGCAACCAGCTGCGTCTTACCCGGAAAAAGGAAGGAAGGATATTGCCTTGAAAAGTTGAACGCCTTAACGGTGTGCTTTTTAGAAAGCTCCTTTAGAAGATAGGTGTTGAACTGCGATATCCCGCCCCTGAAAGGGTAAAACGAAGACAGAATTGCTATTTTCATTAGGCTACGCTCTATTTTGCAGCCTCTTTCTTCTCACTCTTAGTCTCTGTTTCTGAATCTGTTGAGCTCTTCTTTTTGTTCTTTACATACTCGTTGTTGAGTCCCTCAATAATATCATTGGTAATATCCAGAGAAGGCTCTCCGCAAAGAACGGTAGTAGTTGCTGCAGTGGTGGTAAGGATAAGAGCAAACTTCTTCTCCTGGTTGTACTTCTTAACGTAAGTCTCAACCGCATCCATCACCTTGTTGAGCATAACAGTCTGTTCCTCCTGAATCTCAGCCTCTTTCTGTGCGCTGAGGTTCTGAAGATCCTGCTGACGGTTGGTAAGAACGCGGTTGCGCTCCTGTGCCTCAGCCTGAGTGAGCAGGCCTTTATTAATCTTATTTTCAAAGTCTTTAGCTGCGTTCTGGAAATCTCTTCCCTTTGCCTGAAGCTCGTTCTGAATCTTCTCAACCTTAACCTCCAACTCGCTCTTGAGATCGTTGAACATATCAAAGTTGTTGATAACGGAATCCAACTGAACATAAACTATGCTGCCTGCTGCAGGAGCTGCGTTGTCACCGCCGTTGGCTACATTGTTCTGATTCTGTTTGCAAGAGGTGAAAGCAATGGCAAGAGCCACGCAAAGGAATAACTTAATCTGTTTCATCTTATTATATTATTACGTTTATCTTCAATATTTTCTTTTTGGCACCGGCCTTAACGGGCTTGGCGCCTCCGCTTTGGGCGGGGCAAATTTAGTAAAAAAGGCGCTAAATCACTATTTGAGTTGCCGTCTGTAGGCCTGAATTGTGTTTTCAAGTCCCATATAGAGGGCGTCACAAACCAGAGCATGACCTATTGACACCTCCAACAGTGAAGGAATGGTTTGGGCAAAGTACCTGAGGTTCTCAAGGTTAAGATCATGACCCGCATTCAGCCCCAATCCGCATTTAACCGCCTCTTCAGCCGCTTTGAAGTAAGGCTCAATGGCCTTTTCTCTATTCTCACGATAGCCTTTGGCGTAGGCCTCTGTGTAGAGTTCAACTCTGTCACATCCGCATTCTGCCGCATTTGCAACCATTACAGGGTTTGGATCTACAAAGATGGAGACGCGTATTCCCGCCTCTTTGAACATCTTACAGATGCCCTTAAGGTACTCCTTGTTATTAACGGTATCCCAGCCGGCATTGGAGGTGAGTGCATTTGCGGCATCCGGAACAAGAGTTACCTGTGCAGGCACTACGCTCAGTACCAGCTTGTTAAAAGGCTCCTTAGGGTTTCCCTCAATGTTGAATTCTGTTGTGACAATAGGCTTAAGGTCTATTACGTCCTGCCTTCTTATATGCCTCTCATCCGGCCTTGGGTGCACCGTAATTCCCTGTGCTCCAAACTTTTCACAGTCTACCGCACATTTAAGTACATCCGGCATGTTACCGCCGCGGGCGTTTCTTATGAGGGCTATCTTATTAATGTTAACGCTAAGTCTTGTTTCCATTTCTTGTGAAGAAGAGTAATAACAGAGCAAAATTATGAAAATATACGTAACTTGCGAAAAATTAAAAGATACTATGAAAGTAGCTCTCTTTGGCAGAACAATAGGACCGTCAAGCGTACCCAAACTGGCAGAACTCCTCTCTGTAATCCTTTCCCACAAGGATGTAAAGGTAGTGGTTTACCGCCCGTTTCTGGAGCACGTAAGATCTTTGGGAGAGAACCTCTTACCATCTGACTGCCAGACGTTTTCATCATACAATGACCTGCCTGCAGATACCGGCCTGCTGCTCTCTTTAGGCGGAGACGGAACCTTCCTGAGCAGCGTACCGCTCATAAGGGACAAGAAAATCCCAATTGCGGGCATCAACTTTGGCCGCCTGGGCTTTCTTACCACCTCCCAAACTGCCAACGGAATGGAGCAACTGCTCACCGGCAACTTTAAGACGGAGAGCCGAAACCTTCTAAAGATGGAGTATTCAGGTATGCCGGAGGGCTTTTATCCCTTTGCACTCAACGAGTTCTCCATTCAGAGAAACGGTCCTGCGGTTTTGGAGTTAGAAATCAGAGTAAACGGAACAGCCATACCGCGGTACATGGCAGACGGTGTGCTCATTGCCACCTCCACCGGTTCAACTGCCTACTCTATGAGCGCCGGAGGACCTATAGTGATGCCCGGCTGCAAGGTGCTTATTATTGTACCTGTTGCCCCTCACAACCTTAATATAAGACCTCTTGTTGTCCCCGATAGTTCAATTATAGAAGTCTCTTTCTCAACCCGTTATGCAAATGCTACACTCTCTGCAGACAACCGTTCCTTCCCTATTCCGAACGGCTCTTCAGTCAAATTTACCAGCAGTGACAGCGGAGTGATTCTGGCCGATTCCGATAACGATTTTGTTCAGGCACTGAGCCGCAAACTTTATTGGGGTGCAGATTGGCGCAATACGGTATAAAATTGCTATATTTGCCACCTATTGACTGTATATGGAACAAATGTCTACACTTCCCACTCACGTCTCCATAATAATGGACGGCAACGGACGCTGGGCCAAAAGGCTCGGCAAAGATAGGTTGGAGGGGCACAAAGAGGGTATTGAGAGTGTTCGCGCCTGCATAGAGCTCTGCGTAGAACTCAAGATAAAATACCTTAGCATCTTTGCCTTTTCCACAGAGAACTGGGGGCGTCCAACCGCAGAGATTGAGGGGCTCTGGGCCTTGATGATCAAGGCTTTGCGTGCGGAACTCAAGACAATGATGAAGAACAACGTAAGGCTTGTGATTCTGGGAGACCTCTCTCAGCTGGGAGAGGAACTCAGGGCAGAGATAGACCACTGTATGACAGAGTCTAAAAACAATACAGGCACAACGGTAATTGTTTTGCTAAACTACAGCGGCAAGTGGGATATTGTTCAGGCTGCCAACAGGTTCATTAAGGAGAACCCTGGAAAGGAGATGACTGCAGAGGATGTGGATAATTATCTGATTACCGCTCAAGTTCCTGATCCAGACCTGCTTATACGAACAAGCGGAGAGCAGCGTATAAGCAACTATATGCTTTGGCAGTGCGCATATACAGAGTTTTATTTTACGGAGACTCTTTGGCCCGATTTTCGCAAATCTGAGTTCCGTCTTGCACTTGATGCCTTTTCTCACAGAGAGAGGAGGTATGGCAAGGTTTAATTACAAATTGGTTAGTTGATGAAGTTTTTAAGATCTGTTATCCTTCTGATTTTGGCTCTGGCGCCACTCTCTTTGAGAGCTCAGGATGTGAATTATATAACTCCTAAAACATACGTTTTGGGAGGTATCAAAGTTACCGGAGTAAAGTATTTGAGCGAGGAGCAATTAATCTCAGTTACAGGACTTAACGTAGGAGATAAAGTAACAATTCCTAGTATAGAACTTTCAGATATTCTTAAGAGAGTTTGGGCACAGCGTTACTTCTCCGATGCCGGTTTTTACATTGATTCCCTCTCACAGAACAAAGATACCGTCTGGCTGGGTCTGCGTCTTACAGAGAGACCAAGAGTTTCACGCTGGATATTCAACGGAATTCGTTCAGGCCAGCGTTCAGATTTGGATCAGAGACTTAAACTCAAGAGGGGAACGGAACTTTCAGACTACGTAATAGCTTCATCTACAGATATTATAAAGAGATACTTCCATGAGAAGGGCTTCCTCAAATGTGAAGTAAAAGTTTCTCAGCAGGAGGATCCGGTAATCAGCAACGCCGTAAGGGTTACCTTTGATATAGACAAAGGTCCAAGAGTGAAGATTGCAAAGATTACATTTGACGGTAACAAGAATCTTTCAGACTGGACCATAATGAAATCTATGAAACATACAAGAGACAAACGTCTTCTTAATATGTTCAAATCCAAGAGGTACAAGGAGAAAGAGTTTAAGGAGGACAAGACCAATCTCATTAACAAGTTTAACGAGATGGGTTACAGAGACGCCCGCATTCTTAAGGATACAATGTACTACATTGAGCCTGACCGTCTTCAGATAGATTTCAAACTGGAGGAGGGAGACAGATACTACTTCAGAGACATTACCTGGACAGGTAACAGTATTTACTCTACGGACCAGCTCAACTCCGTTCTAAGAATAAAGAAGGGAGACGTTTATGACCTTGTTACAATGGACAAGCGTCTTAACGGAGATCCAAAGCAGATGGATCCGGATGTTAAGAAGATGTATACAGATAACGGCTACCTCTTCTTTAATATTCTCCCTGTGGAGAAGAAGATTGAGAAGGATTCCGTAGATGTTGAAATGAGAATTTACGAGGGCAAGCCTGCAACCTTTAACAAGGTGATTATTAACGGAAACAATATTACCGCAGAGAAGATTGCACGCAGAGCACTCTTTACAAAACCGGGTTATCTCTTCTCTCAGAGTGACTTTGAAAGATCTGTACGTGAGCTTTCATCAATAGGTCACTTCAACCCGGAGGTATTCCAGACGGGAGCGGGATACAGTCTGGTTCCCGATGCAAATAAGAATACGGTAGATATTGCATACAACCTTGAGGAGAAACCTAACAGCCAGGTTGAGCTCTCCGGAGGTTGGGGCGGTAATACGTTTGTTGGTACTTTGGGTCTGAGTTTCAATAACTTTGCCATTAAGAGAGTTTTCAAGCCAGGTGCCTGGAGACCGGTTCCTCTGGGAGACGGACAGACCTTTGCAATTAAATTCCAGACCAGCGGTACATACTATACTGCACTGAGTGCCAGCTTCTCAGAGCCGTGGCTTATGGGTAACAAACCTGTAAGTTTGAGCATATCAACCTATTATACCAGACAGACAAACTCCACATACTTCTATAAACATTCAGATCAGTATATGGAGGTGTTCGGATTTAATGCAGGTTTGGGTTCCAGACTCAACTGGCCGGACAACTACTTCATACTCTTCCACTCACTAAGCTGGCAGACTTACAAACTTAAGAACTGGTACTATAACTTCCTGTTTGATACCGGATTGTCTCACAACCTGAGTTACACCATTACACTGAACCGTAACTCAACAGACCAGCAGATTTATCCAAGAAGAGGTTCAGACTTCCTCTTCAGTTTGCAGCTCACTCCTCCGTATTCTCTTCTCAGAAAGGGACATAGAGATTACAAGAATATGAGCAGCGAGGATAAGTACAACTGGATTGAGTATCATAAGTGGCAGTTTAAGAGCGATGTGTATCTTACTCTGGTTCAGAACCTCGTATTCAGAGCGGCTGCAAACTTTGGATATATAGGATATTACAAGAAGTCTCTGGGTTACTCTCCGTTTGAGGGATTCGAACTTGGAGGTGACGGTATGAGCGGTTATAACACCTACGGTTCAGACATTATTGCATTGAGAGGTTATCCAAACTACTCACTTACACCTACTGAGAACGGTGCATACGTAGGACACATCTATGATAAATTTACTTTGGAACTCCGTTATCCTCTCATACTTCAGCCATCATCTACAATATATGCACTTGCATTCCTTGAGGGCGGTAACTGCTGGAAAGACTTGAGTGACTTCAACCCGTTTGAGATTAAGAGAAGTGCCGGTGTGGGCGTAAGAATTATGCTTCCGGTTGTTGGTATGATGGGAGTTGACTGGGGCTACGGATTTGATCCGGTACCTAACGAGGGCAAGAAGAGGGGAGGAAGCCAGTTCCACTTTATGATAGGACAGCAATTCTAATAACTTAATAACAGGAGGATTATACAATGAAGAGATTTTTACTTTTTGCCGCTTTGTCAATCTTTATGATGACATCTGCAATGGGACAGAACGTTCCTCAAAAGATAGGTTATGTGAATACTGAGACAATACTTGCGGCAATACCGGAGTATAAGGTTGCATCTGAGAAACTAGAGACCTTAAGCAACCAGTATCAGGAGAAGATTAAACAGGAGTACTCAAAGATTGAGACCCTGTACAACGCTTACCAGCAGCAGAAAGCTACTCTGAGCGCTGCAACCCGCCAAGCCAAAGAGAATGAGATCATTACAAAGGAGAGAGAGGTAAAGAAACTCCAGCAGTCTTACTTTGGACAGGACGGTCAGATTCAGAAGAAGAGTGAAGAACTTGTAGGACCAATTAAGGAGAGAGTTCAGAAAGCCATTGATATGGTTGCAGAAAGAGGAGGCTATATGCTTATTATAGATATTGCCACAAGCGGCGGCGTGGTTTACGCAGCATCTGATGCAGATCTGAGCCAGCAGGTTATAAACATCTATCCTACACTTAAATAGACGTGGTATAGAAATTGCTTTGATACAGATAAAAGAATTAGAAACAATATTAAATCTGAAAATACATTATGAAGAAGACTTTAAAATTGATGGTGGTAGCACTTCTCTTTGGTGCTGCCGTTGCTGTTCCATCAAAGGCCAACGCTCAGAAGTTTGGTCACATCAATTCACAGGAGATTGTTGCTCTTATGCCGGAGAGAGATTCCGCTATTGTTAAACTCCAGAAGTTTGGAAAGGAACTTACTGAGGTTCAGCAGGCAATGCAGAAAGACTTTGAGGCAAAACTTAAAGAGTATCAAGATAAAAGAGTTACCTGGACTGAGGCTACCATTAAGGTAAAAGAGGAGGAGCTCACTTCACTCCAGCAGCGTATTGAGCAGTACACTCAAACCGCTCAGCAGGATTTCAATTCACGTCAGGAGGCTCTCCTTTCTCCGGTAATGAAGAAGGCTCAGGAGGCTATTGACAAGGTTGCTAAGGCACAGGGTCTTACCTACGTATTTGACCTTGCAACGGGTGCTATCATCTACACAGATGAGGCTACTTCAGTTAACCTGCTTCCTCTTGTAAAGGCAGAACTGGGAATCCCTGCATCTAAAGTACAGCCTACCCAGTTCCAATAAAAATTGTCAATTTTTATTGAAGCAAAATTTTAAGGGAGTGACCGTTTGGCCGCTCCTTTTTATTGATAACGTAGACAAGTTTAATAAGTCACTTCAGTGCCCTGTGCGGAGCACAGCAGTGCCCCTCTATGGGCACTGCGGCCTGTTCGGCCGGGCGCTAAAGCGCCTTTTTATTTCCATTTGCTCATTTTGTTAAAAATAAGAAGCAAAATAATTGCTTGGGGTTAAAATATGTGTTATATTTGAAGATAATTAAGTAATAATTATAAGAGTAACAGCATATATATTATATGGAACGTAAAGTGGTTGATGTTCAAGATGTGGTAATCCGTTTCACCGGTGATTCCGGTGATGGAATGCAACTTACGGGAACTCTGTTTGCAGACGCATCTGCGTTGTATGGAAACGAGATCTCTACATTCCCGGATTATCCTGCAGAAATTAGAGCACCTCAAGGAACCGTATCGGGAGTATCAGGCTTCCAAGTGCATATAGGTCAGAAAGATGTGAAGACACCAGGAGATCTTGCAGATGTACTTGTATCTATGAATCCTGCTGCACTTATGGCTAATGCAAAGTTTGCAAAACCGGGCGGAAGCATAATTCTGGATCAGGACAGTTTTGATGAGCAGGGTCTGGAAAAGGCTGGTTTTAAGACACTTGATCCTATTGAGGAGCTTAACCTACAAGATTACAATGTTATTTGGGCTCCTATAACTTCCTTAACCAAAGAGAGTTTGAAGGACAGCGGTATGGATATGAAATCCATTGTGAGATGTAAAAACATCTTCACACTGGGTATGTGCTACTTCATGTTTGGCCGTCCGCTCCACTTCACAGAGGAGTATCTAAAGAAAAAATTTGCAAAGAAGCCTAACCTTATTGAGCCTAATATCAAGGTTTTAAATGACGGTTACAACTACGCTCACAATACTCACGCAATAGGTAATACATACACAATTGCACCTGCAAAGGTTGAGAAGGGTGTTTACAGAAGCATCAACGGAAACCAGGCAACCGCATGGGGTCTTATTGCAGCTTCTGAAAAATCCGGCAGACCAATGTTTGTGGGTTCTTATCCTATTACTCCGGCTACTGCAATTCTGGAGGAGCTGGCTATTCATAAGAACTTGGGCGTTAAGACAATGCAGTGTGAGGATGAGATTTCCGGAATATGTACTTCCATAGGTGCTGCATACGCAGGAAATATGGCTGTTACCACAACTTCCGGTCCCGGTCTCTCTCTTAAGAGTGAGGCGCTGGGTCTTGCATTCATTGCTGAGCTTCCTCTGGTAATTGTTGATGTTCAGCGCAGTGGCCCATCTACCGGTATTCCTACAAAGACTGAGCAGACAGACCTTGCACAGGCTCTTTACGGACGTAACGGTGAGTGCCCTGTGATGGTTATGGCGGCCCGTACTCCAAGTGACTGCTTCCGTGCAGCCTTCTATGCAGCAAAATTTGCAATGGAGCACATGATGCCAGTTATCTTCCTGTCAGAGGGTTACCTGGGTAACGGCAGCGAGCCTTGGAAGATTCCTTCAATGAGTGATTATCCTTCTATTACTCCTCCAATTATTACCGAGTGCAACGGAAAATTCAAACCGTTTGAAAGAGATCCGGAGACCTTTGTAAGACGTTGGGCTATTCCTGGAACTCCTGGTTTGGAGCACAGAGTAGGTGGTTTGGAGAAGACTCCGGGCGGAGCGGTAAGTTCTGATCCTGAGGTACATGAGATGATGGTTAAGAACCGTGCAGAGAAACTCAGAAAGGTTAGCGAGGTTATTCCGCCGCTGGAAGTTATTGGAAAAGAGAAGGGTGACGTTCTCCTGGTTGGTTGGGGCGGAACCTACGGACATCTCTACACAGCTGTTAACCAGTTGCTTGAAGAGGGTAAGAGTGTGGGATTTGCTCAGTTTGACTACATAAATCCGCTTCCAAAGAATACCGCAGAGGTATTTGGCAGATTTAAGAAGATCCTGGTATGCGAGCTTAACAGCGGACAGTTTGCAGATTATTTGAGAGCAAAACTGCCTGAATTTAAGTATCAGCAGTTCAATAAGGTACAGGGCCAGCCGTTTATGGTTCATGAGATTGTAGAGGCCGTAAAGAATCTTAAATAGGGAGGAACAACTATGAAATATACACAACAAGATTTCAAGAGCGATCAGATAGTTAAATGGTGTCCGGGATGCGGAGACCACGCTATTCTTGCAGCGGTTTTAAGAGCTATGCCGGAGATTTGTGAGAAGACTGGAATGAGTAAAGAGCAGTTTGTATTTGTCTCTGGTATTGGTTGTTCCAGCCGCTTCCCTTACTATATGAACACTTACGGATTCCACGGAATTCACGGTAGGGCAGGTGCGCTTGCTACCGGAATGAAGGTTGCAAATCCAAACCTCTCTGTATGGCAGATGACCGGTGACGGAGACGCTTTGGCAATTGGAGGTAACCACTTCATCCATGAGATCCGCAGAAACATAGATGTTAATATCATCCTGTTTAACAACAGGATATACGGTCTTACCAAAGGTCAGTACTCTCCAACTTCCAAGTTTGGTATGGTAACCAAGACCTCTCCTTACGGTACTGTTGAGTATCCGTTTACTCCGGGTGAGTTGGTTCTGGGTGCAAGAGGAACTTTCTTTGCAAGAAGCCTGGACTCTGAACTGGCTTTGAACCAGGAGATTATGGTAAGAGCCGCTATGCATAAGGGAACTTCAGTTATGGAGATGCTGGTTAACTGTATGATTTACAACAACGGAACTCATGCAGATATCTCTGACCGTGAGGTTAGAGCAGACCGCACCATAGTTCTCAGAGACGGCGAGCCAATGATATTTGGTAAGAACAAAGATAAGGGTATTGTTCTGGACGGTCTCTCTCTTAAGGTTGTTAAGATTGGAGAGAACGGATTTACAGAGAAAGATATCCTTGTACATGACTCTAAATCAGATAATTTTGGTATCCACAGCATGCTTGTGGATATGAAGGGTCCGGATTTCCCTGTAGCATTGGGAGTTATCAGAGATGTTGCAGACAAGACCTACGATGAGAGTCTTCACAAGCAGGTTGCAGAGGTTAAGGAGAAGGCAAAGATTCATTCAATGGATGAGCTTCTTCACAGCGGCGCAACCTGGACGGTAGAATAGAAACTTTTACACAATTCAAACAAATACAAAAATTTTAAAATCATAATTTTATGAAAACAGCTGAAATAATGGCTAACCTGGAGGCAAAGCATCCTGGTGAGAAAGAGTACCTACAGGCAGTTCAGGAAGTCCTTGAGTCTATTGAGGAGGTTTATAACCAGCATCCTGAGTTTGAGAAGGCAAAAATCGTTGAAAGAATGGTTGAGCCTGATCGTATTTTCACATTCCGTGTTACCTGGGTAGACGATAAGGGTGAGGTTCAGACTAACCTTGGTTATCGTATCCAGTTCAACAGCGCCATAGGTCCTTACAAGGGAGGTCTCCGTTTCCATAAGGCAGTGGTTCCTTCAATGCTTAAGTTCCTGGGATTTGAGCAGACTTTCAAAAACGCTCTTACTACTCTTCCTATGGGTGGTGCAAAGGGTGGTTCAGACTTTGACCCTGTTGGAAAATCTAACGATGAGATTATGCGTTTCTGCCAGGCATTTATGACTGAGCTTTGGAACTGCATTGGTCCGGATCAGGATATTCCTGCAGGTGACGTAGGAGTTGGCGGCCGTGAAATAGGTTTCCTCTATGGTATGTACAAAAAGCTTGCAAGAGAGTACAATACAGGCGTTCTTACAGGTAAGGGTGCAACTTGGGGAGGTTCTATTCTCCGTCCTGAGGCAACCGGTTTTGGTGCCCTCTACTTTACTCAGCACCTTCTTGAGAAGGCTGGTAAAGACCTCGTAGGTAAGAAGATTGCTCTCTCAGGTTTTGGTAACGTTGCATGGGGTGCTGCTACTAAGGCTAAGGAGCTTGGTGCAAAGGTTGTTGCTATCTCCGGTCCGGACGGAGTTTGCGAGATTCCAGACGGTATTACAGACGAGATGATCAACTATATGCTTGAAATGCGTGCTTCTAACCGTAACAAGGTTGAGGATATGGCAACTAAGTTCCCTGGACAGGCTAAGTTTACTGCAGGTAAGAAGGCTTGGAGCATTAAGTGTGATATAGCTCTCCCTTGCGCATTCCAGAACGAGCTTTCTGAGGATGATGCTAAGGAGCTTAAGGCTAACGGCTGCTGGTGCTGCTGCGAGGTATCCAACATGGGTTGCCAGCCTGGCGCTATCCACTTCTTCCAGAACAACGGCGTATTGTTCGCTCCTGGTAAGGCTGTTAACGCCGGTGGTGTTGCAACTTCAGGTCTTGAAATGACTCAGAATGCTGAGCATATCAGCTGGGATGCAAAAGAGGTTGATGATAAACTTCACTTCATTATGAAGAGCATCCACGAGCAGTGCGTTAAATATGGTACTCAGGCAGATGGTCACGTAGACTATGTTAAGGGTGCTAATATTGCCGGCTTCATGAAGGTTGCTACTGCAATGCTTGAGCAGGGTATTATTTAATTGCTAAGCAATTAAATAATTATAAAGGGATGATTTAGAATCATCCCTTTATTTTTTCTTTGTCACCCCGCTGACACAGTCAGCACCCCTCAAGGGGTATCTCGGCCCATTCGGGCCGGGCACTTACGTGCCTTGTTATTCTTCCGTTCTACCGTAAAAAAGAGGATGGCCAATTTTTTGGTCATCCTCTTTTTTACTGAAACAAAAGCGAAGATTTTATTTCAGTCGGTAAGGTTTGCTGTGGAAATCGTCCATAAGGATAGGACCTTCACACATTCTCATTGGTTGTGATGATTTGGTATTAGCAGCGGCATCACCGTAAGTATTTATAACATCTGTATCATTTGCCATAAACTCTTCCAATGTTGGAGTCTCTCCTGCAGTTATCTTAATTCTGCAGTAAATCTTCCATCTGCTTACGGTATTGTAGTGCATAATGTTATCAACCATACAACTACGATACTCTGAACGATAGATACCGGATACATACATCATTGCTCCTGCATAGCAAGATATTTTTGCATCTTTGTATTTGTCCAGACTTGCAAATGAATTCCAGTTTTGTTTCTCTAATACAAGTGTTTTGCTCAAATCCGGAGCTGTCCAGGTTAAGTTGCTTGTATCCCACTCAGGAAGATAAATATTATAGTATGCACCAAAGGCCTGCCACATACGGAATCTTTCCTCGTTTGACTGAGGGTAAGGTTTATTATACTCTGCCATTGACGGATAGCGATACTCATCACCCAAAATACCTATTCCATGGCCGCCGTACTCGTGTCTTAAAGTGCTCTCAAATCCTGAACCATAGCCGGTACCGGAAGGGTGTCTTGCCGGCGTCATAGCTATAGACAAAACTTTCCAACCGCCATAGGAATCGCTGGCAGTCCAACTGCAGGTTCCGGCATATTGATCTGCATTAATGATAATGCTGATTGGAGATGATGTTACAGCTGCCATAGTACCCATATTAGGAATAGTTTGAACAACCTGAAGAACAGCATCTTTGTCACATGTTATACTGGTAGAATTTCCGCCATACCAAGTACATCTGAACCTAGTGTCATATTTATGCGTTGCAGTACTCCAATCCGGTCCACTTCCTGTACCTCCATTATCGCTCATACCGGCCTCATTGGAGTATGCGGCTATCTTCCAAATTGCAAAATAGTTATAATAGTGCTTGTAAGGCTCAATTTGGAAAAGTGCCTTTATGCCCTTATCTATCTCCTGATCAAACTGTCCGCCGTACTTGAAAAGATCCTGAGTATAACCGTCACCGGTAAAGATGAGTTTGAACGGTCTTGAAGTCTCAGAAACCTCTGTAACTGAGCCGTCTGCATTAACCTCATAGAGTTTATACTCACCGTCTGCCCAGTAATCTTTGCCTGAGCCGGTTGTGAAGGTAACAACATCACTCTCAGTCTTTCCTCCCTCATAACCGTCATCAGAAACTACTTTGTATGAATAAGTTGTGTTCTTATCCAACTCTGCGGTGTTAGTGACTTTTGTTTCCTTGGTAGTTCCAACAGTTGTCCAATTGGTGTTATCCTTGGAAACCATTGCAGTATAGGTAATTTCATCATTGTTGGCATCTGTAGATGCTGTCCAGGAGAACTCAGTTATTGTACCAATTCCGCTTCCTTTAGGTGCAAGGTTGGTTGCCTTTGTTGGCGCGGTATTAGGTATTCCAGCCTTTACAATTGTTAAGTATTTTGAATTTGAGCCACTTTTAACTGTTATAAAGGTTTGATCTGCTTTCCTCAGGGTGCTTTCTGCCGTAGTAATGGTTACGGTAGCGTTTCCGGTTCCTGACAGTGGCGTTACAGATGTAAGCCAGGCCGGTTTTGGACTAGGAAGTGTGATTGTCCAGGAACCTGAACAGGTTACTGTAAATGAAGCAGTCTGCCCGGTTGAGTACAATATCTCAACCTTATCTACGGAGAGTGTAACAGGGGCGTCAGTTGGTGTTGGGGTAGGGGTAGGAGTTGGAGTAGGTGTTGGCTCCGGTGTTATTGATGAACCTCCACCGCCACAGGATGCCAGTGACAATGACGTTACAACTGCAATTGCAAAAATCTGCAAAGCTCTCATTTGTTTGAAAATAGGTTTCATATCAAATAAATATGTTATTATTTCACCTTAAGTAACTGCAAGAATAGTACCAATCAGTGGAAACTACTATTTATGCGCAAGAGACAAATATACTAATTATTCACTCTAAAACCAAACACTGTGCTTCAAAAAAGAGAGGGGCAACCTTTTGGTTACCCCTCATCTCATATATCATCTTTATAAAGATTAGTCTACGTCAAAATCTCTATAAGTGTTGTAGCTGTTTGGCCAGTAAGAACCGTCTTTCTGAATCCATCCTTCAAACTCAACGTATCCAGCGCCCTTAGTCATATCCAAAGAACAGTTGTCTGCACGGAGTGTGAAGAAGAAAGTGCTGCCTCCTACGTATGCGTTGTAGGTAAGACGTCTGGTTGAAGAGTTCCAAGCAGTTGCCCACTCGTTGTAGCCGGTATACTTGTCAATTGTAAGAGACTCATCACCGTTATCCTTGAACTCAACCTCGCAAGCGGTTGTAGTACCCTCTTTCAAAACTAACTTATAGTAGGCAGTTGTTCCCTTTGCTCTCTGAACAATGAACTTGCAAGCGTCCCAGTTTGCATCCAGGGAACCAGCTCTTACAGCCCATGCGGTTGCAGTAGCATTTACATAGTAGAATGCATAAGGAGAGAGAGTTGTGTAATCCTCATACTCAAGCTGCATCATACCGTTACCATTCATTGTGTTGTAGCAAGCAGGACCTGCCAAAGATTTATTGAAGGTAAGATCAAATGTATACTCTACGCCAGGTGTAAGTGCTGCATAAGAATAAGTAAGTGTGATAGTTTTACTGAATTCACCTGCAGCAAAGTTCACGGTGTTTGTGCTAAGAGTATATACATGATGAGGATCTGTCAAAGTGATAGGTACGGAAAGCGCCTCTGTACCAACACCTCTCTGGATAGTTATCACAATAGGGGTTTCGTTTGCCTGAAGACTGTATGTTTTGGTACTCAGTGCCCAAGACACATCCTCGTTTGTTGGAGTGTATTTTGGCCACTTGCTTTCACAAGAGGAGAGCAACATTACAGAGAGCAATAACCCTAATCCGTATTTAAAAATTTTCATAATAATCAAATTTAAAGTTTGTTAGGTTAAATCTATCTGTTAGTAACCAGGATTCTGTTGATCTCTGATCTGAGGGTTAGCAGCCAACTCGTCAATTGGAATTGGACCAGCCCAACGGTGATCTGAAGCAGAGATTGTTAGGTTAAGAGCAGGACCGTTAGAACCACTGGTGTGGATCAAAGCCTTAAGCTGTGGATCTGGTCTTGGGCCCATACCTTTACCCCATCTCTTGAGGTCATTCCATCTGAAGCCTTCTCCAATAAACTCTCTTGCTCTCTCCTCTTTGATGTAATCCATAAGAGCTTCTCCTGTAAGAGTAAGTGGAGTGTGAGCAGCAATTCTCTTAGAGATAAGCTTATCCAGATAAGAACAAGCCAAAGGATCTCCATTCGTATTTGCAAAAGCCTCTGCAGCAATCAGGTACTGCTCAGCAATACGGAAAGGCTTAATCTTGTTAAGGTAAGATGTTTCTGAATCTGCCAACTCTGGGTTTCCCGGGAACTTAAAGAAAATGGTCATACCGGAAGCAGAACCTATTGAACAAGTAATCTTCATACCGGTCTTAAACCAAGTAGTGAATCTGAGGTCTGAAGGATCCCACATACCAGCAGCAGCCCATTTGTTAAGAATCCAATCCGGACGATACTGACCGTTAGAAGGTGTATATCCAACATAAGTAGCATCATTTGAACTAGGTCTGGATTTTTTGTCTTTATCTGCCCAAAGCTGCATAATACACTCCTTACCTGAGTCATTAGTCCACATGTTAGTCATCTCAGCCTGAGTCTCGCAGAGCGGATATTTGCCACCGTCTACAAGAGCTGTTGAGAGAGAAATAGCTGTATTCCAATCCTGCATTTCAAGAGCAAGTCTTGCCTGGAAAGCGTGAACGATATCAATATTAAGTTCGTCTGAACCAACCTCACCCGGGTATGGAGTAAGGTAGCCCTCTGCTTTTTTAGCATTGTCTTTTACCCACTGATAAGACTCCTCAAGAGTGCTTCTGCCTGGGTAAGTAGTGATATCACCGGTTGGACGGTTGAGATCAACCAGCATTATTCCATAGCCGCTCTTGGTACTTGCGTTATAAGGCTGGCAGTAGTAGTTCAAAAGTTTAAGACCAAAGTAAGCCTTAGTGAAATATGCAACACCGAGACACTTGTTAAGACGCTGTAACTCTTCCATAGTATAGTCGGTTTTATCCAAGAAACCGATATTCTCAATCATATAACAAGCGTGGTTAATAGCGCTGTAAGCACCACCCCAAATATCTACAAAAGGATCTCCGGAGTTCCAGTCCCATCTGTAAGGAGCTCCGTTACGGTTACCGTAGTCAAGCATTGGGTTGAAGAAGTCTGCGGCAATCTCCGGTGTATAAATGTAAGAACCTGCAGTATAAGCTCTCATGTAGATATAGCAGTAGTTTGCCCAAAACTCGGCATCATCTACAGAAGTCAAAGAAGATTCTTTATCAATAGATGTCTTAGGTTTTTCATCCAAGTTGCAACTTGCAAACAGGAGAGAAAAAACTGAAAGTACAATTAATATCTTTTTCATAATCTTACTGTATTAGAAGGTTATCTCAACACCTGCTGCATACTGCTTACTGTTAGGATAAACAGCCAACTGGAGGTTGATATTCTGCTCAGGATCCCAACCGGAGTACTTGGTCCAAGTAATGAGGTTACGACCTGTTACGAAGAATCTTACACCTGTGAATACGCCGCCCAGTCTGTTGAGCGTGCCCTTATCCAGTGAGTAAGAGAGTGTAACACCCTTGAGTCTTACGAATGAAGCGTTCTCAACCAATCTGGAATCAAAGCACTCACCGTTTACAACATATTCAGGGTTAGGATATTTTGCATCTGCCTGGCCAGGAGTTGTCCACATCTTGGTAAGCAACTCTGTAGCAAGACGGTTGTCTGCAAAGTTTGTATTGGTGTAGAAGTAGCGGTCATTGTTAATCAGATATTTTCCGAAGATACCTGAGAACTGAGCCTGCAATGCAAACTGCTTGTAAGTGAAGTCAATCTGAAGACCTGCAGACCAAGGAGCATATCTTGATTTGCCAAGAAGAATTCTGTTATCATCTGAGTAAACATCTGTGATGTTACCGTCCTTGTCATACCAGAGAGGACGTCCGTTAGCAGGGTCTATACCTGCGCTCTTTACATACCAAAGCTCACCTGCAGAGTGACCTACCTTGTAGTTAAGACCGTAGTCTGGAAGCTGGAACTCGTCACGTCCGTCAAACAGCTTGGTGATCTTATCCTTGTTGTAGGATACGTTCACACTTGCCTGGAGGAACATGTTCTCTGAACGAACAAAGTCGTATGAAACAGTAGCCTCAATACCTTCGTTCTTCATGTTACCGATGTTACCGTAACCACCGGAGAAACCGGTTGAATAAGACCAAGGAATCTCAAGGAGCATATCCTTTGTCATCTTTCTGTAGACCTCAATCTTAGTCTCTAATTTATCAAAGAGTCTGAAGTCCAAAGCAATGTTTGCAGTTTCCAAAGTCTCCCAAGTCAGGTTTTTGTTACCATTTCCGCTAACATAGAAAGTATTGCCTTTGTACATTGTACCCAAGGAAACAGTAGCACGTGACAAGTAGTTGGAAATACCGGAGTTACCTACTGTACCGTAAGAAGCGGAGAGCTGTAACTTGTTAATCCAATCTGTATTCTTGAGGAGGGTCTTCTTAATGTTCCACATACCTCCTACAGACCAGAAGTTTGCATATCTCTTGTTCTCTCCAAAGAGTGAAGAACCGTCACGACGGAATGAAGCGTCTACATAGAATTTGCCGTCAAAGTCGTATGAAAGTCTTGAGAACAGAGAGTTATATTTATACTGTGAGTAACTTTCACTTGCTGAAATAAGTGCATCATCTCCATTTCCCAAAGTACCAAGACGAGCATCAGGCTGTCCATACTGAGATGCGCTAAGTCCCTCAGAGTGGTTGATGATAGCCTCTTGTCCAACCAATGCGGTAATGTTGTGCTTCTCACCAAGCTGGAATCTATACTCAGCTGTATTGGTGGAGGTTAAACGATAGTATCTTGTGAAGCTCTGTGATACGTATGGACCGTCATCATGATAAATGTGAATCCAATCGTATGGGTCCTGGAGGTCACGTCTAGTAAATCTGTAGTCATATCCCTCAAGACCCTGAGCGAATCTGAAGGTAAGACCCTGGATAGGCTTAATCTCCTCATAGAGGTTACCGTTAAGTCTGAAGGTATTATCCTTAACTTTCAGATATTTAAATCTGTAGTGAGGGTTCCATGAACCAAAGTCTTCCATATAAGGAGTCTCCTCACCAAGACCAACGTAGTTGCCCTTTGCGTCATAGATAATCTCTCTTGGAGTCCACCAGGTTGGAGCCCACAAAGCAAAGTTAACAGGGTTGTTCCAGTTGTTTCTGTTACCGGAAGAGTAGTCTGAGTTGTAAGGGTTCTCTCTGGACTGCTGATATGCAATACCCATTGCAATACCAAACTTGAACCACTCGGTAGGCTTAACGTTCATGTTGATACGGGCAGCATAACGGTTGTGTGCAGTCATAGGCTCAACACCTTCCATTCTGTTGGCAGCCATTGAAATGTAGTAGTCAACAACCTGAGTTCTACCGGATACGGATACGTCTGCACCCATAGTAGGAACGTTCTGGTTCAAAGCCCACTTCATCCAGTCTGTTTCAATCTTATTGCCAAGTCTGAACTTCTTCATTGCCTGAAAGTCTGCATCTGTTCTCTTTGAAGGGTCTATCAACTCGTTGAGAGCGAACCACTCTTCAGAGTTGACACGCTTTACAGGATTTCTTGCCAGGTTGGAAATACCGTAGTTAGCAGAAACTTTTACTGCTGGTTTCTCACTTGTACCCTTCTTGGTTGTGATGTAAACTACACCGTTAGCAGCACGAGAACCGTAGATAGCTGTTGAGGAAGCGTCCTTAAGAATGGTAACGCTCTCAATATCATTAGGGTTCAATGTGTTGAAGATATCACTCAATACAGGAGTTCCGTCCAATACGAACAAAGGAGCGGTAGAAGCCTGGAGGGAGTTGACACCTCTAATACGCATAGATACTGTGGCTGCAGGGTCTCCGGATGAGGTATAAACCTGCAGACCGGCTACCTGACCCTGAAGAGCATCTGCGGCGTTGATAACCGGTTTGTCCTTCAAAGCTTTAGCCTTAACGGTCTGAGCAGAACCTACCACTGAGGAGATCTTTCTTGCAGAACCGTAACCTACAACGATTGTAGGCTCCAGAATCTGAGCATCTTCTGCCAATGATACGTTGATAACTGTTCTTCCGTTAACAGGAACTTCCTGAGCGGTATAACCTACAGCTGTGAAAACCAAAACGGCGTCTCTTCTTGCGTTGAGAACGTACTGTCCGTTTCCGTCAGCAGCGGTACCGGTCTTAGTTCCTTTAACCATTACAGTAGCACCTGCAACTGGCTCGCCGTCAGACGCTCCGGTTACGGTACCTGTTACCTTTATTGTTTGTGCCCATCCAAACTGAGGAAGACACAACAACAGTAACGCTAAAACAAATGTAATTCGTTTCATTAGGTTAAATTTTAAGTTAATTTTTAGTAGTGTTGTTTTATTTGTTAATAATTTTCTTTTGGCCGGGTTTTAGTTAGGAGTGCAAGATACTGCTTTTTTTCTTTCCTACAAATTATTTCTCAACTATTTTGCGAGGGATTGTATTTTATAACCAAAAACGCACCTTTTTTGTTACATTTGTAAAAGAAATTTTTCAAAGCATATAATGAAGGGGGTTCTATGATAGGAATATTTGATTCCGGAGCAGGTGGCCTTTCAGTTTGGAAGGAGCTTATAACTATCTTGCCATTAGAGGATTACTACTACATATCTGATGCAGAGTACTGCCCATACGGTCCAAAATGTAAGGAAATAGTAGAAAAAAGGGCGGAAACAATATCGAGACACCTTATTAATAAAGGGGCGGAAATAATAGTGGTTGCCTGCAATACAGCAACCGCCGCCGCCATATCTCACCTTAGGCAAACCTTTGATACACCGTTTGTTGGAATGGAACCGGCAGTGAAACCGGCGGCTCTTCAGACCAAAAGCGGAGTGATTGGAGTGCTTGCTACACAGGGTACTTTCAAAGGGGAGTTATATCACTCAACATCAGAAAAATATGCAAAGAATAAGCAGGTTAAAATCATAGAGAAAGTTGGAGAGGGGCTGGTGGAACTGGTTGAACAGGGTAAAACGCAAACTCCTGAGGCTGAGGCTCTTGTGCGTAAATATATTGAGCCTATGATTGAAGAGGGAGCAGATTGCGTGGTTTTGGGATGCACCCATTATCCGTTTCTTACCCCTGTTATAGAGAAAGTTGCGGCCAACAGACTTAAAATTATCAACCCGGCGCCTGCTGTTGCAAAAAGAGCAAAGGAGGTTCTGGCCAAAGTGAGGGAGAAGAGTGGAGGCGCAAAAGCTAAGTTGGATCTCTTTAAGGAGGGCAACATAATTGCCACAACGGGTGAAGGTGTGGAGCTGCTGAAAAAGATAAGTACGGAAACTATCGCGGAGATAGAGAGAAAGAATGTGCTTACAGAAAAGGAGCTGAATAATATTAAGAGAGAAAAAGTATTAACTTTGAAACTATAAAGCATTTATAAATATGGATACCTCTATTCTATTTTGGTTGGTCCCAATTGCTTCTATTGTGGCATTGGGCTTTGCCTTCATCTTTTACAGGCAGATGCTGCGCCAGGATGAAGGAACTCCTAAGATGAGGGAGATTGCTCTCTATGTAAGACAGGGTGCAATGGCTTACCTTAAGCAGCAGTACAAAGTTGTAATTGTAGTATTTATTGTTCTGGCCGGACTCTTTGCCTTTTTGGCGTACGGGCTTGGTATTCAGAACGGTTGGGTGCCTTTCGCTTTCCTTACGGGAGGTTTCTTCAGCGGTTTGGCAGGCTTCATTGGTATGAAGACCGCAACATTTGCATCTGCACGTACCGCTGCCGCAGCCCGCAAATCGCTCAACGGAGGTCTTAAGGTTGCCTTCCGCAGCGGTGCCGTTATGGGACTTACAGTTGTGGGACTGGGACTTTTGGATATTTCTATGTGGTATCTGATTCTGGATTACTTTGTTAATCCTGCAGATCTCTCTCAGAAACTGACAATTATAACCACCACAATGCTGACGTTCGGAATGGGAGCATCTACTCAGGCTCTCTTTGCAAGAGTTGGCGGAGGTATCTATACCAAGGCGGCAGACGTTGGAGCGGACCTGGTTGGAAAGGTTGAGGCCGGTGTGCCTGAGGATGATCCTCGTAATCCTGCAACCATTGCAGATAACGTGGGAGATAATGTAGGTGACGTTGCAGGTATGGGAGCAGACCTTTACGAGTCTTACTGCGGAAGTATTCTGGCAACCGCTGCGCTTGGAGCATCCTGTTTCATAGGCTCTTCCGAGATGCAGTTAAAGGCTGTCTTTGCACCTATGCTTATTGCTGCGGTGGGAGTATTCCTCTCTATATTCGGAGTATTTCTGGTTAAGACAAAGGAGAAGGCCGGTATGGCGCAACTGCTTAAGTCATTGAGCCGTGGAGTGAACGTATCATCTGTTCTGATTGCGGTTTTGGCCTTTGGAATTCTCTATCTTCTGCAGCTTGAGCACTGGCTGGGAATATCATTCTCTGTTGTAACCGGACTTGTTGCAGGCGTTATAATTGGCAAGACCACAGAGTATTACACATCTCACTCATACAAACCTACACAGAAAATTGCAGAGAGTGCAGCAACCGGACCTGCTACCGTTATTATTCACGGTGTTGGAACAGGTATGATTTCTACTGCCATTCCTGTTATTACTATAGGTGTTGCAATCATCCTTTCATACCTCTGTGCTACAGAGTTTTCCGCTAACCTGCTTGCAAAGGAAAACCTCTCATTCGGTCTTTACGGAATTGGAATTGCAGCTGTAGGAATGCTCTCCACCCTTGGAATTACCTTGGCAACAGACGCTTACGGACCTATTGCAGATAATGCGGGCGGTAATGCTCAGATGAGCGGACTGGAACCTGAAGTTAGAGACCGTACGGATGTGCTTGATGCTCTGGGAAATACAACGGCTGCAACAGGTAAGGGATTTGCCATTGGTTCTGCAGCGCTTACTGCACTGGCTCTGCTTGCTTCTTATATTGAGGAGATTAAGATTGCCCTTATGAGAGTTGTGGATAAGAGCGGTCTTGAGGCAGCCGTGCAAAACCTTAATACGGAGTCTCTTAAGATAGATGATGCAAGTTCTTTGAGCAATGCCGGATTCTCAGACTTTATGACCTGGTTTGACGTTAACCTTATGAATCCTAAAGTTCTTGTAGGTATATTTATAGGTGCAATGCTAGCCTTCCTATTCTGCGGCCTTACAATGGGTTCCGTTGGAAGAGCTGCTCAGAAGATGGTTGAGGAGGTTCGCCGTCAGTTCAAATCAGACAAGGGAATTCTGGAGGGAACTTCTACTCCTGATTACGCTCGCTGCGTAGAGATTTCTACAAGAAGTGCTCAGAGAGAGATGATTGGTTCTTCACTGCTGGCAATTGCAGCTCCTATTATTGTTGGTATACTGCTCGGTGTATCAGGCGTTTTGGGACTTCTGGCAGGTGGTCTTTCCAGCGGATTTGTGCTGGCTGTCTTTATGGCTAACTCCGGCGGTGCCTGGGATAACGCCAAGAAGTTTGTTGAAGAGGGTAACCTGGGTGGCAAGGGTTCTTACGCTCACAAGGCTACCGTTGTGGGAGATACGGTTGGTGATCCGTTTAAGGATACCAGCGGCCCTTCATTGAACATCCTCATCAAATTGATGAGTATGGTTTCTATAGTGATGGCCGGGGTAACCGTAGCAATTAATATTTTATAATTAAATGTTTAATGAATAAAAAAAGGATGGCTTAACGCCATCCTTTTTTTTTCATCCTGTTTATTTTTATTTCAGGTAGTCTGCAAGGAAGGCCTCGATTTCCTCTTCTTTTGGAGCGGCGAGGAGGATTTTGCCCTCGGAGTCTACAAAGTAGCTCTGCGGTATGTAGCTGATGTTGAAGAGTTTTGCGGCAGCGCAATCCCAGTACTGAAGGTCTGAAACATGGCTCCAAACAAGCTTGTCATCTTTGATAGCCTTAAGCCAGTTATCTTTATCCCTGTCCAGTGAAACGCCAAGGATTCCCAGGCCTTTCTTTGAGAACTTAGCATAGATCTTTGTGAGGGTAGGGTTGAAACGTCTGCAAGGGCCGCACCAAGATGCCCAGAAATCTACCATTGTAACTTTGTTCTTCTTGTAGAACTCAGAGAATGTTACAGGGTTGCCGTCCGGGTCGTTGAGTGTGAAGTCCGGTGCAGTCTTTCCAACTGCAACGCTCTCCATCTTTGCAACGGTCTCTGTCATAGCCTTGTAGAATCTGTTCTCTGCATACTCGGGAGCCTCTGCAAACTTATCAAGAATCTTTCTTGCAGAATCTGCAGATACATATCTGATTTCACTTGCAGCGTTGAAGAGTGCAATTGCAGAGGTAGGGTTCTGGTTGAAGTAGTTCTTCATAATGTTATCTGCCTTCTCTCCAAGTTCCTCTACCTGAGCCATAATCTTCTCTTTGGTTTCTGCATCACCCTCCATATACTCCTTCTGTAACTGGTTCATATCTACGTCTTTGTAGATGTTCTCCATAAGAGTGTTGAGAGAATCGTACTGATTCTGGATAGGGGAGTTGCATTCAACTTTTACTTTGTCATTCTCCAAATCTGCAGGGATGGTAATAGTGTAGTTAGCGTTCTCAAGGAAAATGTTTCTCTTAAGAGGTTTTGGATCTTCTCCCTCTTTAACTCCCAGAATGGAGAATACATCAAACGTTGCAATCTCACCGGTAAATACTGCCTTCTTGTTCTCAACTGCAACTGTGTCTGCTATAGGGTTTTCCTTAGCATTATTGGTGAGGATTATGCTCTTGAAGCTGTCATCTTCAAGGTTGACGGTAACGGTGTAGCCCGGCTTGTTTGCGCAGGATATAGCAGCAACAGCGGCCAGAGCCATAATAAATAATTTCTTCATAATAAGTGTGTTATATGTTTTTATAATTACTTTCCGTTTTTGCGTTTGTAAATATAAAAAAATATCCCGACAGAATCCTTTTTGTTAAGAAACTGTCGGGATAAAAAGGTTTGAAGTGTTAAAGGATTACTCCTTAACCTCTTCTGCTTCGGCTGCCAGAGCCTCCTGCGCCTTCATCATCTTTGCATACTCCTGTGCGCTGGTAACTACAATCTTATCGTAGTCTCTCAGGCCGGTTCCTGCTGGGATGTGATGTCCGCAGATAACGTTCTCTTTCAGACCCTCAAGGGTATCTGTCTTACCGTAGATGGCTGCCTCTGAGAGTACCTTGGTTGTCTCCTGGAAGGAGGCTGCACTCATGAAGCTGCTAGTCTTCAGAGCGGCTCTTGTGATACCCTGCAGTACCTGATTTGCTGTAGCAGCAACAGGTGTACGTGCCTCTACTACCTTGAGTGCCTGTCTCTTAAGGATAGAGTTCTCTTCTTTCAAACGTCTTACGGTAACAATCTGGCCTGCGTGCAGATTCTTGGAATCTCCTGCATTTGTAACAACCATCTTGTCCCAAAGATTATCGTTCTCCTTAAAGAACTCCTGACGGTCTACCAATTGCTCAGGGAGGAAGCGGGTATCACCCGGATCAACCACCTCAACCTTGCGCATCATCTGACGCACAATGACTTCAAAGTGTTTGTCATTAATCTTCACACCTTGCATTCTGTAGACTGCCTGAACCTCGTTGACTATATACTCCTGAACCTTTGTAGGACCGAGTATTGCAAGAATGTCTGCAGGAGCAACTGAACCGTCGGAGAGAGGGTCACCCGCTCTGACGTAGTCATTCTCCTGAACCAGAATCTGCTTGGTAAGAGGAACAAGGTAATGTCTCTCCTCGTCTGATTTTCTGGCCTTTATGATAATCTCACGATTACCTCTCTTAATCTTGCCCATCTGAACGTCACCGTTAATCTCTGCAACAATTGCAGGATTAGACGGGTTACGAGCCTCAAAGAGCTCTGTAACTCTTGGAAGACCTCCGGTAATATCTCCGGCCTTTGAAGTAGCCGCTCTTGGAATCTTAACCAGAATATCTCCCGCCTTAACCTCCTGACCGTCAACCACCATGATGTGGGCGCCAAGCGGCAGGTTGTAGCTCTTAAGTTCGTTGCCCTTAGAGTCTACAATCTTAATTACAGGGTTCTTGTTCTTATCCTTAGAGTCTATGACAACTCTGTCTACGTGGTTGGAGAAGTCATCAAGCTGTTCGGTCTTGAATGTCTCACCCTCAACCAGTTGGTCATAAGCAATCTTACCGTCCAGGTCTGCAAGAGTAAGTGCGTTGTAAGCATCCCACTCGCAGATCTTGTCACCCTTAGTTACGAGTTCGTTGTTCTTCTTGTAAAGAATTGAACCGTAAGGGATTCTGTACTCACTCATTGCAATACCGCTCTCTGCGTTTACAATTCTGAGCTCTGTACCGCGGCCAATAACAATTGTTTGCTTTACACCGTCTTCTCCAATCTTATCCAGAGTCCTGAGCTCTTCAAACTCAAGACGTCCGTCATACTTGGAGACAATTTCATTCTCAGCAACGGAAGCACTTGCAGTACCTCCCACGTGGAATGTTCTCAGAGTAAGCTGTGTACCTGGCTCACCGATAGATTGTGCCGCAATGACACCAACAACCTCTCCCTTCTCAACCATCTTGTTGCGTGCAAGGTTACGTCCGTAACACTTAGCGCAGACGCCTCTCTTGCTCTCACATGTGAGCACGCTCCTGATTTCAACGGCCTCAATAGGAAGTGACTGAATCTTTGCAGCAATCTCTTCTGTGATCTCTTCACCGGCACCGATGATGAGTTCACCGTTTGTTGGATCGTAAATTTCATGAACTGTAGTACGTCCGAGGATACGGTCATAAAGTGTCTCAACAACATCATCCTTGTTCTTGATTTCTGTTGCAACAAGACCTCTGAGAGTTCCGCAATCCTCCTCTGTAACTATCACATCATGAGATACATCCACAAGTCTTCTTGTAAGGTAACCTGCATCCGCAGTCTTAAGTGCGGTATCTGCAAGACCCTTACGTGCACCGTGAGTTGAGATAAAGTACTCAAGGACAGAAAGTCCCTCCTTAAAGTTTGCAAGGATTGGGTTCTCAATAATCTCATTACCTCCGGTAGCACCGGATTTCTGAGGCTTTGCCATCAAACCTCTCATACCGCAAAGCTGACGAATCTGCTCTTTAGATCCACGGGCTCCGGAATCCAACATCATCCATACAGGGTTGAATCCTTCATTGTCAGCAGAGATCTCTTTTACCACAACTTTGGAGAGTGAGTTGTTTACGTTAGTCCAGATATCAATAATCTGGTTGTAACGCTCGTTGTTGGTAATCAGACCGTTGTCAAAGTTGAACTTAACTTCGTCTGCTTTCTTGTAACCCTCCGCAATAAGTTTCTCCTTATCCTTAGGAACAATAACGTTTCCGAGGTTGAAGGAAAGACCTCCGCGGAATGCCATGTAGTATCCGAGGTTCTTAATATCATCAAGGAACTGAGTAGTTCTCATCACTCCGCAAGTCTTAATAACAAGTGAGATGATATCTCTAAGAGTCTTCTTGTTAATAAGCTCGTTCAGATAACCTACCTCCTTAGGAACCACCTGGTTAAAGAGGATTCTTCCGGTAGTTGTCTCCACAAGCTGATAGCCCTGTGAAGGGTCTGTCATAACCTTTGGAAGACGAACGGTAATCTTTGAGTGAATATCCAGACGCTGCTCGTTGTAAGCAATGATAACCTCCTCCGGAGAGTAGAATCTTCCGCCCTCTCCCTTCATACCTGCTCTCTCCTTTGTAATGTAGTAGAGACCAAGCACCATATCCTGTGAAGGAACGGTGATAGGGGCGCCGTTTGCAGGGTTCAGAATATTGTGAGAACCAAGCATAAGCAGCTGAGCCTCAAGGACTGCAGCGTTGCCAAGAGGGAGGTGAACTGCCATCTGGTCACCGTCAAAGTCTGCGTTGAATGCAGTACATGCGAGCGGGTGAAGCTGAATGGCCTTACCCTCAATGAGTTTAGGTTGGAAAGCCTGAATTCCGAGTCTGTGAAGGGTAGGAGCACGGTTCAGAAGAACCGGGTGTCCCTTCATCACATTCTCCAAGATATCCCATATTACGGAGTCTTTTCTGTCTACCATCTTCTTTGCACTCTTGACGGTCTTTACAACGCCTCTCTCCAGCAGTTTACGGATGATAAACGGTTTGTAAAGCTCTGCAGCAATGAACTTTGGAAGTCCGCACTCGTGCATCTTAAGTTCAGGTCCTACAACAATAACCGAACGTGCAGAGTAGTCTACTCTCTTACCGAGCAAATTCTGACGGAATCTGCCCTGCTTTCCTTTGAGGGAATCGGAGAGAGACTTGAGAGCTCTGTTAGACTCTGATTTAATGGTATTTGATTTCTTTGAATTATCAAACAGAGAATCAACTGCCTCCTGCAGCATACGCTTCTCGTTTCTTAAGATAACCTCAGGAGCCTTAATCTCAATGAGTTTCTTAAGACGGTTGTTACGTATGATAACTCTTCTGTAGAGGTCATTAAGGTCTGATGTTGCAAACCTTCCTCCGTCCAGCGGAACCAAAGGTCTCAAATCCGGCGGAATAACCGGTATAACCTTCATAATCATCCACTCCGGGCGGTTAATCTCCTTAGAATCTCTGAAGGCCTCAATGATGCTGAGTCTCTTGAGTGAATCTGCTTTTCTCTGCTGGCTCGTCTCTGTCTCAAGTGAGTGACGGAGTGAGTAGGAGAGTTGATCCAAATCTATCTTTGCCAGGAGTTTATAGATAGCACCTGCACCCATCTCTGCAATGAACTTGTTAGGATCATCGTCCGGAAGGAGAGAGTTCTCTTTTGGAAGAGTCTCTGTAAGAGCAATATACTCATCCTCGCTGAGGAGATCCAACTCCTTTACTCCCTTATCTGCAGCAACACCGGGCTGAATAACAACGTATCTCTCATAGTAGATAATTGAATCCAACTGCTTGCTCTTGATTCCCAAAACAGAACCAATCTTGTTAGGAGTAGAACGGAAGTACCAGATGTGAGCAACAGGAACGGTGAGGGAGATGTGTCCCATTCTCTCTCTACGAACCTTCTTCTCAGTTACTTCCACACCGCAACGATCGCAGACAATACCACGGTAACGGATTCTCTTATACTTACCGCAAGAGCACTCGTAATCCTTTGTAGGACCAAAAATTCTCTCACAGAAGAGACCGTCTCTTTCCGGCTTGTAAGTACGGTAGTTGACTGTTTCCGGCTTAAGCACTTCACCGTGAGACCTCTCCAGAATCTCTTCAGGAGAGGCAAGACCTATTGTAATCTTGCTGAAATTACTCTTTACTTTTGTATCTTTCTTTAAAGGCATAATCTTACAATTTTTCCGTTAATCTAAGTGAATGCTAAGTCCCAGTCCTCTAAGCTCGTGCAGCAGCACGTTCAAAGATTCCGGAATATTCGGAGCAGGCATTGGCTCGCCCTTTACAATAGCCTCGTAAGCGCGGCTTCTGCCGGTAATATCATCTGACTTGATGGTAAGAATCTCCTGAAGGATGTTTGCTGCACCGAATGCCTCAAGTGCCCAAACCTCCATCTCTCCGAATCTCTGTCCACCAAGCTGTGCCTTACCTCCAAGAGGCTGCTGAGTGATAAGTGAATAAGGACCGGTAGAACGGGCGTGCATCTTATCCTCAACCATGTGGTCAAGTTTAATCATATAGATAACTCCCACAGTAGCAGGCTGATCAAACAGCTCACCGGTACCGCCGTCTCTCAGGCGGGTAGTACCGTATCTTGGAAGACCGGCCTTGTCTGTGTACTCGCAGATGTTATCAAGTGATGCACCGTCAAAGATAGGGGTAGCAAACTTAACACCCAGCTCTTTGCCTGCCCAGCCGAGCACGGTCTCATAGATCTGACCCAGGTTCATACGAGAAGGCACACCCAGAGGGTTGAGCACTATATCCATAATGCTTCCGTCCTCCATAAACGGCATATCCTCATCGCTCACAATCTTGGCAACAATACCCTTGTTACCGTGACGTCCTGCAACCTTATCACCAACCATTATCTTTCTCTTCTTGGCAATGTAAACCTTAGCCATCTGCATAACACCGTTAGGAAGTTCATCTCCCTGGGTAATGTCAAACAGACGTCTCTTATACTTGGCTGTAATTTCCTTGAATTCAGTAAGATAATTATTGATCAGAGCCTTCACCATATCATTGGTGTGCTTGTCTGTAGTCCACTTGGAAGGATTAATCATCTCATAGTTGTCTATGCTCATCAGAACGTCCTTCTTAAAGGTGTTACCCTTTGCAATATAGACTGTTCCAAAGATATCTGTAACTCCCTGAGATGTCTTCTTACCAAGAAGCGTCATCATCTTATCCATAAATATGGCCTTAAGATCTGCGCACTTCTTCTGGTAATCCTCCTCTGCCTTTGCAACATCTGCCTTAACTTTAGCCTTAAAGTTCTTTCTCTCCTTGTCTGTCATCTTACCCTGTCCTGCCTTGCAGAAGAGGCGTTTACCAATGACAGTACCTGTAAGAGAAGCAGAAGCCTTGAGTGAAGCATCCTTAACGTCTCCGGCCTTGTCTCCGAAGATTGCTCTGAGGAGTTTCTCCTCCGGTGACGGATCTGTCTCACCCTTAGGAGTAATCTTACCAATGAGAATATCGCCCGGCTGAACGGTTGCACCTACGCGGATTATTCCGTTCTCATCCAGGTTCTTAGTGGCCTCTTCACTTACGTTAGGAATATCCTTTGTAAGTTCCTCAGGACCTCTCTTGGTATCTCTAACCTCCAGCAGATATTCATCTACGTGAACAGAAGTAAGGATATCCTCTCTTACTATTCTTTCACTCAGAACCACAGCATCCTCATAGTTGTAACCCTTCCAAGGCATGAAGGCAACCTTGAGGTTTCTGCCGAGTGCCAACTCACCGTTCTGCGATGCGTAGCCCTCTGTCATAATCATACCCTCTGTTACTCTGTCTCCTTTTCTCACGATAGGTTTCAGACGAACAGAAGTGCTCTGGTTTGTCTTTCTGTAAAGAGGTAAGTTGTAGACTGTTACCTCAGGTGTGAAGCTAACGAACTTCTCATCCTCAGTACGGTCATACTTAACGTGAATCTCATTTGCATCTACAAATACAACCTCACCGTTACCCTCTGCGGCAATCTGAGTTCTTGAGTCTCTCATAACAGGACCCTCAAGACCTGTACCTACAATAGGAGCCTCAGGGTTGATGATAGGGATTGCCTGTCTCATCATGTTGGATCCCATCAACGCACGGTTAGCGTCATCGTGCTCAAGGAACGGAATTAAGGAAGCTGCCAATGAGGCAATCTGGTTAGGTGCAACATCTATCAAGTGTACATCCTCCTTTCCGACAACAGGGTAGTCTGCCTGCCATCTGCACTTGATACGTTCATCCAATATCTTTCCTTTGTCGTCAAGATTGACATTGGCCTGTGCAACCATCTGATTTTCTTCCTCTTCTGCGCTCATGTAGATGAATCCCTCATCTGAAAGATCAACTACGCCGTTCTCAACTTTTCTATATGGGGTCTCAATGAAACCAAGGTTGTTAATTCTTGCGTAAACGCACAAAGATGAGATAAGTCCAATGTTTGGACCCTCCGGAGTCTCAATAGGGCAGAGACGACCGTAGTGGGTGTAGTGAACGTCACGAACCTCAAATCCTGCTCTGTCTCGGCTAAGACCTCCAGGTCCCAATGCAGACAATCTTCTCTTGTGAGTCATCTCTGCAAGAGGGTTGGTCTGATCCATAAACTGGGAGAGCTGGCTGGTGCCAAAGAATGAGTTGATTACAGAAGATAGAGTCTTTGAGTTGATGAGTTCGTTAGGGGTAAATACCTCGTTGTCTCTAACGTTCATCTTCTCACGAATGGTTCTTGCCATTCTTGCAAGACCTACGCTGAACTGGTTTGCAAGCTGCTCGCCAACAGTACGTATTCTTCTGTTGCTGAGGTGGTCAATATCATCCACCGTAGCCTTTGAGTTGATCAGCTCAATCAAATAACGGATAATCTCAATGATATCCTGCTTTGTAAGAACTCTTGTGTCCTGTGAGGTATTGAGATTCAGCTTCTTGTTGAGACGGTAACGTCCAACTTCTCCAAGATCGTATCTCTTGTCTGAGAAGAAGAGTTTCTCAATAACATCCTTTGCGGTAGCCTCATCAGGCGGTTCTGAATTTCTTAACTGACGATATGTGTAGAAGATTGCATCTTTCTGAGTATTACATACATCCTTCTGGAGGGTGTTGTAGATAATCTCATACTCGGTAGATTTTACATCTTCAGTGTGCAGCAGAATATAATCCGCTCCGCTCTCCAGAACTTTGTCTATAAGTTCCTCTGTAAGAACGGTTTCTCTCTCAATAGCAATCTCGGCTCTCTCAATGTACATCACCTCTCCGGTGTCCTCATCTACAAAGTCTTCGTTCCAGGTTTTAAGAACTCTGGCCGCCAGCTTCTGTCCGATATGCTTTTCAAGTTCTCCTCTCTCAACTCTTACCTCCTGGGCAAGTTCAAATATGTTGAGAATATCTTTGTCCGACTCGAATCCGATAGCTCTAAGCAACGTAGTTACAGGCAGTTTCTTCTTTCTGTCTATGTAAGCGTACATCACTTTGTTGATATCGGTCGTAAACTCTATCCAAGACCCCTTGAAAGGAATGATTCTGGCTGAGTAAAGTTTAGTTCCGTTCTGGTGCATACTCTGACCAAAGAATACGCCAGGTGAACGGTGCAGCTGTGAAACCACAATTCTCTCGGAACCGTTAATGATGAAGGTTCCTCTTGGGGTCATATATGGGATGTTGCCCAGGAATACATCCTGGATAACTTGCTCAAAATCTTCATGCTCCGGGTCTGTACATGAGAGCTTGAGCTTTGCTTTCAACGGAACGTTGTAGGTGAGGCCGCGGTCCAGACATTCGTCCATCGTGTAAGTTGGAGGATCGATGGTGTAGTCTATGAACTCCAAAACAAAGTTGTTGCGGGTGTCTCTGATTCCCGGTTGTTCCGATGTCTGCGAAAACACTTCCTGGAAAACCTTGTAAAGTCCTTCGTTCTTCCTGTTTTCTGCTGTGGTACCAAGCTGGAAGAACTCTCTAAAGGACTTCAGCTGTACCTCCAGAAAATCCGGATAGTCTAGGAGGGTTTTAGAAGTTGCGAATGAAATTCGCTGATTTTTAGCGTTTTGCACCATTATTGCAAATTTAGGTAAATGAAAACTTAAAAAAACGACAAAAAGGTTTAGGGCATTTTATAGCCCTAAACCTGACTACGTCCTGACAGGCAGGGAGAAGTAGAGACCAAACTTATTTAATCTCAACCTCTGCTCCAACCTCTTCAAGTTTTGCCTTCAATGTCTCAGCATCTGCCTTGGAAACCTTCTCCTTAACGGCCTTAGGTGCACCGTCTACGAGGTCCTTAGCTTCCTTCAGTCCAAGACCGGTAAATTCCTTAACGGCCTTTACAACCTGAAGTTTCTGAGCGCCGGCTGACTTGAGGATAACGTCGAATTCAGTCTTTTCTTCAGCAGCAGCGGCAGCAGGTCCGGCAGCAGCAACTGCAACAGCAGCAGCAGCTGGCTCGATACCATACTCTTCCTTAAGAACTTTAGCCAACTCCTGAACGTCTTTAACTGTCAGGTTAACAAGCTCTTCTGCAAATTTCTTAATATCTGCCATAGTTTTAAAATTTTATTGTGTTAATAATTATTTCTCTGATAATGTTTTTACTATACCTGCAATCTTGCCGCCACTCTGGCTCTGAAGAGCGGAGATAACGTTCTTAACAGGTGATTGCAGCAATGCAACGATGTCTGCGATGAGTTCCTCTCTAGACTTGATGTTGCAAAGTGCATCCAGATTCTCGGCACCAATGTAAGGACACTCCTGAACGTAAGCAGCCTTAAACTCAGGCTTGCCTTTGCCCTCTGCGGAACTGAAAGACTTGATAAGCTTTGCAGGTCCGTTAGGAGTTGTTGAGAACATGATTGCAGAAGAACCTTTCAGAACTCCGTCAAACTGATTGCAGTCTTGAATACCGCTCTTTTCCAATGCTTTTGCAAAGAGGGTGTTCTTAACTACCAGCAATTTGATATTCTGCTTAAAACAGTTGCGTCTGAGCTTTGCAGTAGCCTCTGCATTGAGACCCTCTATGTCTGCAACATAGAAGTTAGGGTTCTCCTTAATGCGTGCTGTCAAATCCTCAATGATCTGTGCTTTTAATTCTTTCCTCATTTTAATTCCTCCTCATATTTGGATTATTCAACACCTATAGACTTCATATCAAGCTCAATACCAGGACCCATTGTAGATGAAATGAATACGCTCTTCACATAAGTTCCCTTAAGTGCAGCAGGTTTCAGTTTAACTACAGTGTTAATGAATTCGCCGGCATTCTGTGCAAGCTGTTCTGCAGTGAATGATGCTTTTCCGATGCTTGAAGATACGATTCCCTGTTTGTCTACCTTAAAGTCTATCTTACCAGCCTTAATCTCCTTAACGGCACCACGGATATCCATAGTTACCGTACCGGTCTTAGGGTTAGGCATCAGACCTCTTGGACCGAGAATCCTACCAATGATTCCGACCTTGCCCATTACAGAAGGGGTGCAGACAATAACGTCAACGTCTGTCCAACCACCCTTGATCTTCTCAATGTAATCATCCAGACCTACGTAGTCGGCTCCGGCCTCTTTAGCCTCAGCCTCCTTATCCGGAGTACACAGTACAAGGACTCTAACTGTCTTGCCTGTTCCGTTAGGGAGTGTAACCACGCCTCTTACCATCTGGTTGGCCTTACGAGGGTCAACGCCAAGACGCATAGCTATATCCACGGATGAATCAAATTTAGTGAAGGCGGTCTCCTTGACTAAACTGCAAGCCTCGGCCAACCTGTACTGTTTTCCAGGTTCAACTTTTGCCTGGATATTTTTCTGATTTTTAGTTAGCTTACTCATTGCATTATTATTTAACATCGGCAGGGAATTCTCCCTCAACTGTGACGCCCATACTTCTTGCTGTACCTGCAACCATGCTCATAGCAGATTTGAGGGTAAAGCAGTTAAGGTCAGGCATCTTGTCCTCTGCAATCTTCTTAACCTGATCCCAGGTGAGTTTAGCAACCTTCTTTCTGTTACTCTCTGCAGATCCGGACTGAATCTTTGCAGCCTCTTTAATCATAACTGCTACAGGTGGCTCCTTCACTACAAAGGTGAAAGACTTATCTGTGTATACGGTTATGATAACAGGAAGAGTCTTGCCCGCTCTGTTCTGGGTAAGGGCGTTGAATTGCTTGCAGAAGTCCATGATATTCACACCCTTAGAACCCAATGCAGGTCCTACTGGAGGTGAGGGATTTGCTGCACCGCCTTTAATTTGTAATTTGATCAAAGCAGCAATTTCTTTAGCCATAATTGATAAATTTTACTCTTTAGTTACTTGAACAAAATTAAGTTCCATTGTGGTAGGTCTTCCAAAGATCTTAACCTCTACCTTAAGCTTCTTCTTGTCTTCCAGGATTTCCAGAATGTTTCCGTTAAATCCGTTGAATGGACCGTCTATAACTTTAACCGGCTCACCGACAACGAATGAAGTAGCGCTCTCCTCTTCAGCGTCTATCATCTCATCTACTTTACCAAGTATCTGATTGATTTCTGCCTCAGGAAGCGGATAAGGCTCCTTCTTGGTATCCTTTGAGCGGGCCTCCTTTGTAAGGAAACCTGCAACGAAAGGAATCTCGCGTATAAGGTGCTGAATTTCACCGGTAAGCTCAGCCTGAACGAATACGTATTGAGAATAACAGATTTTCTCAACAAGCACCCGCTTGCCGTTCTTTACCTGATAAACTTTTTCTGTAGGGATAAGAACCTGAGGAACTTGCTCCTCTTTGCCCGCTCTGCGGACCTCTTTCTGGATATACTCCTGAACTTTCTTCTCCTTACCACCTTGTACTCTTACGATGTACCATCTAAGCTTAGGCTCACTCATAATCTTTAAATCAAAAGGTTACAGATTACTGAAGTAAGCGGTAGATTCCTGTCATAAGGTTCTTGAAGGCCAGGTCCATTACAAATACAAGCACTGCGAATATTACGGTAGCAACCATAACAACGGCAGCACTGCTCTGAAGCTGTGACCAAGTAGGCCAGGAGACTTTCTTTGTAAGCTCTTTGTAAGACTCCTTGATGTATGTACCAACTTTGCTCATTTAATCTAGTTTTGTGGAAGACAAATGGAAGCTTTTGCCTTCCGGGTTGCCAAAGTGGAATCGTAACATTCCAATTTGGAGCAGGGACAGAGCGATTCGAACGCCCATCAACGGTTTTGGAGACCGCTATTCTACCCTTGAACTATGTCCCTAAAAAATTCCCTGAACCAAAATTTCTTCCGGCTGGCAGGGAATTTTAGAACCAGTAAATCTTAAGCGATTAGTCAAGAATCTTGGTAACCTGACCAGCTCCTACTGTTCTACCACCCTCACGGATAGCGAACTGGAGACCTTCTGATATTGCTACCGGATAGATCAGATCTACTTTGATTGTAACGTTATCGCCAGGCATAACCATGTCAGTTCCTGCAGGGAGCTCAATCTCACCTGTTACATCCAGTGTACGGATAAAGAACTGAGGACGATACTTGTTCTTGAATGGAGTGTGACGACCACCCTCCTCTTTCTTAAGTACGTAAATCTCAGCCTGGAACTGCTTGTGAGGAGTTACGCTGCCAGGTTTTGCAACAACCATACCTCTCTTAAGGTCTTTCTTGTCAATACCTCTAAGAAGAAGTCCTACGTTGTCTCCAGCCTCTCCCTCATCAAGGAGTTTGCGGAACATCTCAACGCCTGTTACAACTGTCTTCTTTGGCTCGTCACCAAGACCGATCAGCTGAACCTCATCACCTACGTGGATAACACCGGTCTCAATTCTACCTGTAGCAACTGTACCACGGCCGGTAATTGAGAAGATGTCCTCAATAGGCATAAGGAATGGCTTCTGGTTGTCACGCAATGGAAGCGGAATGTACTCGTCTACAGCCTGCATAAGCTCCATAACCTTCTCCTCCCATTTAGGATCTCCGTTAAGAGCTCCAAGAGCGGAACCTCTGATTACAGGAGCGTTCTCGTCAAACTTGTAGAAAGCAAGAAGCTCTCTAACTTCCATTTCAACGAGTTCGAGCATTTCCTCATCGTCTACAAGGTCTACCTTGTTAAGGAAAACGACAATCTTAGGAACGTTTACCTGACGAGCCAAAAGGATGTGCTCTCTTGTCTGAGGCATAGGACCGTCTGTTGCAGCAACTACGAGGATTGCACCATCCATCTGAGCGGCACCTGTTACCATGTTCTTTACATAGTCAGCGTGACCTGGGCAGTCTACGTGTGCATAGTGACGGTTAGCTGTCTGATACTCTACGTGAGCAGAGTTGATGGTTATACCACGCTCTTTCTCCTCTGGAGCGTTGTCAATCTGGTCGAAAGACTTAACCTCATCTGCGCTGGTGAAACCTCTCTCAGCCAATACCTTGGTGATAGCAGCTGTAAGGGTGGTCTTACCGTGGTCAACGTGGCCGATCGTACCGATGTTAACATGCGGTTTGTCTCTCTTAAATACTTCTTTTGCCATAATGTAAAAATTAATTAATTAATTTATAATGATTTTGAATAATCTATGTTGCGCAGAGCCGACAACGGGAATTGGACCCGTGACCTCTTCCTTACCAAGGAAGTGCTCTACCACTGAGCTACGTCGGCCTTAGAGCGGAAGACGAGGTTCGAACCCGCGACCCTCAGCTTGGAAGGCTGATGCTCTACCAACTGAGCTACTTCCGCAATTTGTGGAGGGGGAAGGATTCGAACCTCCGAAGGCATGAGCCAGCAGATTTACAGTCTGCCCCAGTTGGCCACTTTGGTACCCCTCCAAATTGTTATGTTTCAGAGCCGATGGAGGGATTCGAACCCCCGACCAGCTGATTACAAATCAGCTGCTCTGGCCAACTGAGCTACATCGGCAAATATTTTCTGTTTTTGCGAAACGGGTTGCAAAGGTAGAAGATTTCAGCTAACAACCAAAACTTTTTTCAAAAATTTTTCAAAAAAAGTATTTTATAGCCTTGCAGATACCCTCTGCATCTATGCCGCACTCTCTCAGCTGCTCGGCAACCGTGCCCTGTTCAATGAAGCGGTCCGGTATACCCAGACCTACCACCTTACAGTTGTTGTCTGTATCTGAAAGCGCCTCACATACAGCGCTGTACAAGCCTCCTACAAGGCATCCGTCCTCTACCGTAATTATGGCGCGGTGGTTCTTTGCTACCTCCTTAACGCAGTTGACGTCAAACGGACGGAGGAACCTCATATTTATGTGAGTAGGGGTAATGCCCTCCTGCTCAACCATTTCTATTGCTTTCTTTACTTTATTCCCGATAGTTCCTATGGACAAAACGGCTACATCTTTTCCCTCTTTAATCTTAACCGCCTTACCTTTCTCTATAAAGGAGAACTCCGTTGGAAGTTCCAGCCCCTCACAGTTACCCCTTGGGTATCTGATGGTTATGGCACCGCTGTAGTTATCCGTTGTGGCGGAGTAGAGCATATCCTGAAGTTCTATCTCATTCATAGGAGCCATCTCCGTAAGGTTAGGAATGAAACGCAGGTAGGCCAGATCAAAGGAGCCGTTGTGAGTTGCACCGTCTTCTCCTACAAGGCCTGCGCGATCTATCGTGAAGATTACCTTGAGGTTCTGCAGGGCCACATCGTGAATAATCTGGTCAAAACTTCTCTGCAGGAAGGAGGAGTAGACGTTGCAGACAGGGAGCATTCCGGCTGCGGCCATTCCGGCAGAGAAGGTAACAGCGTGTTCCTCAGCTATTCCCACATCAAAAGTGCGTTCCGGAAAGACCTTCATCATATCGCAGAGTTGACCTCCGCTGAGCATTGCAGGCGTAACTCCCACAATCTTAGGGTTTTCCTTGGCCAGGCGCACAATGGTCTGACCAAAGATGTTCTGGTATTTTAAAGGGGCGCCCTCTGTGCGGATTCTCTCTCCGGTTTCAATATCAAACTTGCCCGGTGCGTGCCAGATGCTCTGATCTGCCTCCGCCGGCTTGTAGCCCTTGCCCTTTACTGTGCTAACGTGCAGCAATTTAGGGCCTTTGAGGTTTATGATGCTGGAGAGGGTCTTTACCAGTTCCTCAATGTTGTTGCCGTCTATAATACCAAAGTAACGGAAGCCAAGTCCTTCAAAGAGAGTACCGTGCTTGAAGAAGAAGTTCTTTATGCTGCGCAGAAATTTTTGAATTGCACGGCGCATAAATCCGGCTCCCAGCTTGTCCCACAGTTTGTTCTTGGCGCGGTTGTAAGTGCTTGAAGTTGAGATTCTAAGCAGGTAGTTGTGCATTGCGCCAACATTCTTGTCTATGGCAATCTGGTTATCATTGAGTATAACCAAAAGATCTGTCTTTGAGGCACCTGCGTTGTTGAGCCCCTCGTAAGCCAATCCTCCGGAGAAGGCGCCGTCTCCCAAAACGGCCACCACCTTTGTATTCTTTCCCTCCAGACGGGCTGCGGTTGCAAGGCCCAAAGCTGCAGATACTGAGGTGGATGCGTGGCCAGCGCCAAAGGAATCGTAAGGGCTCTCGCTCATCTTAGGGAAGCCGGAGAGGCCATCCTTCTTGCGGTTGAGGCGGAACTCCTCCCTTCTTCCGGTTATGATTTTATGGGCGTATGCCTGGTGCCCCACATCCCAAACTATCTTGTCTTCCGGTGTATTGAGTATATAATGGAGTGCCACTGCAATCTCCACGCTTCCCAGCGAGGCTCCCAGATGGCCCGGGTTGGTGGCGCAACACTCTATCATATACTCTCTTATCTCTTCACAAAGGGTTTGAAGCTGTCTTACATCAAGGCTTTTTATATCCTTTGGAGAGTCTATTTTATCTAGAATACGGTATTCCATATTGACTATTTCGCTAACAAAACGGGTGGCAATTTACAAATTATTGAGTAAATTGCGAAGTCATTTTTGGCTTAACTGAAAGATAATTTAAAACACAATACAATGACTACAGTTCAGAAACAGACTTTAAGAGATTCGGCTGCTGTAAGATGGACGGCGCTGCTGCTGCTTGCGCTGGCTATGTTCTGTTCATACATCTTTATGGACATACTATCGCCGATTAAAGACTTGATGCTATCTACAAGAGGCTGGGATTCAACGGCTTTTGGAACAATGCAGGGCGCTGAGACATTCCTCAACGTATTTGTCTTCTTCCTAATTTTTGCCGGCATTATCCTGGATAAAATGGGTGTGCGTTTTACCGCCATCCTTTCCGGAGCGGTTATGCTCATAGGTGCCTCAATCAACTGGTATGCAGTTACCGAGGCCTTCAATAACACCTCCATAGCAACCTGGTTTACAAACAATTTGAACTATATACCCGGCTTTGATGAGTTGGGAATTTCTCCGTTCTACAGAGGCATGCCTGCATCCGCAAAGTTTGCAGCCGTTGGTTTTATGATCTTTGGCTGCGGCGTGGAGATGGCCGGTATTACCGTTTCCAGAGGTATTGTAAAGTGGTTCAAGGGACGTGAGATGGCTCTTGCAATGGGTTCAGAGATGGCTCTTGCAAGATTGGGCGTTGCCACCTGTATGATCTTCTCACCTGTATTTGCAAAGATGGGAGGTCACATAGATGTTTCACGCTCAGTGGCTTTTGGAGTTGTGCTCCTTATGATTGCCCTCATAATGTTCATTGTCTACTTCTTCATGGACAAGAAACTGGATGCTCAGACCGGTGAGGCTGAGGAGAAGGATGATCCGTTCAAGATCAGTGATATAGGCGCTATCCTTAAGAGCAGCGGATTCTGGTTGGTAGCACTCCTTTGCGTGCTCTACTACTCCGCAATCTTCCCGTTCCAGAAATATGCGGTTAACATGCTGCAGTGCAACCTCACATTCACAGAGGTTCCAAAGGATTCCTTCTGGGCAACAAGCACCGTTACAGTCATACAATATTGTATTATGCTGGTAGTTGCAGTGGCTGCCTTTATGAGCAACTTCTCAAAGAATAAAGGCAGAAAGTTCTTCCTTTTGGCCATTGCAATTATTGCACTGGTGGTATTCTGCTATATGGGTTATATGAGGCAGAGTGCAGAGACCGTATTTGCAGTGTTCCCTCTGCTTGCAGTTGGAATTACCCCAATTTTAGGTAGTTACGTGGATCACAAAGGTAAGGCTGCAAGTATGCTTGTGCTTGGCTCACTCCTTCTTATTGCCTGCCACCTCACATTCGCCTTTATACTCCCTATGTTCAAGGGCAATGCTGTTGGAGGAATCGCGATAGCTTATCTTACCATTCTGGTACTTGGCTCTTCATTCTCACTTGTTCCGGCATCACTCTGGCCGAGCGTGCCTAAACTGGTGGATGCCAAGATTATAGGTTCTGCATACGCACTTATCTTCTGGATTCAGAATATAGGTTTGTGGCTCTTCCCGCTTCTGATTGGTAAGGTTTTGGACAAGACCAATCCGGAGGTTTTAGAGGCACTTGAGACCGGAAAGATTACAGCGGAAGAGGCTGCAACTTCTTACAATTACACCGCTCCGCTGGTTATGCTGGCCTGCCTGGGAGTAGCCGCCCTCATTCTGGGATTCATCTTAAAGCGTGTAGACCGCAAGAAGGGCTATGGCCTGGAACTCCCTAACATTAAGGAGAATAACTAAGAGAAACAAAGACAAAAAACAATAATATGAACAAAGCAGTAACACTATTAAGAGACTCCAAGAGCGCACGTTGGATTGTGCTTGCCTGTCTCGTTATCCCGATGTTCGCATCGTACTTCTTTGATGATATGTTCTCCACTCTGTCACATATCTTCAAAACTCCGGAATTTTTGGAACTCAACTGGAACTCACAGGATTACGGCTTCTATGCGGGCGGATACTCCTTCCTCTGCGTTTGGGGAGGTCTTATTATTTGCGGTATGTTGCTGGATAAGTGGGGAGTACGCTTTACCGGTTCACTCTTTGTAGGTATGATGGTAGCGGGTGCCGCCATTGTAGCTTACGCCATTTCAGGCAGTTTCAACGGCAGCGGACTCTGCAACTGGATGTCCTCTTTCTCCGCTAAACCAAGTCTGATTTTGGCATATATTGGATGTATGCTGTTCGGCTTAGGATCTGAAATTGCGGGAGTTGCCGTAACACGCTCAATTGCAAAGTGGTTTAAGGGTAAAGAGATGGCCTTTGCAATGGGCGCTCAGCTTGCAATTGCAAGATTGGGAACTGCAACCGCATTCCTTCTCTCTCCTGTACTTGTTGGAGTTCACGAGAACGGCGCACTTTATAAGTTTGTGGAGACCAACCGTCCTGCTCTTGTAGGTATTGCAGTTATGATTCTGGGCGTAATTCTCTGGAGCGTTTTCATTACCATGGATGCCAAGTTTGACCGTCAGACCGGAGAGAAAGATACCAAAGAGACAACAGAGGATGATAAATTCAAGTTCTCAGATATCTTTAAGATTCTGACCAACAAGCACTATATTCTTATCTCACTGCTCTGTGTATTCTTCTACTGCTGCATTATTTCATTCAAGAAGTTTGCTACCTCCATCATTATTCCAAGATTTGGACTGGACGTGGAGACTGCAGCCGTAATGGTCTCAATGATACCGTTCTGCACAGTTGTAGGTACTCCTCTGTTTGGTATCCTTGTAGATAAGATTGGTAAATCTACCCGCTGGATGATACTGGGCTCCTGCCTTGTTCTTGCAGCTCACCTTATTATTGCATTTGCACCGGAAGGCTCCAAGTTCTTTGGTTACACCGCAATAGGCATTCTGGGAATTGGTTACTCTCTGGTTCCTGCCGCAATGTGGCCATCTGTTCCAAAGATTATTCCGGAGAAGAATCTGGGTACCGCTTACTCACTCATCTACTGGATTCAGAACATGGGTATGCTCCTTGTTCCAATCTTTGTCGGTGCAGTTCTTAAGAAGTACATCACCACTGCAGGTGATCACGCACAGGAGATAACTGCCGCAGTTAGAGCAGAGTACATCTTCATAGGTTTGGGTATTGTTGCAGTTTGCGTTTCACTCCTTCTGAAGGCCTCCTCCAACAAACACCCGGAACTGGAACTTGATCTTCCTAACAAAAGAAAGTAACAGACAAACAAACATAGTATGAAACGTTTTTTTATTCTATTCATCTTTGTCCTTCTGCCGCTGTTTGCTCTTTCACAAACAGTGACAGAACAGGATAAAGAGAAGATTTATGAGGCCATAAGAGAGATGGATTCAGGCAATGTCAATAAATCCATCGAGATACTTCAAGGGCTTCAAAAAGTTTATCCGAACGATTACGGTATAGGCTACGAGTTGTCTCTTGCCTATTACAGAAAGGAGAATTATGATTCTGCAATAGAAATACTCTCTTCCCTTAAAAATCATAAGGATGCGGAACCATATCTGTATCAGGCTCTTGGCAATGCCTATGACTTAAAGGGAGATAGAGAAAAGGCAAAAGAGACTTATAATGAGGGGCTTAAACTCTTCCCTAAATCCGGATCTCTTTATCTGGAACTGGGCAACTGTGAGTTGATGGAAAAGAACTACATTGAAGCTTTGCTTCTGTATGAGAAGGGAATAGAGGTAGATCCAGACTTTTCTTCCAACTATTACAGAGCTTCCCAAATTCTTATCCTTACAAATGAGCCGCTCTTTGCAGCCCTTTATGGTACAGTATACCGTTTTTTGGATACTAACAGTGAGAGAAGTGATGAGATGGGTGCTTTGATTGAAGAAGTTTACAGAAAAAACATCTCTTTTATTCCCGCAACGGATTCCACAAAACGTCAGGTAAAAGTCACCCTCACAAATAAGAACAACATAAAAATATCTGAAGAGAATATGACTCCGGATATTTTGTTTGCCAAACTTGCAGCATTTGAACTGACTTATGAAAGGGGTGTACTTGCTTCACTAACTCCAGATAAAGACACTCTTACATTTGAGGACCTAATTCAGTTAAGAGGTGATGCTCTGGAGTTCTATCTCAAAGAAAGAAAGGAGTCTGAAGGGGCTTTCAAGACAAACGAACAAGTTGCCATTCTCAAATATGAGAAGAAGATTAAGGATGCAGGCTATTGGAGAGTCTATAACGCCTGGCTTATGGGCAATGAGTTTAACGGAGGCTATGATATCCTTGAAGCTGAATTAGATAAGTTTAAAGAGTTTGCCAAGTGGCAGTCTGAACATAGGTTTGTTCCGTCACAAGACGGACTAACCCTCAGGATGGAATAACTTACATTATCTTTTTAAAAAGGAGGTCATCCGTTGGGGTGACCTCCTTGTTTGTTTGTGAGCGCAAACGGTGCGTTACTTACATCTTGATGGTTTGGGAGCGGTCCGGACCTACGGAAACGTAGGAGATTTTGACCTTGAGCTCCTTCTCTATGAAGGCAATGTAACGTTTGAACGCTGCCGGTAATTCCTTGGCACTCTTGCATTTGGTGAGGTCTGTCTTCCAGCCCTTGAACTCCTTGTAAACTGGTTCAATCTTGCTGAAGGTGTCAAACGGAACGCGGTCTGTCTTCTTGCCGTCTACAATGTAACCTGTTGCAACTTTAATTGTATCAAAGGAATCCAGAACATCTGCCTTCATCATAATGAGGTCTGTTGCACCGTCTACCATAATTGCAAACTTAAGAGCAGGAATGTCTAACCAGCCGGTTCTTCTTGGTCTTCCGGTAGTTGCACCAAACTCGTGACCCTTCTGCCGGATATCTTCTCCAACGCTGTCTAAGAGCTCAGTAGGGAACGGACCGCTGCCAACTCTTGTGCAGTAAGCTTTGAATACTCCGTAAACCTTTCCAATCTTTGAAGGAGCAAGACCGAGACCTGTGCAGGCACCGGCACAGATTGTAGATGAGGAGGTTACAAACGGATATGCACCAAAGTCAACGTCTAACATTGTACCCTGTGCACCCTCTGCAAGAGCCTTCTTTGTCTTGAGCAGGTTGTTGAGTTCATACTCACCGTCTACAATCTTGAACTTCTTAAGGTACTCTATTGCTTTCATCCACTCCTTCTCATTCTGTGAAGGATCATACTGGAAATCAAACTGTTTGAGATACTCAATATGTTTTGCCTTAAGGGCGTTGAATCTCTTTTTGAAATCTTTTGCAAGAGCGTCTCCAACTCTGAGTCCGTTTCTTCCGGTCTTGTCCATATAAGTTGGACCAATACCTTTCAGAGTAGAACCAATCTTACCCTTGCCTTTTGAAGCCTCGCTGGCTGCGTCCATTATCCTGTGAGTAGGGAGGATAAGGTGTGCTCTCTTGGAAATTACAACGTTCTTTGTAGGGTCTACACCCATCTTTGCAATTGCCTCTGTCTCTTCCTTAAAGATGATAGGATCCAGAACAACTCCGTTTCCTATGATGTTTACGGTGTTCTTGCGGAAAACTCCGGCAGGAACTGAGTGGAGCACAAAACTTTTTTTAGAAAACTGCAGAGAGTGTCCGGCGTTTGGACCTCCTTGAAATCTGCAGATTACGGGGTAGTTCTTGGCAAGAACATCCACAATTTTACCCTTGCCCTCATCACCCCATTGCAGGCCTAATACTACATCAACTTTCATAGTATGCTAATTAATTTGTATTCGGAAAAAGAGGCAGATTAGAACGGAAGATCGTTTGCATCTGTATCATTGAAGTCATCCATTGAAGGGAAGTCTGCGGTCTCCTGCGTTTGAGGTGCGGCAGGCTGAGCCCTCTGAACCTGAGGCTGTTGTACCGGTGCCTGATAGCCGCCCTGAGCCGGAGCCTGGTATCCGCCTGCGTTGTTTGCAGGGTTATCTGACTTTCTTCCAAGGAGCTGAAGGTTATCTGCAAAAATCTCAGTAACGTATCTCTTCTGTCCGCTCTGATCTGTGTAATCTCTTGTACGAATTTTACCCTCAATGAAAACTTGAGTTCCCTTCTTTACATACTTCTCCGCAAACTCTGCCAACTGCCTCCAGCATACGATGTTATGCCATTCGGTTCTCTCTTGTCTGTTGCCGTTGCGGTCTCTGAATACTTCTGAAGTTGCTACCGTGAAATTTGCAACTGCCGCTCCACCCTCGAGGTGTCTTACCTCCGGATCTCTCCCCGCGTTTCCTAAAATGAATACTTTATTGAAAGACATAATTCAAAATTTTAACGCGTAAAATTATTCAGAAAAACGGAAAACTGCAAGAAAAGATTTACGAATGTTTAAAGCATTCTGCAATGCATTTTTACAAGTTCAAAACTTCTCTCATAGCGGCAAGGTTTGGCGTCATTCCGGTCATTAGGCGGAAACCCTCTACGGCCTGGTAAAGCAGCCATTTGCGTCCGGTAGTAGGATTGAGGCACGGGTTCTTGTAATTTGCTTCTATTATGCCAATTAGCCTGGTGCTCAGATTCAAAAGCAACGGGTAAAGAAGCTCATCTTTTTGAGGCAGAGCGTAGATGACAAGTGTGTTTGCCGGCTCCAGGGCGGTGAGCAGCTGGCAGGCCTGCTGGTTTGTAACCATTTTTATCCCGATAGATCTTGCAAAGTTTAATGCTTTCTCTTCTCCTCTGTTGGTTATGAGGGTATTGAGCCCTTCATCTTTTGCGGCCAATGCTGCGGCCTTTCCCGCTCCGCCGCAGCCCACAACCAGAACCACAACGGGATCCTGGAGGGTGAACTTTTTTGCGGTCTTGGCATCCTGGAGCAGGCGGCGCACTGCCAGGTAATCTGTGTTGAAGCCGTAGGTGCCCTCCTCTTTGAAGAGGAGCAAATTGCCGGCCTGCAGCAATTTGCAGACGTTGCTGGGCGCCGTTACGTAACGCATTGCCTCCTCCTTGTAGGGGGCCGTTACGTTGGAAGCCAGGTAACCGCCTTGCTTTAAGCGCTCTACGGATTCCTCTATTGTCTCCTTCTCAATTAAGTCATAGAACATGGGTTCAATATTGGGCTCGTTGGGATAGGCGGCGTGGAATAGTGCGGGGCTTTTGGAGTGGGAAATTGGGTTTCCTATGAGGGCAAACTTTTTCATTTACTTTGATTTCTGGTTCTGCTGCTCTGTCTTTCAGAGGCCTCTGCTATTTCTGATTCTTCTGAATTTATTTTGTTTTCTGAGGAGTTTGTGTTTTTGCAACTCTCTGTCTTAAAGCTTCATAGCAGAGGATTGATGCGGAGACGGAGACGTTGAGGGAATCTAGTTTTCCCAGCATTGGAATCATTATCTTTTTATTGGAGGCAATGCGGAACTCTTCTGAGATTCCGTCCGCTTCACTTCCTAAGGCTATGGCACACGGAAGTGTCATATCTGTGCCGTAGTATGGAACGGAATCCTGGAGTTGTGCACTGTAGATTATTATCTTGTTGGCTTTAAGCCATTTGATGGCATCTGAGGTTTTACAGCAGACTATCTTTTGGGTGAAAACTCCGCCGAGTGAAGCGCGTATGAGATTGGGATTGTAAAGGTCTGTCTTGGGATTGCAGAAGAGCACGGCTGTGGCACCTACGGCGTCTGCGGTACGAAGTATTGCTCCCAGATTGCCCGGCTTTTCTACTGCCTCAGCAATGATAATCAAAGGGTTCTTGCAGGACGGCCCTGTAATGCGCTCAGCCTTGCCTGCTGCGGCGGAGCCTGCAGAGAGCAGCGGGGTGAGGTCTTCCAGCGTCAGATGCTTTGACTTCACTATTGCCGTAACGCCCTCTGTAGTTGAGCGATAGGCAATCTTAGCATAGACGTTTGAAGGGAGTGAAAAGAGGCGGGTGCGTGAATCTATCGGGAAGGAAAAAGAGGAAATAATATCCGGGCAGAAAAAGAGCGATTCCACCTCAAAGCCGGATGTTATTGCTGCGGTGATTTCCCTAACTCCCTCAGCAACAAAGAGTGAGCGCTTCTCCCTCTCACGGGCCTTTTCCTGCAGCAAAACGGCCTCTTTCACCCTGGGGTTCTGAAGTGAGGTGATAGGGGTGGCGTTTTGGAGTAAAGCGTTCATCTATCGTGGAATAAAAGGATATTAATACTGCTCCTTTTTCATCTGAGGGAAGAAGAGGACATCCTGAATGGAGACCTGATTGGTCATAAACATTGTGAGGCGGTCCATTCCAATTCCCATTCCGCTGGTTGGCGGCATTCCGTACTCAAGGGAGCGGATGAAGTCATAGTCTATGTACATTGCTTCATCATCTCCGCCGTTCTTGAGACGCAGCTGATCCTGGAATCTATCTAACTGATCTATAGGGTCATTGAGCTCGCTGTATGCGTTTGCCAACTCCTTGCCGCAAACAAATAATTCAAACCTTTCAACCAGGTTGTTGTTGTCTCTCTTTCTCTTGGTAAGAGGGGAGAGTGAAACAGGGTAATCTATGATGAAGGTTGGCTGAATGAGATTATCTTCAACGAATGCTCCAAAGATTGCATCTATGAGTTTGCCCTCTCCAAAACTTGGCTGAATTGGAACTTTGAGGCGGTTGCAGGTCTCACGGAGTTTCTCCTCACTCATTCCGGTAATATCCACTCCGGCGTACTGCTTAATTGCCTCAATCATAGGGAGTCTCTTGTACGGACCTTTAAAGTCTACCTCGTTCTCTCCAATCTTTACCTTGGTGGTTCCGTTAACCGCAACGCAAATCTTCTCCAGCATCTGCTCCGTAAAGTTCATCATCCAGTAGTAATCCTTGTAGGCTACGTAGATTTCCATTGCGGTGAACTCAGGGTTGTGTGTGCGGTCCATACCCTCGTTACGGAAGTTCTTAGAGAACTCATAAACACCTGGGAATCCGCCAACTATAAGGCGCTTGAGGTAGAGCTCGTCTGCAATACGCAGATAGAGATCCATATCCAGAACATTGTGGTGAGTTACAAACGGACGTGCGTTGGCTCCTCCCGGAATTGGCTGAAGGATAGGGGTTTCCACCTCCAGATAACCGTGGGAGTTGAAGAACTCACGCATGGTGTTGTATATTGTGGTACGCTTCTCAAAGACCTTTCTAACTTCCGGATTTACAATGAGATCTACATATCTCTGGCGGTAGCGCATCTCCGGGTCTGCAAAGGCATCATAAACCTCTCCGTCTTTCTCCTTCACGATAGGTAAAACTCTCAGAGACTTGCTAAGAACCTTAAGCTCCTTAACGTGAATGGACTTCTGACCCGTCTGTGTTACAAAGGCGTATCCCTTAATTCCAATAATATCTCCAATGTCCAGAAGTTTCTTAAAGACAGTGTTATAGAGCGTTTTGTCTTCTCCAGGGCAAACCTCGTCTCTCTTTACGTAGGCCTGAATTCTGCCCTCTGAGTCCTGAAGCTCTATAAATGAGGCGGCGCCCATAATACGGCGGCTCATAAGACGTCCTGCAAAGGAGATCTCCTTAAACTTCTGCTGTGAAGGATCATCCTCCGCAGCCTCCGGGTTAAAGCTCTCTAAAATCTCTTTAGAGGTTGTTGTAACCTTATATTCCTCTGCCGGATAAGGGTTTATACCCAAGTCTCGCATTTGCTGCAAAGACTGTCTTCTTATTTGTTCCTGTTCGTTAAGATTCTGTTCCATTGAAAATTAAATTAACGGCCAAAGGTAACATTTTTTTATCAGATAATAATTAATTATATTTGCCTATTGGTGAAACTCCCTTTTTCCGTATGGTAGTTAAGACAAAAGAGAAACAGTGGATAGTCAGAGAACCGGGAAACCCTATTTATACTAGGCAGCTGGTTCAGGAGCTCGGCATAGACGAGGTCTTGGCTAATCTATTGGTTCAAAGAGGAATAAAGAGTTCTGACGATGTTCGCCGTTTCTTCCATCCTTCTTTGGAGATGCTGCATGATCCGTTCCAGATGACGGATATGGATGTGGCTGTTGAGAGGCTTCACAAAGCCGTAACAGAGAGGGAAAAGATTCTGGTTTACGGAGATTACGATGTGGACGGAACAAGCGCTGTTTCACTTGTTTATTCATTTTTAAGGCGTCTTACTCCTAATCTGGACTACTACATTCCGGACCGTTATGATGAGGGTTACGGTATCTCTTTCTACGGAGTTGACTGGGCTCTGGAGCGCAAGTGCTCTCTTGTAATTGCCTTGGACTGTGGAATTAAGGAGGCTGAGGCGGTTAAGTATGCCAAGGAGAAGGGCATAGATTTCATAATCTGTGACCACCACCTGCCGGGAGATGTTCTTCCTCCTGCAGTTGCCGTACTGGACCCAAAGAGAGAGGATTGCCACTATCCGTATGATGATCTTTCAGGCTGCGGTGTTGGATTCAAGCTGGTTCAGGGATACACCCAGAGATATAACATTCCGTTTGAGGAGATTACGCCGCTGCTGGATCTTGTTGCAGTAAGTATTGCGGCAGACCTTGTTTCCGTTACCGGTGAGAACAGAGTGCTTGCTTACTACGGACTTAAGCGTCTGAACGAGGCTCCGAGAAAGGGACTGCTCTCTATGATAAAGCTCTCAGGCCTTGAAAAACACAAGATTACAATAGATGATGTGGTCTTTAAGATTGGTCCTAGAATTAATGCGGCCGGCAGAATGGAGAGCGGACGTATGGCTGTGGATCTGCTTACCTCTGACGATATTGCAGAGGCTGCAAGAATTGGAAAGGAGATTAATGACCACAACAACGAGCGTAAGAGTATAGACCGCGCTATTACGGAGCAGGCTATTGAGATAGTACGTAACCACCCTAACTTCAGCACTTTAAATTCTACCGTTGTTTACAACCCGGAGTGGCATAAGGGTGTTGTGGGTATTGTTGCCAGCCGTCTTGTTGAGGCCTTCTACCGTCCTACCATTGTCCTCACAAAATCTGCCAACGGATTCATCTCCGGCTCTGCAAGAAGTATTGCGGGCTTTGACCTCTACGATGCAATTGAGAGTTGCGCAGACCTCTTGGAGAACTTTGGAGGTCACACCTACGCTGCCGGTCTTACTCTTAAGGAGGAGAACCTTGAGACCTTCCGCCAGCGCTTTGAAAGCATTGTAACCAAGAACATTACAAAGGAGATACTTACTCCTATCATCAATATAGACGCATTCCTGGAGTTCAAACAGATTACTCCAAAATTCTTCCGATTGCTCAACAACTTCCAGCCGTTCGGACCTGGCAACCAGTCTCCTGTCTTTATGACTACCAGCGTTTACGACAACGGTAACGGCCGCATAGTTGGCAACGCCAACGGTGGAAGGGGCGGTCACCTCAAACTGGAACTCATTCAGGAGGATGCACCTTACCGTCCGCTCAGTGCAATTGCATTCAACATGAGCGAATACTTTGACCACCTTGCAGGCGGTGATCCTGTAGATATCTGCTATTCCATTGCAGAGAACTTCTACCGCAGCAGCATTGCCAACATCCAGCTGAGAATCAAAGATATCCGTGAGGGCAAAGACACCACGTTGTAATAGTTTTTGTAAGAGCAAATTCCTGCCTTCTATTTTGTCTTAAAAGTTTCATAATTATTAAACTTTATTATATCTTTGTGGCGAAGAATGAAACTGTTATGGAAAAGTTTGAATTTTTAAAGGAACTAAGGAAGAAACGTGGAATGACTCAACAACAGGTAGGTATACTTGCCGGTATGAGCAAGTCTCAACTGTCTAGAATGGAGAAGGGCACTCTGGGTAGTATTGAAACAGTTACACGTATTTTGAATGCTCTTGGATATGAGGCTGTTGTTAACTTTAAAGATTTAAGAAAAACAAAAAAGGCAGATATGAATAGCATTTTGGAGACTTTGAGAGTTTACTATTTAAACAATAAAGATAAACTCGGAATAGAGCGTATAGGTCTATTTGGCAGTTATGTAAGAGGAGAACAGAGAGATGACAGTGATATAGATATCCTAATTACGTTAAAGAAACCCACTTTATTTCTATACTCTGAGATTAAAGATCAGTTAGAGTCCGTTTTTCATAAGAAAGTAGATCTAATCTCCTCAAAATCACACTTTAAGGATTCTTTTAAAGCACAGTTGGAAAAGGAGGTGAGATATGTATCCTAATGACCAAAGGGTTATTACTCTTCTTGAGAACAACATAGAAGAGATGAATCTTCTTATGGAAATGAGCAAAGATATTGAGAAACCGGATGACTTTTTAACGGATGTTTCCGGAATGATTGTGTTTAGAGCTTGCGGTATGAGTCTTCAGTTTATTACTGAAAACTTTGTGAAAATTAGAAACTTATGCGGTGTGGATTTCTTTAAGCCTTATTCAGAAATTCCTTGGAGTTCTGTTTTTGGTATGCGAAACTTTCTCTCTCACGAATATGGTGATGTTGATGCATTAGGTATTTTCAACACAATAAAGACAGATATTCCTCCGCTTTTAAAGACAACGGAAAAGATTCTTTCAGACATCAGACAGAATTGAAGTGGTTAGTGATGCTAACCAGTTGAGGATTCACTTAGTGCGGAACGGAGGGAGGAGCAGATGGTGGGGAGGTGGAAGTTGTCTGTGTTGATTTGGGCATGGGAGCAGGCGAGGTAGTGGGGTTCCTTGGTTTTCAGCTGCTCGGCTGCCCAGGCTGTGAAGAGCTCTTCTCTTTGCTTCTTTGTAAGTTTCTTATTCTCTGATTGTTCCGCAGAATGTTCTTTTGCTGAAGTATTGGCAGATGAGTCTGCTTTGAGCGGAGTTGCAGCGGTTGCAGTGGCTTGGGCGAGGAGGTCTACGGCTGAGGGGCGGTTGTGGTAGAGGTAGGAGAGGCGTTCGCCGAGGACGGCGGGGGAACATTGAAGGTAGATGCAGAAGGTCTTCTCTTTCAGCAGCTTTGCGCACTCAGGGTTCATTGGGGTGCCGCCGCCCACTGAGAGGATGAGATCTTTTTTTGCAGACGTTGAGTGCTCTTTTGATGAGGAATTTGCTTTTGCTGAGACTTCTACTTTTGATGAATTGTTTTGTTCGTTCTCTGCAATGATTTCCTGTAAGCTCTTAACTTCCAGGGTTCTGAAGTAGGATTCTCCTTTTGTGCGGAAGATTTCCAGAACGGTCTTCTTCTCTTGTTTCTCTATGTACTGATCAAGGTCTATGAACGGCAGGCCCTGCTCTTTTGAGAAGGCTTCTCCGGCAAGCGTTTTGCCGGAAGTCATAAAACCACACAGAGAAATGATCATATAAAAAAATCTTGTTTGTTATTCGTAAGCCGATTCTTAACTATCTTTTTCTAAATATGCGCTGCTATAATAAATTTATTATCAAATCTTTATAGCTATTGCTGCTGATGCAATAAGTTTTTATTATTACAGGCATTGTCTGCTATGCGCTTCAGAGAACGGATGGTTAAAAGAGTGTTGGCTCATCGTCATCTGAGGAGAAGCCGGAGTTCTCTTCTTCATCTTCATCTGGGAAATCAAAGTCTCCGCTCTCTTCTTCACCCTCTGCAACTGGCTCTTGGTCAGAGCCTTCAGGGAAGGCGGCTGAAGCGTCTGAGCCGTTGAACTTGGTGCCGGTTGTAGCGCCTTCGGAATCCTGGTCTTCAAACTCCTCAAACTCTTCATCTTCCAGGACAGGGGGTTCTATGAGGACTACCTTCTCTACCTCAAACTGGGTGAGTCTCTTGCCTTTAGCCTTCCATCCCTTCTCTGCAATGAAGGTGTCTACTATTACAATCTCACTCTGACGGCCTTCATGTTTGCCGCCGAACTGGATTACTATCTGGGAACCGCTCTTTCCTGTAAGTGCCACAAGACGAGAACCTTCCGCCTCTGAAATGAAGAGGTTGGAGGTGTTGTTGTTGGCTTCAAACTTAAAGCGCTTGAGGTAATACTTGCTGCTCTCTGCGTCATAATAGACTGCTGCATAAACCTTTGCGGGGTTGAACTTCTCAATGGAGATGAGTTCTCCCTGGTAGTGGTTGTTGAGATCCTGGTTGGTGGTGCAGTATGTTCCGTCTGCGTAAACAGCAAGAACTTTATCCTCATCTTTGAAGTTGCCCAGGAATTTTCCTCTCTTGTCTTCATTGAGACGGTTAACGTCCATATCAAACCAGAGCGGTTTGTCTCCAATGGTGGAACTTCCTTTGCTCTTGAGAGTTATACGGCTGATAGGGTTCTTGGAGAGGAGGTTTCCTCTGGAGGAGCGTCCCTTAATTGCAAGGGTTGCAAAGTCGTAATCAAAGAAAAGTTTCTTGAGTTTCGGACGCGGACGCAGAGCCACTCTTACGCTCTCCGCCTCTCCGTTAGGGTTGGCGGTGAACCAGAGAATTTTGGAGTCCGGAGTACCCATTGTGATGTCATACTCCTTGTCTCTTGTAACTGCGGTAACTGCAAACCTCTTAACATAGCAGAAGCCGTTCTTTCCGTCTCTGTATATGGCGTTGTAAACCGTTCTGAGATTGTTCTTTACAAAGACCGCAACGTGGATGATGTTCTTGCCCACAAAGGACTTGTCTGTAATCTTTGTAACCAGATATTTGCCGTTCTGGAAGAAGACAATTATATCATCAATATCTGAACAGTTGCAGATGAACTGAGCGTTGTCATCCTTCTTGAGATCCATGCCAATGAAGCCCTCTTCAAAGTTGGCGTAGAGTTTGGCATTGGCAACAGCAACTCTTGATACCTGAATGGTTTCCAGGTTGGTAATCTCTGTGCGGCGAGGGAACTTGTCTCCGTATTTCTCCTTGAGGGAGAGGAAGTAATCTATGGTAACCTGAGTCAGATTTGCAAGGTCTCTCTTCACCTTTGCAATCTCCTTCTCCACTCCCGCAATTTTGTTGTTGCACTCCTTAATGTCAAAACGGGAGATTTTTCTTACTGGCTTCTCCACCAGCTTTAAAACATCCTCTCTTGTAACTTCCTGGTGCAGAAGGTCTTCATATTCCTTCAACGCCTCGTGAATTTCACTTACCTGATTCTCCCAACTCTTGGTCTTCTTCTCCTCCAACATCTTGTACTTGCCCTCTTCAAAGAAGATTTTCTCCAGCGTGAGTGAGTGCCATGAGGTCTCAAGTTCTCCCATCTTTATGAGGAGTTCTCTCCTTATGAGTTCCTTGGTTCTCAGAGTATTATCTTCCAGAACCTGGCTCACTGTCATAAAGTGAGGCTTGTTATCCTTTATAAGACAGGTATTTGGATTGAGGGAGACCTGGCAGTAGGTGAAGGCGTAGAGCGCATCTATGGTCTTGTCCGGAGACTCTCCCTGAGCCAGAGTTACCACAATCTCAGCCTTTTCCGTGGAGAGATCCTCCACCTTTCTCACCTTAATCTTCCCTTTGTCATTGGCGGCCATAATGCTCTTGCATATATCGCCGGAGTTTTTGCCAAACGGAAGTTCTGTTATCTTAATTGTCTTTTTGTCTGTCTTTATGATTCTTGCTCTAACCGTAACCTGGCCGCCTCTTTTGCCGTCTGCATATCTTGAGACATCCATTATTCCTCCCGATGGGAAATCTGGGTAGAGATGGAACTCTTCTCCTTTAAGGTATGCTACTGATGCGTCTATAAGCTCGTTGAAGTTGTGCGGCAGAATTTTGCAGTTGAGTCCTACTGCAATTCCGTCTGCTCCCTGATGGAGCACCAGAGGGAACTTAACCGGCAGAGTAACAGGCTCTTTCTTGCGCCCGTCATACGAATTCATCCACTCGGTTGTTTTGGGGTTGAAGACCACATCTATGGCGAAAGGGGAGAGCCTTCCCTCAATGTATCTGGCAGCGGCGGCCTCATCTCCGGTTATGGTGTTGCCCCAGTTTCCCTGGCAGTCTATGAGAAGGTTCTTCTGGCCCATCTGAACCAGCGCCTCTTTTATGGAGGCGTCACTGTGAGGATGGTACTTCATGGCCTCACCCACAATGGTGGCAACCTTTATGAGCGTACCGTCATATATGCTCCTCATTGCGTGGAGAATACGGCGCTGAACGGGCTTGAGTCCGTCCTCTATGTGAGGCACCGCACGGTCCAGAATAACGTATGAGGCGTAGTCCAAAAACCAGTTTTTGTACATACCCGGGAGGCGGTATTTGTTATCGCCCTCCTGTATCAACTTGGAATACTTGCCCGTAGACTCGCTTTTGGAATCATCCTCTGTAAAAATATCTTCCCTCTCTTCTGACATATTTCTATTTATAACCTCGCAAATTTACAAATTTTATTTACTCGTAGCGGAGCGCCTCAATAGGATCCAGCGCAGCTGCCTTTCTAGCAGGGAGATAGCCGCTTGCAACGCCCACCAGAACGCAGGTTGCCACCGCCGCAAATATCCAGAACCAAGGCATTATAAAGGTGCCGTGAATGAGCTTTGCCACTATAAAACCAACTATCACACCCAGCACTATTCCTATTATGCAGCCTATTTGTGCTATCACGATAGATTCATACAGGAACTGGTGGCGTATAATCTTGGCGGAGGCTCCTATTGCCTTTCTTACTCCAATTTCTGAGGTCCTCTCCTTTACGGAAACCAGCATAATGTTCATAAGACCGATAGCCGCGCCCAGCAGGGTTATGAGGCCTATGATTCCGGCAATGAGGGTTACGGTACCAAGGGTTTTGGTTGCGCTCTTTGCCATTGTCTCATTGTACATTATGGTAAAGTCACTCTCATCCTGCGGGGAGAGGCGGCGGACGGAGCGGAACAACATCTCCGCCTCTGCGTAAATGTCTGATAGATCTGTGTTTGTAACGTTAGGCTTAATGCCGATGGTGTAACTTCCGGAGTAACGGGCTCTTCCGTTGGTTGCCGGAATTATTGCCATATCGTTTGGTCCGTCCTGTACGGAGGACATCTCCTTCATAACTCCTACAACCCTGTAACTAACTCCGTTGGCGGTAATTACAGAGTTTATTGGGTCTTCTTTTCTGTCAAAGAGCTTGGAAACCAGCCCCTGACCTATGACGCACACTGCAGCGGCCTCTTCCAAATCTCTGGCATTGAGGTCTCTGCCTTTCTCTATGGAGAAGCCCTTCATTGTCACAAACTTATCATCTGAGAGTACCAGATCACAGTTGGGGTTGGAACTCTTATCTCCTCTCTTAAAGGACATTGCTCCCTGAGAATAATAGATGGATACGGTTCCTATCTGGTGCTCCTCATAGAGTTCCTGAAAGCTCTTTGCCTGGAAATAGCTGATTGCTATGTTGTTCCGCTTGCGGGTATGCTTATCTCCTGTTGGCGCATAATACTGGGCGCGGATGTAAAAGGTACGGGAACCCATTGCGTCAAAACTGTTGCTCACCTCGTTCTTAACGGTGTCTGTGGCCGTAAGAATACCCAGCAGAGAGGTAATACCAACGGCAACCATCAGGATAGTGAGAACACTTCTCAGACGGTTATTTCTAATGGATCTAAGGGCCACCTTGATGTTCTCCCTCACCAGCGGCGATATCCTTACGCCTTTCAAACCTTTCTTTATTGCCATACCCTTTAACATAATGGGTGGTAAAAGTAGGAAAAATGTTTTAATTGGTCTACATTTGTAGAATAATCAAAGGAAGTAATTATGAGAACAACAAATAAGAGAGCAGGCCGCCCTTCAGCAGGGCGTTCAACAGGCCGTCCTTCCGGAGGACGCAGTGAAGGACCTAAAAGAGCGGGGGCAACCCGCAGCTCAGGTACAAGGGGTGCAGCAAGGGGTGCAGCACGTACGGCAGGTCCACGCGGCGGCGCACGCACAGGCGCTCCAAGAGGAGCCGCACGCACAGGCGCTCCAAAACGCTCATTTGCAGAGCGTCCGGCGGGTGTAAGAAGTGCTGCAGGAACTCGCAGTGCTGCAGGAGCAAAGAGGGCGTACTCTGATAGACTGTCGGGAGGAAATAAACTATCGGGAGGAAAAAGGACATTCAAACATACAAAGGGTGATTTTGAGAGGGTTAGAAGCCAGATAGAGGAGAGAGAGGTAAGTGCAGCTCCAATGAAGGCAAGGGCGCAGGCCTACACACCAAAACCTCGTCAGCCAAAAGTGAAGGGGGAAGAGGGTGTAAGACTTAACAAGTTCATTGCAAATTCCGGTCTCTGCTCCAGAAGAGAGGCAGACCAGTACATTATAGAGGGGCTGGTATCCGTTAACGGTCAGGTAGTTACGGAACTGGGAACCAAAGTTTTTCAGAACGATGTGGTAAAGGTTGAAGACAAGGTGATTAAGGGCGAGGAGAAGGTTTACATTCTGATGAACAAGCCTAAGAACTGCGTGACTACTACAGATGATCCGCAGGCAAGAAAGACAGTGATTGACCTGATTGCCGGAAAGTGCTCACAGAGAGTATATCCGGTTGGCCGATTGGACAGAGATACTACCGGCGTTCTGCTTCTGACAAATGACGGAGACCTTACAGAGCGTCTTACCCATCCGTCTTACAACAAGAAGAAAATATATCAGGTGTTCCTGGATAAGAACCTCACACAGAAGGACTTTGAGAAGATTCTGAAGGGTGTGCATCTGGATGACGGAATGATTAACGCAGATGCTCTTTCATATATTGACGGAGACCATTCGCAGGTTGGAATTGAGATTCACAGCGGACGTAACAGGATTGTTCGCAGAATCTTTGAATCTCTTGGTTATAAGGTGGTTAAGCTGGACAGAGTTTACTTTGCAGGTCTTACAAAGAAGAGTCTCAGAAGGGGTCAGTGGCGTTTCCTTACAGATAAGGAGGTTGCTATGCTGATGATGGGGTCTTACGAATAGCGGAGGGGCAGGCGGATAGCAAATGACGGTTCATACGAAAAATGGAAGATAAGATTAATAAATCCGGCTTTGTAAACATCATTGGAAACCCTAATGTTGGGAAGTCCACATTGATGAATGCCCTTGTGGGTGAGAAACTTTCAATTGTCACATCCAAGGCGCAGACCACTCGTCACCGCATAATGGGAATAGTGAACGGAGAGGATTATCAGATTGTTTTTTCAGACACTCCAGGTATTCTCAAACCTTCCTACGAACTGCAGGAGGCCATGATGAATTTTGTGGATACCGCTATTGGGGATGCAGATATAATCATTTACGTTACAGATGTTTACGAGTCTTCTCAGAAGAACAAGGAGTATGTGGACAAGCTCAATTTGCTTTCCTGCCCCGTGATTGTGGTTATCAATAAAATTGATAAACTTCTCACTCCAGATAGTGAGTCCGCTGAGGCAAAGGCAAAGAAGTCTTCCGGCAAAGGAAAGAAAGCTAATAGCGTAGATGTTTCTGATGCTGAGGGTGTGATGGAAGGTGCAGGGAAGGAGCCGCGTACAATTGACTCTCTGGTGGAGAAGTGGCATACCTTAGTCCCTAAGGCTGAGATACTTCCAATGAGTGCACTCAACAAGATTAACACAGATCTTCTGCTGAATAAAATTGTATCTATTCTTCCGGAACAGCACGCCTGGTATGACAGGGATGTCTTTACGGATAAGAACTTGAGATTCTTTGCATCGGAGATTTTGAGGGAGAAAATTTTGGAGAATTACAGCAAGGAGATTCCGTACTGCGCGGAGGTTGTGATTGAAAACTTTATAGAAGAGGAGGAACTTTATTCCATTGAGGCGGTGATAAATGTTGTGAGGGAGAGTCAGAAGGGAATAATTATTGGGAAGAAGGGGGCTGCTCTGAAAAGGGTTGGTACTCAGGCCCGTAAGGATATGGAGAAGTTCTTTGAAAAGAAGGTGTTCCTTAAGATTTTTGTGAAGGTGGATCCTTCCTGGAGGGAGAATAAAAAGGAGCTGAAACGCTTTGGGTATATTCAGTAAACGTTATTACTGGGTTACAATTTTTTTGCACTGCATGCCAGTGCTACTTATAAATAATCATTTATGAAAAAGATCTTTTTAGTTGCTGCGGCATTTCTTGCACTGTTTTCTGTATCAGATGTTTACGCAGCCGTTCCATTTCCTGATTTAACGAATACCTCTGCTGATGGAAACGTTTTTAAGGCGTCAGATTCCGGAATTAAATCTATTGCGTCTGTTGATGGAAGCGTTAAGGAAGGGGAGGGGGAAAAGACAGATTTTGGGAAGTATTTGAATTATGATTTGACGTTGAGGTTGGATTACATCTTTAGCGGGGATGCAAAGGGAACGGAGATATCGCTGGCTAAGATGGGGAAGCTTGACGGATGGTGGGGAAGGCGTGTGAATATGGATAAAGTTCCGCTAAGGGGTAACGGACAGGTAACGCTCAGGGATTCAGCAACTAACGAGGTGCTCTACAGATTACCGTTCTCCACTTTGTTCTCTGAGTGGCTTTCCACTCCGGAGGCTGCAACCACCCGCAAATCTTTTGAAAATGTGTTCCTTGTTCCTATGCCAAAGAGTACCGCATTTGTTACAGTTACGCTCTATGGCAGGAAAGATGAAGTTACCTGTGAGATGACTCACAAAGTGGATCCTAAGGATATTCTTATTCGCCCTGTAAAATCTTCATACTCAGTAGATAAGTGCAGGTACACTCATAAGGGCGGAGACAGCAGAGAGGCAATAGATATTGCAATAGTTGGGGAAGGTTATACTATCGCGGAGATAGAAGATTTCTATAAACATGCTGCAGAGACAACGAATGAAATTCTTAGATATGAGCCGTTTAAGTCTATGGCTAACTCTCTGAATTTCATTGCAGTGCCGGTGGTGAGCAAAGAGAGCGGGGTGAGCATTCCTCTAAAGAACGAGTGGAAGGAGACGGCTTTTTCTTCTCATTTCAGCACGTTTTATATGGACCGTTATCTTACAACTTTGCATCTGTTTGATTTGCACGATGCGCTTGCGAGCGTGCCGTATGAGCATATCATAATTCTCGCTAATACAGATAATTATGGGGGCGGTGGGATTTTCAATTCATACGTTCTTACTGCGGCAAAGAATCGTTGGGCAATGCCGGTTGTGGTGCACGAGTTCGGTCACAGTTTTGGCGGGTTGGCAGACGAATATTTTTATGATGACGGAACGGATCAGTATGATTTGTATGTTGAGCCGTGGGAGGAGAACATTACTACGCTTGTGAACTTTAAGACCAAGTGGCAGGATATGATTACGCCGGAGAAGCATAAGTTTAGCGGAAAGCACTCCAGAAGGTTTGTGTACTTTGATGAGAAGCGTCACCTGGGTGCGTGGACTGTTACAAAGTATGATCAGATGGATGAGGCGTTTAAGAAGATGCCGGTATCTGACTATAAGGTAGGGATTTATGAGGGAGGCGGCTATCTGTCTGAGGGTATATACCGTCCGTTCCCAACCTGCAGGATGAGGGACAATACTTACCCGGATTTCTGCCCGGTCTGCCGCCGTGCCCTTGAGCGGATGATCACTTTTAACACTGTGGCGCAGAAGTAAATACGCCGCGAAGTCGTTTAGCGTTGGGCGGTTCTGGAGGAGATTAGATCCTTGAACTTTTGTTTGAGGTCTGCGGGGAGGAATGAGCTGTCTATTTGAGAGAACCACGTTTCTTTGTGGGCAATCATCTTTTCAATCATTGCCTCCGCACGGTTTTTCTCTATTCCGGATTCTATCATTGCCTCTGAAAAGTCAGAAATCTTGAATCCTTTTTTCTTGCCTCCAACGGTAAGTGACATTGCCATCTCTTCATCATCATACGGATCTGCAAGAAGTACTGCAAGCAGATCGTATGCGGGAGAGAGGATATACTCCGAGTCTCCTATATCTATGAGAGAGAAGTTCTTACAATGCATGTCAGAGTTTCCGGTCAACCAGGAGAAAAAGACAACTTCCCAAAATCTTTGTAAGTCCAGTACAGTGGCGGATGAATAGTTTTTAATGATATCTGCAAGTTGCGGATAGGTGCCGTAGTATTTGTGTTCCGTTAGACGATTGGAGAGTTGACACATATCTAGCAAAGAGATTTTACCTCCTTTTTTATCTCTGTCTATTCTCTTAGTAATGTAGCCGAGTTCTCCATCTGCCAACCTGATTAGCGAGTGCTCAACTGTCTTAATACCTGCAGTTTGTGCAAGCCTGAGAGTTATATCTTCCAACTCCGGAAGACAACGGTATTTACTGCTTTGAGGCTTGAAGATGTATTTGCCCCAGAGACCCACAATGGTAAATTTTGCCGGCTCGTTCTTCTTGCCTCTGTCTACATCCAAAGACATCTTTTCCTGAACACCTGTAACGGAGACGCTTGTTCTGATAACCTTTTTTGCCAGCTCGGACATATTATCCCTTGTATAAGGCATTTGCGGAGCTACATCCGTACCAAAAAACTTTCTGGCGCAAGCGGGATGAAAATCTGCTTGCCCCTCTTCCAACTCTTTATAGCAATATAAACACTTACTCATATTACAAAGGAATAACACTGATATCACCAATACAATCTTTGCAACAAGCCATTAGCAAAGACATTCTGTCTCTGGGATCTATTTTCCAGGAACTGGATGCAATATCCAATAACCACCCTTCCGGAATAAGACCGTCAAAGACAGGAAACATTATCTCTTTCTCATAAGTCTCTTCAGTCAGAGGCATAGTAGGGGATAGCGCTCGTGCATATTTAGTTTTAAGATACTCTCCGTCATACTTAAAGTGAAAACCCTCTTCATCCTCTCTAAGCACTCCGCAGAAACAATCCTTTATGTAAATCTTTGCCTGTTTCATAATACCTTAACTCTCTCAGGAACGAGTGCCTCACCAAACAGGGCGAGAACGTTGTTCACTTTGTCCATTCTGAGGGTCTTTTTGCCTTGTTCCATCTCACGAACAAAGCGCAGACCTACTGATGCTCTTTCTGCAAGTTCCACCTGGGTAAGACCAAATTTCTTGCGTTTTGCCTTAATATGTTCAGCTAATGACATAAAAATTATACCTAATCGGGTGCAAATATAATAAAAATTTGGAAAATCATACCATTTAGGGTATAATTTCTTTTCTTCACGATAGTTTTATACCTGTTGAGGTATAAAGTGTAGTGAAGCGAGCTTTTTGAAGGCGGAATGGTTGTGCAACGTTAAGCGCTGATAATCAGGGTAATGCTTGTTTGCCTGGTGGCGATTTTGTGGAGAGGCAATTGCTTAAAGTGCAGGTTATCAGATAGATGCGTTGCGCGGTGGGTATGGAGGTGGGGTTAGGAGATGGAGGAGTAGTCTTTGGGGTCTTTGCCCTGGCGGCGGAGGAGGGCGAGCTGGGTGGTGAGGAGGCGGTTTGCAGGAGCGGTGAGGAGCGGGTCCTGGGTGAGGATCTTCTCTGCGAGGTCTCGGGCCTGCTGGAGGTAGATGCCGTCTTTGGAGAGGGAGGCTATGTGGAGGTCTATGGCAAGGCCGCTCTGGGAGGTGCCTTCAATATCTCCGGGGCCGCGCATCTTCATATCTTCTTCTGCAAGAACAAATCCGTCTGTGGTGGAACACATGAGTTCCAGGCGTTTGCGGCTCTCACGGCTAAGTTTGTAGCCGCTCATGAGTATGCAGTAGGATTTGTTGGAGCCTCGGCCAACTCTTCCGCGGAGCTGGTGTAACTGGCTGAGACCGAACCGTTCTGCGCTTTCAATTACCATTATGCTGGCGTTGGGAACATCTACGCCTACCTCTATTACGCTGGTTGCCACCAGGATATGGGCACGGCCTGAGGCAAAGAGCTGCATATCTAAATTCTTGTCTTCCGTTTTCTGCTTGCCGTGGACTACGGCCGTTATGTATTGCGGGGCTTTGAACTCCTCTACAATTCTGAGGTATCCGGCTTCAAGATTCTCATAGTCCATCTTCTCGCTCTCTTTTATAAGCGGGTAGACTACAAAGACTTGGCGGCCTTTGTCTATCTCCTGGCGCATGAAGTCAAAGACCTGTTTGCGCTGGCTCTCCCAGGCGTGCTTGGTGATGATTGGGGTGCGGCCCGGAGGGAGTTCATCCAGGATGCTGACATCCAGGTCTCCGTAGAGGGTCATTGCGAGCGTTCTTGGGATTGGGGTGGCGGTCATCACCATAATGTGCGGGGGCTGAGGGAGTTGCGGAGCCGGCCCGGCAGCGCTGGAAGCAGGCCCGGCACCGCTTGTGTTCTGCTGGGACGCAGCGGGTTGTGACGTAAGGGCGGTGTCATTCTTGGACCAGAGGCGGCTTCGCTGGTCTACACCAAAGCGGTGCTGCTCGTCTATGACGGCAAGACCGAGCTTATGGAACTTGACCCGCTCCTCAATGAGGGCGTGGGTTCCAACTATAATGTTCAGCGAGCCCTCCTCCAACTCCTTGAGTATCTGGCGTCTCTCTTTGGTCTTGGTGCTGCCTGTAAGCAGAGCAACCTTTACATCTGTAGCCTTGAGGAACTTTTGAATACTTGCAAGATGCTGGTTTGCAAGTACTTCAGTTGGCGCCATGATACAGGCCTGGTAACCGTTATCTATCGCGATGAGAGAGAGTAAGACAGCAACAAGAGTTTTGCCGCTTCCTACGTCTCCCTGCAGCAGGCGGTTCATCTGTTTGCCGCTGCGCATATCTTCTCGCATCTCCTTTATTACGCGCTTCTGTGCGTTTGTAAGTTGGTAAGGGAGAGAGGAGTAGCACTTGTTGAAGTTGTCTCCGACCTTGGAGAGGATGATGCCTCCGCCCTTGGAGGTGCGCACGTTCTTCTGCTTTAAAAGGCTGAGCTGCAGGTAGAAAAGCTCTTCAAACTTTAGACGGCGCTGGGCGGCATCAAGCGCTTTTTGATCCGCAGGGAAGTGGATGTTCTTAAGTGCCTGAGCAAGAGAACAAAAGCCCATCTTCTGTATGATGTAGTCCGGTAGGGTTTCTTTGATTTGAGGCAGGGTTTTCTCCAGCAGCAGGCTCTCTATTTTGGTGATGGCCTTTATGCCAAAGCCACCGTTTTTCATTTTCTCTGTGGTGCTGTAAATGCCTACCATTGAGCCGCTTCCGTAGGTTGCTGCCTGTGCCGGCGGGTAGAGTTCCGGGTGGACCATATTCACCTGATTGTTGAAGAGGGTGAGGCGCCCGAACGCTATGTACTCCTCATTTTCCTTTATCTTTTCTGCAATCCATTTAAGGCCGGAGAAGAAGACGAGCTGGATGCTGCCGGTGGCGTCCGTGAGGGTCACAACCAGGCGGGCTTTTCCCTTGATTGGACGGCCGTTAGAGAAACCTACCAACTCCTTTTTTGTAATGATTCCACGTAGTTGAACGTAGGTGGAGGTGCTGACTTCCTCGGAGTCTAAAAGCTCTTCTTTGAGTATGCTGCTTATTGGATACACCTTGCTCTTGTCTATCCACCGGAACGGGAAATAGTAGAGCATGTCTCTGAAGGTGTGGACGTTAAGTTCCTTGGCGAGCAAATCTGCACGCTTTGGTCCTATGCCTTGCAGGTACTTAATTGATGTATCTAATATGTCAGCCATAATACAAAAATATAAAATATCTATTGAAAGCTTATTTTTTGTAAATTGCACCGATTGAGAAAACTATTATGAAAGAGAAACTTGTTATTGGAATTACGCAGGGCGACAGCAACGGAATAGGGTACGAGGTTATCATTAAATCCCTCTCCAATGCCAATGTGCTGGATCTTTTTACCCCGGTGGTGTACGGGTCGTCCAAGGCGTTCGGATACTACAGAAAGCAGATTCCTGAAACCGAAAACATAGATACCAACGTTATTAATAACGCAAAAGACGCTCATCCTAAGAGGGTTAACATCATAAACTGTGTGGGTGACGATTTGCCTATTGAGCCGGGCAAACTAACTCATGAGAGCGCCAAGGCTGCAATTGCTTCACTTGACAGGTGCGTTGCAGATGCCAAGAAGGGGCTCATAGACATTATTGTGACGGCTCCATTCAGCAAGAAAGGCGTTACGCTTGAGCACTTTAAGTATGCCGGCCATACGGGCTTTCTTATTGAGACTTTTGGAGCAAAGGACGGTTTGATGTTTATGTGTTCAGACAACCTGAGAGTTGGAGTTGTTACAATGCACATTCCTTTGAAGGATGTATCGGCTGCAATTAGCAAAGAGTTGATACTCAGAAAGCTGCGCCTTATGAATGACTCTCTTAAGAAGGACTTCTGCATTGAGAAACCTAAAATTGCGGTGCTGGGTCTCAACCCTCACGCAGGTGACAAGGGGCTTTTGGGAGATGAGGAGATTAACATTGTGATACCGGCAATTAAGGAGGCTAACGAGTCTGGAATTCAGACCTTTGGACCATTCTCTCCGGACGGATTTTTTGCCGCCACTCTGCAGGGAAAGTATGATGCAGTTTTAACTATGTATCACGATCAGGGCCTTATTCCGTTTAAGACTCTCTCTTTTGACACCGGAGTCAACTATACGGCCGGTCTGCCTGTGATACGTACCTCTCCGGACCACGGAACGGCATTTGACATTGCAGGTCAGAACAAGGCAAACCCTCGTTCTATGCTCTCTGCAATTTACTTAGCTATAGATATTTACCGCAACAGGGAAAGATATGCGGAGATTCACTCCAACCCGCTTACCGCGCAGATTCCGGGTCAGGAGGAGAATCACAAAGAAGTGTAATTATGCAGAGACCTCCAATCTATCTCTACACGGACGGTTCGTCCAGAGGGAACCCGGGACCGGGTGGTTGGGGTGTTGTGCTGATTTGCGGGAAGTTACGTAAGGAGATGAGCGGCGGGGAGGCGTTAACTACCAACAACCGTATGGAGCTGACCGCTGTGATTGAGGGACTTAAGGCCATTAAGTGGAAGGATGCCACGGTGCATATATGGTCAGATTCCTCTTACGTGGTTAAGGCTATTGAGGAGGGATGGTTGGATAAGTGGGTGGCGTGCGGGTTCAAAAAGAAGAAGAACCCCGATTTGTGGATGGAGTTTATTGAGGCGTCTAAGGGGCTGACGCTCAACTTCCACTGGTTGAAGGGGCACGCCGGCCATTCGGAGAACGAGAGGTGTGACAGGCTGGCTTTTGAGGCGGCCTCCCGCTTCGGAAGCGTTAGCAATGATAAAGACAATTAACAGAGTATGAATGCTATATTGGATAAAAGAAACCTGAAGTTTGCAATGGTGGGAAGCGGAAGCTGGGCTACCGCTTTGGTTAAACTCATTATGAACCATCAGGAGAAGATAGCCTGGTTCATCAGGGACCAGAAGAACATAGACCGCGTGATGAAGAATCACCGCAACAAGGTTTATCTGAGTTCTGTAATCCTTGAGCCTGAGCGTCTTATAATGTCTACGGATATAAACGAGATTGTCTCCTGGGGAGACGTTCTTATCTTCTGCATCCCTTCTGCCTACTTTGAGGGGGTGATGCAAAAGCTCACGGTTCCGCTTGATAACAAGTTCATTGTATCTGCAATAAAGGGGTTTGTAGGGCAAAAAACTATCGCGGAGTATTTTCATGATGAGCATAAAATTCCGTACGACAGGATAGGGGTTGTGAGTGGTCCTTGCCATGCGGAAGAGGTTGGTATGGAGAGACTTTCATATCTGACTTTTACCAGCAAACATCTTGATTCCGCAAAGAAACTCTGCGATTTCTTTAAGTGTGACTACATAAACACTACGCCGGGAACAGATATTTACGGCGTGGAATATGCTGCTGCTCTGAAGAATATCTACGCCATTGCAGTTGGAATCTGTCATGGTTTGGGTTACGGAGACAACTTTACAAGCGTGCTTATGACCAGTTCTTTCAAAGAGATGGTGGACTTCTTAAACGCTTCACATCCAGACCCTAACCGCAACGTGATGACTTCTCCGTACCTGGGTGATCTGCTGGTTACAGGCTACTCTCAGTTTAGCCGCAACCGTACATTCGGCAGCATGATAGGTAAGGGTTACTCTGTGCAAAATGCTCAGGTTGAGATGAATATGGTGGCAGAGGGCTACTACGCTTCAAAGGCAATTAACGAGATAAACAAAAAGTATCAGGTGGAAATGCCTATAGCTGAGGCGGTTTTTGAGATTATTCATGAGATGAAATATCCGGCATACGTAATTAACCGATTGGCAGAGAAACTCTACTAGTATGACGGAATCTATCAATCCCCTCCTTCTGGATCTGGCGCTGATACTTATTGTAGCCGGCGTTGTAACTATCATATTCAAAGCGCTTAAGCAGCCTTTGGTGTTGGGTTACATTATTGCCGGAGTGCTCACGGGTCCGTACATCTCTTTCATTCCTACGGCTACCGAGGTGGAGAGCGTGGAGTTCTGGGGAAAGATAGGTGTTATCTTCCTTCTGTTTGGACTGGGACTGGAGTTCAGTTTTAAGAAACTGAAAAAGGTGGGTGGCCCGGGGGCAATTACCGTCTTCTCTGAGGCGGTGGTGATGTTCTGCATGGGCTTTCTGATAGCCAAGATTTTTGGGTGGACAACCGTTACCGCTCTCTTTGTTGGAGCAATGATTTCCATCTCATCTACATCCATCATTATCAAGACCTTTGACGATTTGGGAATGGGCGGGCGGCGCTCCTCCCAACTGGTTTACGGCGCCCTCATCTGTGAGGATCTTGTGGCCATTCTGCTGCTGGTGATGCTGCCAACTTTTGTCATAAGCAAGACCTTTAACGGTATGGAGCTGGCCAACAAAATCTTCTCCATAACCGTGTTCCTGCTGTTGTGGTTTACCGGCGGAATTTATTTTGTGCCAACCATTTACAGAAAGCTGCGCAAACTGATGAGTGATGAGACCATACTCATTACATCTCTTGGTCTCTGTCTTTTGATGGTGGTTATTACGCTGAATGCCAACATATCTGAGGCGTTGGGTGCATTCGTTATGGGTTCCATACTCTCCGGTACTCCGCAGAGAGACAAGATATTAGCGCTTACAAAACCTATAAAGGATTTCTTTGGCGCCATCTTCTTTGTATCTGTGGGAATGTTGGTAGACCCTTCTGTTCTGCTGCACTACTGGCCTCACATACTGGTTATTACGCTGGCGGTGATTATAATAAAGCCGATTGCTGCAACAAGCGGTTTGCTCTTTAGCGGACAGACACTGAAGATTGCGCTTCCGGCCGGACTGTGCATGTGTCAGATAGGTGAGTTCTCCTACATCATAGCATCGCTTGGAAAAGAGTTGGACGCAACGCCGGATTACCTTTACCCTGTGATAGTTACGGTATCTATACTCACAACATTCATAACGCCGTATTGGGCAAAAAGCGGAGACAAATTCTATTCGTTCATTTACCGACATTCATCCAGAGGCTGGAGAAATGTGATAGACCGTTTGGGAACCGGAAAGCAGACGCTCAACCAGGAAAACCGCTGGAGAAAACTGCTGAGAAGTTACACCACCAGAGTCTTTATTCTTACAACCTGGATGGCCGCTTTGATACTGGTTTTCAGCAAAGTAGTGAACCCTTTCATCTCCTCTCTCATCACCAGAATCTACCCTCCTGCAGATGGCGCCTTTTGGGTTAGACTGATTCTTTTTGCTATAACCATCGCGATAGTTTCACCTTTCATTTGGGCTCTTTTGAAGGTGAAAGATAAGGAGGGAATTTATGATCAGATTTGGGCGGACCGTAAGTATGCCAGGGGGCCTCTTCTTTTTATGGTGGCTCTCAAATACATTATTGCAGTGATGGCTGTCTCCTCCGTTGCCTCTTTGTATATTACTCACAGTGTGGGAGTTATAGTGCTCATTACTGCCGTCATTATTGTGTTTGTTACCATCTCTAACCAGGTAAAGGGCTATTACTCAAAGATTGAGACCAACTTCTTCACTAATCTTGACAGTGAGGGGGGAAGACGTTTTGTAATTCCAAGAGACAAGGCAAACGAGATTCACATGGAGAAGTGTACCGTTGGTCAGAACTCTTATCTGGCCGGCAGAAACATTGCAACGGTGCATAGGAAGAAGGATACGGGGGCCCTTGTTATTCAGCTGATTAGGGGCAACAAGGTAATTAACCTGCCCTCTAAGGAGCAGGTAATGTATCCTTCAGATTCGCTTCTGATTTTGGGATCTGACCAACAGCTTAAAAACTTCATAGACCTTTCTCACAACATTAATGAAGATGTGCCAATGGCGCCGGAGGAGAAGATTGAGATGCAGCTATTTCAGATTACTCTTGAGGAGGGCTCCAGGGTTATTGGGCATGATGCCAATATAACCAAGTTCCGTCATGAGTTCGGGGTACTGCTTGTGGGTGTGGAAAAGGAAGATTCTGAGGACTTTATACGCCCTACATCTTCCGTTGTTATGGAGAAGGGTGATACCATTTGGGTTGTTGGAAACCTCAAAAAGGTAAATAATTTGAACAAAACTGAAAATTGACGGAAGCTGTCAATTGGGCGCTCTATCTTTGCACTGATGAAAAGTAAATTTTTAGAGCAGGTGGCACAGGTGTTTGTGGGAAAGATGATTGAGGAAAAAGATCTTTCCCGATACTCCTTTGTGTTCCCTAACAGAAGAAGTTCTGTATTCTTCAGAAAATATCTTGGAGAGTTGGCGGGAAGGCCCATTAAGGCTCCCGTGATTCTTACTGTAGATGAGCTGTTTGACAGGCTCAGTAATCTTAAAGTTCTTGATGAACTCTCACTGCTGTTCCGCCTTTGGAAGTCTTATACAAAGGTGCATCGTTTGAGGCAGCGGGCGGCCGGCGTTACGGAGGAGAAACTCTATAATGAGCCTTTGGATGAGTTCTTCTACTGGGGCAAGATTCTACTTTCTGATTTTAACGATATTGACCAGTATCTGGTAGAGGCGGAGCAGCTCTTTACAAACATCAGGGATTTGGAGCATCTTTCCACGGGCTTTGAGTGGATGGATGAGAGGCAGATGGAGGCGGCAAAGAGGCTCTCTGCGCTGAGGGCGGATATCTCTGATAAGCAGCAGATTAAGAAGCGTTACTTTGATATTTGGGATTCGCTGCCGGATGTTTACAGGGACTTTAGGGGTGCATTGGTTGCAGATGGTGTGGGGTATAAGGCGCTGCAGATGAGGGAGGTAGCTGAGGGGCTGAAGGGTGTGGGAGCGGGTGCTGGGGTTGCGGCGGCTGGTGATGGTGAGGGGGTTGCGTGTGCTGATGGCGAGGTGGGTGCTGGGGTTGCGTACGGTGGCTGTGGTGAGGTGAGTGCTGGTGTGGCGGATGCGGGGGCAAGTTCGGTGGAGCGGTTGGAAAAACTTGGTATAGTGGTGTTTGTGGGGTTCTCTGCTCCAACGGAATGCGAGAAAGAGTTGATGAAATACTTGATGAAGGAGGGGAAGGCGCTCTTCTATTGGGATTATTATTCCAAGATGATTAGGGAGCCGGAGAATAAGTCTTCTATGCTGATATCCAAGTGCGTGGCGGACTTTCCGGGTGAGGAGTTGCCTTATGCGGCTGGCGGGTGCTCGTATCAGGTGATTCCGGCGGCGGGGGAGGTTGAGCAGACAATGATTGCGGCTAAGTTGCTGAAAGAGATAAAGATGAGGGAGGAGGGCTGGAAGCCTATTGAAACGGCGGTGGTGGTTTCTGATGAGACACTGCTATTGCCGCTATTGAGCGTGATTGATGAGACAGACATAAATATAACTATGGGTTATCCGGTGAGGGCAACGGCGGTTGCATCGCTCTTTAACTCATTGGCAGCGTTGCATTTACGTGCAAGGAAAACTGAGGGTGGGCTTCTTTTGAGCGGCTCCGTGCTGAGGGAGATTCTCTCTCATCCGTACGTTCTGAGTGTGGATGAGGCGGATGCTAAACGGGCCTCTGACAAGATTCTTAAATCCAATATGATCTTTGTTGGGGCAGGGCAGTTGCTGGGAGAGCATCCGTTGGAGACCAAGGGAGAGCGGATGAGGGAGTTGCTGCAGCTGTTGGTTCCTCCAATGGAAACCGAACTAGCTTCAGCACAGGCAATAGAAAGTGCTGGAGGTGTCCGTAAAACCGGGACACCTCAAGCAGTGGGTAGCAATTTGACATTTGAAATTATTAAATACTTAAGAGGGATATTGGAATATGTGTCTAAGTTCTTGACCAGCAGGGAGAGGTGCTTTGTGAACGGGCTGCATGAGGTCTTGGATGCAATAGCCTCATCTGCAATTGGGTCCGTTGGAGCGGAAGCTGAGGCGTTTGGGAAGTCGAGGACGGTGTACTCAATCATAAGAAGCGGGTTGAATGGGAGGAATGTGGCGTTCAGGGGGGAGCCGCTCTCCGGGGTGCAGATTATGGGGCCGCTGGAAACCAGGTGCTTGGACTTTAAGAACATAATCTTCCTCTCTTTTAATGACGGCGTCTTTCCGGCAAGCGGGGAGCGTACCAGCGCTATCCCGTACTTCTTGCGCAAGGCGTTTAAACTTCCAACGTATGAGGACAAGGACAGTATCTCTTCATACAACTTCTACCGTCTGATACAGAGGGCGGAGAACGTCTATATGATTTATGATACCAATACGGCCAACATTAAGACAAAGGAGGAGAGCCGCTTCATTAAACAGCTGGTCTATGATTTTGGTATTAAGCCGGTTAAGCGTACTTTCTCTACGCCGGTTCCTACTCCAAAAGTATCATATACAGATGATATAATACTAACGGATGAGGAAAAGGACAGACTCAGAAAATACTTTGTTACGGAGGATTCCGAAGAAAATAAAGAAAGGATCAGCAAAAAATTTGTTGATGATGGTTCTGAGGAGGAGAAGGAAAGACTCAGTAAGTATACTATCGCGGAGGGAGAGGTGAAAAAGAGTGAAAAGAAGTGCTTGTCTCCGTCATCACTCAATAATTATCTGGATTGCAACAGGAGGTTTTTCTTTGAGAAGATTCTGAAACTTGGTAAGGATGAGGACCTTACAGATTCGGTTGAGGCAAGCACTTACGGCAGCATTTATCACTGCTGCATGGAGCAGATATACGGTCAGTTTCTGGGAAAGAAGGGTGAAAGAAAGGGAAAGAGAATAAAAGTGACAAAGGAGTTTGCAGAGAAACTTATCGCGGAGTATAAAGATGAAGAGACAATGAGAGAACTCATTGACGGTGCTTTTAAAGATACAATGCAGGTGGATCTTATTGAGGGTGAGAATCTTGTGATAAGGGAGTCTGTTAAAAAGTATATTTGGATTACTCTGGAGAAGGATCTGGAGAAGGCCAAGAAGGGTGAGTATTGGTTTGAAGGGGCTGAGTATGAGATAAATGAGCCGCTGTTTTCTTCCAGGGGATTTATTAAGATAGACCGTTTGGAGAATGAAAACGGCATTTACAGGGTATGTGACTACAAGAGCGGAAGGTTTTTGAGTAAGGCTCCAAAGAACTCATATTCAGAGCTTAAGGATGAAGACTTCCCAAAAATACTGAATGAGATGTTTAAAGAGGGAGTGAAGAGGGATAAAGAGTACACCATTCTTCTTCAGCTTTTCTTCTACGCTCTAATGCTCTCAAATGAAAAGAGTTACAGCGGTGATATGGAACTTTGCGTTTATCAGCTGCAGCTTCTGAATAAATGCGGACCTATTGTAATTAAGGTAAAACGCTCTCAGATTGAGGCGTTTGCAGAGAGGCTTAAGGGGCTGATAGATGAGATTGAGGCAAAGTGTGCTTCTGATTGTGTGGCCCGAATGCCAATTTGCACGGATATCAACGTTTGTAAGTATTGTGATTTTAAGACTATATGCAACAGGGAGGTGAAAGATGAGTAAAGAACTTTTGATATATAACGCTTCTGCGGGCAGCGGAAAGACTCACAACCTCTCTGAACAGTTTGCAAAATATCTGTTGGAGGGAGGACCGGAGGCTTACAAACATCAGATGGCTGTGACCTTTACAAATAAGGCCACCCTTGAGATGAAGGAGAGAATCATAAAGACGCTGTATGAAAAATCTATTGGGAAAAATGGGGAGGATAAGAAGGTGCAGGAGAAGGCAAAGGGGGTGCTGAGGCGTTTGGTTCACGATTATACAATGTTCAGAGTGAGCACAATAGACAGTTTCTTCCAAAGAGTGCTGAGGGCGTTTGCTCTGGAGATGGGGCACAGGGGAGCGTTTGATACATCGCTGGATGATGATTTGGCGGTATCGGAGGCATTGGATTCGCTCTACTCAAAACTTGGTAAGCCGGAGTGTGAGGAGCTGCTGGAAAGGATTAAGAATCTGTCACTTTCAAGGATTGAGGATGATAAGAACTGGGATTGGAAGAGGGATCTTTTGAGAATATCAAGCGAGATTACAAAATCTGGGTATAGGTCCAGGAAGAAGGAGGCGGAGGAGAAAGCCAGGCAAAACGGTGAGAAACTAAAATCTTACGAGGAGTTCAACAAGGAGTTGAATTATAAGCGTGAGGTGTTGAGGAAAGATTTTATTGAGCCGTTAGAGGCTTTGAATGAGGAGCTTATAAGGGCGTCAGAGTTGCTGAAGGATGACTTTGTTAAGAGCAAAACCACCTCAAAATTTTTCGGTACAATCACCGGTAAATTCCGTTTTATAGATCCGCTGTCAAAGAAGGTGGCTCCTTTTAAAGACTCATTTGACGTTGAAAAATGGAAAGATGATCCTCAGAGTTTCTTCTTTAAAAATACTCCGGATAGCATAATCAATTCCTATAAGGATAGCGTTGGGGTTATACTTTCCAAGATTGAGGCTCTCTATGCTGATCAATATGAAAATTATGTGAGTTACCAGTTGGTTTCCAGGAACATTCGGGAGACTACACTGCTGGATTATATATCGGCTGAGCTTGAGGAATACCTTAAGCAGCAGCAACTTACACTGCTGGCGGATGCGCCGCAGATTCTGTCCGATCTGATAGGCGGTAGTGATACTCCGTTTGTTTATGAGAAGATTGGAACTACGCTGAACCACTATCTTTTGGATGAGTTTCAGGATACCTCTGATTCTCAGTGGGAAAATTTCCGTCCGCTGCTTTTGAACTCTCTGGCCGAGGGGAATTCATCGCTTTTGGTGGGGGATGTTAAACAGAGTATATATCGCTGGAGGGGAGGCGATTGGAACATTTTAAGGAGTGAAATACCGGATAAGTTTAAGGAATTCTGTTTTACCAAGCCGCTTCTGGTGAATTATAGGAGCCTCTCTAACATTGTGGCATTCAATAATTTGCTTTTCTCTGAGCCTGGGTGTCTGGTGAGTGCATTTTCCGGATTGCTGGGGGAGAAGGTTTCTGAGAAATCTAAATTTGCTATGCCTGAGGTTGTTAGGGGGATTTATGCAGGGTCTGCGCAGGAGGTTTGTGACAAGTATAAGAGTGTTGGGCAGAAGGGAGTGGTGAAGGTGATTTATGCGGGGAAGTCTTCCAGATACATTAAGGATTATATTACTACGCCTGCGGATTTTGCGTGCGTGGATGTGGTTAGGAGGATATGGGAGCTGACGGGTTGCGGGGGTGAGGGTTCTGCAGTTGCGGGTTCTGCGGTTGCGGGTTCCGGGGGTGCGGGTTCCGGGGTTGCGGTTGAGGGTTGCGGGGTTGCTGGTGAGACGGTTGCGTACGGGGGCGAGGTTGCGGATAGGGTTGCGTACGGGGGAGGAGGCGGTGCAAAGTACTCGTTATCAGATATTGCAATACTGGTTTCTTCAAATAAGGAGGCGGAGAAGATTGCGGGTGTGCTGGTAAAGAAAGGTATAAGTATTACAACTACGGACTCCTTAAATATAGGTTCCAACAATACGGTTGCTGTGATTCTGGAGCTTTTGCGCAAGCTGGTGGAGCCGGAGTCTGAGAGGCTGGAGGCGCTTGCAAGGATATCGGGGGCAAAGGTGAAGAACCTGGGGTTGCTGGAGAGGGATGGCGTTGCGGCGGTAGCGGGTTCCGGGGTTGCGTCTGGGGGGTGTGAGGTAGGAGGGGTAGCGTCCGAGGTTAGTGGGGCGCAGGATGGCATTGCGGATGGCATTGCGGATGGCGCGGCTGCGGTTGCGTACGGGAGCGGTAGCACGGTGGGAGGTACAGAGGCGGTTGCGGAGGCGGAGGAGTTCAGGAGGAGGTTGGCGGAGTGCGGCACTCTGTATGAGATTTGTAAAGTGTTGATAAATACCTTTATAGAAAGTTATCCGGTTGGGGATGCGTCCTTTGTGAAGGCCTTTCTGGACAAGGTGCTGGATTACAATACAACCAACGGTACCAATATATCTATGTTCCTGCGCTGGTGGGAGGAGAATCAGAAGAACTTCTATATTCCGGAGCTTTCAGGAAAGACAGATGCCGTGAGGGTGATGACTATGCACAAGGCTAAGGGTCTGGCATTTAAGGTGGTATTCACTCCGTTCCTGAGGGATGAGGTTTTGAAGCTGAAGGGTGACAGATGGTTGATATCGGACTCCGAATGGCTTGATTTTAAGGCTCCTCTGATGATTAACGTTGAAGGTTTAGGGGTACGTGATTCAATTTACAGGGCGGATTATGACAATGAACTTCTGCAGACCTGCATAGATAATATCAACCTTGCATACGTCTCATTTACAAGGGCTAAGGAACGTCTGTACATATATGCCAGAGGCTATAATAAAGGTACTCTCTCTGCGGAATTAAATAACATTTGCAAGGGTTGTGTTGGTGCAGAGGGGAAGGATGGTGAAGGTGAGGTGCTGAAGGTGCATTTTAAGAGGGAAGATAAGGTGCTTACAATTAGTGAGTTGCGCAAGATTTACGACAATGCGGATCCTGATGATGAGCGAGATCCTTTCACCTATACGGAATACACTTTTGGAGATGAAAGTGAAGATCCATTAAAGGAAAAAGATGAGAAGGAGACTTTGTACTCTCTGCAAGAGTCTGACGGAACGCTTCTTACAGAGACGCTATCCAATGAGTCTCAGAAGAAATCTCTTAGAAGCCGTTATGATAATGATGATAATATAAGGCGCGGAATTCTTATGCACGAGATTTTCTCTTACATTGGAGAGGTGTCACAACAGTCAGATATTAAGAGAGTTGTGGAGGGTGCTACAGAGAAGTTCCTTAAGAATAATCCTTCATCTTTGCTTGGAAATGACAGAGATAAGATTGTTGATACCATTATGAATCTTATTCCTGCGGCTCTTCCATACGGCTGGTTCACAGACAAATATAGCGTTGAAACAGAGTCGGAATATTTGGACGGTGATATGATTTGCCGTCCGGACAGGGTGATGTTCTCTAAAAACGGTGATGAAACCGTTATTGTAGACTATAAGTTTGGAACTCTCTCATCTTCAGATGATAATGAGGGTGAGGGCGGCTCTCTTAAGAAATACGTCAATCAGGTGAAAAGATACAAGAATCTCTTCAGCAGGATGGGAAAAGGAACTGTGAAGGGGTATCTTTGGTATGTTTTTGAGAAAAAAATAGTGGACGTTTAGTCAGTTTTTCTGCCATTTTTTGCCATAGAGTAAAATGTATCCAAAAATCGGGTACATTTTACGCAAATGCTTGGAGGCGAGGGCCTCTGCAGATATTTTTGCTTCACAATTTTGATGAGGCAAAGATATGTGCACAAGCAAAATTCAAAATAGAAGGTTTAACGCGGCGGCTCTTTTAAGGGGCATTCTGATTGCTGCGTTTCTGCTTTGCAGCAGGGCGGGTTTATGCCAAAACAGTTCGCTCTCTACCAACGGATTAGAGTGGCTCACTCTGGGGACCATAAATGCAGAGTTGGGGGTGCCTGTTTCCAGGCACGTTTCCGTTCATCTGGGTGGGACGTACAATCCGTTTTCATTTGGGAAAAGTTCTTCTCCGGTATTCTTCAGAAGGGCTGAAATTCAGGTAAAAGGACGGTTTTGGCCGTGGTTTGTAAACTCCGGCTGGTATTTGCTGGGCGGGGCGGACTGGTGCAAGTTTTCTAACGGGGGAATCACCTCCAAAAGTTCATACGAGGGGTACGCATACGGTGTGATGGCGGGCGGAGGGTACGCTCTGCTGCTTACCAAAAGGCTGAACCTTGAGATGGGTGCGGGGCTCTTTCTGGGCCTGGCCGATTACACTAAGTATCAGTGTACCAGGTGCGGAGACCCTGTTTTAAAGAGGAAAAAGTTCATTGTCTCTCCGGCAGATATTGTGCTGGGAGTCTCATTCTTGTTTTAATGTGTGTGTTATGAGAAAGAGTGGTGTTGTTTTTATATGGATTCTCTTAGTGATTCTTTGGGGTTGCAGCCAAAGCAGGAGGTTTGCGAGAATAATTGGTGAAGACAAGGTCTCTATTTTACAGACGAGTGAGATTGAGAGGAATCCATACGGGAAGATTTCTGTGGCGAACGGAGAGGATATCAGAAGGGGCGGTGTGGTGGAGGCGGACAGTGCCGGAGAGAGTGAACCAATGATATTAAGCGCTGTGGTTGAGGATAATGAGGGAGGGTTGGTTGCAAAAGGGAAGCTCTCTCCGGTGGTGGTTACGGCCAACCACAAGAGGGTGTCCGTTAGGGGCGGGAAGATCCGTTTGGGATTTGACGTGCACATTCCGGCGGCTTTCTGCAGCGAGGAGTGGCAGGTAAGGCTTACGCCTAAGCTCTTCTGGGAGAGGGATTCTATGGAGCTGGAGAGGGTGATGGCCACGGGGGAACTTTACCGCTCTTCCCAGATGCGGGGCTATGAGAAGTACAGGAAGTTTCTATCTTCCATAATTCCTGATTCTGTGGACTTTGTGAAGGCCTTTACCTATTTGTTCCTGCTGGAAAATTTTTCTGCAAGGAACTTTAAGGAGTTGGCCGTAACCACAGGCCGCCCGGAGGGCGGAGCTGTCCGCAGTGGGGAGCAGGCTGCCGGCCGCACAGGCAAAGATGGGCAAAAAGGCAGTGCAGGCAAAGAGAGCGTTAATGGAAACAGAGAAGAAATGAGCGGAGCGGAAAGTGCTGCTGCAGAGGAACTTGCAAAGAGTAAAACCAGTGATAAAGAGAGAGGTAGGAGTGTGAGTGAAGAAATGGTGAGAGTGGGGGAATTTGGGGTGACGGAGGATGAGGCAATAGAATACTACATAAAGCATTACCTGGTGAATCTGAACAACAGGCGGAAGGCGAGGTTGGAGGAGGTTTTCCGCAGGTGCGTGAAAGACCCTATAGACACATCGGGAATAAGATTGGATACCATCATAAGGGGCGGAGAGGGAGATATCATCTACCGGTACAGTCAGGATGTGAAGGCGGCGGATGGAATGAAGAAGTTGCGGCTTACCTTCTCAGGCGGCGTATTCGCCTACGGCAGAAAGCTTTATGACTTTCCAAAATCTGATACTCTGGCATATTACGTGAGTTCTTTCAGCCGTTTTCTGGATGAGAGTCCGCTCTATCTGACGGCCAGAGTGGAGAGGGATGTTGTGGTCTCTACCATTGCGTTCATTGAGTTTAAGGTGGGCAGTTGGACGGTAGATGAGTCATTGGGAGAAAACTATCGGGAGATAGAAAGGATTAAGGCAAATTTTGATTCTCTGCAACTGAATAAAGAGTTTGTGACAGACTCTGTGGATATTGTTTCATCCTGCTCACCGGAAGGGAGTTACGCTACCAACAGCAGGCTTTCAAAAAAGAGGGCGGAGTCTGTTAAGGAGTATTTTGCTTCTTATCTGAAGAGGGGGCAGAAGTTCTTTAAGACGGATCATATTCCGGAGAATTGGGAGCTTTTGAGGCGGTATATTTTGGAGGATGAGAACATTCAGTTTAAGCAGCAGCTGCTGGAGGTTCTGAAGACGGAGGACCCCGATGCGCGTGAGGAGAGGCTTTCTAAGTGCAAGGACTACAGGTATATACGGAGTTCTATCTATCCTATTCTTAGACGCATAGATTTCTCCTTCCATCTGCACAGAAAGTGCTATGACACTCTGACGGTTGAGGCGCCGCTGGATGAAAACTATCTGAAGGGCCTGGCGCTTTTGAAGGAGAGGCACTATAAGGATGCGCTGGAGATTCTGAGGCCCTACAGGAATATCAACACGGCAATCTGCTATTTGAGTTTGGATTACAATGCCTCCGCGATAGATGTGCTGAAGGATTTGAAGCAGACGCCGGAAGTGCTTTACCTGCAGGCTGTTGCAATGCTGAGGCGGGATGAGAAGGAGAGTGCGGCCAGGCTGCTGATGGCCAGCATTGAGGCGGACCCCGATATGAGCTTTAAGGCGGCGCTGGACCCTGAGATGGAGCCTCTGATGGAGGAGATGGGGTTGCTGTGAGTGTGCCCAACGTCCGGAAAAACGGGACGATGGGAGCGAAAAGGGGGCAAAAGTGTGCCCAACGTCCGGAAAAACGGGACGATGGGAGCGAAAAGAGGGCAAAAGTGTGCCCAACGTCCGGAAAAACGGGACACTGGGAACGAAAAGAGGGCAAAAGTGTGCCTAGTGTCCGTAAAACAGGGACACTGGGAACAGGGAGGGGGAGAGAGAAGGAGAGAGGAGATAAAACTATCGGGAGGAAAAGAGAACATTTAACACAAATACAAAAGAATGATGAAAAAGATTTTTTATTGGGCAATGATGGCCGGGGTGGTGCTGGCATCTTGCAGTAAAAGCGAGGAGATTGTTTCTCCGGAGGAAGAGCAGGTTGTAAACATTAAAGTGAAGAGGGCGGGGGTTTATACCAAGAACTCTGACGGTGATAACGGCATTGATGATAACGACAACAAAATCAATACGTTGGAGATTTTCCTCTTTAAGTCTAACGGTGCGCTGGAGAGCTACAAAAAATACACTGCGGCAGAGATTACCGCGGCGGGCGGGCTCTCTCATCTTGAGGTTAAGAGCACCGTTGGTGAGAAGAACATTTATGTGATTGCAAACTCCAAAGTGACTGACTGGATTGGGTTTATAGATGAGGAGCATTTTCTGGAGAGGGAGTGCAACCTTGAGGATGAGGATTATCAGAACTTTACAATGAGCGGCTCTACCACTGCAACTATCTCTGGCACAGGGAGTGTGGAGGTTACCATCTCCCGTCTTGTTGCAAGGATTGTGGTGACGAGGATTGCAACTTCCTTCTACGGAACTCCTTACGAGGGTCAGAGCCTGAGGGAGGTAAAGCTCTATCTTACAAACGTTCACGGGCAGAAGAACTTTTTGGGCAGCGGCTTTTCCTCTCCTGTCATTTTGAACAACGGCGGATATGTGCCTGCTGATAACAGTGACCTCACGATAGATGACATGCTCTATGAGTCTGTTGCCTCTTCTATTGGAGACAGTGGAGAAGAGGATGATCACTACTTCTACTGCTATGAGAACCTGACGTCACAAGAGACTGCTACTGAGAAGTATACAAGGTTGATTCTGGAGGGAAAAATTAACGGGGTTAAGTATTACTATCCGGTAGATATCAACCAGGTGGGGTATGGATATCAGGAAAGCAATGGCCATTACGGTGTTAAGCGCAACACCAGTTACTCATTTGATTTTACAATCAGCGGGCCGGGCGCTCTTACTCCGGATGACAAACTGGTTTCATATACCGTTACAGTAAATACTTCAGTAGCAGGGTGGAGCGGTGCTTCTGACTATTCTGTTAGTTTTTAAATGAAAAGAAGAGATTGGATATTGTTCATTGCTTCACTCCTTCTTGCCGGATGCGGGGTGTGGGAAGACAGAAGCGGATGTCCGCAGCATTTTGCTTTGGATTGCTCTGCTTTTGAGCAAGTTGCAGAGGGTGTTGAGGTGTGGGTGTTCCGCAGTTCCGGGGAACTTGTTCAGAGGGCATCTGCAAGGAGGAGTGAGCTCTCTTCTGATATTACTTTTGATGTTCCCAGAGACGAACTGCTCTGTTTTGTGTGGGGAAACGTGAATGAACGGACGCTTCTTACAGACTCATACTCAAGGGAGTGTGCCATTGTTAAGAAGGATCTTGTGAGTTCGGATTCTCTGTACTCTTTCTTCTCTTCCGTTACGGTTTCAAAGGAGCCGGTTAGGGTGGAAGCAAGGCCCACAAGGCAGTTCATTAACTTATTTATAAGCTTTAAAGGGATTGAGGCCGAGCAGATTGCAGGGCTTTATCTTGTGGGCGGATGGAACGGTTTTTCTCTGGAAGGCAAGGGGTATGCTTCTGAAAGCAAGGTTTATGGGAGAGAGAAGACCGAGTTTAAGATGCGTATTACCAGACCCTTCTCGCTGGAGGGAATGAGGATAGACTATACTTTCATATTGGAGGATGGAAGGTTGTTAGAGGCTTCACTCCCTCTGGGCGAGGAACTTACAGCCCTCAAGTATGACTTTGCGGAGAGTGAACCCAAGGACATTTACGTGGAGATTGATGCAGGCCGCAGCGGTGCCAGCATTGGCACCCAGCCATGGCGCAACATCCCCCCTTCCCACATAACCTACTAAAGGGCTAGGTTAGTCGTTGTCTGGGGACCAGAGGGCGGTGAGGCGGATGGATGGGTCTCCGGTGTAGGACTTGAGGGAGTCCAAAACGACTGGGGTGACGGCTATCTGCTTCTCCTTTACGTTCATACGCTTGAGGAACTTTTGGAGGTTCTCGTTCCTTATCTTGGCCAGTGTGAGGAGTTTATCCTCAGTGAAATCCGGATGGTCTTTAAGGGCCTTCTCCAGGTTGAAGCGCTGGTTGAACTCATACTTGAGTTCATCTTTCTCCTTAACGGCCTCTACAAGTTCCGTTAACTGAGTGTACTGACGGGTGTCAAAATCGGGCTCCGTAACATCTATATCTATGTGATCTAAAGGCTCATCTGAAGAGAAGAGACTTCCTATTGCAGTAACAGGAGCGGTGGCAACCTTAACAAAAAGGTTCATAAGCGCCTTAAAGAGAATCTTGCGGTAAGAGAACTGCGGGTTGTCCAAATCTCCGGAGACAGGCAGAGAAACCTTCATCATTCCCTCCTTGTCTGTAAGAACGTAAACGCCCAGTCTTACCGGAACCTTGTAAACCGGCTTGGAGTTCACCCTCTTACTAACCTTAGGCTTGTAAACTTCAATCTTGTTCTCTCCGTTTAACTTATTGTCTGTTACGGTGTTATCACTTTCAATCTGAAGCACGCCGTTCTCAATTTTGTTGCCAACGTAAACCAGAGAGTATGGCGTGAAGTCTGTTATATCTACATTGCGGGCGGTTAGTTTAAGGTGCATGTTACGCATGCTCTTAAAGTCTGTGGTCCAGTCCAATGCAACCTTGCCGGCCTGCCCAAGCACCGCACGTCCAATAATGCGGTTCATCTTATCCAGTTGAAAATCATTGCAGAAGGCGCTAATTTCACTGAGGCTGTACTTGAACCCGCCCTTCATAAGGTTATCTTCATAACCAACCTTTCCGCCTGCAATCCTCAAGCGGTCTACCTTGAGAATCATCTTCTTAACGTCTTCCTGTACCTCCTCAACAGCATCGGGCTGCTCTGCAACCTCCGGCGTGCTCTTCATAAGATATGAGAAGTTATCTGTGGAGTCTTTGTAAATGATGTACTGACTCTGAGGACCAACAACATTCAAATAAGACAAGTGGGTGATGCGGCCCGCAGTGCTGAGTTCCAGAATGTTAGCGCCAACGCTATCGGCCGCAAAAATCATCCTTCCCTGGTCATCCACCACCTCAGATTTTACCACATCTACCGTTCCCTTAACTCTGGCCTCCGTAATATGCTCCGTATCTCCGTTAATGTTCACGTTCATTGAGAGCAGACCCTCACACTTGCTAACGTTCATATATTGCTGAAGGTAAGGCAGTATGCCGTCTATACCAAAGCCGTCAATCTTAAGATCCAGATTGTAACGGCTGTGATCCATATTGTATGACAGACGGCAGGCCAGGCTTCCGCCATCCTCAAAATGAAGCTGAACTCCGGCGTCCGTATCCTTTCCGGTAAGGTAAATTCTTGGAATCTCCACATTCATACGGTTGAACCCAAAGTTGGACCCCACCTCCATATCTTTGTATCGCATACGGCTGTTGGAAACCTTTATGTTGTTGAGGTCTATGGTCCAGGAAGGGTCTGTCTCCTTCTTTGCAGAACTGTCTGAAGAGAAGCGAGTTATAAGGTCATCAAAGTTAAAGGTCTTTCCCGTCTGAAGTATGTTGAGCTCCATGCTGTCTATATGCAACCTCCTCATCTTGAACTTCTTGTGCATAAGTCCCAGAAGGTTCATACGGTAGTCCAACTCTCCGAATCCTAAAAAAAGATCTTTGTCATTTGCTTCCAACACCCTGAGGTCCTTTATTTTAGCGGTACCAAAGAGCGGGTTCATACGAATGCGCTCTACTGTTATCACTCTGCCAGTCAGTTCTTTGGAGTGCTTTTCCAGATACCACTTTGCAATGCGGCCGCAACTTAAAATTGCAATAACCATTACAACTGCAACAAATAAAACCACCCAAAGAAGAACCTTTAATAATCTCTTAAAAGCAGACTTCTTTTTTACCTCTGTGACGTTGGACTGATCCATAATTACTTCTGTATTATCTTGGAAATAACCTCTTTATAACTGTCTCCAACCGGTATGGATATACTTTTTCCTCCCGATGGATTTTTAAGTACAATTTTACTTTTACCCAGACTCTCTATGTATGAAGAGTTGATGATAAACGAGCGGTGAACACGGTAAAAACTGCCTCCCTCCAACTTGCTCTCAATCTCTTTGGTGCTTATCTGAGTCATAATTGGAGCGGCTGAAACTGAGGTGTTTATGGCAATATAATCTTTCTGGCTCTCAATGTAAATGATAGTGGAGAGGTCCACCCGCACCAGCTTGTATCCGCTCTTAACATACAGGAACCCGCCAACCGCAGAACCACTGCTAGCACCACCCGCAGCACCCGCACTCATACCCTCCAGCACCCTGGCCGCCTTTTGCACCGCCTCCAAAAACTCCGGGTATGAAATTGGCTTTAAAAGATACCCCACGGAGTTCACCTTGTACCCTTCAATTGCATACTGCTCAAAGGCTGTTGTAAAGATAATGAGCGGTTTACCGGAGGTTGAGAACTCCTCCATACGTCTCAGCACCGCACCCAGTTCCAGGCCGCTTGCACCGGGCATCTGAATATCCAGCAGCAGCAGATCTACCTCCTCTTTCTTTAAAATCTCCAGCGCCTGCTCTGCACTCCCGCAGGTTCCCACCAGAGTAATGAAGCCGCACTTAACAGCGTAACTTTTAAGGAGTTCCACCGCAAAAGGCTCATCGTCAACTATAAGGCATTTAATCTGCTGCATACGCAAATTTACTAAAAATAGAGCTTAAGCAGAGAGCTGTAAATTTTTTCTCCCGATAGGTTTTCCACAACTCCCTTCTCCCAGCTGTACTTGCCTTTGTAGAGCAAATCCAGCCTTGACTGCACCTGTGAGAGCCCAATGCCGCTTCCCGATTTATCTTCCGCTCCTTTAGGGAAGCAGCTGTTCTGAATAAGGCAGGTAATGGCAGAAGGGTCCTGTGAGATATCTATCGTGATGAAACTATCCTTAACAGGAGAGACTCCGTGCTTAAAGGCGTTCTCAACCAGAGAGATAAGAAGAAGCGGTGCAATTTTTATTCTTTCATCCTCCGCAATGGTGCTGTTGAAGGTGACCTTGCAGTTTGGGCTGAGGCGCAGCTTCATTAGGTTCACATACTCCTTTAAAAACTCCACCTCTTTTGACGCCGCAATAAAATTGTCCTGGTTTTCATAGAGCAGATGACGGAGCAGGCGGCTGAGCTGATGCACAGCCTCCTGCGCCTTGTCCTGGTTAATGGCAATTAGGGCGTAGATGTTGTTGAGGGTGTTTAGCAGAAAGTGCGGATTTATCTGATTTTTAAGGTTATCCAGCTCCGCCTTGGTCTTCTGCTCCTCTGCCTGCTGCAGTGATTTTTCTATGCGGAGGTACCGGCTCCACATCATAACAAGGCAGGCAATTGCAATCACAAAGGCCATGGAGGTGAGGTCCCGGATGAAGAAGACAGCAGGGGACGGGCCTCTACGGACAGGCGCAGCGGGTGCAGCACTCGGCGCACCTGCAACACCACCGCCCGCTGCCGCGCTGCCCTGAGCACCGCCAGCCGTCGCAACACCGCCCGCCTGCATCTCAACCCTCCGCGCCTCCTCTATCTGCGGCCTTATCATCTTCTTGTGCCACACGTAGTTACCTGCAACCAGCGCCACCGCCAGCACCACCTCTATTACAAAGAACTGCAAATACTTCTTTTTGAAGAGATACTTTGGAATTAGCCAAAGCGTGCTCACGTAGAAGAGTATCATAAAGGAGAGCGGAAGTATGCAGGCACGGAGGTATCGCGGAAGTGAGATCATGCTATCTGACTCTCTTCCAATGAATAACAGAGGAAAGAGAAACACCAGCACCCAAACCGCAATCTGAATAAATATGCTTATGTGAATTTTTCTACTCATATCTGATTGCCTCAATAGGGTCTAAGTTTGCAGCCTTCTTTGCAGGATACCATCCAAAGAAAATGCCTGTAATTGAGCAGACTGCAAAGCTCATAACTACGCTTATAGGTTGAATTGCAATTGGCCAGCCGGCAAAGAACTTCACTCCGTAAGCGGCAAGTATGCCAAGCAAAACGCCTATTACACCGCCGGTTATGGAGATCATAATTGCCTCAATGAGGAACTGCGTAAGTATATCTTTTCCTCTTGCGCCCACACTCATTCTAAGACCAATCTCCTTGGTTCTCTCAGTCACGGAAACAAACATAATGTTCATAATTCCAATACCTCCCACAACCAGAGAAATGCCTGCTACACAGGCAAGCAGGATGGTCATAAGAGAGGTGGTGGAGGTCATCATAGAGGAGAGTTCCTCCTGGCTGCGGACATTAAAATTATCTGGCTGGCCGTTTTGAATTTTATGATTTGTTCGCAGTATATCCGTTATCTCATCAATAGCCTGCTGAGTCTGGTCTTCCGTAATTGCGGAGGCGTAAATCATCTGCAGATAATTTACTGAATTGATTCTCTTCATTACGGTAGTAAACGGAGCCAGAACCACATCATCCTGGTCTTGTCCCATAGTGTTGTAACCCTTTGATTTAAGGACTCCTATAACGGTAAACGGAATGTTCTTAAAACGGATTATCTGCCCCACCGGATCTTCTCCCGCTGTGAAAAGATTCTTAGCAATGGTGGTTCCAATTACGCACACCTTTGCGCTTGTTGCAATATCATTGTCATCAAACATCTCACCGTCATCAATATCCAACTGACGGATGGTAAGATATCCCTGTGAGACTCCGCTAATTTGAGAGGAGTAGTTGTTGCCTCCAAAGATTAACTGTCCGCTGGCCGATACGCTTGGAGAGATGGCCGCAATGTATGTGCACTCGTCTTTAAGAGACTGGTAGTCAGATAACTTAAGAGTCTGCATATCTGATGCACCCATACGCACGCCGCCACGTCTTTCCGCTCCCGGCATAATCATAATCATATTACTTCCCATCTTGGAAATCTGACTCTGAATGCTCTGCTTACTTCCGTGTCCAATGGCCAGCATAGTAATAACAGATGCAACACCAATGATAATGCCCAGCATTGTGAGGAAGGTGCGCAACTTATTGTTGGCTATAGCTTTAAGAGCTATCTTAAATAAATTTGTCCAGTTCATCTCAATCCTCCTCGTTAACCGGAAGAGCAGCCAGCGCATCTGCCGCACTCAGGATGTTGGTGTTGTAAACATCCTCCTTAACCTTTCCGTCTGCCAGAGTAATGTTCCTCTGACTGTACTGCAAAATTTCCGGGTTGTGTGTTACAAAAATGATTGTTTTGCCCTCTGCGTGAAGCTTTTGGAAGAGCACCAGAATCTCAAAGGATGTTCTGGAGTCAAGATTACCGGTGGCCTCGTCTGCAAGAATCACCGCAGGGTTGTTAACCAGCGCACGGGCAATTGCAACTCTCTGCATCTGACCTCCGGACATCTGGTTGCTCTTATGATAGAGACGGTCTCCCAGCCCCACCATCTTGAGCGATTCTATAGCCGCCTGCTTTCTCTGCTCCGCACTCACCTTTGGGTTGTACATAAGCGGAAGTTCCACATTTTCAATGGCTGTGGTCTTTGCCAAAAGATTGTAAGACTGGAACACAAACCCAATCTTTATGTTACGCAGAATGGCCCGCTCGTTCTTACTCATCTTTCTAACAGAGATACCATCCAAATAATACTCTCCGGATGTAGGAGTGTCCAGACAACCTAAAGTGTTGAGCAGAGTGGATTTACCGCTGCCGCTCTTTCCCATTATTGTTACAAACTCCCCCTCGTAGATATCAAAGCTCACCCCTCGCAGCGCATGCACCGTCTCCGATCCCACAATGAAATCTCTGCGAATATCCTTTAGGCTAATTACCTTCTTTTTACCTGTATCTTCCATAACTATCTGGATGGTCTTTGACCGTTACCACTTGGTTTTCTGTTGCTTCCCGGCCCCTTTGGCATAAACGGGGAATTGGTTTCATTTCCACCCATTTGCGGCATCTGCTCTGCATTTGCATTCATCTCCAGCACCACAACATCTCCCTCATTAACTCCGCTCACAATCTCTGTGGATACTTTACTACTCATCCCCACGGTTACTTCCACAGCACTGAACCTCTTACCGTTAAGCTTCCATAACACCTTTGGTCCTTTGCTTCCCATTGTGTACTTCTTGCTGGCCTCATCAACTGAATACCCCTGCACTCCGTCATACTGTGCCGGGTTGAACTTGAGCGCTTTAGGCGGAACTGTGAGCACTCCGTGGCTCTCCTTTGTGTAGATTGTGATGTTGGCGGTAAGGCCCGGTTTAAGTTTCAAGTCCGGATTTGGAGCATCTACTACAACTTCGTAAGTTACTACATTGTTGGTAGTTGTAGCGTTCTGACGTACCTGGGTAACCGTTCCGTTAAAGGTCTCTCCAACGTATGCATCTACTGTGAACTCTACTCTCTGGCCGTCTGCCACATAACCTATATCTGCCTCATCTACAGAGGCTATCACTCTCATTTGAGTGAGGTTGTTTGCAATGTAGAAAAGAGTAGGGGTGGAGAAGCTGGCTGCAACGGTCTGCCCTTCTTCTACGCTCTTACTTAAAACAACGCCATCCATCGGGGACGTAATAGTTGCGTATGAGAGGTTTGTCTGCGCCTTCTGCAGATTCTGGCGGGCAACGGAGAGGGAGCTTACGGCCGCCTGATAGGTGTCCTGTGCCTGCTCAAACTCGTTGTCTGCAATGAGGCCTTTCTCATGCAAAGTCTTCATTCTGTTAAAGTTGGAGAGCTGATAGTTGTAATCACTCTGAGCCTTTGCAAGGTTGCTCTTCTGGCTCTGGTACTCGCTCTCAAGGTTGGTCTTGTCCAGCTCTGCAATAACCTGACCCTTCTTCACTTTGCTGTTGTAATCTACGTAAAGTTTCTTCACAATGCCTGATACCTGAGTACCAACTTCTACCTTTACCACCGGCTCAATTGTGCCCGTTGCGGTAACGTATGTGGAGATGTCTCCGCGTACCACTTTTGTTGTTTTAAAGGCAATCATTGTCTTCTCCTTGCGGTTGCCCAGGTACTGCCACAACCCTATAAGACAGAGGATTGCAATAACCGTAATCCAGATGTACTTCTTTTTCATATCTCTTAATTTTTAATTGTCTGTTTTTAAATCTCAATCTCTTGGCCTGTGTAGAATTTTAGAACCTGAAGGCTGTAAAGCGTCATATATTTTGCCTGAGCCAGAGAGAGTTCTGCGTTCAGGTAGGTGCTCTTCTCCTGCTCCAGTTCCACTATGTTTTTCATACCCAGTTCAAATTGCTCGTTCACAAGGCGGTAGCTCTCCTTTGCACTCTCAAAAGATTTCTTTGCGGAGAGGTATTGCTGCTGATAATTCACGGCATTCAGATATAGCGTTTCTATCTTGGTGTACATATCATCTTCATTCTGCTGTGCTGCCAATCGGGTGTATTCCACGTTGTTACGGGCCTTCTCCACCGCACTGCGGTTCTGCCTCTGGCTGTAGATTGGGATGGAGAGAGAGAGGGATGCGCTGTTAGACCAGTTGGTCTTTAACTGCCTTCCAAATGAGGTGTTCATTCCGCTCATATTGTTGGTTCCGGTGTTGGCTCCCAGTGAGATCTTTGGGCCGTAAGCACCTTTGGCTGAGGCCAGTGCAAGCTCGCTGTTGGCTACTGAGAGTTTACCCAGCTGAACCTCCGGACGTATCTCTTTGGCCTTCTCAAAGACGCTCTCCATATTTGGAATAATCTCCAGAACTCTCTCCTCTCCCACCTCAGGAATTACAATATCTACCAGTTCACGCTGCAGTCTTATGGTGCTCTTAAGTTTGAGAAGATCTGAGTCATACTGGCTTTTGGCCTGGGTTACCTGGTACAGATCTGCGGTATGCTGGCTCTCCAGTTTTGCGCAGTCTGCCTTGGACATGCTGCCGGCCTTCATAAACTCAAGGCCTCTTTCCCACTGAGCCTTAGAGACTTTGGCAGCCTCCTCACGCATCTTTATGTTCTCTCTGTCATAGAGCACCTGAATGTAATACTGTGCAATGGTCTCTTTGAGGGTTAGCGTATTCTTCTCAACGGTAAGCTGTTTCATCTGCAGGGTGTTCTCTTTCTGCTCAATGTTCCTGCGGACAGAGCCTCCGTTGTAAAGTGTCCAATTTGCAGATACTCCGTAACTTCCGCTGTAGGAGTTCTTGTGAGAGGTGGAGTTGTTGAACCAGTTGCCGCTCACTCCCTGGTTGGTGGAGGCGGATACGCTTGGCAGCATTCCTGCCTTTGCAGCCAGCAGATCTGTCTCTGCATCCTGCTCATCCAACCTGCTCTGAGAGAGGGAGATGTTATTCTCAATGGCATACTCTGTGCACTCCTTCAGAGTTAGCAGCCTGCCCAGCGGGGCGGCCTGCCCGCTCTGCGTCTGGCTTTGCCCGCTCTGCGCTGCGGCAGGCGCCTGCAAGGCGCAGATAAGGGCCAGCGCAAGTACGCTTGCCTTGAGCCTTGAATTTAAAATGTTGATATTCATATATTTACAGATATTATCTCTTTCCGTCCTTCATTTTCCCTACGCTTCTTCCCGTCAACGCTCTGCAAGTTACACAATAACCGCTCTCAAAAATCCCATTGCCGATGAAAACCTTCTTTTTGCAGACAGAAACATTTGCCCCCTCGCAGCGGAGCGAAGGGCTTCTGAAGAAGGTAAGAGTTCTCAACATTTAGAAAAAGGGTTATATTTGTAGAAACGCAGCAGAAATATGGAATACGTTTATAATTTTTTGTCACGGCTGGCACTTAACAACAACAGAGATTGGTTTGAAGCCCACAAGGATGAGTACCATTATGCCAAGGAGATCTTTGATGACTTCACAAGGCAGCTGATTAAGGAGATAAGCCGTTGGGACCCATACATCAGCCGCAGAAGGCTCACTCCTGAGGACTGTACCTACAGGATTTACAGAGACATACGCTTCTCTCCGGACAAAACTCCATATAAGACTCACATGGCCTGCTATATTGTAAGAGGCGGCAAGAACTCCCCGTACCCCGGCTACTACTTTCACATGGAACCGCCGGAGGGTTCTTACTTTGGAGGCAATATGCTCTTTGCAGGGCTCTATAACCCAACTCCACAGATTATTGCAAGCGTAAGGGATGAGATTTCCGTTAACGGAGACGCTCTGGTTGAGGCACTTAACAAGGCCAAAGGATTTGTACTGCAGTTTAGCAAGGCCCGCAAGAGAGTGCCGGTGGAGTATGAAAAGGTGGCAGATGAAGGGTGGCGTAACCTTATAAGACTCAGAGAGATAACCATGCTCTCAAATATGTCTGAAGAGTTTCTCTTTGCTCCGGGCAGCCTTGCAAAGCGCGTTTCACAGAGGCTCCGTTATTGTTTGGATTTAAACAAGTTCCTGTACCGCTGTGTAGATTACGCATTAGAGGGTAATAAGTAGTTGAGATATGAAAAAGAAATCCGGCAGAATATTCTTTTTTGTGGTGGCAGCAATTGCTGCGGCGCTGCTTATATTCTATTTAGTTATGCGGGTAATAAAGACACGTGAATCTCAATATCACTTGTACATAGGCGGTTACGGCAACACTGCGGTTAAGTGCCTCTTTAATTCAGACAACCTGGAGTACGGTGTTCTGGAAGACTTTAAGGCTAAGAACCCTTCATATCTGGCTCTTACTCCAAAGGGCAACCGCCTTTACGGAGTTAGTGAAAGCGGTGCAACATCTGGCGTTTGGGGATATGCCAACAACGGTACTCAGACTCCGCTGGGCGAATGTGCAGACGGCGGGCTGGATCCTTGCCACCTGACTCTTTACCGTGGTTACCTATTTACCGCAAATTACGGTAAGGGAAGCATTTCTGTCTTCCCGCTGGACACCTCCGGCAGAATTAAGAGCGCATCACAGGTAATACAATTTGTTCCAAATGGTAACGTTGTTCCGCGTATTCACATGGTAAAGGTGCTCAAGGTAAAGCAGAGCGGGCGTAACTATCTTCTTGCAACGGACAAGGGAAGTGACCGCATCTACTTCTTTAGAATTGAGCAGGATACAACTGCCAACGCATCTGCAGATAATTTGCTGGGAGGAAAGCCGCTGCGTCTTAACCGCTGTGATACAGCCTTTTTGCAGGTTCCAAAGAACTATGGGCCTAGGCATTTAGAGTTTTCTGCAGACGGGCGCTTTATGTATCTTCTTTGTGAAGTGAGCTGCAAAGTAATTGTTTATCAGCTCAATGAGGAGAACGGAAACTTACTCCTTAATCCAATACAGGAAATTATTTCAGACAAAGATGTAAACGAGGCCTGTGCAGACATTCATCTTTCACCGGACGGCCGCTTCCTTTACACTTCCAACCGCAGAGGCAGGGACGGAATCACCATTTTCCATGTAAAATCAGACGGAACGCTGGAACGCACTGCGTATCAGGTAACTGCGCAGTATCCGCGCAGTTTTGCCTTCTCTCCGGACGGCGAGTTCCTCTTTGTCTGCTGTCAAAAGGATAAAATTGTACAGATCTTCCGCACAGACAAAAAATCCGGCTACCTCATTAACACAGGGAAGACAATAGCCTTCACAGATCTTGAACCTTCTTGTATACTGGTCCGTGAAATCTAACTACCTGTTGCGGGTGGGGTAGGCGATGCGGGCGTGGTAGATTTCGCGGAGGTGGCGGCGGAAGACGGCTTTGATGACGTTGATGTTACGGAAGGTGACATCTGAACGTACAAGCTGTCCGCCGGAGATGCGTTTCTCTACAACGCTGTCTACCAGTGAGGCAATCTTCTCCTCTGAATACTCTGAAAGCGAGCGTGATGCAGCCTCCACAGCATCGGCCATCATAACAACAACCTCCTCCTTGCTTTGAGGCAGATTGCCGTGGTATGTGAAGGCGGCTTTGTCTGCCGGGTCTCCTCCCTGGTTGCAGTAAACGTTGTAGAAATATTCTGCAACGGAGTGACCGTGGTGAGAGAGGATGAAGTCTTTAATTAGCTGAGGCAGTTTATGCTTATCTGCAAGTGCAATTCCGTCATCTACGTGGCGGATAATCATCTGAGCACTCTCCTTTGGTGATAGCCCATCGTGAGGGTTAAAACCGGAGGTGTGGTTCTCTATAAAAGCCTGAGGATTAACAAGTTTTCCAATATCGTGGTAAAGAGCGCCTGCACGGGCAACTCTGGAATTTCCGCCAATTGCAACCACCGCCCTCTCTGCAAGGTTGGCAACCTGAAGGGAGTGCTGGAAGGTTCCGGGTGCCTTTGCGGCCAGCTCCTCAAGCAGTTTGTTCTCAGTATCGGAGAGGTCCTTAAGGGTTGATATTGAGACCATATAGAACATCTTCTCCATCAGGAAAACGAACGGGTAGGTGACTACCACAAGGATGGAGGAGATGAAAAGGTAGGTGAAGATTCTTGGGTTGAAGAGTTCTGCCGCACCGTTGTTAATGAGCTGGAACCCAATGTGTACCACGGAGATGGCAATAAAGATATAGATAGTGTTGAGGAACTGCAGCCAGCCTCTTTCATAGAGTGAAAAGCTTGTAAATGCCGCTGCACCAGCCAGTAAGGCAATAGCGTAGAGTTCCACTCCGCTCTCTGTAAAGAGCAGTAGAGGTATCTGTGAAATGATATAAACCGGCACAACCGCACGGTCTGAAATGAAGGATTTCAGATAGAGCGTGGAGGCTGCAAACGGCACAATATAAAGTAGTTCCGGAGATATGCGGCGCATTATTGCAGGAACTACAAAGGCCAGGCAGACAATGAAGATTACAAAGTTGAACTGGTTCTGATATCTTAAAATATCTGAGTCTGAGAAATATACAGCTGTGTAGACTAAAATGAGCAATGCTATTATTATAAGTGCATGACCCAGATAGAGCAGCATAATGTTACCGGAGTAGCCTATACTCTGCTTATATTCAGCCTTGTAGGAATCAAGTATCTGTGCTATCTCTGCAGTTACCGTCTCTCCTTTTGATACAATGTGTTCACCTGCGTAAATCATTCCCTTGGTTGGGGAGATAAAATCTACGGCCTGGCGGTGAAGCTCTTCAGTAGTGTTCTGATCGTAAGTGAGGTTTGCTGTGAGCAGGCTTTGCGCATCTATCTCATTCAGAAGGGAATCGGGATTCACAGACGGGAATGAAGAGATAATCTCCGCACGCAAAAGACGCACTGCTTTAGCCGGTGTGAAGAGATCTTTTTCAATCTCCTGGGAAGTGTTTCTTCCACGCTGAACAAAGATGGTTCTTTCTTCCAGTTCTCTTTCCGGCATTATGCCCGTAGTGTAAATTCTTTTGAAGGTGCTGTAAAGAACATCCTGTACAGGCTGAGGTACGCTGTCCTGGAAGCATCTGGTACTCAGTTCTGTAAGAGTCTTGTTGAGGGCCTCCTCATCTGTCTTGAAATACTGGACAAAGCGCTCCGCCATACGGCTTCTCTCTGCGGAGAGTTCCTGCTGAGTCTTAAGCAGCGGAAAATCTATTGGGCTCTCCAGAGTCTCATACAACCACGGAGATCCTTTAACGTATCTGTATTTGAACCTTCCGTCTACCGGATAAAAGATCATCATTACAACAAACGCAAGAACCAGCACAAGGAGATTGCCTCTCTTAAGCAGGTCTCTTCTCATTCTATAAATGTCCAGCCTTGGCATAATAGGAAAACGTTAAATCTGTACAAATTTATCTATTTTTGTATTACGAGGAAACAGAAGTGAGGAAGTAAGGGCAAGAAGAATGAGATGAGATGGAAGGATGAGGAGTGAAGAATGAAAGATGAAGAAGGAAGAAAGAAGGAAGGAAGATGGATGGACGAGAGTGAAATGATAATTAAAAAATAATAGATATGAAGAATAACAGTCTGATGAGAAGATATATTCAAATAGCGGCTACGGCTCTGGTGGCCATAATGTTACAAGTTGTAATGGCAACATCATTACAGGCAGGTCCAAAAAACAATAAGACAAATAAGACTTTTACGGACGGCAAAGAGAAGGCCGTTATGGCGCTAATTGAAAGGGTGACGCCTGGCTATTCAAACAATTTTACCCTGAAAATTGATCCTGCTCTTGGCCCAGATGCAAGCAGCGTAAATGGTGTGGGGACGTACTTTGTTATTGAGACAGAAGGCAACAAAATAAAACTGACAAGCAATCAGACCATAGGGCTGGCGGTGGCTTATTATCAGTACCTTAGGGAGTACTGCAGCGTGAACCTTTCATATTGCGGAAGCCACGTAGATATGCCAAAAGTTCTACCGCTACCGGTAAGGCGTGAGGGTAAAATTAACGGAGAGTATCGCTCCTTCTTCAACTACTGCTCCTTCAGTTATACTGCGGCCTGGTGGGGATGGAAAGAGTGGGAGTGGACCATAGATTTTCTGGCAATGAACGGCATAAACCTGCCGCTGCAAGTGGTTGGTCTTGAGGGGGTATGGTACAACGCTTTAAAGAGAGTGGGGTACACGGATAAGGAGGCCAGGGAGTACCTCTGCGGTCCTTGTTATTTTGCCTGGCAGTGGATGGGAAACATTGAGAGTTTTGCCGGTCCGCTTCCTAAGAGCTGGATAGATAGCCACATAGAGCTGGGTAAACAGGTAACTCAGCGTGAGATAGAGCTTGGCATGCATCCAATTCAGCAGGGCTTTTCCGGCACGGTTCCGGCAAGATTTACAAAGCTATATCCTACGGCAGACATTCGCCCAAAAGAGGATTGGTGTGGCTTTTCTCCTGTATATCAGCTAAATCCTACGGACCCGCTGTTTAAAGAGTTCGGTAAAATTTTCTTTGAGGAGGAGAAAAAGCTCTTTGGGCTTTATGGTTATTATGCTGCAGATCCGTTCCATGAGAGCGTTCCAATTTCCAAAGACAGTGCTTATCTGGCAGATGTTGCGCACGCTATAATGGCTGTAAACCGTGAGGCGGACCCTAATTTCAAGTATTGGATTATGCAAGGGTGGACGCCTACAAAGGGGATTGTGACGGCCATTCCAAAGGATTCGCTTATCATTCTGGACCTTGCAGACCCGGATTACACTCCTCGCAAAAATAAAGAGGAGCGCTTCTGGGGCTACAGATACATTGCCGGCAACCTACACAACTTTGGCGGCCGCATCAAACTTCACGGAGACCTTAACGCGCTGGCAGACAATCAGTTCATTAAGGCGTTGAATGCAGGAGAGAAGGTGGTTGGAACTGGCGTCTTTATGGAGGGCATCTGCCAAAACCCTCTCTACTACGATATTGCACTTCAGATGCCGCTCTACCAGACAAAGGCTTCACTGAATGACCTTTTGGAGGATTACTCCGCGGGGCGTTATGGTTACGTTTCAGACAACACTACAGACGCTTTAAAGGTTCTACTCAAGAACCCGTATAAGAGGGGTACTGACGGTACGGAGAGAAGTTCTGCAGTTGCGGCAAGACCGGCATTGCATATAAAAAAATCGGGACCAAACGGGGCATTCCAGTTCCCGTACAACAATGATTCTCTGAAGATTGCAGAGGCCTTCCTGCTGGGCTGTCCGCCGGAAACAGACGGTATTAAATTTGACGTTGTAGACATTCAGCGCCAGTATATGAGCAACCTGGCATACAAGATTGCGGGGTTTGTTGAGTTCTCTTTCAACATTGGAGATATTGGGAGGTTTGACAAGTACACCGCCATGTTCCAGGAGCTGCTGCTGGATTTGGATTCTCTGGTGGGTACCCGCCGCGAATACAGCTTTGAGGATAAGATTGAATCTGCCCTTAAGTGGGCCACCAACAAAGAGGAGGCGGCGCTCTATGATTTTAACCAGTCTCTGCTGGTAACCCAGTGGGGGCCGGATAAGGAAAGCGGCACCAACTACCTCTTTGACTACTCCTGGAGGGAGTGGAGCGGCCTTATCAGGGACTATTATCTTCCACGATGGAAGATGTTCCACTCAATGCTCAGAGAGAAGCTCCTTAACGGAACTCACAGAAAATACGCCAAATACGAGGAGGGCCTTAAGCGCACCTCCGGCCGTGAGGCCATTGAGGCGGACGAGTTCTACTCCCGCCTCCGCGATTGGGAGTGGGCTTGGATTACCACTCCAAAGAACTACGCGCCGCGCACCTACGGCAACGAGTATGAGGTTGCCAAGCGTATGTACGAGAAGTGGGAGAACGTGCCTGAGGAGTTGTTCTAACGCTCCTTTGCCAAACGTTCAATTTTACCCTTCAAAAAGTCTACTTTAAAAGAACAGATTCTGCGTTTTTTTCATTATATTTGTGGATGTTCTATGCACCCACAAAAACGGGCGTGCGTAGCAACTAGGGTCCAGGCGGAAAAATGGTGCAAAACAGCACCACTTAACCTGAGAAGGAGCGGCGTCTGAGAGACTGAAGGGGTAGTAGGAAACGGAGCGGACCCGAACGTGCCGAACTGTTTAAGACTTTTAAAATCAGATACTTCCACCTCCGTACAGATTAAGAAAAGTTAGCAGTGCGGGACTGGAAGGTACATCCTTCCGTTATCAAAATTCTGATTATCAATACTTAATGAATAAGGAAGAGGCCCTACATTGGTTTGCGTTAACCGTCTTTAAGGAGTTTCCAAAGCTTCTGGAAGACTGCAAAAAGGCTGATGTTGAGACTTATAGGGCTTTTACAGTAATTGAAGAATATCCTAAAGGCAAAGGACTTAAATACAAAGAGATTCCGCTTATACCGCACCTTCTGTTTGTTCGCTGTACGGAGAAAGAGCTTCTAAAGTACAAGCAGGACAACAACGGGAGGTTTATGTATTACCGTGATCTTACCTCACCAAAGAGCCGCCCTGCCGTTATAGATGACCGCCAGATGGAGGTCTTTATGTTGGTGACAAAGACCAGGAACAAGGATGTGAGGGCTTTGGAGGAGGATAAACCTGAGTACCACCAGGGGCAGAAGGTGAGAGTGATAGGCGGGCTCTACAAGGGAGCAGAGGGCTACATTAAACGCATTAAACGCTCCAGAGACCTGATAGTGAGCATTCAAGGCGTTGCAGTTGTAGCCATCTCAAACATCCACCCGCAGTTCCTGGAACCTATTGATAATTAACTTAGAAAATCCTAATATGTTTAAACTGATAGATTTACCTTACAGTTTGGAGGCGTTGGAGCCTGTGATTAGTGCAAGAACCATGGAGTTCCATTACGGAAAGCATCACAAGGCTTACGTAGACAATCTGAACAACCTAATTAAAGGCACTGAATACGAGAACCTTACACTAGAGGATATAATACGTACCTCTATTGGTACATTCTTCCATAATGCCGGTCAAGTTCTGAATCACAACTACTACTTTCAGCAATTTGCACCGGCAAATTCTATTAAAAGAAAGGAACCTCAAGGTCCTCTTGCTCAGCAGATTATTAAGCAGTGGGGGAGTTTTGAGGCCTTTAAGGAGGAGTTTGTGAAGGAGGGGCTGGCAGTATTCGGCTCCGGTTGGGTGTGGTTAGATGCCTCCAATGACGGGTTCTTGCAGATTAATCAGGAGGCGGGAGCCAACAATCCTATTGCCAGAGGGTTGAAACCAATTCTGACATTTGACGTGTGGGAGCATGCCTACTATCTTGATTATCAGAACCGCAGGGCTGATCAACTGAAAGCCCTTTGGGAGATAGTGAACTGGGAAAAAGTAGAAAAGAGGTACTAAAACGAAAGAGATTGTAAAAAATTTCCAGGTAAATAAGTAATAATCAAATAATTATACAATGAAGAGATTTCTTTTAGTGTTTGTGCTGCTTACAATGCTATGCGGTGTTGTGGCGGCTCAAACTATGACGGATCAGCAGGCTATTGAGACGGCCATACAGCTGAAAAAACAAGGTATGGCTGAGGCTGATATAGCTGCCAATCTAATGCAGAAGGGTGCTACAATGGAGCAGATTCAGAGAATCCGTTCTCAGTATTCCGGTGAAATTTCCAAGGTTGGAATGGATGCCACCGTGGATGGAGCAATTGCAGATGCATCTGACCGTATGCGTGTAGATGTAGCTCCTAGTGGGACTGCATCTGCTTCCAGTGTTGCTCCCGCCACTGTGGTTGAGGTGCCTGAGGCTTTGTCTCCAAGTGGACAGAGAGTTTTTGGACGTGATATTTTCAATAACCCTCGTTTAACCTTTGAGCCTCAGATGAATTTGGCTACTCCTCAGAACTATGTTCTTGGCCCGGGAGATGTACTGGTGGTAGATATCTACGGACAGTCTCAACAGGCTTTGAAACTGACAGTTAGTCCGGACGGAAACGTTACTATCCCTGAATTTGGACCGGTTCATGTTTCAGGTTTGACCGTAACTGCTGCCCAGAATAAGATCAGAGGAAGGATTGGGGGCTACTACCAAGGTTCTCAGATTAAAGCATCTCTTGGCCAGACCCGTTCAATTCTGGTTAATGTGATGGGTGAGGTTCAAACTCCCGGATCATACACAATTAGCGCATTCTCAACAGTTCTGCATGCATTGTATGTAGCCGGCGGTATCAATTCTTTGGGAACTCTTCGTGGCATTAAGGTTTACCGTCAGGGCAAATTGATTACCGTGGTGGATGTTTATGAGTTTATACTCAACGGACGTTTGGCAGGTAATGTAAGGCTGGAAGAGAATGATGTTATTCAGGTTGGACCATACGACTGCATTGTAGATATTTCAGGTCCGGTTAAGCGCCCTATGGCATACGAGTTGAAGAAGGGTGAAACTCTCGCGACTTTGATTAATTATGCAGGAGGTTTTGCAAGCGGTGCTTTCAAAGAGAGTTTGAGAGTTCAGCGAAATAACGGACTTATGAAGAAGGTCTTTAACGTAGATGAGAAGGATTGGGCAGGCTTTAAACTGGATGACGGTGATGCAGTTTCTGTTGATGGTACATACGACCGTTTTGAGAATATGGTTGAGATTAAGGGTGCGGTATTCCGCCCTGGTTTGTACCAGTTGAGTGATAAGATGAACAGTGTGCGAGCGTTGATTGAGCGTTCTGCAGGATTGAGGGAGGAGGCAATGACATCAAGAGCAGTGTTGCGCCGTATGAAACCTAATCGTACGCAAGAGGTTATCTCTCTGGACCTTGAGGGTATTCTCAGCGGCAAAAAAGCAGATATCAAGTTGAAGAATGAGGATGTTCTTTTGATTCCGACAATTATGGAACATACTAATGCCAGGACAGTTTCTATCACAGGTGAAGTTTTATTCCCTGGTACATTTGAGTATGCAGACAATATGACTCTTGAGGATTTGATTCTTCAGGCGGGAGGACTTACAGATATGGCATCTACTGCAAAGATTGAAGTTTCTCGTTCTTTGAGAGATCCGGGTGCTACATCTGCAGGTATGGATATTGCCAAGACCTTTACTTTTGATCTGAAAGACAATTACATAGTTGACGGTCAGAAGGGCTTTGTTTTGGAGCCATACGATATTGTGAATGTTCGACGCAGCCCTCTGTTCCAGGATCCTATTCAGGTTTCTATAGACGGTGAGGTAACATTCAGAGGTTCTTATACCATGGAGAAAAAGAACCAGCGTCTATCCGACTTGGTTAAAGAGGCCGGCGGAGTTCTTCCGGGTGCATATATCCGCGGTGCTCGTTTGATTAGACAAATGACTGCAGATGAGAAAGCACGTGTTCAGAAAGTTTTGGAGGTTGCCCGCCAGAGTGTTGACGGTGCGGACAGTATCAGTATAGAAAAACTAGCATTGCAGGATAGTTATACGGTTGGTATTCATCTGGATGAGGCACTTGAAAATCCTGGTTGTACTCAGGATGTTGAATTGATGAACGGTGACCAGTTGATTATTCCTCGTTACAACCATACGGTTAAAATATCGGGAGATGTAAATGCTCCTAATACAGTGGCATTTGAGTCCGGCAAGGGCTACAAGTACTACGTTGAGCAGGCAGGCGGTTTTGGTAACAGAGCAAAGAGGAGTCATACTTACATTGTTTACCAGAACGGTACAATTGCAAAGGCAAGTAAGGGCAAGATTGAACCGGGATGCGAGGTGATTGTTCCATCCAGAGAAAAGAGAGACAGTGCAGCCGCAGCTCAATGGGTAACCGGTATATCTACAGGAATATCCTCACTTGCTACAATGGCGGCAGCAATTGCATACATAATGAGATAATTACAGCGGTTATGATTACAGAACAAAATACAAACACACCAGCCAAGCGTCCTACTGTTAAAGAACTTTGGCAGGATGTTAAGAGTCACCGCAAGTTGTACTACAAAGTGCTGCCTATCACTTTTGTTGTGATAGCGTTCTTAACTCTCAGTGTTCCAAATTACTACAACTGTAGGGTGAAACTTGCACCAGAGCTTTCAGGTAACAGAAGCAATAGCGGTTTGGCAGCTATTGCAAGCAATTTTGGAGTGAATCTGGGTTCCAGGCAGAGTGCAGATGCATTGTTCCCAACGCTTTACCCAGATTTGATGAACAGCGTTGCCTTCAGAACATCTCTCTTTCCAATTAAGGTTAGGCGTGCAAATGACACTACCGGTGTTACAGAGATGACATACTACGAGTATCTGAAAAAGCATCAGAAGGCACCGTGGTGGGCAAAGGCTAAAAAGGCTGTTTTCAGCGTGTTAATGTATCCTTTCAAGGGTAAGAAGAAGGCAGGAGTGGGAGAAGCTGAAGTTAACACATTCCAACTTACTAAAGAGCAGGCACGTGTTGTAAAGGCTCTTGCTCAGAAAGTTGTATGCGATGTAGATAAGAAGACAATGGTGATTACCATCAACGTTACAGACCAGGACCCTCTTATTTGCGCGGTGGTGGCAGACTCCGTACAGGCTCGTTTGCAGGAGTTTATAACGGATTATCGTACTAAGAAGGCACGTGTAGATTTAGAGTACAATAAGAAACTCTATGCAGAGGCAAAAGAGCGTTATGAGAAGGCTCGCCAGGAGTATGTAAAGCATGCAGATGCAAATAGAAAGGTTATTTTCCAGGGTGCTCAAAGTGAGATTACAGAGTACCAGAATGAGATGAACATACAGTATCAGGCATACTCACAAGTGGCTGCGCAACTGCTTATGGCTGAGGCAAAAGTACAGGAAGAGACTCCAGCATTCACAACTCTCCAGCCGGCAACTGTGCCTATCCAAAAGGCAGGACCTAGTCGTGCAAAAACCTGCATAGCGTTTCTTTTCCTGGCATTCATTGCTACCTCTGCCTGGATCATTCACAAAGAGGGCCACTTAATTCCTTTCTTCTCCTCTGACGAAGAGGAAGAAACTACTACTAATGCTGCTTAAATAATTTGCAATAACAATTAACAAAAGGCATTAGTATGAAAAAACTGTACGGTATTATTGTGGCTCTGTTTGTTATGCAGCTGTGTTTGTCTGCAGGGCTAACTAAAAATGATAGCATTAATGGTCATGAGTTTGTAGACTTGGGACTGAGTGTAAAATGGGCTACCTGCAATGTTGGAGCATCAACACCAGAGGATTATGGTGATTACTTTGCATGGGGAGAAACCGCAACTAAAAAGAGTTATTGGTTAGATACATACAGGTTTCGTACAAGTGGGGAATGGATTGATGAAACTACATTCTCAAAATATAACTTCAAAAGTGGTAGGGGAAATGTTGATAATAAAGAACGTTTGGACTTTTCAGATGACGTTGCCCGCACTAAATGGGGTAGTTTTTGGCGGATGCCAACCAAGACAGAATGGGATGAACTAAGAGATAACTGTACTTGGACTTGGATATCAAACGGAGGTGTGAAGGGATATAAGGTAACAAGCAAAAAGAACGGCAAAAGCATTTTTCTTCCTGCTGCCGGCGGTATAGCTTTCAGTTCAGTTAATAATGATGGGGATGCATGTTACTGGTCATCAACTTTGTATAAGGATAATCCCGGTAATGCATACAGTTTGTATTTTGACTCTAAGGAAATTAAAGTAAACTACCACGGACGTCACCTTGGATTGTCTGTTAGATCTGTGTTCTAGAGAAACTAGCTCTTTGCTCATTACTACAGGAAGCTCTACAACATCCCCACCACTGGCTTTTAGTGAACCTACGGTTTTCCCCTTCTTCGAATCGCGGGAGAGTTCTTTTTAGCTAGGCTCTCCGCTAGGTTTGGCGTTGGTTTACCGTCTATAGCCCCACCGGACAGCCGCCGGCCGGAGCGTGATCCTGCTCTTCAACGCCTTTACCGACCCCGGTAACACCATCTAGAGCGAGCACCAGGCCGTGGCCGCCTTCCGAGGGCGCGTGTGGCTACGTGCTCTACTGGGCCATGGAAGACGGCCGCACCACCGCCCCAGGCCCTTATCAGAGCCATCAGCTGAGCCCAGCCGACTGCCAGCGCGTGAACCGCGTGCTGCGGGTCATTACCCATGAGGGGAGGATTGAGGAACTGACAACCTAAAATAGTCGTAAGAAACGAGCCGCAAGGTTCGGAGTGGTAACGTAGATGGTTCGTAGATGAGACGTAGATGAACGCTCCAGGCACAGCTGCCCTGACGGTCAACAGAGCCTTCCGCTCAGAAGCGGTACAGCCCAATGCCATACAAGCTGGCATCCGGCTGTGAGTTAGATAAGCGGCCAAGCCGCAGATAAAGCAAATAGATATGAGTTTTAAGTATTACGACCTTTTATCAAACTTGACAATTGGCATAATTGTATTCTATGCCATCTGGAAGTGCTTTCTCCCTGATTCGGATATCAGTGAGTGGGTCGTTATACCTGCAGGTTATGTAGTTGGCTATTTCGTTGACGCAATAAGCAGCCTCATAGAACCATTGCTCTTTAGGACAATTTGTGGAAGACCTTCAGATAAACTGTTGACACCTATCCCAGGTCAGAAATGGACGGGGATAAAGAAAGTGAAGTTTTATCATGCTGAAGAGGCTGTCAAGGCTTTGCGTGAAGACACAAGGGATGATGAAGCCGACACAGGGAAAATGTTTGGTTACGCCATGCGAATGGTAAATGCCAATAAGGACTGCCGCGTTCCTGACTTCAATGGTCACTATGCCCTATCAAGGGTAATCCTTACAACGGTAATTTTTACAGTAGTCATAGTTGAAATAAAGTTTTTCTGCGTTTGGTATTCTTGGCCAATATCTCTTGCTGTTCTGTTTCTAGCCTGGAATCGCTTTATGGAGCGCGGTTATTACTACGCTAGGGAAGTTCTAAATGAGTATTTGAAAACTAGAAAAGGAAATAAGTAATATGGCACGTCAAGCGGTAATGACAGTATATGATGTACAGCTTGGTCTCGCTGTACACATCAAGGCTCCAAACGGGAAGTATATTATTATTGATATGGGAACTGGGGCGCAAGGCAGTGGAAACGAAAGCCCATTGCTGAAAAGACTGTATGATGATATTGGGTATATGATTATCACCCACCCCCATTTGGATCATATTGATGATATACTGAACTTTGACAGGAATGCTCCTACAACACTCCATAGAGCAACCAGCATCACAAACGAAGAAGTGATGAAGGACGTTAGAGAGTGTGATAAACCAAAATTTAAGAAGTATTGTGAGGTTAATGATCGCTATACATCACCAGTTACTGCAAAGACAGACCCAGACAATCCTGACAACTATGGAGGGCTCTCTATAACAAACCATAGTACAAGTGTTTGTGAAAAGGATAATTTCAACAATTTCAGTTCTATCACAGTCTTTGAATTGGCTAACTGTAAGATTGTTGTTTGTGGAGATAATGAGAAGAAGTCGCTTGACATCTTAATGGGCCGTGCATCATTTAGAGAATCTGTAAAGGGCGCAGATATTCTTGTGGCCCCACACCATGGTAGAGAATCAGGTTATCAAGATGATTTTGTCTCATTGGTTAATCCTGCTTTGACGATAATCTCTGATACAAAAAAATCGGATGCAAGTGCTGTTGATAAGTATCGGGAAAAGACAAGAGGGTGGAAAGTATGGGACAGAAATGGCAACTCTAGCGAGCGTTATTGCTTGACAACTAGAAGCGATGGGAACATTAAAGTTACTTTCGGAGAAAGTGAAGACCCTAACTATGCAAGCATTCTTGCTGTGAGATTAGTATAATGACTGATACATTCACAAAATGGCTGAATAATTTCCCGGAATTTGCAGAAGGGACAGAGGCAAGAGCTATGCTTGACGATGCTATGACATGCTATATGCATGACATTCCACGTCCAGCTTTGATATTGTCTTATCTTGCTTTCTGTATCACTGTGAAGGAGAATATCTTGTCATCCTCAATGCCTTCAGGACACGATGCCGACCGTTGGAGTAACAGGATGAATAATCTGCGTTCAGACGATAAGTGGGAAGAGGAATTGCAGAATTGTGTTGCCATGCAAAGGGATAAAAGTAAAACCCCTGTCGTTGAGCCAGTATTCGATATTCCTGACCATTTGAGAGAAGACTTCAAGTATTGGAAAAACCGCCGTAACGACTGTGCCCATTACAAGCGAAACATCATCTCACTCTCTCACGTATGCGCCTTCTGGCAATTCATGATGAGTAAGTACATCTATTTTCAGCCACAGGGTAGCATGTCGAAGAGCATCCAGGAATATAAGGATTACTTTGATTTGTCAATTACACCTGCTGGAACAGACCAGACTACAATATTCAATCATCTTTGTGCTGTTCTTCGCTCCACCGACGATCTACGCCTATTGTTCAAGGCAATACGACGTGCCGACACAAAGCAGAAGATGGATTTGCTGCACAGGCTACTGCATCACACCGAATTAACCAAGGAGTATACTAAAGCCTTTATCACGGAAGAAGACTTTGTTAGTGATTACTATTTGTCGGAGTATCTTGAGGACCTCTCCATGTTATATGGCGATGATCCCAAACAGATTAGAGCTTTCTGGTACAATAACCCAGACATTCCAATTTACAGTGAACTGCTCAAAGCACGTTTGATTCCAGAAGACCAGATAAAAGAATCGCTTTTAAGGGTACTCTACCTAATGTTCAGACTCAATCGAGGCATACCTTGGGATTTATCCGAAGATAATAAGAATGCACTTAAGGCCAATGGTTTTGTGGAAGCATTCTTTGATGAATACTATAACGATGATTTTATCTCCCGCAACTATAAAGAGATGAATCAGAGTATGTCGTTTTATGTTTCATTGATAACATTGATGGGCGTAGATAAACGGTGGGTTGAGGTGTATTGTAGTCGCGTTGCTGAAAATAAGGCATTCCCTTATGCATTAGGCAACTGGTTTGCCTCCGCTTTAAGAGGCGGAGATTTGCACAAAGATCAGTACCTTCAGATGGTTAGTGACCTTGGTCTACAAAATCCGATAACGTTTTAGTTATGACATTCTGGGACGTAATATTCATATTGTTAGGAACAATAATAGCGCAGATATACATCAAGAACAAGGAGGTGTCAGCGCCTTTTATGGATTTTGTGAAAAGGCACCTTTCTTGGTCGGAAAGCGCATTGACCAAACTTGAAGAGTGCATAATGCCCTTGTTAGGTCTGGTTCTTATCCTTTTCTTTGTTCATCCTCAGGATGCTATGGCACAAATCACTTCTGGGGCTGCTTGGAATATGGGAATAAGCACAATCTTAAACAAACTGAATAAAAATAATGGGTGATATTCAGTCATACATATTTAGTTTGCGTTACATTGCTCTAGCAATTGTAATATGCTATTTTGTGCTGGTTCTTTTAGGAAAGAAGTTGCAACCGAAGGCTCTCTTTTCTCGTAAAACAGTTTACGTGATAGTTGGTCTGCTATTGGTTTATTATGTTTTGTTTTCCATTCAGCGTTATCAAGTCAGAGATTCTCTGCATACACTAGTCTCGATGGTTGACTATAACAAAACAGTGGATGAACGACTGGCAAATTGCAACCGCCCAGATTCTGTTATTTATGAACTGAATCAGCAGAAGAGCCGTTTGGAATTACTAAAGGGAAAGAATTCAATGATTACAAAGATGTTGGGACGTTCTGGGTCTACTGATTCTTTAATTAATCAGATGGATCGTTTTCTTGAAGCCCAGTTATTTAGAGCGCAGAATGTAAATTGTAAAAGCTTTGAACATTTTACACCTTCAATTTATTTGAACTCTGCCGACGAACTCCGCTCTATAAAACCGGAAGGTCTAAATGGGGCTTATATAAGTGCCGGCCTCACGATAGATGAGATTTCCACATTCCGCAATAACAACATATTGTTAGTGCGTATAGTTCAGACAGACAAGGATACAGTGCTTTATGAGCAGTCGTATGTACCTCAGAGTGGCATCAATGCTTTTGTGCTTCCCAACTTTTTCAATAGCGACAAGGTCGAATTGCAGTTGGGCTATGTAAATAAACAAGAGAAGAATACATATCATTATATAGTTGAGAGACCATATGAGAGGAAATAGAGATGATATCCGTCAACTCCTTGACAGGATTGTTAATGAAGTGGATTTGACCCCACGCCGCGACTATTGGATGGTACGAACAGATCGCGGTAAGAACTATGACCCATTTCTACAGCATGGAATAGTAGCTCTACGTATGCCATACGTGAGTACGGCTTTCGTATCCCAAATGGAGAACATGAATATGCCCGAGATGGAGTATATCAACCATATTAAAGCCCATTTTCTAGGATTGATTAACAATCCCAATATTGCAGAAATGGAAGATTTGCAGGAAATTCGCGAACCTTCTACACTAAGCAAAAGAGCTTCTCAATTGTATTCTTTTTGTCTTAAAATGCGGTCTGGAGACATTGTATTAATCCCCTCTAGTGACTCCTCTAATATTAGTATTGGGGTCGTTGATGGAGATGAAATGTTGATTGACGAGCGGTTAAACAATCAATATCCAATTGCTAGAAGAGTTAGGTGGATAAATCAAATTTCAAAGAATCGCCTTGAACCTGGACTTTATAGAGCTATTGGCAATCATCAGGCAATGACGAATATCTCTAAGTATTCGGAGTCATTGGAACGCAACTTTGGTAGTTGTTTTATGATGGATGGCGTATGTCATTATGTTATAACTTTCAATAGTGAGCAAATCCCCGCAGACAAGTTTTTTGGACTTGGTCAGACCCTACTGCGAACTCTTCAACTTATTTCTGAACAATACGACCTTCAAATAGATGTCAGAGACATCAATCTGACAATGAACCTTAACAGCCCGGGCAGAATTGATTTCAAGTCTACGATGCTAATAGCTGTATTAATGATGGCTATTTTGACATCGTGCAGTGGAGGGGATATTGCTTATGATAATGTGATGCACGGAGTAAGCGAAACCTTTACAGAGTTAGTACAAAAAGTATCTGACTTCTTTGGTGTAGAGGGTGATAATGCTCAAATGAGCAATACTATATCTGATTACCTTAATGGCATGGATGCGCAAGCAGTTGAGAAGTTTAATCAGAACAGTATGGAGGCTTTAAGGCAGGTCGCAAATGAATAGTTAATAAGATTAAGTGGCTTCCGCTCTTACGCGCAGGAGGAGCCGCGATGGGACTAGTTCCGGTCATCCATTCGACCTGTATGCCCCAACCATAAGGGTGGGAACTCGTTGGTCTCTCTAATTATGGTTCAATTTCTTGCTAGTAAGAAAATATAGTTAAATAGTAATTAATCAAAAGACGATGTTATATACAGAATTATTATTTCAAAAGGACAGTCTGTTCTTAGTGACCGGTGGAGCCGGCTTCATCGGCTCCAACCTGTGTGAGGCAATCTTGAATATGGGTTACAAGGTCCGTTGCCTTGATGACCTGAGCACCGGCAAACAAGCCAACGTGGATTTGTTCAAAGATAATCCCAATTACGAGTTCATAAAAGGAGACATCAAAGACCTTGATACTTGTATGAAAGCTTGTGAAGGCGTAGATTATGTTCTCAATGAAGCAGCATGGGGTAGTGTACCTCGCAGCATAGAGATGCCTCTTTTCTACTGTGCTAACAATATCCAGGGTACGCTGAATATGATGGAGGCAGCACGCCAGAAAGGAGTGAAGACGTTCGTTTATGCTTCTTCCAGCTCCGTTTATGGTGATGAGGCACACCTGCCTAAGCAGGAAGGTGTAGAAGGCAACCTACTCAGTCCTTATGCTCTTACCAAGCGTTGTGATGAAGAGTGGGCAAAGCAGTACAGCAGGCACTACGGATTAAAGACTATTGGTCTACGTTACTTTAATGTTTTTGGCCGTCGTCAAGATCCTCATGGGGTTTATGCTGCTGTGATTCCCAAGTTTATAAAGCAACTCTTGAACGATGAGCAGCCCACAATCAATGGTGATGGCAAACAGAGCCGTGACTTTACGTATGTAGAAAATGTTATTGAAGCCAATCTTAAAGCCTGCTTGGCCCCTGATGAAGCAAGTGGTGAATCTTTCAATGTGGCATACGGTGGTCGTGAATATCTGATTGATATTTATTACGAATTGACTAAGGCTTTGGGTAAAAACATTGAGCCTCACTTTGGCCCTGACCGTGCTGGCGACATTAAGCACTCCAATGCAGACATTAGCAAGGCAAAACGTTTGTTGGGTTACGATCCCCAGTATGACTTTGCAAAGGGACTTGCAGAAGCAATCGAATGGTATAAAGCAAATTTGTAAATAATTATAAAGTACATATAGCAATGAAAGAGACAAAGATTTGTGTCATTGGTCTGGGCTATGTGGGTCTTCCCCTTGCTCGCCTGTTTTCAACGAAGTATCCCACTGTGGGATTTGATATGAACCAGAAGCGTTGTGAGGCCTTGATGGCTGGTCACGATGCAACACTTGAAGTCGCTGATGACATCCTGCAGGATGCTATCAAGAATCATGGTTTTATCTGCACCAGCGACATTGAGAAGATTAAGGATTGCAACTTCTACATTGTTGCCGTTCCTACTCCAGTAGATGCTGATAACAATCCTGACTTGACCCCACTTGTTGGAGCTTCAACAACTGTTGGTAAAGTCATTAGCAAGGGTGATGTAGTGGTTTACGAATCCACCGTTTATCCTGGCGTTACTGAAGATGAATGCATCCCTGTCGTTGAGAAGGTGTCAGGCCTGAAGATGAATGTTGATTTCTATGGTGGCTACTCTCCTGAGCGTATCAATCCTGGCGACAAGCAGCACACGGTAGAGCATATCAAGAAAGTCACCTCCGGCTCTACACCTGAGATTGGTAAGTACATCAACGAGGTTTACAGCTCAGTGATTACTGCTGGTACTCACTTGGCTCCCACCATCAAGGTCGCTGAGGCTGCTAAGGTTATTGAGAACAGCCAGCGTGACATCAACATCGCATTCGTAAACGAGCTCTCTAAGATCTTCAACAAGATGGGTATTGATACCCTTGATGTTCTTGAAGCAGCTGGCACAAAGTGGAACTTCCTTCCTTTCCGTCCTGGTCTGGTAGGTGGTCACTGCATTGGTGTTGACCCTTACTATTTGGCTCAGTGCGCTCAACGTCACGGTTACAACCCTGAGATCATCCTTGCTGGCCGTCGTATGAATGACGGCATGGGTGAGTATGTGGCAACAGAGACCATCAAGTTGATGCTGAAGAAAGGTATTCAGGTTCTGAACTCTAATATCATTATCCTAGGCTTCACCTTTAAGGAGAACTGCCCGGATGTTCGTAATACTAAGGTTATTGACATCTATAAGGCTCTGAAGGAGTACAACCTTAACATTACTGTTTATGATCCTTGGGCTAATCCTGCTATTGTTGAGCATGAGTATGGTATCAAGGTGGTGAATGAGCTGCCTACGGAGAAATTTGATGCTGCTATTGCCGCTGTGGCTCACAAGAAGTTTGAGGGTCTTGATGTCCCTGCATTGCTTAAGGAAAAGCATGTAATCTTTGATGTGAAGTGCACGCTTGATAGAAGTATTGTTGACGGCAGACTGTAAATAATTATTTCTGGCAGCACAGGTGGAACGAAAGTTTGCAGTTCGATACTGCCTGCCAGAACAAATAAATCTCAAATATATGAAAGGAATAGTACTAGCCGGAGGTTCCGGCACCCGCCTCTATCCAATCACTAAAGGTGTGAGCAAGCAATTGCTACCTATTTACGACAAACCGATGGTGTATTATCCCATCAGTGCTTTGATGCTGGCGGGGATTAGAGATATACTCATTATCTCTACTCCATACGACTTGCCTGGGTTCAAGCGCTTGCTTGGTGACGGCTCTGATTACGGTGTACACTTTGAGTATGCAGAGCAACCCTCACCAGACGGCTTAGCTCAAGCATTCATCATAGGTGAAAAGTTTATAGGCAATGATTCTGCTTGCCTTGTGCTGGGAGATAATATCTTCTATGGAAGCGGCTTCACTGGTCTTCTCCGCAAGGCCGTAGAAGATGCGGAGAAGAATAATAAGGCAACTGTCTTTGGCTATTGGGTATCAGATCCAGAGCGTTATGGCGTAGCTGAGTTTGACAAACAAGGTAACTGCCTCAGTATTGAGGAAAAACCTAAGGAGCCTAAATCCAACTATGCTGTTGTGGGTCTCTACTTCTATCCCAATAAGGTGGTTGATGTGGCGAAGCATATCAAACCTAGTGCACGTGGTGAACTGGAAATCACCACTGTTAATCAGGAGTTCCTGAACGATGGTGAACTGAAAGTTCAAGTCTTCGGCCGCGGATTTGCATGGCTTGATACCGGTACTCATGACAGCCTAGCAGAGGCAAGTACCTTTGTAGAAGTCATTGAGAAGCGCCAGGGTCTGAAAGTCGCCTGTTTAGAAGGCATAGCATATCGTAATGGTTGGATTTCTGAGGAGAAGATGCGTGAGCTTGCCAAGCCCATGTTGAAGAATCAGTATGGACAGTACCTCCTCAAGGTGATTGATGAGATGAAGGAAGAGATTAACTCACGAACATTAGCAAAGTAATATGGAAGAACCAAGGATTATACAATTACCTAAGATTTCTGATCCAAGGGGTAATCTGTCGGTGATTGAGGAGTTGAAGGATATCCCTTTCAAGATAGAGAGAACGTATTGGATTTATGATGTGCCAGGTGGCGAAAAACGTGGCGGTCACGCATATAAAGAGAATCAGGAGTTTATAGTCGCCTTAAGTGGAAGCTTTGATGTCATCCTTGATGATGGAAAGGTGAAACAGACTTTCTCTCTGAATCGCTCATATAATGGTTTGTATGTACCCAAAGGCATGTGGCGTGAAATGGAGAACTTTTCAACCAATTCATTGGCGCTGGTCCTTTCCTCCACGAAATATGATGCGGATGATTATATAAGGGATTATGATGTATTTCTAAAGCTTGTGAAATGATGGAAAAGAAGAAACCAACTGTCTATGACTGCTCGTTCATTGAGTTGCCTAAGAATCATTTCCCGGAAGGGAATCTGACATATGTTTATAACAACGTTCATCTTCCTTTCGATGTAAAGCGTGTGTTTTATAGTTATGACATCCCTGGCGGTGAGAGTCGTGGTGCCCATGCTCATAAGCAGTGCCATCAGTTCCTGATTGCAGCTAGTGGGGCATTTGAGGTTGCTCTTGATGATGGCGTAAATAAAAGAACTGTTTTGTTGAACCGACCCTTCTATGGGCTCCATGTTCCACCTGGGATATGGGCTGCGGAACAAGGTTTTTCATCAGGAAGCATTTGTTTGGTATTGGCATCTCATGGCTATGAGAAAGAGGATTATATTCGTGATTATGATGATTATTTAAAGCTAATTCAAAAATGATTAAAATTGGGGATTTCTACGAAGAGATAATATCTTTTTCAAAAGAGGATATAAAAATATTTGCGGGAGTTTCGGGCGATTTTAATCCGATTCATATCAATGAACAATATGCAAAATCTTCAATTTTTGGAGGAACTATAGTTCATGGTATGTTGGCTGCATCAGTTTTTTCCAAGATTTTTGGCACCAAGTTTCCTGGCGAAGGAACAATATATTTATCGCAAGACTTAAAGTTTTTGGCTCCTGTATTTCCAAATGTGGAGTATGTTGCCAGAGTAGAAGTCACAGAGATAATAAAAGAAAAGCACAACGCGGTGTTTTCAACAACGCTCGTTGATGGTGAAAAACATCAATGTATTTCAGGATTTGCAAAGATTAAACATAAAGAATTAATTTGATATGAATAAGATTAGTAGTGCTGCGAAAATCGCAAATACAGCAATTATCCATGATAATGTTGAAATAGGTGACAATGTCATTATTCACGACTATGTAGTGATTTATCCTAATACAATTATTAGTAACAATGTTGAAATTTATGACCATTGCGTGTTAGGTAAGTTGCCAACATCTCCTGGATCGGTCGCAAGACAACTGAAAATGGAATATGCTCCTTTGGAAGTTGGCGAATATACTATTCTTTGTCCATCGGTTGTTTTGTATACGGGAACCACTATAGGTGCACACACTCTTTTGGGTGACTATTGTTCAATTCGTGAAGAATGTAAAGTGGGTGACTATTGTATCATTAGTCGTAATGTTAGTGTGAATTATAATACAATGATTGGTAATCGAGTAAAAATTATGGATAATTCGCATATTACCGGTGATATGATTGTTGAGGACGATGTATTCATCAGTGTATTGGTGTCTTCAACTAATGATAACACTATGGGTAGAGAGGCTTATAATGAAGACCATGTTTGTGGCCCACACATTAAAAAAGGTGTAACAATTGGTGCTGGTGCTATTTTGCTTCCGAAAGTTACGGTTGGTGTCAATAGTCTTGTTGGAGCAGGCAGTATTGTAACAAAAGACATTCCAGATAATCAGGTTTGGATGGGTAGTCCCGCAAAATATTTTAAAGATATTCAATAGCAATGAACATTATTCCATTTCTTTCATTAAAGGACGTTACGGCTCAACATGGAGCTGAAATCGAAGAGGCCGTATTACGGGTAGTACGAGGCGGCTGGTATCTTCAGGGCGAAGAGAATAAGCGTTTTGAAGAGAATTATGCCAATTATATAGGTTCCCAGTATTGTATCGGGTGCGCAAATGGTCTGGATGCTCTTATCTGGATATTCCGTGCATACATCGAGATGGGGGTGATGCAGCCGGGTGATGAGGTGATTGTTCCGGCAAACACATATATTGCCACTATTCTTGGCATTACTGAAAATGGCTTGAAACCAGTTCTGGTTGAACCAAAACTCAACACTCTGGAGATAGATGATGACCTGATTGAGGCCGCTATCACTCCTAAGACTAAGGCAATTGCGATTGTTCACCTCTATGGACGTAATGCTTATACAGATAAGATTGGTGAACTGTGCAAGAAGTACAATCTGAAGTTGGTAGAGGATAATGCCCAGGCACACGGTTGCAAGCATACTGATGGACGTAGGACTGGTTCTATTGGTGATGCAGCTGGTCATAGCTTTTATCCTGGTAAGAATCTTGGAGCACTAGGTGATGGTGGTGCTGTTACTACCAACGATCCTGAACTGGCTGCAGCTGTGCGTGCTTTGGCCAACTATGGCTCCCAAAAGAAGTATGTGTTCAAGTATGCTGGTCGTAATAGCCGCTTGGATGAAATCCATGCAGCCGTGCTTGATGTAAAGCTCAAGTATTTGGATGAGGACAATGCTCATCGCAAGGCAATGGCTAAGCTCTATTATGAAGGCATCAAAAATCCATTGATCACATTGCCCGACCGTCTCGCTGATGACCAGAATGTATATCATCTTTTCCCTGTTTTATGCGAACGTCGTGATGAGTTGCAGGCCTATCTCAAGGAAAATGGTGTTGGTACCGTGATTCATTATCCCATTCCTCCTTTTAAGCAGGAATGCTATGCAAAAGAGGATTGGAATATTCCGCAATTGTCTCTTCCTATTACAGAGAAGATTCATGACACCGAATTAAGTTTGCCGATTGGCCCGACAATAACAGAACATGATGTAACTACTATTATTCGTGTTATTAATTGTTTCAAATAGCTATTCTGTGACTGAAGCAAATAATAAAGAACAACTAACTTCGTATAAAGGTATATTTAAGGCAACTTCATTATTTGGAGGTGTCCAAGTGTATCAGATACTTGTTAGTGTTGTAAAAAGCAAATTTATTGCTGTACTTTTGGGGCCTTTGGGCGTTGGAATCCAAGGCCTTTATCAATCTGCACTTCTATTTGTACAAAGCGTTACAGCCATGGGTTTGTCGTCTAGTGCCGTAAGAGATGTGTCTGAGGTAAATGGAAGCGGTGATTTAAGTAGGGTAGCCATAATTGTTAAGACTCTGCGAAGATTAGTATGGTGTACCGGTCTTCTGGGCGTTATGGCTGTTATCCTGTTTTCTCCGATGCTTAGTGAGACGTCTTTTGGCGACAAGAAGCATATTGTGCCTTTTATCATTCTGTCTATAACATTACTGATAGATCAAATTTGTGCAGGACAAAAGGTCTTGTTACAAGGGATGAGACGATTAGGCCAGCTGGCAAAAGCTTCCGCCATTGGTTCCACATTAAGTCTTTTAGTTTCTGTTCCTTTATATTATTTGTATGGAATAGAAGGTATTGTACCAACATTGATACTTAATTCACTAACTCTTCTTTTCCTTTCTTGGTTGTATGCAAGGCATATTTCTTTACCTCCAGTCAAATTAACTATAAAAGAAACCATTCTTCATGGTAAAGGAATGCTAAAGATGGGGTTTGCTATGAGTTGGAGTAGTATTCTTGTTTTAGGTTGTGCATATGCCCTAAGGTGGTTTATCAGATCTGAAACCGGAACTGAAGCAGTGGGTTTATATACAGCGGGATTTACAATAATTAATACTTACGTAGGTATGATTTTTACAGCGATTGGGACAGATTATTATCCTAGATTAGCGGCTGTGAATAATGATAATAAGCTTACTACTGCTACTGTGAATCAGCAAGGTGAAGTAGCGGTATTAATTATGGCTCCGTTGCTGTTGATTTGTATTATTTTCATGCCCATTATTGTTCGGATTCTTTATTCCGAACAGTTTTTGGGAGCTAATAGCTTCATATCAATTGCAGCTGTTGGTATGATTTTTAAATTAGGTTCTTGGCTTATCGCCTTTCAGTTCATAGCAAAGGGCGAGTCAAAGCTTTTTGTAATTAATGAGACCATAACTAACATATACTTCTTATTACTAAATCTGATTGGTTATAAACTCTTCGGGTTATCTGGTCTGGGAATTTCTTTTACACTAAGCTATTTAATATATTTTATACAGGTCTATTTAATTGCACAAAAGCGGTACAATTACTGTTTTTCAAACGAACTAAAAAAGATTTTTTTCATACAGACAGTTTTGCTTTTAATCTGCTTTGGGGTAAGCCGCTTTCATTTTGCTTTTTTTTTATACCCTGTTGGGTCAATTCTTATTATAATATCATTAGCGTATTCTATTAAAGAATTGGATAATCGCATGGATTTAAAATCGATGGTAAAAAGAATATTGAAGAATAATAAATAAATGGCTAAAGAAGAGTGTTTTATCATAGCAAGAGAGGGCGTAAGTGGTGGTACTGGAACACTGTCGCTTAGATTATTTGAATACATTAAACAAGAAGGGGGAAGGTGCGTCTATTTATGTTGCGAGAACAACGCACCCCAGAATTATGCTTTGATGGAGAGAGTTGTAGATGAGATTGTTTGCGTTCAAGATATTAGTTTTACAAAACAGTTTGATAGTATTAAGAACAAATATAAATCATTTTGTTTTCTCACTTATAGCATAGCGGAATACGTTGCAATTAGTACGTTGAGAAATAAATGTGATAAGATTAAAAGAGTTATCTATTATGTTGTTCACGACTACGCTTTTTCAATACCACCTTCATTACAACTTAACAAATTTAGACGCACTATAATACCTGTATTTCAACGTCTTAAATATAGAAAATTGGTGAGTACATTGATGGTTAATCGTTCTATCGTTTTTATGGATGACATATCATTAATGGAGACCAAGAAAAATTTAAGAATTGGTAATTTACCATCAATAGTACAACTACTTCCGATAAATATTCCCAATTTGCTGCCTGAGGATTTTAAAGTGATAAAACGGCATAAACCTTTCACAATAGGCACAATGTGTAGAATGGAATTTCCTATGAAGGGCTATGTCCTTGGCCTTATTGATAAAATATGTGAGTTATCAAACGTTTATGATATCCGTCTAATTCTTGTTGGCGATGGGCCGGGGCGCGTGCTTGTAGAAGAAAAATTGAATTGTTTACCAACTAATAACAGAGGGAAAATAGAATATATAAGGAGCTTACCTTATTCCGAAATAGGTAACTTCTATTCTCAGTGTGATTTGGCGTTAGGTATGGGTACTATGTTATTAGATGCCTCTATTAATAAAGTTTTAGCGGTGCCGGTTCGTTCGTATACAAACGATCTGGTCGTTTCGGCTTTGTTCCTTGATAAAGTTGAATGGTTGCTCTTTGATAAAATGGATGAAAAGCCATTCGAAGGCATATTATCCTATTTGTTAGCATTGGAGGATGATGAATTTAATTTATTGGTAGAAAGGCAATTTTTAAATGTAAGAAATGCTTATAACATAAACGATTTTATCAGACTTCTTCAAGATAATTCTGTTGGGGCGAATACTCTCAATAGTAGAGAATTATGGTTTTTTAAAATGCTAAACAAAATAATATGATAAATACGTCTGTTATAATGGCAGCGGGCATGGGCACCCGCTTTGGTGAACAAACAGAGCTGAAACCCAAAGGTTTCATTCCATTCAATGGGAAACCAATGGTGATACGTGCCATTGAAACAATGTTTGATGCCGGTATTGAAAAGATTATCATAGGTACCGGCTATCACAAGGAATGGTACGAGGCATTAGAGAAGGAGTATCCTGGTAGGGTGCAATGTGTTTTCTCTCCCCGTTTTGCAGAGACTAACAGCATGTACACCCTTTGGAATTGCCGTGAGGCAATAGGGGAGAATGATTTCCTGCTGTTTGAGTCAGATTTGGTGTTTGAAAAGAAGGCTGTTACCGAGCTGATTAATTGTGCATTTGACTCTGCAATGCTGATTACTCCAGTTACAAAGTTCCAGGATCAGTATTATGTGCAGATGAACGAAAAGTGCGAGTTGATTAACTGTTCTGTGAATAAAGATGAGATTACGCCTTCCGGGGAGTTGGTCGGTATTCATAAAATCAGCAATTCATTCTACAAGATACTTTGTTCAGAGTATGAAAAGATTGTAGATGAGAAACCTAAGTTAGGTTATGAGTTCCAGTTGCTGGATGTATCTCAGAGAATTACTCCCATGCACGTTCTTAAGTTGAACGATTTGCAATGGTATGAGATTGATGACGAACAAGACCTTAAATACGCAGAAGAAAACATTCAAGTATAAATAACAAAATTCAATAATATGGCAAAGAAAGTCTATCTCGGCATGATAGCCGACATTATGCACCCTGGCCTTATCAATATCATTAACGAGGGTGCCAAGTACGGAGATGTAATCATTGGGCTTTACACGGACAAGGCTATTGCAACGCACAAACGTCTTCCTTACCTGACATACGAACAGCGTGAAACCGTGGTTCGCTCAATTCATGGAGTATCTGATGTAGTGCCCCAGGACGATTGGAGCTATGTGCCCAATCTGGTGAAATACAAACCCGACTATATCATTCATGGTGATGATTGGTTGGAAGGACCAGATAAGTACATCCGTGATGAAGTGTTCAAGGTGATGGAAGGCCTTGGCGGTAAGGTGATTGAAATTCCTTATACTAAGGGTATTACATCCTCTGGTCTTGCAGATGAACTGGAATCATTGGGAACTACCCCCCAAGCACGCTTGAAGAGCCTCCGTCGCTTGATTACGGCCAAGCCTATTGTCCGCATTATGGAGTCTCACTGTGGTCTGACCGGTCTTATCATTGAGCACACCAAGGTTGAAGTGGGTAATGAAATCCGTGAGTTTGATGGTATGTGGGCTAGTTCACTGACTGACTCAACTAGCAAGGGTAAGCCTGATATTGAGGCTGTTGACTTAACAACCCGTCTGCACGACCTGAACGACTCACTGGAAGTTACCACCAAACCCGTTATCTATGATGGTGATACTGGTGGCAAGACTGAGCACTTTGTGTTCACAGTACGTACTCTGGAGCGCTTGGGTGTGTCCGCAGTTATCATAGAGGATAAGGTGGGTTTGAAGCAGAACAGCCTGTTTGGTACTGATGCTGTTCAGACACAGGATACCATTGAGGGTTTCTGCTCGAAGATCCAAGCTGGTAAGGAAGCACAGGTTACCCGTGACTTCATGATTATTGCCCGATGTGAATCTCTGATTGCAGGAAAGCCTGTTGAGGATGCTCTGGAGCGTTGCCATGCTTATGTGGCTGCAGGTGCTGACGGTATCATGATTCACTCTAAGAACAAGGACGGTCAGGACATCAAGGAGTTCTGCCAGCGTTTCCGTGAGGTAGACAATCATACTCCTATTGTGGCTGTTCCTACTACCTATGGTCAATTCACTGAAGCTGAGCTTGCAGAGTGGGGTATCAACATTGTGATTTATGCTAACCACATGTTGCGTTCTGCTTATCCTGCAATGGTGAAGTGTGCAGAGCGTATTCTTGAGACTACCCGTTGCCAGGAGGCTTCTGAGGAATACTGCATGCCTATTAAACAGATCTTGAACCTCATTCCCGGTACTAAAAAGAAGTAAGCCATGATTAGACCTGAATTCTTTATAGAGAAACTTAGAGAGAACGGTATTGACTGCTTCGCTGGTGTGCCCGACAGTCTGTTGAAGAACATCTGTGCATATATCACAGACCATTGTGATGCAGAGCATAACATCATTGCCGCCAATGAAGGTGCAGCAGTAGGTCTTGCTGCCGGTCATTATCTGGCAACTGGCCAGCCCGCCTGTGTGTATATGCAAAATAGTGGTGAGGGTAATATCATTAACCCGCTGGCCTCACTTACTGATCCTGAGGTGTACAACATCCCGGTTCTCCTACTGATTGGCTGGCGTGGCCGCCCTGGTGTTCATGATGAGCCCCAGCACGTAAAACAGGGCAAGGTTACCACCGGTCTGCTGAACACGATGGGTATCAACTTCGATGTGTTGAGCAAAGAAGAGGATAAAGCTGAAAAGCAGATTGCCAAGGCCATTGACGCCCTTAAGAAAAAGGATGTCTATGCTTTGGTGATTGAGAAGGATACCTTTGAGGACTATAAGCTCCAGAATGTAGAAAAGAACGACCTTATCATGAGTCGTGAAGAGGCTATCCAGACCGTGGCCGCTGCTCTTGGTGAGAAGGATTGCATTGTTAGCACTACCGGTATGATTAGCCGTGAACTCTTTGAGTACCGTGCTGCTATGAACCAAGGTCACGAGCGTGACTTCCTGACCGTTGGTTCTATGGGCCATGCCTCTCAGATTGCTCTTGGTATTGCAATGGCAAAGCCTGACCGCAAGGTGTGGTGCTTTGATGGTGATGGTGCTGCCATTATGCACATGGGTTCTATGGCTATTGTGGCCAACAAGGCTCCCAAGAATTATGTGCATGTGGTATTCAATAATGGTGCTCATGATAGTGTTGGTGGTCAGCCTACGGTTGGTTTAAAGATTGACCTGCCTGCTGTTGCTAAGGCTGTTGGCTATAAGGCAACTATCTCTGTGGATAATAAGGAAGAGTTGGTAGCTGCATTGAAGAATCTTGCAGAAGGGCCTGTCCTTGTGGAGGTCAAAGTCAAGAAGGGCAATCGCAAAGATCTTGGCAGACCTACAACTACACCTATTCAGAATAAAGAAGCATTAATGGATTTCCTCAAGAAATAAGACAATGGAATTGAAAGATATAAAGATTAAGCGCAATGTGTTGTTGAACCCGGGGCCTGCAACGACCACGGATAGTGTGAAACTAGCTCAGGTGGTTCCTGATATCTGTCCGCGTGAGAAAGAGTTTGCTGGACTAATGAAAGGTTTACGAAGTGACCTGTGTAAAGTCGCTCATGCGCCGGAACCCGAATACACTTCGGTTCTCTTCTGCGGCTCGGGTACTATCAATATTGATATTTGCATCAACTCTTTAGTTCCGGAAGGAAAGAAGATTCTGGTTGTGAATAATGGTGCTTATAACAGCCGTGCTGTTGAGGTATGCCAGATGTATCACATCCCACACATTGACCTCAAATCAAGTGTCTTTGAACAGCCCAATTTGGCTGATGTGGAAAAGACTTTGAAAGAGAATCCTGATGTGGCTGTTGTATATTGTTGTCATCATGAGACTGGTACAGGTGTTTTGAACCCTATCCGTGAGATTGGCGCTTTGGCACATAAGTATGGAGCTATCTTTATCTCTGATACAACTTCCAGCCTTGGAATGGTTCCTTTTGATATGGTGAAGGATAATGTTGATTTCTGCATGGCTTCAGCCCAGAAGGGATTGATGGCTATGTCTGGTCTTTCATTCGTCATTGGACGCAGGGATATCATTGAATCATCTAAGAACTATCCGACACGTTCCTATTATTGCAACCTCTATATGCAGTACGAATGCTTTGAGAAAACTGGCGAAATGCACTTTACACCCCCAGTACAGACTATTTATGCTACTATTCAGGCTTTGAAAGAGTACTTTGAGGTCGGTGAAGAAGCCAAGTTTGCTCGTCATCGTAGGGTATATAAGGCAATTCGTAAGGGTGTTAAGGAACTGGGCTTTGAGACAGTGATTGATCCTAAGATTGAGTCTGGCCTTGTGGTTTCTGTGAAGTATCCGGACGATCCTAACTGGGATTTTGAGAAGGTACACGATTACTGCTATGAACGTGGTTTTACTATCTATCCTGGGAAGATTACTACAACCAATACTTTCCGCCTTTGTTCGTTAGGTACGATTGACGTTAAGGATATTGAGGATTTCTTTGTAGTATTAAGGGGCGCATTGATTGATTTCTGTGTAAAAAGATACGATTCATTTTTACCAGAGACATAATATACTGACGAAAAGAAGGATTAGAACATTATGAGTCGACGGAAACTACTTTCATTTCTGATTGCTATTCTACCGGTTGCCAACATATATGCATTTCCTATTTTAATTAATAATTTAGGTCATGCTATATTATTGTTCATGGTGTTCCCAATTGCCCTAATTGAATATTGCCAAAAAAGGAATAAAACGACAAAGGATCTAAGAAGATACCTTAATTTATCCATTTATATATTATTGGTTTCATTATTTGTTCCTATTGCTGGTGGATATAGCTCCGATATGCGAGCACTTGTTCAATTTGTTGAATACACAATAATTCTATTTTTCGTAATAAGCAACGTTAATAGCTCGAATTATATTTTTCGATATTATTTAATACTGTCAGAATTATTCTCTTATCTTTTAATATTTCAATTATTATTAATTCCATTTGGAATTAGATTAAGTGGCTTCATTCCTTTTTTGGATTTTTATGTAACAGGAACAGAATTCATGTCAATTAGCGAAGGTCGTCTTTTAAGAGCTTCATCTGTTTTTACTGAACCAAGTCACTTTGCACTTTATGTTGCTCCTGCATTGGCTATTTCATTATGGGGAGTGAATAATAAAAGTTCATTACGCAGATGTATAATATTGACAACTGCATTGTTACTTTCACGTTCCGGTAACGGTATGATATTGTTGGTCGCAATTTATGGTTTTTACATAATACATCGCTATTTTTCAAAAGCATCCTTTGTTAAATATCTAGTTGGTGGAGTAATAGTAGCAGCAGCCCTTGTAATAATACCGAGAACTTCATACTTTGAGTCAATGACTTATGGCCTCTTCGTAAAGGAGTCTAATACGACCGAAAGTAGAGCTGATGCTCGAGTTTATCGGGGTTTTGCCTTGTTTTCTCAGATGGATTTAAGAGATATGGTGACTGGTATAGGGTGGAGAAATGCGGAAAGTTATTTTTCTGCAAAAAAAAGTGCCGCATATAATTTTTTCTATATAGAAAATTTTGAGTATTTTAATTCTATTGCTGGCATTCTAATTTATTCTGGAATAATTGGGTTATTGTTATTCTTTTGGTGGTTGTTAATCTTATGGAGGGAAAATGTCTTTTGGGGATATAAAATGCTTATCGTAGTAATTGTAGTGCCAATGTTTTCTTCATCTGTATTTATGATGGAACAATGGCCATTGTATATCTTTTTATTATATTCAACAAAACAATATGCCAAAAATATTTTTGCTGAGGAAGTCATGTAATGCAACTGTGACATCCCATAACTTCGATATTATGAATGCAGCTGCTGCAAAATGCGGATGCGAAGTATTTGATGGTGTAGACCTAGCTTTCTGCAAAAAGAAAGGTTCTAAATTTGATATTTATGTTGCGACAACCCTTAGTGATGTTATCGGTTTATACGTTCGTGGAAAAAAGAAGATATTCTTTTGGGTACAAGGAATAATACCAGAGGAATCTTATATGCGACATCAGAGCAAACTAAGATTGAAGGTGCTGTCTGTTATGGAGAAATATGCGCTTAAAAGTTCAAAGTTCATTGCTTTCGTGAGTAAGGCGATGGAAGAACACTATAATGAGAAATATAAGATGTCGTTTCAAGGAAAATCAATGGTGTTCCCTTGCTATAACGCCTATCTTGACGAAACTGCCTTTACACCGAAGGAAAAATACAAAAACAATGTGTTCGTATATGCCGGTGGTTTGGCAGAATGGCAATGCTTTGACGAGATGTTGGATATATACAGGAGGATAGAAGAAATCACCCCAGATACAAAACTTCTGATTCTGACTAAAGATAAAGCAACCGCAACAAAGAAAATAGAAAAAAGAGGAATACAAAACTATGAAATTGGCTTCGTTGCCAAGGAAGAACTTCCCCAAGTCCTAGCCTCTGCTAAATTTGGTTTTGTGATTAGAAAAGACAACCCTGTTAATAAAGTCAGCACACCGACAAAAATATCATCCTACCTATCATGTGGTTTGATACCTATATTCGGCGATAGTATCAAATCGTTCAAGCTACAGAGTGAAGATATGAATTATGCGATACCCTGGAACATGGAAACGAATGATTTGTCCGGTGTTTTAAGTATGATGAAAAAAGATATTGACAACGCCGATGTATTGGCAGAGTACAAGAAAGTCTTTGACAGATATTTCTCAGATGACAAATATATCAGCGAAATATCCAACATTTTTTTGGAACTTGCAAAATGAGAAAAATTGAAAGCATAAAGGAAAGACAAGGCATAGCCTTTGGCGTATTATTACATTTTAAAGAGTTCTGTGAGCAGAACCAGATAAAGTTCATGTTAGCTTATGGAACACTGCTTGGCGCGGTACGTCATAAAGGATTTATACCGTGGGATGACGATGTGGATGTAATGATGAAGCGAGGAGAATATGAAAAGTTTGTTTCTTTATGGGATAACACCTTACATCCCTATTATAAATTTGCCTCTATGGAAACTGACTCACGCTATTTCGCACCTCTTGGAAAGTTGTATGATGATAGGACCCTATTACATCAGGAGTATGGACAGATAGAGAAGCAACCATACGGTGTATATATTGATGTTTTTGTCATAGACAAACTGCCCGATGACTATACTGAAGCGGCAGCGTTTTATGATACAAGCCAGCAAATCAGAACACAATGGGGAATGGCGATACGATCTTTCAGGGCACCAAGTAGGTCTGTTTTCAATTTTTTAGGTCGAATCCCTATAATGATTGTATGTAAGTACAAAGGATATAAATATTACTTGAAGAAATACAGCGAGTTTGCGCAGAAATACAATAGGAAACCAACATCACACAGTGGAATTATTATTTTTGGTGAAGGGATTGAAAAAGAGTATACGGAGAGTAGACAGTTTGACGAGCCCAGTGAGGTTCTTTTTGAGGGGCATGCTTTTTCAGGGCCAAACGATAGTCATAGTTATTTGACCCAGATGTATGGAGAATATATGGTTATACCACCAGAGAGCGAAAGGAAGGTACATCCATCCAGTGTATATTGGAAATAAGAATAACAAAGTATGAAAAGAATACTATTGGTGGCACCAATAAAAAAGGCTGGGGGTATTGCGAGATGGACGGGACACCTAATAAAATATTGGCAAAAACTGCCTACGAAAGACATCTTTATAGAAGTACTCCCTGAACCGACACCACTTTTTAATAGTTTCAATAATCAGAATAAAATTAGGAGGTTTGTTGTTGGCATTTACAATTATCTGGGTATCATAAACAATCAGATAAAATACCTTAGAAGAGAACGATTTGATATTGTTCATATCTGTAGCAGTGCATCGTGGGGACTTCTTAAAGATCTTCTGATGTTGAAGATTTCCCAGCACTTCCATGTTGCATCCATTGTCCATTTCAGATTTGGAAGAATACCAGAATTGAAGGAACAAAACAACTGGGAATGGAAATTATTGCAAAAGGTGGTTAAAATGGCCAATGTTGTAATAACCATTGATGAAAGGTCTTACAAGGTGTTACTGTCAGAAGGATATGAAAATGTGCAAAACATACCCAATCCGATTGCTCCAGACGTTCTGAGTGTTATCTCAGAAAGAAAGGAAGAGAGACAAAAAGGTTATGTGCTATTTGTTGGTCAGTGCTATCCTCAAAAAGGCATTTTTGAATTAATAGAGGCAAGTAGGGGGATTGAGAATATTACCGTGAATTTTATTGGACCAATCAATGAACAAATTTTGGAAAAGATGGGGAAAAAAGCGAGAGAATGTGGCGTGGCAAATATTGTTATTCAAGGAGAGAAACCCTATGATCTAGTTATAAGGGAGATGAAGCGATGTACAGTTTTTGTGTTGCCTACCTACACAGAAGGATTTCCTAATGTTATTCTCGAAAGTATGGCTTGCGGATGTCCTATAATAACGACTGATGTTGGAGCTATACCTGAAATGCTTGATATAAAGCATGAAGGCAATTGTGGAATCTGCGTAAAGCCACATGACGTCGCAGCACTCCACGAAGCCATCAAGAAAATGATAGTAGATGAGGAGTATGCCACTTATTGTGGAATGAACGCTCAAAAACGTGTAAATGAACAATATTCTATGCCCATCGTATGGGATAAACTAACTAGAATATGGGAAAGTTTATAAAAGACATAAAACAGAACAGATAATTCCAGAAGTATCTACTTCGGTATGAAGAAAGCGATAAAGCCCTCAAAAAGAAGGTTTTTGGCCGTGTGTGACCTATAGAAGTATATGGGGATAGTACCAAACGCAAACATTAGTCTATGTATAAACATTTTTTTAAGCGAGTCTTTGACTTAATAATATCTTTTATTGCCCTATTGCTTATCGGATGGTTTTTGATAATCATCGCTATTTGGCTTTATTTTGCGAACAAAGGAGCTGGTTCATTCTTCCTTCAAGAGCGTCCAGGCAAAAATGCGAAGATATTCAAAGTCATCAAGTTCAAGACCATGACGGACGAGAGAGATGCTGAGGGTAAACTTTTGCCTGATGGGAAGCGTTTAACCAAAGTTGGGAAGTTTGTGAGGAGTACTTCCATCGATGAACTTCCACAGCTCATTAATGTTTTTAAGGGTGATATGGCATTGATAGGACCAAGACCTTTATTACCACAATATTTATCATTATATTCTCCGGAACAGGCTCGACGTCATGAGGTTAGACCTGGTATTAGTGGCTGGGCTCAGTGCCATGGTCGTAATGCTATCAGCTGGACAGAGAAGTTTAAACTGGATGTGTGGTATGTGGATCACTGTACTCTATGGACGGACATTAGGGTTATATTCATAACCATCAAAAACGTACTGATGCGGAAGGATATAAACTCTGCAACAGCCGCGACAATGGAAGCTTTTAACGGACATAATTAATTTGAATGAAAGATATAGCAATCTTTGGAGTAGGTGGCTTTGGTCGTGAAGTACTTGCTCTAATCAAAGACATCAACAAGGAAGAACCAATATGGAACATCATTGGTTTCTTCGATGACGGTTATGAGAAGGGAATTATGGTAAATGGTTATACTAACTTAGGGAAGACCGAGGACTTGAATAATTGGCCAACACCTATCAGTCTTGCAGTATCAATAGGCAGTCCGGTTATCAAGAAGAAGATTATAGACAAGATAACGAATCCCCTAGTAGATTATCCTACACTGATTCATCCTTCCGTTTGGATAGGTGATAAAGAGTTTGTTGAAATAGGGAAGGGCGGTATCTTTTGTGCCGGTGTGATGATTACTACCAACGTCAAAATTAAAGACTTTATTATTTTGAACTTACAGTGTACAGTTGGACACGATTCAATTATCAAGGATTATGCTTCCTTTATGCCGTCGGTCAACATCTCAGGTGAGGTGACTATTGGCGAAGGTGTATATGTAGGTACGGGCGCCAAGATTATCAATAAAATTGAAATAGGAAATTATACTATTGTAGGAGCTGGTGCAGTCGTTGCCAAAACACTACCCGCAAAATGTACCGCTGTAGGAATACCAGCTAAACCGATCAAATTCCACGAATAGTTAGAAATATAAATATATGGCAAACAGAATTTATCTATGCCTTGCTCACATGAGTGAGGCAGGTCTTGAACAGAAGTATATTAAAGAGGCTTTTGATACTAATTGGGTAGTGCCTCTGGGTCCAAACGTAAACGGATTCGAAAAAGACCTTGAAGAGTTCGTTGGGAAGAATAAGCGGGTAGTAGCATTATCAGCAGGTACTGCTGCTGTTCATTTGGCACTGATTGCCTGCGGTGTTGGCCCTGGGGATGAGGTGTGTGTGCAGAGCTTTACTTTCTGTGCAAGTTCACACCCTATTACTTATCTTGGTGCGACACCGGTATTCATCGATTCCGAGAAGGATACCTGGAATATGGATCCTGAGCTTCTTGAAGAAGCCATAAAGGATCGTATTGCTAAGACGGGCAAGAAGCCCAAGGCCATTGTTCCTGTAGCTTTATACGGTATGCCGTACAAGATTAACAGTATTTTGGAGATTGCCAACAAGTATGACATCCCTGTGGTAGAAGATGCTGCCGAGGGCTTTGGCTCAAAGTTCAAAGGACAAGTGTTGGGCACATTCGGTAAGTACGGAGTTCTCTCTTTCAACGGCAATAAAATGATAACTACCTCAGGAGGAGGTGCTCTTATTACCGCTAATGAGGATGAGTGGCGTGAAATAATGATGTATGCCACACAATATCGTGAGAGCTATCCATACTACCAGCATGAGAAGATAGGGTACAATTATCGTATGTCTAATATTTGTGCGGGTATTGGCCGTGGACAAATGACGGTGGCTAATGATCATATTGCACACCATAAGCACGTTCAAAAACTTTATGAGGAACTGCTGAAGGATGTTCATGGGATAAAGGTTCATAGCCAGCCTGCCACTGGCGAGTATGACTCTAATTACTGGCTATGCACGATTACGATTGATCCGGAAGTAAAGATTAAGGGACAAGAGAATGCATACAAAACCATTATTCAGGGTGCAGTAGGAGGAGCTGCCGGTGTTATTCATGTGGCTGATAGTGCTACTACAGACTGTCAGCCAAATGACAATGTGGAAGCTCTCCGTGTGTTTATGGATCAGGCAGGAATTGAGGCTCGACCTGTATGGAAACCAATGCATAAACAGCCGGTATATAAAAATGCTCTTGCGTACGTTAATGGGGTATCGGAAGCTGTCTTCAAGGTTGGAATGTGCTTGCCAGCCGGTCCTTTTGTGAAGGACGAGGATGTAAGATATATCGTTGAGACAATCAAGAGCGCTATTATCTAATGAACGTTATCTTTCTTACACTGGTTCGTATCTCTGACATTGAAGGGCGGGGTATTTATCAAGACCTAATGCGCAAGTTCAGAGATGAAGGACACAATGTGTATATAGTTACTCCTTATGAGCGAAAGATGGGTAAGGACACCTCTCTTGTGGAGAGTAAAGGTGTTCATATCCTGAATGTGAAGACGCTCAACATCCAGAAAACCAATATTGTTGAGAAGGGTATAGGCACTTTGTTGCTTGAGAGTCAGTATAAGAGAGCAATTAAGAAGTATCTTGGAGGAGTTAAGTTTGATCTCATTACCTATTCCACACCTCCAATCACATTCACGAATGTAGTCAGATATTTAAAAAAGCAAAATCCTCAGTCTATCACATATCTACAGCTCAAAGATATCTTCCCTCAGAATGCGGTTGATATCGGGATGATGAGCACAACAGGAATAAAAGGTCTGTTATACAGGTTCTTCAGGAACAAAGAGAAGAAACTTTATGCGGCTTCAGATTTTATTGGTTGCATGAGTCCTGCAAATGTTGAGTTTGTATTGAAGCATAATCCAGAGATTGCTCCTTCAAGGGTTGAGGTGGCTCCGAATTCGGTAGAATTACGCGAAAAAGAAATGGAGCCACGTCTGGGGAAGGAAGAAAGATACTATATAAGGAGTAAGTATAATTTGCCAACAAATAAGCCCATCTTTATTTATGGTGGGAATCTTGGCAAACCACAAGGTATTGACTATTTAGTGAAATGCCTTAATGCAAATAAGAATAGGGAGGATTGTTATTTTGTTGTCGTTGGTTCCGGTACCCATTATGGCCTGATTTCTGACTGGTATGACAGAAACAATGATGCTAATGTGAAATTGATGAAATCGTTACCAAAGACCGACTATGATTTGTTAGTGAAGCATTGTGATGTTGGCCTTATTTTCTTGGACCATAGGTTCACGATTCCTAATTTCCCATCTAGATTATTGAGCTATCTTGAGAATAAGATGCCAGTACTTTGTGCTACAGATCCTAATACGGATATGGGAAGGATTGCGGAAGAAAATGGATTTGGATATTGGTGTGAAAGTAATTCGGTTGAGGCCTTCACTACAATACTCAATAAAATGATTCATTCAGATAAAAAGGCGATGGGCGAAAAAGGGTATGAGTATTTAAAGAACAATTACCTTGTTGAGCATACGTACAATGCTATTATGAAGCACTTTGAGTAATGCTGTTTTTTGAGCTCTTACAAATCACATTAGGAAATAGAGAAAGTTTAAGTGCAGTTCCCTCAGCAAAGGAATGGGCTGACATTTATAAGGAGTCTCAGCGGCAAGCAATAACTGGTATTCTTCTACATGGAATAGATAAATTGCCTTTAGAACAAAGACCACCGCAAACTTTGTTGCTTCAGTGGATCGGGGTAGGGCAGATAATAGAACAACGTAACAAGTTGATGGATTTACGTTGTGGTGAATTGCTTGAAAAACTCACCGAACAGGAGGTGCGAGGTTCAATCTTAAAGGGTCAAGGTATAGCCCAATTATATGATAACGAGTTGAGGCAACTTAGACAGAATGGAGATATAGATGTTTACGTTGACTGTGGTCTCGAAAAGTCTCTTGCCTTTGCGAAGGCGATAGGGCAGCAAGATATTGACTGGGATTATAAGCATTTACACCTGAACGTATGGGAAGACACTGAGGTGGAGATGCATTATCGGGTTGAGGTGTTGTTGAACTTGAGAAAGAACCGGAAACTTCAAAAGTGGTTCTATGAGCATCAAGAAGCGATTCGGGGATCAAGATTTAAATTTCAGGGGGGCGAGATTGCGACTCCAACTGTGGAGTTCAATGTATTCTATATCCTGCTGCATATCTATAGGCATTTCTTGTATGAGGGTGTTGGGCTTAGGCAGATTGTTGATTACTATATGGTTCTGTGTAAGGTCCACAATTCTCAGTTGATGGCTCAAGAATATGTTGAGGCAGTACGTGAGTTTGGAATGGAGAAGTTCGCCAAAGGATTAATGTGGGTAATGAAAGAAGCGTTAGGGATGCCTGACAAATGGATGTTATGGGAGCCTGACCATAAGGAATGTGAGTATATTTTGAAGCAAGTAATGAATGGGGGGAACTTTGGCCATCATGATAAGCGATTGAATCATGGTAACGGTAAGCTTAGTTCAGTAAAAAACATCTTGACACATAACATTCATTTGCTAACTCATTATCCTTCTGATACTCTTTGGGTGCCTGTTTGGATAGTGTGGCATAAACTGTGGAAGATTAGAACGGGACTGACTCTAAATAATTGAGCATCAGGGAACATGATTATTACAAAAGAGATATTAGACGAGTTAAGTGAGAAGGCCCAGGCTTCCGAGAGGCTGCGCTGCAATCTAGATATGAGGAATAGTGCAGAGGATAATTCTCAACGCATGCTTAACGCTTTAGAGTCTGGTACAATAATGCCTATTCACAGACATAAGGGATCGTCGGAAACGTGTATATGCATTCGTGGGCATTTTGAAGAATACTTTTATGATTCTGAAGGACGGCTGACGGATACTGTGGATATGGTTCCTGGTGGAGTCGTTCTGAATATTGAAAAAGGGCAGTGGCATAGCTTGAAGTGCTTGGAATCAGGAACAATACTTTTTGAGGCTAAAGATGGTCCGTACCATCCTTTGGAAGAAGACGAGATTTGGAAATGAAGTATTTTTTTGACCCAAAAGTGTCAATAATAGATAAAACAATTAAAGAATACATAAACAATTATGGGAGTATTTACTGGTAAAACCCTCCTAATTACAGGAGGCACGGGTAGTTTTGGAAATGCAGTGTTGAACAGGTTTCTGCGCACGGACATCGGCGAGATTCGTATCTTCAGCCGCGATGAGAAGAAGCAGGACGATATGCGTCACGACTTTCAGGCGCGGATGCCGGAGGTTGCGAACAAGATTAAGTTCTATATTGGTGACGTGCGCAACAAGAGTACGCTGAAGTATGCCATGAAGGGCGTTGACTATGTGTTCCATGCTGCTGCTTTGAAGCAGGTGCCCAGTTGTGAGTTCTTCCCGATGGAAGCAGTGAAGACCAACGTGATTGGTACGGACAACACGCTGGATGCGGCTATTGATGCTGGTGTGAAGTGCGTGATCTGCCTCTCTACCGATAAAGCGGCATATCCCATCAATGCAATGGGTATTACCAAGGCTATTGAGGAGAAGATTGCCGTGGCCAAAAGCCGTATGAGTGGCGACACCAAGATCTGCTGCACACGTTACGGTAACGTGATGTGCAGCCGCGGCAGTGTAATTCCTCTCTGGATTGACCAGATCCGTAAGGGCAACCCCATCACCATCACCGAGCCTTCGATGACGCGTTTCATCATGAGTCTGGAGGAGGCGGTGGATTTGGTGCTGTTTGCCTTCGAGAACGGCAAGAATGGTGACATCCTGGTGCAGAAGGCTCCGGCTTGCACTATCCAGACGCAGGCAGAGGCGGTGGTGGAGCTGTTTAAGCATCAGGCACCTGCCACTCCCGAGATTCGCGTGATCGGCATCCGTCACGGTGAGAAGATGTACGAGACTCTGCTCACCAAAGAAGAGGCCGCTAAGGCCATTGATATGGGTAACTTCTATGCCGTGCCAGCTGACAATCGCGACCTGAACTACGATAAGTATTTCAAGGAGGGTGACGTGAAGCGCGCTACCATTGAGGAGTTTAACTCAAACAATACCAAGAGATTGAATCTGGAGGAGACCAAGGATAAGATTGCATCTTTGACATATATCCAGAATGAATTGAACGGTATACCTAACTTGGTATAATATGAAGATATTAGTAACTGGAGCAAAAGGTTTTGTGGGCAAGAACTTATGTGCTCAACTGAATAATATCCAAGACGGCAAAGCACATTGCTATGGTGACGTGAAGGTCTCTGAGGTGCTTGAGTATGATCTGGATAGTACTCCAGAGGAGTTGGATAAATGGTGTTCAGAGGCAGATTTTGTATTCAATCTGGCGGGAGTGAATAGGCCGCAGAATCAGGAAGAGTTCATGCAGGGGAACTTTGGGTTTGCATCGACTTTGCTGGATACCCTTAAGAAGCACAAGAATAAATGTCCGGTGATGCTATCGTCTTCTCAGCAAGCTTCGTTGACTGGACGGTTTGGTAACAGTGAATATGGCCGATCTAAGAAAGCCGGTGAAGACCTGTTCCTGGAATATGGCAAGAAGACAGGGGCTAAAGTGCTTGTATACAGATTCCCGAATCTCTTTGGAAAGTGGTGCAGACCAAACTATAATTCTGCGGTTGCTACTTTCTGCAATGCGTTTGCAAATGACTTGCCTTATACGGTGAATGATCCTTCTGTGGAGTTGGAGTTGCTCTATATTGATGACCTTGTGGATGAGATGATTGCTTGCTTAAAAGGAGAGGAGCATAGGTGTGAGTTTGAAGGGTTAGATGTTATTCCATCAGAAGAAGGGCGATATTGCTATGTGCCTACAACTCATAAAGTAACGCTTGGAGAGATTGTAGAATTGTTAAAGAGTTTTGCAGAGCAACCAAAGACGTTGATGATTCCAGAGATTCCTACCGGAAGTTTTGCTAAGAAACTATATAGCACATACTTGAGTTACCTTCCATACGAAAAAACCTCATTCCCGTTGAAAATGAATGTGGATGAGCGTGGTTCATTTACCGAGTTGGTTCATACCTTGAATGCCGGGCAGGTTTCCATAAATATCTCAAAACCAGGAATTACTAAGGGACAGCATTGGCATAATTCAAAGTTTGAGCAGTTCATTGTTGTGAAAGGTCACGGTTTGATTCAACAGAGAAATCTTAATGATCCGGATGGCCGAGTTCTTGAATGGGAAGTTAGCGGAGATAAAATAGAGGCCGTTCACATGCTTCCTGGATATACGCATAATATTATAAACCTTTCGGATACAGAGGATTTAGTGACAGTGATGTATTGCAATGAAATCTTTGATCCTAATAAACCAGACACTTTTTTTGACCCAGTAAAATAAGTTTTAAATATGGCACAGTTTAAAGATAATGGAAAGTTGAAGCTGCTGATAATAGTAGGTACCAGACCTGAAATAATAAGACTTGCAGCGGTAATTAATAAATGCCGAGAGTACTTTGATTGCTTGCTGGCACACACGGGTCAGAATTATGACTATAATCTTAACGGAGTGTTCTTCAAGGACTTAAAGCTTGCGGATCCGGATGTTTATATGGATGCGGTAGGGGACGATTTGGGCGCAACTATGGGCAATATTATTGATAAGAGTTATAAGTTAATGGTTGAAGTTAAACCAGATGCTGTATTGGTTCTTGGTGACACAAACTCCTGTTTATCAGTTATTGGTGCAAAGCGTCTTCATATACCAATCTTCCACATGGAGGCGGGTAACCGTTGCAAGGATGAATGTCTTCCAGAAGAAACAAATAGAAGGATTGTAGATATCATTTCTGATGTTAATCTTGCGTATAGCGAGCATGCTCGTAGATATCTGGCAGACTGTGGATTACCAAAAGAACGCACATACGTTACCGGTTCTCCAATGGCAGAGGTTTTACATGCTAATTTGGCTGATATTGAAGCATCAGATGTTCATAAGAGATTGGGACTTGAGAAAGGAAAATACATTCTTCTTTCCGCTCATAGAGAGGAGAATATAGACACTGAAAAGAACTTCTTGAGCTTGTTCAATGCCATCAATGCTATGGCAAAGAAGTATGATATGCCAATTCTTTATAGTTGTCATCCTCGTAGTCGCAAACGTCTGGAAGCTAGTGGCTTCAAATTAGATTCACGTGTTATCCAGCATGAGCCTCTCGGATTCCATGATTACAACTGCTTGCAGATGAATGCTTTTGCCGTGGTTTCCGATAGCGGAACACTTCCAGAGGAAAGTAGCTTCTTCACTTCAATTGGCAAACCATTCCCGGCAGTCTGCATTCGCACCAGCACCGAGCGCCCCGAGGCTTTGGACAAAGCTTGCTTCATCCTTGCCGGTATAGACGAAAAGTCTCTTCTTCAGGCAGTTGACACGGCAGTCTCTATGAACCTTGCCGGCGACCACGGTATCCCAGTTCCAAACTATGTAGACGAAAACGTTTCCACTAAGGTGGTTAAGATAATACAGTCCTATACTGGAGTTGTAAACAAGATGGTGTGGCGGAAGTACTAACCTCCGCACCATTTGTTTATACTAACATAGGTCTCTTATAATGCACTTGTTCTCGCTTGCGTAAGATGGGGTTGATGTCTGAGTGGAAGGCTTTTGCGGCTGTTGCGGTCGACTGGTTGGGGATGCCTGTTGAGGCAATGCCTTTGTACTATGATTCAAGTAGATGGAAGCGGAAGGCTAAGCGGATTGTAAGTTTCATTATGGAGACGGGAAACTTTGGGCATAATAGGGATAACAGTTATTTCCGGAAGTACTCGTACGTGGTTAGGAAGACTATCTCTCTTTGGAGGCATACTTGTGATAGCGTGAAGCGGTTCTTTATCTTTCCTGTGGATTCTGTTAGAGTGTGGTGGCGGATGTTTGTTGGTGGAATTGGGGTTGCGTTGAGGGGGAAGTAGATAGGATTCTAACATCGTTTAGGTCTCAATCATCTCAATGATAGTTGTCAGAGAAATGATACAAGCTTCGTAACTAATAGATACGAAATAACTTTTTTTATTAGGACATAATGCATAAGTTTTTTATATCATTTCATAAAAGGAAGTAATATGAGATTATTTCACATTACAGACAAGGTCTATAGAATAGGAGAAACCGTTTCTGCGGAAGATTTTGGAGAATCATGTTTTTATCATAAAAACAACCCAATAAATACATGGATAAATGAAGTATTAGATGAAGGAAAAGATGCTGATTGCCCTAGTAGGAAAAGGTGTATATATGCATTTAATGAACTGGGACATTGTCTGGCATTTAATAATAATCCTAATTTGCATTGCTATTTAGTAGAAATGGATGCGCATGGTGGTTTTCCTATGGTTTTGACAGATAAATTGAGGAGGCTTGGCAAAGACTCTTGCCAAATAGATGATGTGGTTAGGGAATATTGGCATCCAACGAATAATTGGAAGTTTAACGAATTTCTTGGCAATAGTATGGTCATAATTGAGGAGATTATTACTGAGGGGTGCTTTTTTGCAATGAGGTCAAAGATGCTATATGGTAAAGACCGAGATCTGGCCGATTCCCTTTTTAAAACGACGTTGTAAGGTCTATACGTATCTGACTGATCGAAAGAGGATGACCATTTTAGATTTGTATTGCATCATTAATGGTATTTTATTGTCATGGGAAGCATTGAGAGAGTTTCTTTATAAGTAATGATGTGTTTATGCGTATTATTATGTCGACAAATTCTTATTAGGGTAGTTTTTTGTTAAATTCTATGAAATCAAGGTTAGTAGGCTATTTTTTAAAACCTTTACTTGTTGTAAAGAAAAATAGAACCCCTTTTATACTTTGGGTACTTTCTACACTTATTGCAGGCAATTTTGGGTTGGTCTTCAATATCATTATCCGAGGTAATGTGAATGGTTTATCTATTTGGGAATCTTTGTCTCAGGACTTAAGACTTGGTAGCTTATTTCTTTTTTCCATTGTGTTACTCTCTTCATCATTTGGTTCGGTTTTGACTAACTTTATCTCAAAGAATGATAGAGATTTTTTCAAGCCCAAAGTTATTTGGCTAGGTGTTTCCGTGATAGTCTGGATTTTATGTGGCGTAGAATACGCTAGTTATATGAGTGCCCAGTTGCCCCCTTTTACAAGTAATAATTGTCTAAATGTTTGGCAGTTACTCTTCTTTGTTCTCTCGATCATTCTCAGTATTTATGCATATTGCCTTGTCGTAATGGAAGCTAAAGATCCTGATTTTGCTTCTATTAGCGATGATTATGATAGAATAGAAGAGCAAAATATAGAACATATTACAAATAGTCAAGCAGGTTTAACTAAAGATAGTGAGGAGATAAAATTATGAAATTTAAAGTTACATATCTTGAGTACGAACAACCAGTTGGCGTTTTTTATATGACAATTATGAATGCAACGAATCTGATTGATATAGTTAATATCAACAGAAGGGGATATAAATCTATTGACGGATTCTTCCTTTGGAATAATAGGACAAAGAATCGAGAGGATGGCATTCAACGTCAACAGTCAGAAGAACGAGTGAAGAAAATAAGTAAATATTGCAATGATCCAGATGCTACATTTCCAACTCCAATCATTGTAAACGTTTACTCTGATGTTAAAGTTATTGATGATGGTACTTCTTTCTTGTTTGATATAGGTGACGGTGAAAAAATTGGTGATGTTATAGATGGACAACATAGACTTTTAGGAATTGCAAAATCCGGCCATAGTGATAGATTCAATTTGCCTGTTGCTCTTTTGTTTAATCTTACTACAGAAGAAAAAGCATATATCTTTTCAATCATTAATAGCACTCAAACAAAAGTCAGTATGAGTCTTATTTATGATTTGTTTGATTTGTCATCTAAACGTAGTCCGCAAAAGACGGCTCACGAGATAGCTCGTTCTCTTAACAAGCTAGAATCATCCCCTTTCTATAATCGGCTAAAAATGCTAGGGAAAAAAGAAGAAGATCAGTATTATGCAACTCTTTCTCAAGGGACTTTTGTAAAACAACTACTCACGCTTATATCTAAAGATCCGGATGAAGATACATCAAGAATAAAACAAGGTCTTTCGTTGTCGAAGTATTATTTGCCATTCAGACGCTATTTTATTGAGGGGAATGATGATATTATTTTAAAAATACTAATGAATTGCTTTACAGCTTTAAAAGATGTTTTTCCAAATGACTGGCGAGACCCGCATAATAATATTCTTTGGAAGACTACTGGATATGGAGCAATTATAAAATCTTTTCCATTTCTCTATGATAAGGGAGTAGGGATTAAGGATTTATCTAAGGATTATTTTATAACGTGCTTTAATCATTTGCGTAATTATATGGAGAAAAAGAACGAAGATTTCTCAAGTAAATTCTTTTCGGGCGGTGGAGAACAGTTACAAAATAAATTGGCTGGTTATATAAAGATTTCGCAGGACAGTATGCTTTAAACTTCCTTATAGTCTACTCCTCCTTTCTACTTATATGGTTGGATTTTGTGCATGAGGTGATTTAGATGCTGAGTTTTATGAAGTGTAGAAGTTGTTTAAGATGATAGGAAGTTGGCTATTTGGAGTATAAATAGAAATTTGAAAAAGATATACAGTTATGAAAAAAGTTATGCTAGTGTTTGGGACTCGGCCTGAGGCAATTAAGATGTGCCCGCTGGTGAAGGAGTTCCAGAATCATTCAGACGAATTTGAGACAATAGTTTGTGTGACGGGGCAGCATAGGGAGATGCTGGATCAAGTGCTGACCATATTTGATGTGAAGCCGGATTATGACTTGAATATTATGAAGCAGGGGCAGGATTTGTATGATGTGACGGCAAGGGTGTTGACGGGGATGAGGGATGTTTTTGCTAAGTGCAAGCCGGATGTTGTGCTGGTTCATGGTGATACTACAACTAGTACTGCATCGGCGTTGGCGGCTTTCTATCAGCAGATTCCGGTGGGGCATGTGGAGGCTGGGTTGCGTACGCACAACATTTATAGTCCTTGGCCGGAGGAGATGAACAGGCAGATAACTGGTAGGATTGCTACGTATAATTTTGCGCCTACGCCTTTGAGCGAGAAGAATTTGCTGGATGAGAAGGCGCAGGGGCAAATTTTTGTTACTGGTAATACGGTGATTGATGCGCTGCACATGGTGGTGGAGAAGCTTAGGACGGATAAGGCCTTGGCGGAGGAGCAGGTGAAGGTGCTGGCTAATGCAGGGTACGATGTGACGCGTTTGGAGGGTGGTAAGAAGCTGGTTTTGATTACAGGTCACAGAAGAGAGAACTTTGGTGAGGGGTTCATTAGTATGGTGACGGCCATGAAGGATCTTAGTGAGAAGTATGCGGATGTGGACTTTGTTTATCCTATGCACCTGAATCCGAATGTTCGCAAGCCTATTCATGAGGTGTTTGGGGAGGATTTGACTGTTTACAAGAATTTCTTCTTCATTGAGCCGTTGCAATACTTGGAATTTGTTTATTTGATGGAGAAGAGCACTGTGGTGCTGACGGATAGCGGTGGCATTCAGGAGGAGGCTCCTGGTTTGGGTAAGCCAGTGCTTGTTATGCGTGATACTACGGAGAGGCCTGAGGCGTTGAAGAATGGTACGGTGCATTTGGTGGGAACCAATCATGATTTGATTGTCTCGGAGGTTTCGACCTTGCTGGATGATGTTGCGGCATACGAGAGGATGAGTAAGGCGGTGAATCCTTACGGTGATGGCAAAGCTTGCTCAAGGATTGTGAGGGCGTTTAAGGGGGAAGAGGTTGAGAGGGGACTATCGGGAAGCTTTTAAAGTTGAAGAGAATAACTAAATGTCTGCATACTACCAAATTATATTTCTTGTCGATCTACTTGTGAGGCTTATCATAAGATAAGGAAGCGTTTCTTTTTTCTACTAGATGAACTTGGATTAGATGCTTCTATAGTTGCTATTCTTGATGCTCGTAAGGTGTTCTTTTTTGTCAGGTCTGATTAATAGGGAAACGTTTTTTTTTGATGATACCTTTGAGAAGTGTAATAAATGTAGTTGTTAAAAGGTTGTCAAAAAAGACCTTTATTTGTTCATAATAAAATGGAAAATCTTATAGAATTATCATCAAGCTGGTTAAGAGGAGAAGATTGCCTGCAAGGCGATATTCAAGATAGAACAATGGCGATAATCACCAAGTTTCAGAATTATGTGAATAAAAATAAAGATGAGTTGGAATCTATTACTGGAACCTCGTTCGAAGAAATATTGAGTTCTATTAATTCATGTAGAACCGACATTAGTAATATCTTAAAAGCTTTTTTAAAAGGTGATCAATTCAGTGCGCTGAAGTATACGAGAAATTTAGTGAAGAATATGAGAACCATAAAGATTCAAAAGGGTCTTAGATTGTATAAGGCGAGGAAAGGTGAGTCTCTTTATCTGTTTTCTGAGAATGAAATGTTTCATATCCCTTTTGATCATAGAGATTTAATTGGTAATCAGCGATATAGCATCTCTGGAATTCCCTGTTTATATCTTGGGTCTTCATCCTATATATGTTGGGAGGAACTTGGTCGTGTAGATTTCGATATGTGTAATTATTGTGGTTACACCAATGCTCTTCCCATCATGGTTTTCGACTTATCACTTCCTTTATCAATCTCGTCATTAGCAGATATTAAACGGGTGTGTATCATCCTCGCATGTAGTTTGTCCGCCAAAAGAGATGCACTGTTTAAAGAGGAATATATTCTTCCACAAAATATTTTCCAAGTTTTAATTTTAAGACGTCACTATAAACATAAAGGTTTTTGTATAAGATATATCTCTACACATCTCTTGAATGGAGATGCGGATTGTTTTAAGTGCAATTTCTCAAAGGAGGAGATAGAACGATATATCAACTATGTTTTTCCTGCTGCCGAATCACAAAAAGCTGGTTATAGCAATAGCCTTAAATCCTTTTTTTCAAGAACTAATACAATTGCTATGTTTAGAGAGAAATTGTTGTCTCTTAATAGATTGATAGAAGGAAATAATGATGATGCGTACCTTAATTCTCAGTTTGGATTAATGGATGCACTCTTGGATGAGAAAATGGGACTTTCCCCTATACGAAAAGAAACTAAGTATTTAACCATTTAAAACGGATATAATTATGGAGTTTATAACAGTAACAAGCATTGGCGGTAGTACATGGTCCTTTCGAAAAGATCGCATAGAGATGGTTATTAATAGACATGCATTTACAGAAGAGGAAATTAAGAATATTCCAGATTTAAGAGGTATGAATGCATGCGCTATAATTCGATTAATAGATCTTAAAGAAGAGTTTTTCTGTAAAGATTCCTATGAATCAATAATGAAGAGGCTTTAATAATTTAGTGCGTAAACCGTTGCCTATCTTGGGCGAACTTTACGAGTGGCCCTATAACTGAATGGCAAATAGATATCATCAAAGAAACATCTCGCATTATTGTGAGGCGACGATAGACCATTCTCAGCTCTCATATCAAGAGAAAGAAGAAAGGAGGCGTTGAATGAAACAAAGGTTGGAGGTGTAGATTAAGGGGGTGAAAGGGTGAGATGAGAGGGAAGGGGTGGATGGTGTAGAGTTAACTTAATGGTTATGGACAAGAAGTATGACATATTCATATCACACGCAAGCGAGGATAAAGATGCGATAGTGCGGCCAATGGCAACCATACTTGAGAGGATGTCGGTGCGTGTTTGGTATGATGAGTTTTCATTGCAGCCGGGCGACAGCCTAACAGCCTCGATAGACAGAGGCCTACAAGAATCTAAATATGGCTTGGTGGTATTGTCGAAAGCTTTCCTCGCGAAGAAATGGACGGACTATGAATATCGTTCGTTGATGACGAGAGAGATAGACGGAGAAAGGGTTATATTGCCGTTGTGGTATGATGTTACTAAGGAAGATGTTAAGAGTTTCTCGCTTTATCTGGCAGACATTATGGCTCTGCCTATATCGAGAGCCAATTTCGGGAAGATAGTACCTGCAATTCTCAAAAAGGTACGTCCTGAAATATATCAGGAACTGAGGATGCGAGGCGTGTTGAGAAAGGCTGTAGCAGAAGGGACTCCCAAACTGGCAAAAATGTCAGAAATAAAGAGCGCAACAACCAAACATAGCAAACTGACCAAGCAGCAGCTTATCAGGAGCAAAGCTGTCTATTATGGCATAGGCAAGCATCTGAATAAAACGTTTTATGACTATGTTGACCAGTATGAGTTGGATGTTGTGCCGGAGCGTGAGTTGCAATCGTGGGAAATCATGAATGCCTGTTATCTGGAAATGCTGGAGCACCACTCGGATGCTACTGTAAGGGATAGAGAGGACTATTTCAAAGTGCTCCTGGCACTTAGCATTGGTTATAGTGAACTTACAGGTGTACAACTTAGCGATGGAGAGATTGATGAATTGGTTGCGTTGTGGAAGGAGAACTATTATGAGTTTTGATTAAGGCGTTAGAGAGCGGCTCTGTGATTCTGGAGATGAAGGAAGGGGCGTATGAACCTATCGGGGAGGAAGATATGTTGAGTCTATGATTGAGCCAGTGGGCGTTAGGGGTGATGGCGGTGTGAAAGTGAAAAGGGGAGAGAAGAGAGTGGATGGGGAAACTATCGCGGAGGAAAAAAGTAGGGTTGGTGGGAAGGATGTGGTGATTGCTGAGAGTCCGGATGGCATTATGGTTAGTGGGAAGGAGGAGAGCGAAAAGATTAAGGACTATGCGGACCGCCTGATAACCAGGCCGATGTACGAGGAGCGCCGTTGGGGTACTTACAGAGTTTTGGATTCTGTGACGTATGAGGATGGGCGTCAGTCTCTTACAAAGTCTATTACTCTGAATCCGGGGAAGAATATCAGTTACCAGGTGCATCATCATAGAACGGAGGTGTGGACTGTTGTTCAGGGTGAGGGAACGTTTGTTCTGGATGGCGAAAAGCGTTCCGTTAAACCGGATGACGTTCTTGTAATTCCAGTGGGTCACTATCACGCTATTAAGGCAGGTGATGAGCCTTTGACGTTTATTGAGGTTCAGGTTGGGAGCCCGCTGATTGAGGAGGATATTGAGAGGTTTGAGTGGGAGTGGTAGATTCATATTAGGTCTTTTAGATAATGAAAAATAAATTCAAAGAGTACCTTTCGCTTACTGAAACACAGCGCGAAAAGATTTGGAAGGAAGGCGTATTCATTCTTGATGCAAATGTTCTGCTGAACATTTTCCGTTATTCCAAAAAGAGTTGTGATGAACTATTGGGCATTCTCAAGAATCATAAAGATAATCTTTGGTTGCCTTATCAGATTGGAATGGAGTTCTTTAACAATCGTTTGGTTGTAATTGAAAGTGTAAAGAAAGGCTTTGATGATTTGTTGAAGGGCCTTAGTAGTATTGATAAATCGTTCACTAGTGCTCTGCAATTAAACGATTTCAAAAATGATACGGCTCATAATATAGAGTTGCTTAAAGAAGACATTAAGGCTTTTCAAAAACGGGAAGAGAAAAAGATTCAAAAATGGAAGAAAGATTTTGAAGAGAACGATAAAGAAAAAATATTAAAAGAAATTCTATCACTCTATAAGGGAAAGGTAGGGGATGACTACGAAGATGATCGTTTAAATGCACTTTTTTCTGAAGGAGCAAAACGCTATAAAGAGAGTATCCCTCCTGGATTTGCTGATAGGAAAGAAAAGGAGAAGAGAGGAAGCCGTCATCTCTATGGAGACTTGATTTGGTGGATGCAAGTTATTGATTATGCCAAAGATAAAAAGTGTAACCTTGTTATAGTCACTGATGACGAAAAAGAGGATTGGTGGTATATGGTTTCGGGTAAGACTATTGGCCCGCGTGTTGAATTGGTTCGTGAATTTAATAGGAAAACAAATGGCCAGTCTTTTTTGATGTATAAAACACACCAATTCATGAAGATGGCAAAGATGTTAGATGGTGCAAATGTATCTGCTTCTTCTATTAAAGAGGCAGAATCAACAGGGTCTATCGATTATAGTATATCTGCTGATACTGAAACTCAAAGAGTTTATTCATTTTACAAGCCTGTTGGGAATAGAGTAGATGTTACTTTAATGGATCCATCCAGAGTTCCATCTTATGATAGACCATATGCATATGTAGATAAAGATGGAATTATTAGATATACGGATAAATTAGAACATATTGGTCTTTTTGATACACCAATAGGTCCTGTAAATCTAAGTGTCTCAACATCTGGATCTCCGTTCAATTTTGTATCTAAAACATTGCTCGATCGTTATAGAGACCCAAATGATGTTCTTTATGATCCTGATTTCCCGAATCTATTAGATGTACAATCAAAGGGCAAGTACAACTTAGATAACAAAGAATTATATTCAACGGAGGATAATACCAACGAAAGAGATAGTGAAAAGGATAATGTAAATGACAAGCCTAAAGGAAAAGACAAGAACCAAAAATGATAGGGGAGGGAAGTTTGTGATGGCGGTGTGAAATGAGTGTTTTTTAGCTCGCTATGGGCTATGCCCGTAGCGAAACAGATTGAGCTGTTGGGCGTTAGTGGTGATGCTGTGGTTTGAGAGTGATTGGGAGACAGAAGAGAGTAGAGGGGAAAACCATCGAGGATAAAAAATAAGTAGTTGTTGGGATGACTGTTGACTAAGAGGGGTGTAAAGGATTACTATGAAGGAATGGTTAGAAGCTGGAAACCGATGATGGTTGCCAGTTTTTGTTTTGGAGTGGGGGCTGGTTAATACCACCATTTACTATCTACCATTATACTAAATCGAATCACTATTTTTTTGTCTTATGGGTGATACGATATCGCTCACAATAGGAGTGGTATCTTCTTCTCTATCAACTGGTATTCTTGCGGCATATGAGGCAAACTGAACCATCATTTGTTCCTTATAAGGGGAAGGAAGTTGTGCTATCGTTTCTAATTGGTTACTTTGATCAAAAGGGATAGACATTATGTGTTGAAAATCAACCAATAGGTATGGTGCATCTAGTATAGGATGGGGGTCGATGAAATAATATCTAGTTACCCCTTTGTTGTATATATAACCCTCAATAAATTCTTTTATTTTCTTCCACTTTTCCTTGCTGATTTCCCCGTTATTATATCCTTGTATTCTAGATAAATATTCCTTAGAGGTGACAATAGTCGGCTTAGCTGGTATAAGAGCAGCTAAAATAATATAAGACGCCTTATCGTTGATTATGTCACAATCATAAGTCAATACAATACTTAAGGGATTAGATTCTCCTTGCCCCCAATCTACACCATCAAGTATAGAACCTTGACAGAGTTTCACGCAATCAACCAGATGAGCCATAAATATTACCTTCAATTATCTACCTCAATAAAATCTCCTAATGATTTACCTTTATATGCTTTTTCGTACCACGAAGATTCTGCTATGGCTTTATACCGTAGCATATAACTACGTTTAGGCGTTTCTGAGAAATCTTTTATCGTATAAACTGATGCATTTGATGGAGAATAGTCTTGTGAGTATAGCTTTTCGATAGGTGCAACAATAGGCCTTCTTACCTGTTGAAAATCAATGTCAACAGATGTTTGGTCTGATATAGAACAGACTATACCAACACTCAAATATAATAAATTCTCAAATTGAGTCATTGTAGGATGGTTTAAAAGATTCTATTAAATCGTCATTTAAAAGATTAAAGAAAATCTCCTTTTCAATCGAATGAGCTTTTCCCATATATTCAGGCAATTTTTGGAAAAAGTTTTCGCAATTCATTAAACATGTGTCAATATCTATTATTGAACCTGTTTTTTTGCCAGAAGGAGAGTTTAACTGCGCATTGTTAATGATGTTAACCACAGATTGATAGTCTCCGTTTATAAACTTTGTTCTCAATGTAGTTTCCCTATACGGTATTTCTTTGCCTTGAAGAAAAATACTAACTTCTGTACCCCTTTTAAATATATCCCACTCAAAAAAATTAATAACTCGGAACCCCATTCGCGTTACCCTATTTATTATATTAGTCTGCTTAAGCCTTGTAAAATAGGATATTACATAATCTTGAAATGCGTCCCACCCACGATAATTTTGATTGAAACTAAAAGACACAACTCGAGGTCCTATTTGCAAAGAGAAATTTGGATTCTCCTTTAGCAAAAGACGGTAGCTAGGTTGATCTTTTAAATTCGGATCCATAGCTTTTACACTATCAGGTATTTGAAGTGTAGGTAAAGCAATTGGTGACTGAAAGTCACTGTTTATGGAACTAAAGAGAATAGGAAAAACTACTTCTCTAGCTACATGAGAATCAAACCTGAATTCAAGGACGGACTCAACAATTGGGCAGTTGTCAAGTTTTATAGGAATTCTTTTCATATTTACTCTGTTAAGTACCAACAAATATACAAAAATAAAGCCTAAATGGTTAACTTTGTTAGAGTCGTTTTTGATTAACGATAAACGTTAAATGTCAAGACTAGTTTCAATAAGAGGCAGTTATAACTATTTTTTAGGGTGACTGTTCGGGTCTTCTGAGACTTGCTGAAATCTCTTTTATTGCTTAAGCAGTTGAAAAGTGATTATAATATTTGAGCTTGAGCTGAGGCTATTTGTTGTATAAAATAATGAATAACTGCGTATTATAGAGGTGAAATATGGTTTGCTTATTAATGTGAGTAGAGAGTGATAGGGAGAGTGAAGAGACTAGAGGCAAACTATAGCAGATAAAAAAGTGTGATACAACCTTATGGGGCGGTTATCTCCCCTTTGGGCTGTGGGGAGCCATTGAGGGGCTTTCCTCGTCAGCCGAGGATAACCGCTGTGCTACTTTTTTGAAAAGATGTATTATTGAGTGTTAAATGTATTGTGATATGATAGAAGAGATTCAGTGTGAGGTAAAAGATACTATTGGTGAAGTACTTAAGGCTATTTCTAAAAGAGACTGGCTCTCTTTTGTCTTGCTAGTTGGGAGGGCTGATATTGATCCTAATTTGAAGGATAAAGATTTTATTGCGTCTGTATATGTGATAGATGACAATCGTGATCTTTATTACGATAATACAAGAAAGAAGTTTTGGCTAAGATATATGAATAGAAATTACCACAGGGAGGGATTCAAATACCTGGGGGATAGTGGTATTGATGATCTTTCAATTGAGATGATGATTTATTCTCACCTGTGGAATTCGGATTATCATTTGGAGTTACTTCACAGGATTTCATCTATCTTATCTGGAAGAGGTTATGAGTGGAATGTGAAGATTCCGGAGACTGGTATGTATAAATGGATTAATAATGAGATAATTACTCCTTTAAAGGCGAATGGATATAAACTGGGTGAAATCATTGCAAAGGGATATAAATCAAGTATTAGAAATGCATTTGCCCATTCCAACTACTCCATTTATGAAGGCCAAAGAAAGATACATATTCACACAAGTTCATCTCCTTTGGAGATGCTATCATTTGATGATTTCCAAAGTCGTTTTCTTTATTCTTCTTTTTTAATGTATGTTTTGCATAACAGCATAGAATATGTTTTTCAGAGTATTACATTAGAAAACAAAGCGCTTACTGAACCGTTCTATACACCAGATAATGTTAAGGCTCGGGTGTTTAGCGAAACAGATTGAGCTGGTTGGCGTTAGTGGTGATGCGGTTGTGTGAGAGTGAAAGGTGGAGAGAAGAGAGTGGAAGGGTGACTATCGGGGAGGAAGAGAAATAAGTTATAGTAGCCGATTGCTGGATTTCAGCGGCTGGCTTTTGTTTTGTGTGGGAGTGGGGTTGGTAAGATTATTATAAACTAGATTGATTTTGTTATAGTTACTAATGGCGTAATCGGAAGAGAATCAGATATCTATGAATATGTTAGCAACTTGTTAGTTTGTTTATTTGCAATTGAAGGAGGGTAGAGGTTAACTTTGCAAAAACATGATGATGCAAAGAAAATAGGGCGGGTTAAAACAAATTAGATATGAAATACTTGATTGACTTATTGAAAGAATACGACATTACAGGTTTTATTATTGCGGGAGTTATTGGTTATGCAATTGTTCTCCTTTACCCATTGCTTAAGTATCTGTTTATTACCAAGAGAAGACCCTTTAACATATCCAGGACAACACCTTCTTCAACTGTTTGTCAAAACTTGTCAAAGGATAAACTTAAAATTTCCGTTTCTTATGACGGAAAGAACTTCACGGGTTCTCTATCCGTCATAAAGATACGATTGAAGAATGATGGAGATAATGATATCCTTTATTCTCAAAGATGTAGTCGACCTGTTTACATATTGATTGATAAGTATGAGGTTGTTGATATTTATGCGTGTTGTGAGAAAGAAGGTATTAATCCTACTATTCAAAAGAGTCGGAACCGTTACTCTCTAAAATGGGACCTATTAAAGAGAGATGAGTTTTTTGATATCTGTGTTGTTGTGGAAGGGGAAGTAAAAAATTCATCCTTCATAAGATTTGATGTTCGAGCAGACGGAATTAAAACTATTAAACGACCAGAAATCAGAGTTAAACAGGCTCTGACTCCGCTAGTGATATTTGACATAATAGTCTTTCCTCTAATCCTTCTTTTTGGGACAAATGAGTTTCTCTTTGGTAAGGTTACAATAAAGACTTTTCTTCTTTTCTTTCTTCTTTTTGAGAATGCTGCGTATGTAGTGTTAGTTCTCTCTGCAAGAATTAAATGGCTAAAGGAGTGACGAGTTGGTGTTATTGTTGATAAATTTTGTGTCACTACCTTTTTTCCTTTCGGTGAATAATTTGATGGCCTTATAAATGTTGGAATAAGATTCGTTTTGTGCTTTTTGAGAAAGTATTTCTGCACGGGACTGTGCTAACTCCATTTTGCCATCAGCACACAAGTTCGATACCCACTGAGGCTTTTCTAGGAAGGTTCCGTTTTTCTGGAATGCAGGTAGCCAACGACGTAGAACGCTGGCTACTTCGGCAGAATCACGGAAATGACGGCTGGTTTCTAAATAGTGGAGCAGGAACCAGAACTCAATAGAAGGCATGCTGTCACAGATAATGACATTCTCTTTTTCGGCATATTTCTTTTTCATTTCCTCGAGCCTTTGGTTCTCTACAACGTTAGTGCGTGTGATATCCGCGTCGCAAACACAAACGGCAATACCATCGTTCTGAAGAACCCATTCAATGAGTTTTCTCATCTCATCATATGACTGATGAGAGAAGAAACGGGGCTTGCAGTCATAACGATAGCCCATAACAGTGCGCAGATGTTCAAAGTACCAGCGTTCCGTTAACCCTTCTCCAATCACGGTGATACGTGATTTCTTTAATTCCCTTTCCTTTATGACTCTACCCATAGCTTGCCTCCTTCCTCTTATACATATATTTCAGGAACGGCGCCAAACTGGCCATTCTTATAGGATTTACGGATGGATGATAACTTATTCAAACCTTTGAAATCTGTTAAAGGATAGAGTTCTGTATTACCATCTTCTTTCTTGTCTGTGAACCAGACGGAATCTTTTCCAAAGAGGTCATCAATATTATCAAGAAGTGGGTCGTAGTGTGTGGCAACCAGGAGTTGCGACCTATTGTTATCCTCTTTGAGAAATCGGTCTAGGATGAAATCAATTAGGAATGGGTGCAAGGAGGCTTCTATCTCATCAACAGGCAGAAAAGCTTGCTCTTTAATGGTAGTGTATATGGCTGATTCCAATTCAATCACACGTGTTGTTCCAGAAGATTGACGGTTTTCCGGCAAAATATACTCTTCTATGCCACGGACATTCTTAACTTGTATCAGGAATCCGGCATTTATGTCGCTGATAGATCCGTTGGACAGGATTTCCTTCTTCTGTTCTTCATCCAAGAAAGGGGCATCCGAAACGACCTTCAGTTGCTGCTCATTGAGTGTGTGCACTGTCTCTTTTACTTTGATTTCGGCGATTCTCAAGTCGGCTTTTTTGATGAATTCCTGGAGATACTGGCGGAATCCCTCCTCCTTGAGCATCTTCTCTTTCGCATAGCCAGATAGTTCTGTACGGTCATCAATTCTAGGTAACAGCTTCTCGTTAATCCATTCAATAACATTGCTGATGTGAGGAATGCTGACGTTTACCTTAGTCATAGAGGCGAAGAGCGACATGTTTTTCCAACAGTTGATATTAATGGCCTCAACCTCAGCTGCTTTGAGCTTCACGGCTGCGGGGTTAAAGTTGACCACGGAAGTTCCATCTGCATACTCTCTCCAGAATATGCGGGTAGGACGGTTGGACTCATAGAATAACAAGGATTCGCTGTAGACTCGCTCTTTGTTTAGGCTGAGTTTGTACCAATAACGTGCATCGCCTACGTAGAACTTCATCTCAAAAGAGGAGTCTTCGTTGGGTGTCTCTTTGTCCAGTAAGAAGGGGACTACGCGAGTTGACAGGTCATTCCTGTTTGGTACCTGAGTCCAAAACCGGCGCAGGAAATTAAACGCTTCCATAAAATTGGACTTGCCAGATGCGTTAGCTCCAAACACTACGGCAAATCGAAGTAACTTAGTGCCGTCAGGCATGATTACCACACGGTTAATGGGTTCATCCTTAGATGGTTCAAAGGAAAATACAGCCTCATCTCTAAAGGATAAAAAATTCTTGAAACGAATTTCTTGAATCATATGTGTCAGTCTAATTGGTCAACAAAAGTAAAAGAAATGTTTGAAATAATCAAATAAAATCAAATAAAATCAAAACTTTATTTTAGATTTTGGGCGCTATAATGACAAATGAGCAAAATAAAATGCCAAAGTGGCACATTTTTATTTTTGGCATAGGGGTTGCCAAGAACTTATGGCAAAGGCACTGTCACCTTCATTATAACAAAAAACTGACGGGCTGCAGTAACCGCAAGCTTGATGGGGAATTTTTTATGTCAAAATTTTATGTTAAAAACTTGCAAGAGGGATCGAGACCCGCTCCTGCTGGTTATTCATCCTGGTTAGATTACTGGGAAAAGAAAACGGGCCTCAATGCAGGTACATGTCATCGTGTAGGATGTTATAGAACATCAACGGACGGTGCTCATGTTCAACTCGTATACGGCGGTGATGAATGGTACATTGTTCCTCTTTGCCATGAATGTAATACACAACGTGGCGCGAGTTTTTATGTAGAGGGACCGCTTGTTCCTGTGAATCCGAACAATGCAATCTTGTGGTAGGGTTTGGATGTCAAATGGGTACAAATTACCATTTGTAATTTGATTTGTCTGGCTGGCTCCAGTACCAAAATTGTTTAATTAAAACTTTGATTTTATGGGAATTAAACCAGGACCAAAGAGAATCGCGAAATCAACGGGGAAACCCGATAGGCGTCAACACGACAATAAGAAGACGCCAGGCAATACATCTTCGCTAAAGCCTCACTTTCATAAGAAAGGAGATTAAAAGTCTTTGATTATTTTGAAGATGAGATTGTTAGTGTTTGAGATAATAACTCTCGTTTGATTTCAAGGTCGGCTATCAGAACGTTAGCCGACTTTTTTTGTCGGAAGAAGTATGGCGGTTGGAGGTTGTGAAGTGGTTGGGAGAAGAGTAATTTATTAGAACGCCACTTTCTTTTTGAAGAAAGTGGTGGAACAGATTGAGCCGAAGGGTGTTAGGGGTGATAGCGGTTTGGGATAGTGAAAAGGGGAGAGAAGAGAGTGGATGGGGAAACTATCGCGGAGAAGGAATATCTAATAATTCTTTGATAAATCTTGGTTATCTAATAAAATTTTGATATTTTTGTCATGAACAAATAATTAAAGAAAAATGGTTGCCACTATTTCTGCAGATATTGTTAATTCTACTTCTCTTGAAACAAGAGACCTGATTGAGCTGAGGAAGCGATTGCAATCTCTCTTTGAGCGCATTGAGGCCGAGATTCTTCCTGGATTCTGGGGGAGGATTGTCAGAGGGGATACGATAGAGTGTTATGTTCCGGAATGCGGAAAGGTACTGAGAATAGCAATCATCATTAAGTTGTTCGTTCGCATGTATGCTGATAGTATTGGTAGCTCATATCTTACGCGTCGTTTGGGGATTCGCTTTTCAATAGGACTTGGGAGCCTAAAATATGTTGATAAGAAAGAAGATATTATGGATGGTCCGGCAATCTATATTTCAGGAAGGAATCTTGATGCTATTAGTGCAGAAAGAGATGTGTTTTCTGCAATTGGTATAGAGTCGGACTTGGTTGGGGTTCATTGGATTTTGGAGTCATACGTATCGTTGATTGACAACCTCATCGGGTCATATTCCATCAAGCAGGTGGAAGTGGTCTTTTATAAACTTATTGGGTATAAGGAACGACAGATTAGCGAGATGCTGAATATTTATCAATCGGCAGTAAACAGTCGTTCTTCTTTGGCTAAATGGGGCCTATTAGATATGGCAATCAAAGACTTTGAACATTTTAACTTTGATCAGATATGTGGGTAGAATTGTTTCTTTGTTTATTGTTGGCACACGTGGTTGCTGATTTCTTTTTTCAGACAACAGCATCCTGCAAGAGTAAGGCCGATAAGCACTGGCGTAGTGGTCAACAGTATGTTCATGCGCTGATTGTGTTCGCGCTGACATGGCTGGCGTCATGGGATGTTTGCTTATGGTGGGGTGCGCTGATTATAGGAGTGGCTCATTTGGGCATTGATATATGGAAGTCTTATCGGCCGGATAAGGTGACGTGGTTTGCCTTAGATCAGGCGCTGCACGTTGGAACGCTTGCCTTGGTGGCATGGTTGTGGAGTCTGTTGTACGATTGGAACTTGCCGCTAGGAATAGAACTTAGATATGTTGCTGGTGCGGTTGCCGTACTGGTTTGCTGGAAACCGGCGAATATCTTTATCAAGCTGATGTTGAAGCACTATAGTGTGAATATGCCTGCTGAAAAGGAGAGCGGATTTAATGCCGGTGCTTTGATTGGAACTATTGAGCGGTGGCTGATTCTGTTATTTGTTTGCTTGGGGCATTACGATGCGCTGGGTCTACTGATTGCGGCAAAGTCGATTATAAGATTCAGCGAGAAGGATACTGCCAAGACGCAGTATGTGCTGGCCGGAACGCTGCTGAGTATATTTATTGCGGTGCTGGCCGGGATGATGGTGATAGGGGTGAAATAGAATTATAATACAATAGTATGCCGACGAGAATGGTTGATAAGGTGTGGTGAGAGTGATAGGGCGAGAGAGTGGAAGGGGAACTATCGCGGAGGAAAAAAGGATGAATTTAAAGTAGCCGGTTGCTGGGTGTCCAGTAGCCGGCTTTTGTTTTTAAAAACTTCCATTCTTTTGGATTAGTAAAAGGATTATTCTAAAAATCATAAATTTCTTTGAATAGTAAAAACTTTATTTTACATTTGCGCAGATTTTTAAAATAACGGCTATGAACTTGTTCAAATCAGGGGTATTCGTTAACCAAGGGTCATTTAAGAGTTTTGTTCCGTCCTTAATCAATAGGGCATGGACAATAAACGATATGAATGTTTTGTCATTATTGAGCAAGGCTGATAGGATGTTAGGTAGGTTGGATATGTTCTCGGAGTATATCCCAAACATAGATTTGTTCATTTCAATGCATATTGCTAAAGAGGCAACTTTATCTAGCAAAATAGAGGGCACTCAGACCAATATTCAACAAGCAGTTATGCCGGAAGAGTCTGTTCCGTTGGACAAAAGGGATGATTGGGCTGAGATTCAGAATTACATTTCTGCCATAAACCAAGCAATTCCGAGATTGGAGTCTTTGCCATTGTCCTCAAGGTTGATTAGAGAAGTACATTCAGAGTTGATGAAAGGTGTAAGGGGGAAGAATAAGCAGCCAGGAGAGTTTAGATTATCTCAGAACTGGATTGGCGGAGCAAATATTAACGATGCCATTTTTATTCCACCGCCAGCCAATATGATTTATGATTTAATGTCCGATATTGAGAAGTTTATTCATAATTCAGAGACGCAGTTGCCGGATTTATTGAAGATAGCCATTATTCATTATCAATTTGAGACAATCCATCCGTTTAATGATGGGAACGGACGTACAGGAAGATTGCTGATAACATTATATCTAGTAAGTAAGGGACTTTTGAAGCGTCCTGTTTTGTATATGTCTGATTACCTTGAAAAACACAGGAATTCTTATTATTCCTCCATAATGAAGGTAAGAACTGATAATGATCTTTCTCAATGGCTCAGTTTCTTTTTACAAGGTATCATAGAAACTGCTGAAAAAGGAGTTAATACGTTTAATAAAATTCTTTCTCTTGAGAAGGAACAGGAGGCTATTGTTCGGCAGATGGGTAGCCGTTCTGCAAATGCAATGACTGTAATTAAGGAGTTGTATATGAGACCTGTAGTGGATGCTAAAAAAATTGCGAAGGTGTGCGATATTTCTGTTGCCTCAGCATACAATCTTATTTCCGAACTTGAGAAGAGAGGTATTCTCACTGAAATCACAGGAGGAAAAAGGAATTGCTTTTATGCTATGCAATCATATTTGGATTTGTTTAGGTAATAATGTTAGTAGTTTGCCCCATGAACCCAACCAAAGATTTCCGGAAGACTAAGCGGGCGTGCTACCTGGGCTTTGTGACCCAGGCCATTGTGGCCAACTTCACGCCGCTGCTCTTTTTGGCGTTTCACCGTGAGTACAAGGTCTCTATAGCCAGCCTGGCGCTGATTCCGGCCGTTTTCTATGTGGTTCAGCTGGTTACAGACTTGCTCTGCGCCAAATTCAAGAACTTGAACTACCGCAAAAGCATAATAATCTCAGAAGTGACATCTGCCCTGGGTCTTGCCGGAATGGCCTTTTTGCCGCAGCTTTTTTCCACTCCCATGGTGGGAATTCTCATCTGTGTGAGCGTTTATGCTGTGGGCAGCGGGCTTATTGAGGTGCTTTGCAGTCCCATTATTGAAGCCTGTCCTTTTCCCGATAAAGAGGCCTCTATGAGCCTGTTACACTCCTTCTACTGCTGGGGTGCCGTGGGCGTAATTTGGGGATCCACGCTCTTTTTTGCGCTGTTCGGGCTGGAAAACTGGCGGCTTCTGGCATGCCTTTGGGCCCTGATTCCGCTATATAACATTGCGAATTTTGCCACTTGCCCAATTGAGCCTATAGTGCAGGGAAGTGAGGGGATGAGCATGACTCAACTGCTTGGAAACAAGAGGTTTTGGGTCTTTCTAATCTTGATGGTAGCAGCGGGCGCATCTGAGAGTTCAATGGCTCAGTGGACATCTGCTTTTGCCGAGGCCTCTCTGGGCGTAGACAAGGCCGTGGGAGATCTGGCCGGGCCTTGCGGCTTTGCATTTTGCATGGGTCTTGGGCGGCTATGGTACGGCAAGAAGGGGCAGAAGCTGGAGCTCTCATCTTACATGCTATGGGCTGGTATTCTGTGCTTTGCGGCATATCTGACTGCCTCTCTTTCTTCCATCCCGATAGTTGCCTTTACCGGTTGTATGGCTAGCGGCCTGGCTGTTGCAATAATGTGGCCCGGCGCAATCAGCCTGACCTCTGCCAGAATTCCCGGCGGAGGAACTGCTCTTTTTGCACTGCTTGCTCTTGCCGGAGATGCGGGTGGCACTTTGGGCCCGTCACTTGTTGGATTGTGTACAAAATCAGCGGAAAACAGCATCCAGACGGGTCTGCTTGGAGCATCCATCTTCCCCGCAATCATAATTATCAGCCTTATATTCATCCGCAGAAGGAGAGTCAAAAATAATTTTTGTATCTTTATCCATTAATATGGGAAACGCTGATAATAAGACAAATCAACTAAGGAAAATTACGGGGGCTGTGTTGGGGCCGCTGTGTGCTATTTTGCTGTGGATGACGCCCATTGCGGGGATATCTGAGCAGGCTCATCACTTGCTGGCGGTAATGGCTCTGGTGGCTATTTGGTGGATTACTGAGCCGGTGGCTATTCCTGTGACCTCATTGCTGGGGCCAACTTTGTGCGTGGTGCTGGGAATTGTGCCGCTGAAAGATGCGTTTGATCAGTTTGCCAATCCTATGATATTCCTGTTTATGGGTGGTTTCCTTCTGGCTAAGGGAATGATGGTGAATGGGTTGGATAAGCGCATAGCATACGGCATCATGTCTATGAAGTGGGTGGGAGATTCTCCAAAACGTATCTTTCTGGCCATTGGATTGACCTGTATTCTCTGTTCCGGATGGGTAAGCAATACCGCCACGGCTGCTATGATGTTTCCTATTGCTCTTGGGCTTTTGGGGGCAATAAGAGAGATGATGGAGCGAAACGGCAAGACAATAGACCTGAAGAACTATAAATATGCTACCGGATTGATGCTGATGACGGCATACGCCTGCAGCATTGGTGGTGTGATGACTCCTATTGGCACTCCTCCTAACATTATTATGATAGGGTTTGTGGATCAGCTGGCTCCTGATGCTCCTAAGATTTCCTTCTTCCAATGGATGATATGGGGAACGGTTGCAATGGTCTGTTTCTTTATTCTTGCATACGCGGTGCTGTGGAAGTTCTTTCCGTCTGATGTTAAGCACATTGAGGGGGCTCGCGAGTATATCCGCCAGACAGTCAGTTCGTTGGGCGGGTGGACAAGAGCTCAGAAGAACACCGTCATTGCTTTCTTTGTAGCCGTAGCACTTTGGGTGGCGCCCAGTATTCTGAGCGTAGTTTATGGCACGGACTCCGCTGTGATGAAGTTCTATGACGGTCATTTTCCGGAGGCTATAGCGGCAATGGTGGGTGGATTGTTGTTGTTCTTCCTGCCTGTAAACGTGAAGAAGGGTGAGATGACGCTGAGCTGGAAGGATGGAGTTGAGGGTATTGAATGGGGAACGTTGCTGCTCTTTGGAGGTGGATTGGCAATGGGTGCGATGATGTATACAACGGGTCTCTCCGGCTGGATAGGGAACGGCATAAAGGAGGCCCTGGGAGGAAATCCTTCAGAATGGCTCTTTGTGGGTGTCTTCTGCGTGGTAGCCCTTGTAATGTCTGAACTTACGTCTCACACGGCCTCTACGAATCTTATTGGGCCTATAGCTATTGGAGCGGCAATATCTCTGGGTTTCAGTCCTATTCCTGTTGCAGTAGGAATTGCTCTGGCGTCATCTCTCGGATTTATGCTGCCGGTATCTACACCGCCTAATGCAATTGTTTATTCGTCCGGCTACATTCCAATAACAAAGATGATTAAATCCGGAGCCATCATAGACCTTGTGGGGATTATTCTGGTTACAATCCCCGTAGTGATGTTGGTGGTTAAATTTGTTATGAGGTAAGGTGAAACTATTTCGGAGGAAAAGTGAGCGACCACCTTACAGCAGCTGCGTCAGATCATAATACATTGGGATTGTATCGCCCTTATTTTCCTTGCATAGCGGCTTGAAGCCGTTGCTCTTGTAGAAAGGCACGGCCGCTCGCAGCGCATCCACCGTCACAAAGCAGCAACCTGTGCGGTTTTTTGTAATGAAGGTTTGTTTCACAAAATCTAGGATATCCGTGCCGATGTGCTTGTTCTGCGCCTTCACGTTCACGCCCAGACGGCCAATCTTTACTGCCGGGTAGTCGCTCCGGTGCTTGCGGTGCGGGAACATACTGCGAATTCTTCTCCACGTTGCCTTATCCGAATCTGCTAGCGAAATACGGTCATTGGATAGCGAGAAGAACGCCACCGTAATATCCTCATCTTCTATGATATACGTCACGGCAAGCAGCCCTTTCAAGTACTGCTTGGCATCCTGCAGAAGGAATTCGTTCAGATCTCCCTCACCGCAGTCAAAAGGCTTAAACGTATGTTCCTGAGTAAGGCGTACAATCCTCATCTTCTTCTCCCCCTCCTGCCTGCAAGATTAGAATGTGAATGTAAGCATAGACTGGATGAACGACGCCCCTTTGGCTACACGCGCCTTCTCCTCAGCAGAAGCCTTCTTCTGCTTTTCCATCTCAGCAACAAACTCGTAAGCGTCGTCGCCTTTCAGAACTGGCGTTGGTTCAATAGGTTTTGCCATAATCCAAATAGTTTATTCACAGTACAAAAGTACAAAAATTATTCCAACCAGAAGAAGAAATTTCAAAAACTGTGTTTTTAGTTTTTTGGCCTAGAGGGTCTGGCAGGTGGGCGGTTATCTCCCGTCTTGGCTGTGGGGAGCTATTGAGGGGCTCTCCTCGCCAGCCGAGGATAACCGCCTGGGTTTATGGCATTCCTATCAGGGTTTTGATGAAACTGATGGCACGTTTGTTTAGTTGGCCGTTTAGGGTCTTTTGATCCTGCTTAGAAAGGTTGTTATAGTCGTCTGCGTGTTCTTTGAGAAAGTCCTCCAGGACATCTTTGGCAAGGAAGCCGCTGACGCGTCCAAGATCCTCAGGGAAAGAGACTTGGCCAATATGGCTCTTGACGTTGTCTAGGCGCTGAGGAGTAAAATAGTCTTCTGCCAGTTGTAGGAGGTTGGTTACGTCATCTGCAATCTGTAAAGGCTTTCGCGGCTCGTGTTTAATGCTTTTCTTCTCTGCAAAGCGGGCATTTTTACTCTTTATGATGATGCGTGAGCCGTTGGGTATGTAGAGCGGATCTTTTGGACGGATGACTATGCCTTCGCAGATATTGTCCTCTATTTCAGGTAGATTGAAGTGCTTGTAGATTGTGCTTGGGAAAGCGTTAGGGTATGCGAGACACTCTTCAAGCGTTCCTTCAAACAGTGTTTGGGCAAATAGAAAACCGGCGTCTGCAAAGATCTGATTAGCAGTGTCTACATTAAGATAGAAAGCTTCATCTGGTGTGTAGACATAAATGTCAAAGCCGTAGAAGTCATGCCCTGGACAGTAGTAAACTCCCTTCTGAATGGCAGACATGGCACCGATTTTCTTAACATCCTTGTGTGGATAACCACCGCCGAACATCTCACCATAAATAATGATGGATTGGAGGTCTGAGAGGTTGGCTTTAAGCATTGTAAATACCTTGAATACACGCTCTTTGTAGCGTTCGGTTAGTTCTTGCCATTGGTAGAATTCTTCATCTTCAGCAACAACTGCACTGCGCTTTGCGAATTGGATTAGTTCACCATCGCAGAGAAAACTGCAGTTGGAGCCATGAACTTTTTCCTGTACAACAAAGCGGCTCCTGATGGGGGTGTGATTGCGGACTTTTTCCATGAAGGCGCCGTCAAATGAGTTCTCAATAGAACTGTATTTTTTGAATGTTAACATATTGATTTGTTTTTGGCAAAGATATGGGGCCGTGCTGTTTTATTCAAATCATTGCAAACCTTGCAATGATTTTGAAATGAGGAAGATATGTGTATTATAAAAAGATGGAAGAAATGCAAATTGTTGCAAACCTTGCAATGATTTGCAGAGGGTTTTACGGGGGTGTAACTTTGCAGCAAAAAGGAGTAGTATTATGAAGATTCAATATGCATCGGATCTGCATTTGGAGTTTGCAGAGAATGTGAAATTCATTGATAGAGGGAAAATTACGCCGGTGGGGGATGTGCTGGTGCTGGCGGGGGATGTGTCATATCTGGGGGATAGGAAGATGGTGAAGAGGCGTTTTTTTGACTGGTGCTCAGAGCATTTCAAGGAGACTTTGATTGTGCCTGGAAACCACGAGTTCTATGGTGGGTATGATATTGAAAAGACAATGGTGGGGTATGAGTTTAACTATCGGGAGAATGTGAGGTATCTGAATAATAAAAGTTTTGTGATTGGTGATACGGAGCTGTTTTTTACTACGCTGTGGACTAAAATTAGTCCTCTTTATTTATTTGAAATTCAGCAGGGTATGAATGATTTTAGATATGGGCGTTTGAATGGGGGGAAGTTCTTTGCAAACGATGTGGATGGGTTGCACAAGAGGTGTATGGAGTGGTTGGAAACGGCTTTGAAGTCTTCTGCGGCGGCTCATAAGATTGTTGTTACGCATCATTGCCCAACTCTTCGTCCTGAGTTTGATGACCATTCCGGAGGGGTTTTAAATTCGGCGTTTCATGTTGACTTGGATTCTTTCATAGAACGCTGTGGTGCAGAATATTGGATCTATGGTCACACTCATTTTGCGGGTGGCTCCGGCAGCAAAATTGGGAAGACTACATTACTATGTAACCAAATTGGGTATGTGTTCTGCAATGAACATCAGGCTTTTAACGGGACGGCTTGTTTTGAGGTATAATCCTATAGTTCTTTTCTGGCAGCTTTTGCAGCGGCTATCTGTGCTTCAATTTTGCTCTTGACTTCAGAGAAGGAGATGGGGCGGAAGTCATTGTTGTCTACGCCTACATCATATTGCAGAGGGAAAAGCATTCGGAGGCGTGGGTGGTCTAGGCCTGTGTGGCTTGCCGGACCACTGTGCACATGGCCAAAGAGCTGCCATACATCTCTATAAGATCCTCCGTAACAGAGGAATGGGTTGTGATTTAGTATAATAGCTTGTCCGCCTACTCTGATGCGCATTTGTTGAGTGACAAATTCGAATCTGTTCATATAGCCTTGGCGAAGTGCTTTCATATCGTGATTGCCTAAGATTAGATACTTGCGTCCGGGTAGAGCACTGATGAGGTCATTCCAAAGACGGGCATTACCGTGTGCGAAATCGCCGAGGTGGAAAACGATACCATCCTCAGGGACAGTCTCTCTCCAGCGACGGATAAGTTGGGCGTTCATCTCTTCTGCGTTCTTGAATGGGCGGTTGCAGAAGCGAATGATGTTCTCATGACCGAAGTGTGTGTCTGATGTGAACCATACTTCTTCCGGAGCAAATTTATAGATTTGATCTGGCATAGTTTAATATTTTCCTACAAAAATGAATATTGAATTTGAGCTCTGCAAATCATTGCAAACCTTGCAATGATTTGCTTCTTTGCGAGATTTTTCTAATAGGCTTTTTCTTTTGATTTCCAAATTGTTGCAAACCTTGCAACGATTTGCAGAGGGAGCGTTGTGGGCGTATCTTTGCAGCAGAAAAACATACGAATGATATGAATGCAATACTGAATGAAACGGGTCTTACGAAGACCTCTGCTAACCACCTGGCTAATATTGCCAAAGAGATGTATGAGAAGTTGGAGGCTCAGTTATCTTCCCTTCGACTTCAAAACAGAGATTATACTCTGGCGTCCGGAGGCCAAGTCTTCCGAATTGAAAATGAATCTGCTAAGGAGGATTTGACAGCTGTTGAACCGGCTCTGAAACAAATTGCTCAATTGAAGTCTTTGATTGCTTATCTTCGTGAGGGAATCAAGGCAAAGGAAGAAATGATGAAGGAAAAAGCAAAGATGGATTATATTGACCAAATGATTAAAAGTGGCCATAGTGAGTTGGTGAATCCGGTGTATCCAATACATGTTTCCTTGGAGGATGTAGTTGCCTCTCTCTCAGAGGAAGAGCAGGCTCACTACTTTACATTGGAGGCCCGTGCTGCAACATTCGGTCAATACATTCATCCCGATGGTGTGATAGCCAAAGCTCGTAAGGAGTTCTTTAAGAGAAAGAAAAATCCGGCCATTGTGGCAGGAAGTGGGGCAGATGCAGAAATCAATACCTTTAGCACTACCTTTACTGCGGAGGACGTTGATACGGCTTTCTTTTCTATGCAAAAAATGTATCGTCGTGCGCAAGCAGAGTTCAATAAACTGAAAGCGTCTATAGAAGAGACGGCGAGTGCCCGCACTCGGGAAAAATTGGAGGATTATCAACTGGCTTGTAAGGAGATGAAAGCGAAGCGTGATAAGGTGCTTCTTGAATACGAGAATAAGATAAAGAAACTCAAGATTGTGATTCCTGAAGCTTTAAAGCCAACAGTGGAGTTGGTCAACAGAGCTGCCTCAGAATAAGTTACACTAAGGAGAAGGTTCCTGCTTAAGGGGCTAATCCTGAATACGCGCATTAGGAGGGTTCTTGTACAAAAGGCTAGAAGAAGCTATGCTTTGGCCTTGATATCATCACTGCTAATGATGATTCTAGCTAACAGGCAGAAGGCACCCCTCAAATATTTCAAAACATCTCTGTTCTTGTTTGAGATTTTGTTCTTGCTGCCTTCTGGTTATAGCTCTAGATATAGCCCTTTTGCCCTCCTGATGCGTGTAAGTGTTTTCTTTATAGCTGGCAGACTATGAAAAAACATCATCTGTTGCGATGATGTTTTTCTTCAGTTGTTTTCGGTCATACTTCTTCTTGGACTTATGACGGTTGCTTCTAAAAATTATTTGCTTTCCGTGAGCAAGAATCTCTTCCTCTCGTGCTGCTTTTCTGTTCGCGCGGATATAATCTAGTTGGGTGATTATCAGTTGTTTCTTATTCTTTCGTTTCATGAACATATATCAACATTTTTACTTAACGCTTGTCCCTGCCAATACTTCATTATACCCAGATGCTTGAGCCGTCCTACAAGGATTGACGGATGAGTGTTGTATTTCTTAGCAGCATCCAAAATAACTTTCTCTGTGAACGTGGAATTACGAAGGAATTCGTGTTCGTGGGTACGAGAAAGAAGTACATCTGAAGCAAACGTATCTGCTTCATTTTCTTTTGTTTGATCTTGATTGGTCAATCCTGCATTTTCTAGGAAAATTTCCTTTTTACCGTGGAGAAGGATATGCCCAACTTCATGGAAGAAGTTGAACCATAGGTAGTCATATCCTTTATATCTTCCGGATAATTGAATTACAGGTGTATCTCTAATCCATCTTGTTGCTCCGCTAATAGGGGCTTTGGGAAGGGTTGGTGTAGCTATTAAGATAACTCCGCAAGCACGGCAGAGTGCCTTGAGTTGGAGGAAGAAATCATCTGGCTCATCAACCATAAGTTGTTTCATAGTTTGGAGCATTGCTTTCAATGCTTTCTCGTCAAATGTGGTATTCAAGCCTTCTTTCTGTGCCTGAAGTTCTCCCTGTCTAAGCCAAACTGACATGGCGTGGGGATCCTTGGTGGATGCTAGAGAGATGCGGAAAGCAACTTTTAACTGTTGATTCAGATAGTAATCTGCCCATGCTTTCTCTGTGCTGACGCCAAAAAACTCAAAAAGGTTTCGTACTTTTTCTTCCGGTGTTTTAACTGCCTCGATCCATCCACGCTTCACCATTTCAGCATAAGGGAATTGTCTCATCCATTCAATAGATGCTTTTGCATCTTCTTCTCTCTTTAATCTGACTAGATACTCATCAAATAGTGCTTGGTTTCTTAACCAGAAAGAGGCCGGGATTTTGGTGACCGACTCAAACGAAACAGCCATTTCGCTTGTGACTGAACTCTTACCGTTAATGACGGCAATAATTGTTTTTTCCGGCTTGGTAGCTCGAATTGCAAATTCTTTAATACTCATTCCCATCTCTTCTAACTTTTCTTTAAGCGCTTCTCCGGGATGATGTACTCTAATTAGTTTAGATGCACTTGCTTTAATACTCATTTGTGATAATCTACTATTTCTATTATTTCTACTCCTTTAATTTCACTCCAGATGTACTGGCCATCTGGATTAGTTGGAATGGGGTCTTCATGAGGCGTAAAGACCATTCTATTATTCCCATCAAGACTGCATGCCCATTGTCCTTTTCTATCTCCCGTTAACTCATGATAGTTTCCAGGTAAATTTCTTACATCTTCAAGCGATTGAGCTGACATTAGAGCTACAATCCTTTTAGTGTAATTGTTTGACTTAATAGTGCCCAGATTTCTTAAGCTGTACTTACTGTCTTCAGCGTATCTTTGTAATTCTGTTGTTTTATATGTGACTTGCATTGAGTTTTCATTTTAATATACTGTAAGTGTTAATTCATATTGCAAAGTTATATTATTATTTTGATTAACACAAATTGTAATTGAAAATTCTTAAATTGAGACTTTGAAATCATACCCTTTGGGGGTAAAGGAGTCTGGCTTTGGGGATGTTGGAGATTTTGTAAAGGCCTGATTTTTGGTCTCTTCTGATGATTATGCTCTTGGAGGTGCGGCTGCCGAGTACTTTCACAAACTTCTTTTTGATGCGGGAAACGTTGGTGTAAAAGACCGTTTTTGATTCTGCGCAGAGTGATTCAATTTTCTCTTCTCTAAGTTCTGGGTCATCATAGTGGGATTCGCGTGAATAGGTGATACACAGCTCTTTCCAGTGAAGTACCAAGTTGTCTGAATGGATGCCTTCCGGGTGGGCAAGGAACAGGTTGTATAGTGTTCGCTCAATTGGGTTGAGGGAGATATTCATTGCTGTGTTGTTTGATTGCAAAACTATGGTGTGCAGCTGCAATAAAAAAGGGATTACAAGCTTGTAATTGCTTGACTTTTATTATCAAATTTATATTGTATTACTGTATGATCTGTTTAACTTTGTAGAAGATATGTGATGTTATGGAAAATTTTGCTGGCACACAGGCGCAAGTGGCTTGGCTGCTGTTGTTTGCGGGAACGGAAGAACTGTTTGAGGAGTCCGTTGAATCTGACTATTCAAGGATGTTGGAGGGGATGGAGGCAGCCGATTTGCTTGCTCTAATTGAACAGGCGCAGAAGAGGCTGAAAACTATCGCGATAGAGAATAGTTTGAACCTAACAAAGCTCTTCATTGACAAAAGTTATGATGTACACTTGCAGAGTGCTGAGGGTCAGGCGATTCCATTCCGCCCCCTTGTTAAGGCGCTTTTCATTTTGTTCTTGAGGCACCCTGAAGGTATTCTGCTGAAACATAGGGACTTGTTCACTGATGAGCTGGAGAGAATTTATGCGGTAATTTCTCCCAATGTGGCAGCGGAAGACAGGCACAGGCGGGTGCAGAGGCTGATGAGTCTGGAGAGCAATGCGTATAGTGAAAATGCCTCCACTCTGAATGCAACGCTGGATAGGATTATGCCGCCCGGAACGGCGGAAGAGTATAAAATTCAGGGGAATAACGGTTTTCCAAGAAAGATTCACCTGAGTCCGTTGCTGGTGCAATGGGAATTGCGGTAATTTTCATTATCTTTACAAAAATGAACGTTATGAAAAGACTCGCACTTACAATTCTTTTAGTTTTCACGATGGTTTGGCAGAGCGCACTGGCTCAGCATACAGCCGGTCAAAATCCATCCACTAAGACCTTTACCATCCTTAAGCAACTTCCAATAACCTCTATAAAGAACCAGTGGCGCAGCGGAACCTGCTGGGATTATGGAACGCTGGGTTTCCTTGAGGCTGAGATACTTAGAAAGACCGGCAAGACGTATGACCTCTGTGAGATGTTTGTGGTGAACAAAGATTATATGGACAACGCAACGCACTATGTGAGGATGCATGGTTACAGCCAGATATCTGAGGGTGGCTCATGTGATGATGTGGTGGATGTGATCCGCAATCACGGAATTTGTCCTGAGGATGCCATGCCTGCACCTGGCTCATTAACAGGAGATACGCTGGCAAACTTTAGGGTTTTCTTCCCTGAATTTGAGCGTGAGGTCATTAGTGCGGTATGGAGTAACGGTCCACGTGAACTTAACCGTTTCACCACAGAAGAGCAGGCGCCTCTGCGCAACAAGGAACCTAAGGCTCACTGGAAAGACAGCGTGCAGGCCGTGATTGAGAAGTACGTTGGCCGCTGCCCGGAAACCTTTGAGTACGAGGGCCGTACCTGGACACCAATGGAGTTTGCAGCGAGCCTTCAGTTGGATGTGGATGACTATGTGAGCATTACCAGTTATACGCATCATCCTTTTAATCAGTGGTTTGTAATTGAAGCGCCTTACAAGTGGCGTCTGAAACCAAGCTATAATATCCCGATAGATGAACTTATGGCTGCCTTGGATTATGCTCTGGATAAGGGCTTTACCGTTGCATGGGGCGGAGATGTTTCCGGCAACTTCAATATTCAACCTGCAGTATCAGACCTGCCGGACAGCCTGCTGAATATCATCACCGGCCAGACAGCAGCTTCTGCAGACCCTCAGGCGCAAACCTCTCGTCTTCAGCAACTCAGGCAGGAACAGTGGGATGACTGGACCTTCACATACGACCACGTAATGCTTATCTACGGCAAGGCGGTTGACGAGAACGGCCGCCCATTTTACCTTGTTAAGAACACTTGGGGCGAGATTGGCCCATACAAAGGAACATGGTATATGTCAAAAGATTACATTGCTCTGAATACCACCTACATTTTCCTCAACCGCCACGCCCTTCCCAAGAAACTTCAGAAAGCCGTAAAGTAATTAACAAAAAACATAACTGCTTATGACAAAGCACGCTCCGCACCATTCAAAAGAGTGCAATAAGTCTCTGGGGGAGTACTCTCCTCCTATCGCAGAGATTTTAAAGATTCAAACAGAGAGTGTTATAGCTACATCAAACGGTTCCGGCGATATTCCGGGCATGCCTTGGGCAGGTTAAAAAAGGAGGTCATTATGAAAAACATAACAAGATTGCTCATAGCATCATCATTTGTTGTCTTCCTCTTTTCATGTACAAAGCAGTCCTCACAAGGCCTTGAGCCAGACGTGATTACGCCGGATATTGGGGGCAAAACTGCAAAAGTCACTATGGTTACTCCGCCTGTCTCCTTTGCCGGAGAAACAAAATCCGCGATGGTTGTAAATGAATCAACCGGTCTCTCTTTTGTTTGGAGTGCCGGTGACCAGACCGGAGTTTACTCAACCACAGACGGTTTCGCACTCTTTAACCTAACCGGCGGAACCGGAACCAGCAGCGCAACTTTTAATGGCGGAGGTTTTAATCTTATACCCGGAGATATATATTATTCCTTCTTCCCATACGCATCTGCTGCAACTGAGAAGACCGAAGTACCAATAAGTTACGCTTCGCAGACGCTTACAGCAGATAATGATATGGTCTCCCCGATGAGCAAAGATTATATGTACGCCTCTGCCGTGGCAACTGTTTCCGGAGCAGACTTCAGTTTCAATCACATAGGCTCATTTGTAAGGATGAAGATGGGCGGACTTACTGAGGATCTGGCTGTTAGCAGCGTAGATATTATCCCGATGTATAACGAGGTTATTCAGACTGCAAATGTAGATGTAACAAAGGCAACAAATCCTCTGACCACAGCATCAACATCACCAAAGATGACCTTGACCACAACAGGAGTAACTGTTCCATCTGGAAACATCTTAACTCTTTGGGCAGCAATGGCTCCGCAGAACTTCTCCACAGATTCCTGGGCAATAGTTTCTCACAGCGGAGATGACATTTACTCAGTTAGAGTAGATGGAAAAAATTTAGAGGCCGGAAAAGCATATCGTTACGCTGCAAACCAAATTGCACCAACAGGTTACAGCCACGGTTTTACCGTTAATATTCTGGAACAGAAGAATTTTGGCACAGGCCTCGGACAGTATTCCGCAATTGTTTGGTTGGGCGAAAATAACTATGCCGTAGTAGATGATAAACTAAATGGCGGCGGATTGGTAAGCTTTACCATCCCGATTGATGGAGCGGGCGTTGTAGGTGCAATCTCAACTTCTGTTATGCCAGGAACTTCTAGTTCTGGCGTTACCAATATGGACAATGAAGGAGTAGCATATTACAACAGCAAACTCTACGTAACAGCAGAGGCAGACCAGTCTATTAGAGAGTACGATAATACGGGTGTTGCTACAGGTAATTCCTTCACAGTTCCTGCAGACATGGCAGTTGAAAAAATAACTGCAAATGCTGGCTTTGAGGCCTTTACCTATAATGCAGCAACTCATAAGTTTTGGACAACAACAGAGGCTCCGTTACAGAAAGATAATTTCATCCCTCGTCTTCATAGACTTCAGAGCTTTGGAGAAGACTTCCAACCAATAATGACATCCTCCGGCCGCTTCCTCTACCAGATGGATGCACCTCAATATTCCAGTGCCGGAGCATATCAGTATGTTCACGGAATTTCCGCTATGACAGCACTTGATGATGGCCGCCTGATCATCTTGGAAAGGGAGGTTAGGGCTGTTCTATATCCACCATCTGCAAACGGAGTTGCAAAACTTTATGTAGTAGACCCGGTACACGATACTGCAGGAATCCTACGAAAAAGCTTGCTTGCAACATTTATTACAGGAGGTGATAATTTAGCAAGCTTAGCCAACTACGAAGGAATGTGCTTAGGCCCAACCCTTTCAGACGGCAGCCGTTGTATCATCTTAATCTCAGACTCCCAGGGTATCGCAAAGGAATTCCTTCAGGTGGTAACAATAAAATAGTTTGTAAGTCGATTGCAAACTATTTTTTAAAACGCACAATGAATAAGCCGGCAGTTGCATCCCAGTTGCCGGTTTATTTTTTGAGTAGATTAGCTTGATAGGAAGGACAAGAAGTGCTACATTTGTACAAACCTGATTGTGGGTGAAACATTTTAAAAATAGAGAAGAGATGACTAAGAAACAACAGATTCAACTGTTTGAGGAAAAGAAGGTTAGGACCGTTTGGGACGACCAGGAGGAGAAGTGGTACTTCTCGATTGTGGATGTAGTCCAGGTGCTTACGGATAGCTCTGATGTAAAGCAATACATCAAAAAGATGCGAAGTCGTGACCCGGAATTGAGTACCAGGTGGGGTACAATTTGTACCCCTACTAAAATGTTGGCGTCGGACGGTAAGTATTATAAGACTCAGGCGGCAACGATGGAGGGTGTGTTCCGTATCATTCAGAGCATTCCGTCATCCAAGGCGGAGCCGTTCAAGCTGTGGATGGCGAAGGTGGGGGCACAGCGCATCGACCAGATGCAGGACCCGGAACTCAACTTTGAGCAGGCGTATGCGGATTATCGTAGGCTGGGGTACAGTGATAAGTGGATTAATCAGAGGTTACGCAGTATTGAGGTGCGTAAGGAATTGACAGACGAGTGGGATCGGGCCGGGGTGCAGCAGGGGCAGGAGTACGCGTCACTGACGGATATTATCACCCGCAGCTGGAGCGGCAAGAGCACGCGGCAATTCAAGCAGTTCAAGGGGCTGCATAAGGAGAACTTGCGGGACAATATGACCAACATAGAGCTGGCGCTGAACACGTTGGCGGAGGCATCGGCCACGGAGATCAGCAAGACGCGTAACCCTAAGGGCTTCAAGCAGAGTGCAGATGTGGCCCGCGAAGGTGGCCAGATTGCCGGGGATGCCCGCAAGCAGTTAGAGAAGCGCATTGGACACTCCGTTATCTCTCCGTCTAAAGCATCGGATTTTTTACCACCAATAGAGGATGTACAGCAGATAGGTGATGAAAAGTAAGTTATTGGTTTTGGGGTTGTGCTTGTTGCTTGCGGCAGGGGCTTATGGTGAGCCGGTTGTGAGGGGTATGGGTGCGGATGTGGGCTCTGCTCAGACGGATAGTTTGGAGACGGGGGCGTTTGTGCTGGTGAGGGCGATGGTACCTAACGGGCTGAGTGTGAGTGATGTGAGATTGCTGCCTACGATGGGGGAGATAAGGTGTTTTGAGTGGGTTGAAAGGCCGGGCGGCAATGCGTTGAATGGAGCCGTTGGCGGGAATGCTGGTTATGAGGAGGTTAAAAATGTTGGAACTCGTTATTTGATAATTGATAGGGAAAATCTGACTGTAGAGGGGGATGGTGGAGTTGCCTCTGCGGATAATGACAATGCGCCTAACGGGGTGATTATGAATGCAGACGGGAAGGCGGTGGAGGTGATGCTTGTTCTACCGGAGCAGAATCTTGCGGACAGTGATGTTGCTGTTCTGGTTGTTGGAACGGAACAGTTTGTGAATCAATATGGTACGCAGATGGAGAGCCAGGTGGTCTATACCTCAAAGATTGCGGGTGAGAAGTTGGAATCGGGCGGAGTTTACATTTGGGAGACTCAGCCTGTACGTTTTGAATACTTAGATAATAATCTGAATATAACTCCGTTATATCAAACCAATATCACCTCTCACGTAGGAAGCGGGGAGTATTCCGGCATCACATATATCTCAGGAAATCAGTATGCTGTGGTTCACGATAAACTCAACGGTGGCGGTCTAACTCTCTTTGATATACCTCTTTATCCCGATGGTTCTGTTGGCCGCATAACCAAGAGCGTACCTGCAGGAACCTCAGGCTCAACCATTTCCTCTAGAGATAATGAGGGAGTAGCATACGTGAACGGCAAGCTCTTTATCTCTGCGGAGGCAGACCAGTCCATAAGGGAGTACACCCTTCAGGGCAAGGAAACGGGCAGAGCTCTGGATGTTCCGTCAGACCTTAAGAGTGACAAAATTCAGGGGAACGCCGGTTTTGAGGCTCTAACCTACAACGCTAAAACAGAGCGCTTTTGGACTGTAACGGAGAAACCGCTGCTGGCAGATGAAGAGACTTTTTTAGGTCTGCTCCGTCTCCAGAGTTTTGGAAAGAATCTTAAACCGGCTGGTAGGGCCTTATATCTGATGGACACTCCAAATAAGTCTGAGAATGAGGTATCCGGGGCGTATGCATACGTTCACGGAGTTCCGGCTTTGGCGGCTTTGGATGACGGCCGTCTGATTGTTCTTGAGCGTGAGGTCTATGTGCCAAACGGGAACGTTCTAATAAAGGCCCTGGGTGCCAGAACCTGGACAAAACTCTATTTGGTTGATCCTGTGAATGATAAGTCCGGCATCTTACGTAAAAGTCTGCTCACTTCCTTCATAACCAGCTCTTTGAACCTGGCGAACTTTGAGGGAATGTGCCTAGGTCCTACTCTGGAAGATGGCAGCCAGGTTCTGATTCTGATAGCAGACTCCCAGAACGGCTCCGGCGGCCTAACTAAAGAGTATATCAAGGTACTATTAATTAGATGATTCTGCTTTGAAAGTCCCTCCGCAGAATTCAATCTCTTTTAATTGAATAGGGAAACGCTCCCTTCAGTTTCAGTTGTTGATCTCAATCCTTTATTGCTTTCATCATGTGAAGTCTCGTGCGGGGCGGTGGTGAGAGCGGAGCGGGGGCTTTTCATTTTGGAGCATATTTATTAAATTTGTTGGTTAAGAGTATAACCAACACAAAGAGTTTGACAATATGCAGTTAATACTTTTATCAGGCGGATCGGGAAAGAGGCTTTGGCCCCTCTCCAACAATGCCCGCAGCAAGCAGTTTTTGCCGGTTCTTGCGTCTCCCAACGGGGGAAAGGAATCTATGATTCAGAGGCTTGTAAGGCAGATTTACTCATCCGGCCTGAATGCAGATATAACCATTGCAACCAACACCGGTCAGAGAGACAGCATCATCTCCCAGCTTGGAGAGAGGGTGAAGATTGTGCTGGAACCGGAACGCAGAGACACTTTTCCTGCCATTGCGCTCTCTACTATTTTCCTCGCGATAGATAAGCAGTGCCCTGAGGATGAGGTTGTTGTTGTAATGCCGTGCGATGCCTATACAGAGGAGGGTTACTTTGAGGTGATTGGCCGCATGGCTGAGGCGGTTAAGCAAAATGCTGCAGATCTGGTACTTATGGGAATTGCTCCAACCGCTCCGAGTGAGAAGTATGGTTACATTGTGCCGGAGAAGTCAGATGATAATCTATCGGGAGGAAGCTCCCAATGGATTGCAGTTAAGCGTTTTGCAGAGAAGCCGAGTGCAGAGAAGGCGGCAGAACTTATAAAGGAACACGCTATGTGGAACGGCGGAGTATTTGCCTTCCGCTTGGGATACATGATGGAGGTTGTTGGCAAGTACATAAACGCTTCATCATTTGAAGAAGTGGTTAACCGGTACAGCGAACTCCCTGCCATAAGCTTTGATTATGAGGTGGTTGAAAAGGCAAAGTCTGTGGCTGTTGTTCGCTATGACGGCCTTTGGAAAGACCTGGGAACCTGGAACACCCTCTGTGACGAACTTCCGGAGTCTTACTTTGGAAAGGTTGTGGCCGGAGAAGGCAACGTTAACGTTCATGCAATCAATGAGTTGAATATTCCAATGTTTGTATCGGGGCTCAAAGATACCGTTGTAGCGGCCAGCGCAGACGGCATTATGGTAAGCGGAAAGGAGGAGAGCGAGAAGATTAAGGACTACGCAGACCAGCTGATTACCAGGCCAATGTACGAGGAGCGCCGCTGGGGAACCTACAAGGTTCTGGATGCCGTTACATACAAAGACGGCAGAGAGTCTCTTACCAAAACCATCACCCTAAATCCCGGAAAACACATAAGTTACCAGGTTCACCATCACCGCAAAGAGGTGTGGACCGTTGTTGAAGGAGAGGGCGAATTTGTTCTGGACGGAGAGCGTAAAGCCGTGCATCCGAATGACGTGCTGGTGATTCCGGTTGGCCATTCCCACGCAATTAAGGCAGGGTCTAAAGGGCTGACATTCATTGAAGTGCAGATAGGATCTCCTCTTATAGAGGAAGATATTGAACGCTTTGACTACCAGTGGTAGCAGAGAAATGGCAAAAGATACCGGTAGTAGCAGATAGATAATAACAGATACAGATATAAGCTGTAGCAAACAAACGGCAAAAGAGTGAGTTACAGAAAGAAGGCATCCAAAATTTTTTACAAGCGGGCGGGAACAGTTTTCCTTGTCCTCTTCATTCTTTTGGGTGTTGTGCTCTGCCTAACCGTGAGGGAGTACACTGCAAACGCCTATCTCTCATTCTATCCTGAAGCCACTCAACCACTTAGTATCCCGATAGATACACTCACCAAAGACTCTTCAGCCATCTCCCATGCAGACTCTTTAAAGGCTCATCCTGTAGCCGATTCAACGGGCATAAGTGATTCTGTTGCTGCGGTTGCAGCATCTGTTTCTGCTAGTACAGTGAAAGAAATATCAAAAGAGAGGGAGGTGGAGTTGTTGGATTCCTGTATGGTGGATGCGGTCAAGTTCTTGAGGCAGAGGCATATAATTAAGGGAGCGGCAATAAGTGCAATGAAGGGAGACTTTGACAGTCTGCTGCTGGAGTCAATCTCAAATCCTTCATCTCCCGTGCACAAACGTCTAAGGAGCTGGCACCACTCCCAGAGTACCCGTGCAATGATAAAGTTGCTGGTAATGAGGCGTGAAGACGGCTTGAGGCTTAACTACTTCACCTACGATTCTCTCTCCACGGCATCAACCGTCAACTACCTTGTCAGCATGCTCAAGGAGAAAAGCCGTGAGTATGAGGCTGTTGGCGTAAAGATGAAACTTACCGCCACAAAGTTCAGGGCCACAGTTCCTTGGAGACTTGTAATCATAGTAAGGATAGCACTCTTTGCACTGCTCTTTTTGACGTTTCTTCTGGCAAAGATTGTCTTCAGTTTTATCTACAAGCAGAAGGGATTTGTCAGTAGGAAGAAGGCAGAGAAGGCCTTGGGATTCAAGCTCTTTGGTGCAATAGGGGAGCCGTCTACATTCAATGATAAATATCTGAATTCTGAACGTTGGGCTACACAGAATGAATTCATTGCAGAGCAGATTGCAGAGGCTCTGCAGAACGGAATAAAACAGGGCGGGGGCGAGCATAACAAGAAGTTTATCAATGTGTTCAGCCTTTATGAGGGAACGTTGGAGAAACTGCTGGAGAGCGGGTTCCTGAGGGAGCTGCGTAAACAGTTTAAATTCAGCGTCCTGGGAGGATTGGGTTCTGAGGGCTCTTCAAATGCGGGAGGGTTGCTTGGAGGTGAGGCCTTGAATCCTGAGTCTCCGTCTTACAAGTTCCCGGATGTGGAGCGTTTGATTAAAGAGAGCGGAGATAGGCCTGTGGTTGTAATTCATCCGGAGCTCTCTTCCAGCAGTATTCCGGCTCCGTTCCTGGAGAACGCCGCCTTTAATCTTATGGTTACGGATGCAAGGGACGGATGGGATGAGTCCGCCTCTGCAATCCACTCATACGTACCGGATTGCAACGTTGTGATGACCGGCCTTCCAATGAATGAGTGCCTCCCTGAGCATCGCTCTAAGGGTAAGAGTTATCGTTTGGGAAAGAAGCTCAAGAGTTATCCAAAGGCAACAGAACGTTACTCATTCCTTGTTCTGCTCACGGAATGCTACACTAAACTGCTTACAGAGAGAACGGTACGCTCTCTCTATGAGTCCTCCACTGTTACCGCAGAATCATTTTCCATAAACAATGATTTTTCTTCAAAAGGCAATGATGCTGCAAAATCAAAAGATACTCAAAGCAGTGCAAACTCTTCAAAGCAAGATACTTCAGAGATCCCAACGGAAGAGTTGATGAATGTACAGTTGGACGGCTTCAGTTATAGGGTGCAGCCGTTCCGTCAGCGTACGGAAAATGTGCTTGGGCATCTGTTTCCACAGCAGGAACCTACGGGCAAGAAGGGAGGGGGAAGTGTTGCCGCTCAATTTGGTGGGGCGGACTTTTTGGTGGTGATGAAGGCGGGCTGCAAAGTATCGGCAGGTTTCTTTGAAGATCTGGCTGCCGCTGCCGCATCGGGAGTAAAATGTATGCAATGCCACCTAGTGCAGGGAGAATCAAAGAAAGGCAGGCGCCCAAAGAACTATAAGAGAGTAAGAATGAGCAGACTAAGAGCACGCTACGGACTATCTGCAGAGCTTCAGACAAGCGGTTTTGCCGTTGCTACAAAGTTGGCTGCGAAGCTCACTCTGCCAAAAGAGAACTTTTTCATAGATTATCTAAACAATACATACGTTTTCTTTTTGTAAATTCGCAAGGTTATGGAGAAGAAAGATTACAATACTACGAGAGAAAAACTCATTATGCCTGAGTACGGTAGGCATGTTCAGGATATGATTGACTATGTGTGCAGCATTCCTGATAAAGAGAAGCGTAACGAACAGATTCAGGCGGTGGTGGCCGTTATGGGAACGCTGAATCCGCAGCTGAGAGATGTTGTGGATTTTAGACATAAACTGTGGGATCATATTCAGATAATCTCTGATTTTAAGATAGATATAGACTCCCCGTATCCGCTGCCTACGCGTGAAAGCACTAAGGTTAAACCGGAACCTATTCCGTTGGAGACGGAGCCAATAAGGGCATCCTGCTACGGACGTAACATTCAGAATATGATTGACTTGATTGCAGACCGTCCGGATGATGAGGTTAAGAAGCACATGATTAAGGTGATTGGTTCCTACATGAAGCAGCAGTACCTTATTTGGAATAAGGATTCCGTTGCGGAAGAGACTATCTTTGAGGATATTAAGCGTTTAAGCGGCGGCCGTCTGGTAGTGCCTGAGGATGTGCATATTGGGGCGGGAGTTGCAGATGCTACAACACGTAAGCCGCACATGATGCAGGTTCAGCCAAGCGGTGCAAGCGGCGTGAATCAGCAGCGCAATCAGCAGTTTAACAACAAGAAGAAGCAGAACCACAAGAACTGGAAGAACAATAATAATAAGCCGCAGTAGTTGCTGTTTGCAGAATAAGAGATGAAAAGTGAGGGTTGGAAGAGGATAGATTGCAAATAATGTTGTGGGGCGGTTGAAGTTCACAAAGAAGTAAAAGTAATGGCTAAAAGTAAGAAGAAACAAAAGGAAGAAGATCAGATAATTGCAGAGCAGGAGATGGCGGCCCCGGAGAAGCGTGAGGGGCTCTACCTTATATGCGGACTGGTGGCGCTGGCCATTGCGGTCTACACCTTAATTGCATTAATCTCCTACGTCTTCACCTGGGCTCATGATCAGAGCAGCTTTGCCGGCAATGAGATTTTCAATTCCATCACAACCGTGGAAAACGGCGGTGGAAAGATTGGTCTCTGGTGGGCAAACCTCCTCATTTCCAAACTCTTTGGTCTGGGCGCATTTATAATCCCGTTCTTCTTCTTTGGTGTGGCTTTGGTTTGCCTTAAGATTAAAAAGGTGCGCCTGCTGCGTCTTTTCTTCATTACCATATTCGGTTGCATACTTATTTCCGTATTCTTCTCATTTATATTCTCTTTCACTCGTTTTGACCGTTGGTTCGGAAGCGGAGCGGGCGGCTCTTACGGCTACTATGTGAACCAGTTCCTAAAGACTATGATTGGTTCCGCCGGCACGGGCGCCATTCTTATCATTGCCATAATTGGCTGGTGCATAATCATTAACAAGAGCCTCATACGCAAAATCAGCGGCGGCATTACTGCTGTGGGCAACAAGGTTATGGAGGTTGGCAAGGGGAGCGAACTTGAGGGAGACCTTGAGGGTGAGGAACTTGACGGTGACGTAGATGAGAACGGAGACTTGGATACGGAAGAGGAGGAAGATTTGAACTTTGATGATGAACCTAACCAGAAGTTAGATCCGGCTATCTCAGTTGTGGATGAGAATGCTCCGGATGAATCTGCAGAAGGAGCTGATGCTGAGGCTGCAGCGGGCGCGCTTGATCCTGAGATTACTGCAGCGGGTGCAGATGTTGCTCTTGAGGTTAAGGATGTTGAGGGAGAGGGGAACGAACTCCTTGGTGAATACACAGAGGAGGAACTTCAGAAGACCTTTGACCCTCGCCTGGAACTCTCTCATTACGAGGCTCCTACACTGGATCTGTTGGAATCATATAAAGACAAGTGGTATGAGGTTTCAAGAGATGAGATGGAGCGTAACAAGAACAAAATTGTTCATACGCTTGGCAACTATAAGATTGGCGTAACTAAGGTATCTGCCGTAAAAGGCCCAACAGTAACGCTTTACGAGGTTGTGCCGGCTCCTGGAATCCGCGTTTCTCAAATCAAACGTCTGGAGGAGGACATTCAGCTCTCACTGGCTGCAAAGGGTGTGAGAGTGGTAACGCTGCCGGGCACCAATTCCGTTGGTATTGAGGTGGCTAATGACCGTCCGAGCGTTGTCTCTATGCAGTCTTGCCTTGAGTACCTGCAGACAAAGATGAAAGAGCCGGGCTCCAAAGAGAGTGGCTATGCATTACCTATCGCCATAGGTAAAACCATATCAAATGAGGTATTCACCTTTGACCTTGCAAAGACTCCGCACCTTCTGATTGCAGGAGCCACCGGTCAGGGTAAGTCTGTGGGTCTGAATGCTTTAGTCTCCTCAATCCTTTACACCAAACACCCGTCTGAGGTGAAGTTTGTGCTGGTAGATCCTAAGAGAGTTGAGCTGAGTCTGTACTCCCGCCTGAGCAAACATTTTCTGGCCTGCCTGCCTGATACTGAAGACAAAGAGCAGCCGGTTATTACAGATACCGCCAAGGTTGTACGTACTCTTAAGTCTCTCTGCGTGGAGATGGATAACCGTTACAAACTCCTTGAGAGTGCGAGAGTTAGAAACATTAAGGAGTACAATGAAAAATTCCTGGAGCGTAAGTTGAACCCGGGCAAGGGGCACCGCTTCCTGCCGTATATTGTTCTGATTATTGACGAATATGCAGACCTTATGATTACCGCGGGCAAGGATGCAGAGATTCCAATCACGCGTCTTGCTCAGCTGGCCAGAGCCATTGGTATTCACCTGGTTATAGCAACCCAGAGACCTACAACCACGGTCATCACCGGTAACATTAAGGCCAACTTCCCTGCAAGAATTGCCTTCTACGTACGCTCAAGCATAGACTCCCGCACCATACTTGATGAAAGCGGTGCAAATCAGCTGATTGGACGCGGAGATATGCTCTACGCCACCGGAAGCGAGGTGACCAGAGTTCAGTGTGCACTCATAGAAACCAAAGAGATAGACAGAATTGTTGAGTTCATTTCAAGCCAGGTAGGTTACTCTACGGCACTATATTTGCCGGAACCACCTGAGGAGGATGAAGGCTCGGCGGACGTACCGTTTAAGGTAGCCATTGGAGAGACAAATCTTGCCAGGAGAGATGAGTTCTTTGACGATGCAGCCCGCCTTATTGTTGCAGCCGGCAGCGGCTCTGCTTCCTTCATACAGAGGAAGATGAACCTGGGTTACAACAGGGCCTCCAAACTCATAGACCAGTTGGAGAAGGCCGGAATTGTTGGGCCGGCAGATGGTGCCAAACCGCGCCAGGCCCTTATCCCAGACCTCCTTTCTCTGGATGATAAGCTTGAAGAGATTAAACAACAATTCGGTAAATGAGACGCCTTTTGCTTTTAGCATTACTATCTTTTTTCTCCGCGATAGTTATCTTGGAGAGCGCCTTTGCGGCTGATCCTGAGGATGCTAAGGGGCAGCAGCTTTTCCAACAGGCCTCAGATTATATCTTTTCTGCCCGCAAAATCTCTTTTGTGATGACCACAACCGTTAAGGGCAAGGAGTACCAAAGCAGGGGATTTATTGTGGCTTTGCCGGAGCGGGGATACCTTAAGATTGAGGGAGTTTCAGAGTTTCAGTACACGCCTTCTCTCATCTCTTATTATGATCAGAAGAACAATGAGATTGTAATTCAGCCACGCAGGAGCACCTCCGCTTCTCTCTCTGAGAATCCTTTCTCAATTCTCTCACGCTCAGCAAAAGGGGTAAATGTTACCGCGCCGGTGGAGAAGAAGGTAGGGGGCAAAACCTGCAGCGTGATTACCGTAATGCCCAAGGGCAAAGCCTATTACAAAACCGCAGACGTTTACGTTGTGAGGTCCGCTGCCGGCTCTGCTGTGAAGTCTGCCGGGGGTGCGGTTGGCTCTTCTGCTGTGAAGTTCGCTGGGAGTGCAGCGGGATCTGCTGAAAGCGTGAAGGTTGAACGCATAGACGTTACTCTGAAGAATGGGGATTCTTACACAATAGCCATTACTTCTGCCTCTGAACCAGATGCAGCCAAGGTTTCAGATTACCAGCTCCTTCCATCCAACTACCCAGACGCCCAGATTACGGACCTTCGCTAAGCCTTCAATTTGATTTTCGTTAGACTGTTTGCGCTCAGGATATTTTATTCGTTTGTTATGCCGTGCAACGTTAAGCATTGACAATCAGCCATATAGGCAATTGGCTCTCCATAAAAACGATACCAGGCAAGTTGATAATTGATTGATTTACAACAGATTACGTTGCACGAGCTTTTTCGTGAGGGTGGGGATTGGAAATTCTGCACGCGGGCGGGCGTTAGGATTTCTGGGCCTTGGTGAAGACCTCAAGGATGGAGCCGTAGGTGTTGGCCAAACGGTAATCAAGGTCATCGGTCGTAACCCATTCGCACTTTTCAATTCCCTCCTCTGTTTGCGGGGTGGCCTCAGGCCTTCCCTCCGCCTTCATCAGATACCATGAGGTGCTCTTTACAAAGGGCTCTCCTTCAAGACGGTAGGTGTGGTGGGTGGTGCAGATGAACTCCAGAGGCTCTGCATCTATGCCTACCTCCTCCAAGACCTCTCTGTGTGCGGTTACAATGATATCTTCTCCCGGCTCCTGCTTTCCTTTTGGAAGATCCCAGATGCCGTTGCGGTAAATCATAAGGCTGTCTCCTAAGTTGTTGGTTATAAGCCCTCCGCCGGCGTTAATCTGGTGCACCTTTGCAAAAATCTGGTTAAAGAGTTCCTGCTCCGGCGTGTTTTCCGCCACAATTACAAGATTACGGATGGAGGGGTTCTTTTCCATCATAAATGGAATCTCTGAAAGTTGGTATCCTTCAGAGGGATGCAGCAGCATCACGTCTTGTGGAAGAGTGTTAAGTTCCTCTTCCGTGCATATAGTGAGAGTTCTGTTTTTAAAGTATATCCTCTGCATTTTAAAAAAGGTTCTGTGAGTGAACCTATCGCGGAGCAAAAATAGTTAAAAAGAGCAGATTGTTCAATCTATTTCTTATCTTTGTAAGGATTGATTGATAGAAAGAAAGTTAGACGTTAGAATAGTGGGAATTATGGAAAACGTAGAAAAGATTATAGCACAGCAGCTGCTTAGTGTAAAAGCTGTTAAACTGGATGCTGAAAATCCTTTTACCTGGGCATCCGGATGGAAATCTCCAATTTATTGCGATAACCGCAAACTGCTCACATATCCGGCTGAGCGTAAGCGTGTTACTGAGGCTTTTGTGGAGGTTATAAAGAATAATTTTAAGGATGTTGATATGATTGCCGGCGTTGCTACCGGTGCAATTGCGTGGGGCGTTATGGTGGCAGAGGCTTTGGGTAAACCGTTCGTTTACGTCAGACCTAAACCAAAAGATCATGGCACTCAGTCTCAGGTTGAGGGTACAATTGAGCGTAATACTCGCGTTGTGGTTGTGGAGGATTTGATTTCCACGGGTGCAAGTTCTCTCTCCTGCTGCAGCGCTTTGCGTAAGGCAGACGCCGTTATCTTGGGAATGGTTGCAATTTTCTCATACAACTTCCCTCTCTCAAGAAGGGAGTTTGAGTATGCAAACATAGAGCTCCACACTCTCTGCCAGTATGATAGTTTGCTGGAAGAGGCTGTAAATGAGAATTATATAGATAAGAAATATTTAGAGGTCCTTAAGGAGTGGAGGATGAATCCTTCTACCTGGAAGGGCGTTGGCGTGTAATATGTTAGAGACTTTTGAAGGCAAAGAGGTTGATATTCAGGCGCCGTCATACGCGCTGTTTAACAACTTCTCTGATCTGACTCTCTTTAAGGAGAGAATCCCTGCGGAGTACAGAGATAAGGTTGTTCTTACAAAGGACAGCGTATCTGGTGAGTACAACGGTATGAACCTCACTCTTAAGGTAGTAGAGCGCATACCTTACTCCAGAGTGGTGATGAAGCCGGAGGGGTTTCCTATGGATTTCTCTCTTGTTTTTAACCTTGCAGACAACGGAGTTAATGCAAGCAAGATGAAGATTGCTGTTGAGGCTCAGATGAACTTCTTTACTAAACAGCTGATGGGGCGTAAGATACAGGAATTGGTAGATAAGATTTCTGATAATCTGGGTTCCTATGTATAAAAATGAGATTCCAAGACTTGAGCTAAAAGACGTATCCGGCTCTGAGGGTATCTCCTTTGTAGAGAAGGACTTTGCCATTGGCAATGAGATAACCATTCTCAAAACCGAACACGGAAAACCGTTCCATTGCGGAGCGGGAGTGGTGGTTGTCTGCCTAAGCGGTGTCTTGGAAATCTCCATTGATTTAACCCTTCACAAAATTTCACGCAATCAGGTTCTTGTAATAATGCCGGACCAGATTTTCACCGTGCACAGCGTGAGTGAAGATTACAGGGCCCTTTACATTCTGGCCTCCAAAGGCTTTGCAAATGAGATGCTTCCGCAGATAAGCCATCTTACCTTCATACTCTATCTGAAGGGTAATCCGGTGCTCAATCTTACGGAGAGCAACCTAACCGTTTTGCAGGAGTACATAGATATTCTGAGCCGCAAGGCAGAGATGAAGGATACTCCTTACAGGCGTGAGATTATACGCCACATTGCAATGGCTGTTGTGTATGAGGCGTATAGAATGCTGGATGAGAACCATATACCGGATGTTGCTCTTAGCGGCAAGGAGCGCCTCTTTAGAGATTTTCTTGCGTTGGTTAAGGATAACTACAAGACAGACAAGACTATAGCGCCATACGCCAAGCGGCTTTGCATTTCCACAAAATACCTTTCTCTGCTTACAAAGGAACTTAGCGGCAAGACGGCCTCTTACTGGATAGACCAGTACGTTATGCTGGAGGCCCGTTCTTTGCTCTCTTCTACTAACCTTACAATTAAGCAGATAGCCTTTGAGTTGGGCTTTTCAAGCCAATCTTTCTTTGGTAAGTACTTTAGCAGGATGGAGGGTGTTTCTCCAAAAAAATTCCGCAGCAGATGAATGCAGATTTCTGCAATCTTGTAAGGGAGTCTCTGCCTGAGGATGCGGCAGAGCGGCTGCTTTGTGCGTTGCAGGGGACGGAGGCGGAGCGGCTGCCTTCCGAGTTGCAAGGGGCGTTAGGAGAGCCTGCATCAGTTGGCAACACTGCGCCTTCGCAAGGGGATGGTTTGCAGACAACTGAGCCTGCGCCCACAATAAGGATTAATCCTTTTAAAAAAGTATTTCCAATAAATAATTTTCTTTCATCAAGTTCTAGTTCTGATGAAAAGACAGTTGCTGATGTAAAGAGTGTTTCTGAGGAAAAATGCGCTTTGGAGGTGTTGGATGGTGCAGTGGAGCTGTGGTGCAAGGGGGCGTTCAAACTGGCTGAGAGGCCGGACTTTACACTGGATCCTTCCTTCCATGCGGGAGCGTATTATGTGCAGGATTCATCTAGTATGTTTCCGTACCTTATTGCAGATGAGATAGATTCCGCTTTGGGAGAGAGCGGTGTGCTGCTGGATTTATGTGCGGCTCCCGGAGGAAAGAGCACTCATCTTTTATCTCTCTTTGCAAAGGAAGGGCGCATTATTCTTTCAAATGAGGCGGTTCCTAAGCGCATACCTGCTCTTACGGATAACCTTGCAAAATGGGGTGTTTCACGCTTAATTGCAACCAACAGAGATCCTAAGAACCTTGGCCGTTTGGAGGGGCTTTTTGACGTTATACTTGCAGATGTTCCCTGCTCCGGAGAGGGAATGTTTATGCGCAGTTCTGATGCTCTGAATGACTGGAGTTTACGAACTGTTGAGGAGTGCGCCGTAAGGCAGCGTTCCATTATCTCTGATATTTGGCCGGCTCTTAAGGAGGGTGGGCTTCTTGTTTACTCCACCTGCACATACAACCACAAAGAAAATACAGATAATGTCCGTTACATCATAGAGGAACTTGGTGCAGAGTATGTGCCTGTAGATAAGGTTCTTGCAGAAGTGCCGGGATTGCTTAAGCTGGATTTCGGTTACCAGTTTGCATTGGGCAGCGTTATGGGAGAGGGGCAGTTCTTTGCAGTACTGAGGAAGCGCTCCGCGGCCGCATCGGTTGGCAGCGCTCAAGGCAACTGCAACAACGCCAAAGATAACCGCATCTCAAAAAGAACTTCCAAAAATCAAAAATCTTTTAGAGAACTAAAGGTTAAAATAATTGATAATCAGAGAAATAATGAGGATTTTAAGAATGTAGAGGGTTGTGATAGTAAGGATAATAGAGAGAATTGTGTGAATAGAGAGATTGGGGAGGAAAGTAAGTCTTTCTTCTTTAATAAGGCAGAAGAGACTATTTATATGATGCCTTCAGATGTGGCGGAGAGGATGATAACTATTGCTGAGGCTATTGAAGGAACAGCAAACAGTAATCCTATAAAGAGCGGAAAGTCACAGGATTGCGCGAATGGTTCTTCCTTCTCGTACGTAAAGATGATAGGGTGCAGAGTGGGAACGGTGAAGGGGGGCAAAGTGATACCGGATGCAGACTTTGCGCTGAGCACGGAGTTGCAAAATGCTCTGCAGGAGGGGATGAAAGATAAAACTATCGCGGAGGGAAATTGTGGTTTTGAGATAAAGTTTGAAGAGCTGAGGGCTTCTTTGCAGTTTACTGCTGCTGAGGTAGATAGGGCAGTGGCGCTGCGTTTTCTGGCAAGAGAAAACATAACCCCGCATCCTAGTTGGAAGCAGGGGTACGTTTTGCTTTGTTATAAGGGTCTGGGCCTTGGGTTTGTCAACAACCTGGGTAACCGTTGCAACAATCTTTATCCGCAAGAACGAAGAATTAGAAAAAGTATTCAATAAGCAATTCAAAATGATTAAAGAAAAAGGATGGCTAAAAATAGCCATCCCTTTGTGCGTATAACGAGCTGTGTGGCCGGGAGTTGGCGTGCAACTCCGAGCGGATGGTTAGAACATGTAGTCCCAGGCAGGGAGCATTACAGGTTTCTGACCGAGGGCTTTGAGGGCCTTCTTTCCCAGGTACTTGCGGTTGATTACCATACGGAACATGTATTCGTCAAACCACTTGTCTGTGAAGATGAGGTAACCGCCCTTGCCGGCATTCGGGCCCCAGCTGTTTTCAAACTTCCACTTGGTTGGAATATCGTTATCATCTGTATCACAGGCAACTATAAGCATTGCGTGTGATGAGCCGCTCTGGCGTGTGAGGATTCTGGCCTTCTTATCCATTGTGAGATCTACTCCAAAGAGTTGTCCCAGATTATACATTCCAGGATCAAGGTAACCTACGCCGGATGCTGTATTTGACTGTTTTCCAACATCACAGGAAGCATACATTGGCTCGCCGTTCTTAATGGAAGCGAGTGCTGCCTCTTTAATGTCCTCGTTAGGAAGGTTGAGGTATTTCCAGTTAACGCCCTCGTATGTGTTGCGGTACAGGTCAATCTCATAAATTTTGTAGTACTCGCGGGTAGGGTCGTTCATTATCATCACATAATCATCCGCATTGTAATCTGCTGGAACTATGCCTTTGTAAAACTCTATAGGCGTGGTCTTTACGCTCTGTACCTTTCCGTCTGCATCTCTGAACTTCCAGGTAAACTCTGTAGGTGGTTCGCCAAGGCAGATTGCAAGAACTCTGTAAACGTCCTTAAGGGTTCTCATCTTAATCTTCTGAGCTCTCTGATAGAAGTCTCCCATCTCTCCGCTGTAATTCTCATACCTCATTTTCTCATAGAGTTCACGGACCTCATAGCCGCCTTTTCTGAGTATCTCCTTAAGGAGAGCGTTCATCTGGCTTGTGTTGTTGGAGTGCTCTGTTTCAGGCATAATTTCTGCCGGAACAACGCCGTATTTATCTCCAATATTCAGGAAGAGGTTCCACACTCCGCCGTCTCCGATAGGATTCTGGAAGAGGTTGTCTACTGCTCTCTCTCCGAACGGTTTAGAGGCGGTGTTGATTACTGCCTCCAGGAAGAGGTTGCTCTTTTCCAGCATATCCCAGAAGAAGCTGTAGTTGTGTGAGAAATCAAAACTCTTAATGTTGTATTTCTTCATAACTGCAGGACGGAGGAAGTTCATTGAGGTGAACATCCAGCAGCGGCCGGAACTCTTCTGGTCTGTAATTCCTTTAACATCAGTGTTGTACTTGAAGAAGTCATCTGCATTCTGAGCCACTGAAGCATCGTATGCCAGGCCTTTGAGGCCTTTGTTTGCTACTACAATGTTGTGGATTGTTTTAGCATAACTGTCATTTACAAAGCTGTCTTTTAGCTCTTTAAGTTGTTTCTCTCCAAGAGTCTGAGCCATAAGTGCAGAAACTGAGAGGAGTGCCATTGAAAAAAGGATTAATCTTTTCATATTTTATTTGTTGTTTTTTCTGCTTGTAAGCCAAAGTTAAGCAATTATGCCTTAACGGCAAGCGTTATCCGCAATGGAAGTAACGTTTAACCATCTGCAACATCTCCTGAGGGCGGTTTTCAATCTCTCTGCGGAGTGAACCGTCTCTGTAAGATTTTAACTGTGAGATGATTCCGTCTATCATATTTGGAGAGAATACGCCTTCTCTCTCATAGTACTCTCTCTGTTTTGCAAGGCAGTCTGCACTGGCCTGGCAGCTATCAGGCAGTTGCTCAAGGTGAGCCACTTTGTCTGCGTGTTCGGCATCGTGAATATTAACGTTTACATACTTCTCCTCTGCAATCTTAAGTGCCTCGTCTCCCATCTCTATACCAATTCTGCAGGCTACGCAAAGTGCTGCTATTAACTGATATACGTCTGCGCTGCCATCCGGTGAACGCATCTCCACGGTCTGCTTCTGTGTGGTGTCTATACCGGAAGGTTTCTCCAGTGGGTTGGCAATGCAGGACATATCTCCGCCGGCTGTCCATCCCAGAGGAACTCTTACCAGTACGGAACGGTTGCGGTCTCCCCAGCAAACGTTTGTAGGTGCCTCCTGGTGAGGAACTAAGCGGAAGTATGATGTAGGAACTTTGTTTCCGAATGCGGTAATTGAAGGAGCAAGAACCATCATTCCTGCAATGGCTTTGCGGGCGGTAGGGCTGAGTACTCCGTTTTCTATCATCTGGCTCTTGCCGTCTTTGCTAATCTTCATGTGAATGTGGAGTCCGCTGCCGGCTTTGCCTGATGTAATCTTTGGTGCAAAGGTTACGTCATAGCCCAACTTGTGACCAAGGTTGCGGATAATCCACTTTGCCAGAGTGAGCTGATCTGCAGCATCTTCTGCGTTTGTAGGGAGGAACTCAATCTCATTCTGCTCGTAGATTTTTCCGTTGAGCGTGAAGTTGCCAACCTCTGAGTGGCCGTACTTAATCTGACCGCCTGCCTGCGCAATGTAGTGCATGCACTGGGTGCGGAACTGGTTGAACTTTGCAAACGGACCGCTCTCATGGTAACCTCTCTGGTCTGTTGCTGGGAAGAGTTTCTCATCCTCTGCAATTACGTAGTATTCAAGCTCTCCCATTGCCATAAACTCACAGCCCGTCTTCTCTTTAAAACTCTTGCAGGCTTTGCGGAGTGTCTGGTCCGGTGCAGATTCCAGCGGTTCTCCGTCTTTGTTGAAGAATGAGCAGAGCATGGTAACGGTTGGAATCTCTGCAAACGGATCTATGAATGCGGTACTGAATCTAGGTATTACGTAAAGGTCTGAACTTGAAGCCTCTATAAACTTGAACAGTGAGGAACCGTCTACTCTTTCTCCGCAGGAGAGAATGGTGTTGAGGTACTCCTCATCACTTATTACAAAGTTGAGGGTCTTAAGTCTGCCGTCTCCGGCAGGGTACATAAAGTTCACCATCTGAATCCTCTCAGTCTTAATGAACTCTATGATATCTTTCTTTGTGAAATCGGACGGCCTCTTCTGAAGGAAGGAGACAATCCTATTCGGGTTCATGCTTATGACGTTATTCATAACAATAATATCTTAAATGATTAAAGTAAAAGGCTGCTTGCCGTTTCAATCTTTAACAAGATTTTGCAAACAACCTTTCAAAGATAAGGAATTTTTTGCCCAATTCAAACATTTTGGTTTGGGCCATCCCCTTATGGACGTCCGCCGCCCGGAGGAACTCCTCCGCCTCCGCCAGGTCCGCCTCCGCTGTAGTTGATAGTTGTAACCTGGCTGGATAGACTAATGGAAGAGACTGTGCTGCCGTTGGTTATGGTTCCGTCAGAGTTGAGTCCCATAAAGTCTGTTCCGCCGGATACGGTTACTGCAGACTTGAGCGTGTAGGTGCTGCCTTTACTCATGCCCGGAGCGGAGATAAGCATGCAAGCTCCTGAGTATGTGCGCGGTACCTTGAATGAGATAACGTTGCTTCCGCTAGCGTTAACCAGTGCCACGTAGGTGTTTGCGGTAAGGTTTGCATTGCCGTAGATGAGTGAGGCCTGGCTGCTTGTTGTTGCAGGTGTGGAAGTTCCGCCTCCCAATCCAATGAGAACGCCGCCGCTTATTGTGAAGGTGTTCTGGTCACAGTCAAATCCGTCTTCCGGAGCGGTTGAACCTGAGGCTATTACATTACCTCCGGATATTGTGAGCGTTCCGTTGGAGTCTATTGCATCATTGTTTGTGGAATAGGCGTAAATATTTCCACCTGAGATAACAATCTGATTCTTAGCGTTGAATGCATCGTCATAGCAGTATGATAATATATTTCCTCCCGATAGATTCATTACAGCCTTGCTCTCTATACCTTCACTTCCTTCTCCACCCGTTGCTCTTACCATAACGGTTCCGCCGCATATTGTAAGGTTTCCGTCTGCCTTGATGCCCTTTGGAGAGGAGTCATAACTGCCATACTCATACTTCTTTCCGGTGGTTATAATCTTTATTGTTCCGCCGGAAACTGTTGCGTCCAAATCTGTACTGATTCCTTTTCCGCCAACTCCGGTGCTCTTAATAAGGAGTTCTCCACCGGTCATCTTAAAGATATCATCTGCTTTAATTCCCGCAGCCGCAGTAACGTCATTCTCACTTGAATCCCACTCTCCTCCGCCGCTTGTAAGAATGGTTGTGCGTCCTCCGTTAACAACTACAAGTGAGTCACTTGAGATACCCTTCTTTGCTGTTCCGCTAACACTTACGTTAAGCACTCCGCCCTCAATGTAAACTCCGTCATTGGCCTTAAGACCGTTGCCCTTGGCAGTTGTAACGTTGATTACATTGCCGGGACGGAATCTGAGATAATCATCTGAACAGATGCCGTGCTTGTAATTGCTTGTTACGTTGAGCGTTCCGCTGCCGCTGAATATCATCTGCCCTTCACTGAAGAGGCAGCCCTTCTGGTCTTCTCCAGTTGGAGTAGTATATGAAGAACCGTCTGTAAGAGTGTTGGTTCCCGTGAGAACAACAAAGGCGCGCTTGCCGCTCTGAATGTTAATAGGTGCTCCGTCTGTGTTGCTCAACGTGAGTGAGTTAAGCGTGAGTTTGAACTTCTTCTCACTGTAAATTTTAAACTGTCCGTCTGTGGATGTGCCACTTAGAACGTATGCAACTTTTTTTGCAGTTGAGTTTACAGTAACCTTAGCTCCGTTTTGAGTAATCTCAACTCCAGATGCTGAGCCGGTTACGGTTGCACTGTTGCCTGAGAAGGCAATCTCAATGGTGTTGGAGAACTCAGAATTCTCCACGTAATCCTCATCGTCCGTAGGAACGGTCTCGCTCTCAGAAAGCGCTGATGTGTTGAGCGCTACGTCAAAAGTTGTGAGTGCGTTTGATGCAAAAAGAAGAGTGGTAGGAGAAGATGAACCTCCGCTTGTGAAGCCGGATGAGCCGCTGCCTGAGCCGCCGCCTGGAACCGGGTCACTGCCGGGATCTCCCATATCTGAGAGACTTCCTCCATCGCCCGAGCAGGAGACTGCCAGTGACAGAATCACTGCAGCCCAAATAAATTTAAAACTTTTCATAACACTTCTTTTTTAAGGTAAAGGTTTTAGTTTACTCTAGAGTCTTTAGCTTGTGTTATTCAAATTTTTTGCCATTATCTATCGCGATGGTAAAATACCTCCAAACAACCTCAATTTACCTACGAATAGAGGCAGTCCGGCAGCACACTAACAGAGGGCCTGCGCAGAAGCAAAAAAGAGATGGATGACCAAAAAGATTTGGCCATCCATCATTTACTATTTCACCCCCGGCTTTGCCGGCCCCTCAAGGGGCATCACGGCTCTCCGAGCCGGGCGCTTGAGCGCCTTTTTAACTCACCTATGCTCCAAAGTTATCGTACATGATGTTCTCCGGCTGAACGCCCAGATTATCAAGCATATTCACTGCCGCATTGGTCATCATTGGAGGACCGCAGAGGTAGTACTCAATATCTTCAGGTGCAGGGTGGTTCTTCAGGTAGTTGTCAAAGAGTACCTGGTGAATGAAGCCCTTAGGACCTGTCCAGTTGTCCTCCGGAAGAGCGTCTGAGAGTGCAACGTTGTATGAGAAGTTAGGATTCTCTCTTGCAATCTCTGCAAAGTCTTCATCATAGAACATCTCTCTCTTGGAACGAGCTCCGTACCAGAAGCTTACCTTTCTCTTGGTGTGGAGAGTCTTAAAGAGGTGGAAGATGTGGCTTCTCATTGGAGCCATACCGGCGCCACCGCCTATGAATACAATCTCATTGTCTGTATCCTTAATGAAGAACTCACCGTAAGGACCTGATATTGTGATCTTATCGCCCGGTTTGAGTGAGTAGATGTAAGAGGAGCAGATTCCCGGATTTACAGGAACCCAATCCTTCTTTGCACGGTCAAACGGAGGAGTTGCAATACGCACGTTGAGCATAATGATGTTGCCCTCTGCTGGGTGGTTGGCCATAGAATATGCTCTGAATGTTGGAGTTGGGTTAACCATCTTAAGGTTGAAGATTCCCATCTTCTCCCAGTCTCCTCTGTACTCAGGCTCTACATCTATGTTCTTGTAATCTACCTCGCAGGCAGGAACATCTATCTGTATGTAACCGCCGCTGCGGAAGTTAACGTTCTCACCCTCTGGGAGTTTAACAACAAACTCCTTAATGAATGTAGCAACGTTGTGGTTGCTGACAACTGTGCACTCCCACTTCTTAACTCCCAATACCTCAGGAGGAAGCAGAATGCCCAGGTTCTCCTTTACCTTAACCTGGCAGCCCAGTCTCCAGTTGGAGAGCTGCTCCTTGCGTGTAAAGAAGCCGGTCTCAGTAGGGAGGATACTTCCGCCACCGCTGATTACCTGGCACTTACACATACCGCAGTTACCCTTTCCACCGCAAGCGGATGGCAGGTAAATCTTCTGCTCTGCAAGTGCGGTAAGGAGTGTACCGCCGGTTGCAACCTCTATCTGTTTTTCACCGTTATTAATGTCTATGGTAACGTTTCCGCTAGGAAGCAGTTTTGCCTTGGCAAAGAGCAGTAAAATAACCAGCAGCAGAGTGATGATTAAGAATACTACTATAGAAACTAATATTACTGTTGTCATACTCCGTCCTCCTAGAAATTAATGCCCATAAATCCCATAAACGCAATAGCCATAAGGCCTGCAATTATGAATGTAATGCCAAGTCCCTGAAGCGGTTTAGGGATGTTGGAGTAGGTAATCTTCTCTCTGATTGCTGCAATGCTCACAATGGCAAGGAACCAGCCCACGCCGCTTCCAAGTCCGTAACATGTTGCAAGTCCAAGGGTTGCAAATGCCTTCTGCTGCATAAAGAGTGATGCACCAAGGATAGCGCAGTTCACTGCAATCAGCGGAAGGAATATACCCAGTGATGAATAGAGAGAAGGTGAGAACTTCTCAACAACCATCTCCACAAGCTGCACGAATGATGCAATAACTGCAATGAAGATGATGAAACTCAAGAAGCTGAGGTCTACGTTTGCCAGATCCGGAGAGATCCATGAAAGGGAACCCGGAGAGAGCAAGTATTTGTTAAGCAGGTAGTTGATAGGAAGGGTAACTCCAAGTACAAAAATTACCGCAACTCCCAGACCTGCTGCCGTCTTTACATTTTTGGATACTGCCAGGAATGAACACATTCCAAGGAAGTATGCAAAAATCATATTGTCTACAAAGATGGACTTTACGAATAAATTCAATGATTCCATAGTAATGTGTTATTTATCTTCCTTTTGTATGCTTCTCTGAATCCAGATAAGGCATCCTATAAGTATCAACGCCATAGGCGGCATAATAAAGAGTCCGTTGTTCAGGTAAGCTCCTCCGTTTGCTGCATACCAGCTCTGCGGAATTATCTGAGCGCCAAAGAGTGTGCCGCTTCCAATGAGCTCTCTGAAGAAGGCAACTACAATCAGAATGAGTCCGTAACCCAAACCGTTTGCCAGACCGTCAACCAGAGAAGGGAGAGGTTTTTCTGTAAGACCGAATGCCTCAATTCTTCCCATGATAATACAGTTGGTAATAATAAGTCCTACGTAAACTGAGAGCTGCTTGCTAACATCGTAAACGTATGCCTTAAGTATCTGTTCTATAAGGATTACGAACATTGCAACAACTACAAGCTGTACAATGATTCTGATTCTGTTAGGAATAGTTTTTCTGATGAGTGAAATCAGAAAACTAGAGAGTCCCGTTACCAGTGTAACGGAGATTGCCATCACAATTGCGGGTTCCAGTTTTACAGTTACCGCAAGGGCGGAGCATATACCAAGCACCAGAACCGTAATAGGGTTCTGCTTGAGAATAGGTGTTGTGAATATTTTCTTATCCATTGCAATAACTTTTTATAATTCAATAACTTCCGGGTCCTGCTCAAACTCCTTAACCTCTATGCCAGGCTCAGGCATATTGCCGGAACCGTCTACAATAAGCTGAAGGTAAGGCTTGTAGTAGTTGAACCACTGTGTAAGCATCTTCTGAACGGATGTTGAGGTTATGGTTGCACCGGAGAGAGCGTCTACCTCATGTGCAGGATCTTTTGCTCCTCCCTTAACAACCTTAATCTCACAGATTTCTCCGTTATCAAATATAACCTTGTCTACAAACTGATTACGGAACTTGTCAGTAACAATCTCTCCGCCAAGACCAGGGGTCTCACTTGAGTGGTCAAAGATAGCACCGGAAAGTTCAGTGCCCTCTTTCTTAACGGCAACATACGCCCAGATAGGGCCCCAAAGTCCTGCTCCGTAAGCAGATAGGATGAATCTCATACCTCCGTCCGGCATGTTGCATACAAAGACCGGAAGACGCAACTCATTGATAAGGCTCTCTTTAGCCGCCTCATCTTTTGCCGCATCTATATCTCTCATCTTTGCATACTCCTCCGCGATAGATATCTTAAAAGCACCGCTCTTTGTAATATCCTCTGTGCAAGACTCTACCACCTCTCCTTTAGCGTTAACCACAAGAGCCTCTGTAATGTACTTTGCAAACTCTCCCTGAACGTAGGAGTTCTTGTCTTTAGCACTCTTAACATCCTGTGCAAGGTTTGCACTTGAGAGGATACTGAGCTGTTTCTCTACCTCAATATTGGTCTGCTGTTTTTGTTTCAGTCCCATAGAAACCAGAGCCAGTATGGTAGCCACAATTGCCACAAGGACAATGGTGTAAATGACAGTGTAAGAATTTTTATTTGTATTCATACTCCCATTATTTTGCGGTTACAGCTCTCTTCTCCCTTCTGCGGATGTTACGTCTTACAACGCACCAGTCAATCAGCGGTGCCATTGTATTCATCAGCAGGATGGCGAGCATCATTCCTTCTCTGTATCCAGGGTTAAACAATCTGAGTATTACGCATATAGCACCAATAAGGAATCCGTAAATCCACTTGCCCACCTCTGTTTGAGATGAGGAGACAGGGTCTGTTGCCATATATACCGCACCAAATGCAAAACCGCCCATAACAAGGTGGTTAACAGCAGGGTATGCGGCAAAAGTACCAGGCTCTGCACAACCGTTTGCCAGCAGTCCAACTGCAAGAGCACCGGCTACGCAGCTTACCATTATCTTCCAGCTTGCCACTCCTGTCCAAATGAGGATAACTGCTCCTATTAGTATCGCAATGGTTGACGTTTCACCAAACGAACCTGCAATGTTACCAATGAACATCTGCATGAAGTCCGGTGCACCTGCCATACCGTCAGCAACTTGCGCCAGCGGAGTAGCACCTGAGAAACCATCTATCAACTTGTCTGCGTGCTTTCCCATTCCGCCAATCCACACGGAATCTCCGGTTATTGTAGAAGGGTATGCAAAGAATACGAAGGCTCTTGCAAGCAGGGCAGGGTTCCAGATATTCATTCCGGTTCCGCCAAAGATCTCTTTTCCAAAGATTACCGCAAATGCAACTGCCAAAGCAAGTACCCAGAGAGGTACATCTATAGGCATAATCATTGGAATGAGGAATCCCGTAACAAGGTATCCTTCATTTACTTCATGACCTCTTACCTGTGCAACGGCAAACTCAATTCCCAATCCAACAATGTAAGATACAAGTATCAGAGGCAGAATTCTGTAGAAGCCGTACCAGACCTTCATCCAGAAGCCCCAGTCCAGGCCGAACGCTGCGGAGTGGAGGTCTCCCGTATTCCACATTCCAAAGAGGAACGGAGGGAGGAGTGCCACCAGCACGGCGCTCATAACTCTCTTAATATCTACACAGTCCTTAATCTGAGTGCGTCCGGAAGTGACTGTGGCGGGAACGGCTGCAAAGCTCTCAAATGCATCAAATGATGAGTGGAGCCAGCCCAGCTTACCTCCCTTTGAGAAGGTAGGCCTCATCTTGTCCATCATTTTCAAAATAAAGTTTCCCATAACTAAGCCATTTCTTTAAGCATCAGGTTAATACCGTCTTCCACAATCTTCTGAATCTCAATCTTGGAAGGGCAGATATATTCGCAAAGAGCAAGGTCTTCACCTATAACTTCATAAATACCAAACTGTTCCATCTTCTCAATATCCTGTGCAAGAATTGCTTTGAGAAGGTAAACAGGGTAGATGTCCATTGGGAGAACCTTTTCGTATACTCCGTTAACTATGAAGGCTCTCTCTCCGCCGTTTACGTTGGTGTCTGCCTTGTAAGCTTTCTTAGGGCAGAGCCAGGAGAAGTAGGTCTTGGAGGTAGAGAACTTCTTTGGTCTGAAAACTTTAGCCCATCCGAACAGCTCTCTGTAATTGCCTTCAGTTAAGAGGGTTACCTGGTCATCATAGAATCCCAGATAGCCGCCGCGGCCTACGTTTTCTCCGCTGAGCGGATTGCCGCTAACGTATCTCACGCCGCACTTCTGGCCGTAGAGGGTCTCCTCTTCTTTAACTCCTACAGCCTTAACAATGCTCTCAATTGAGCAGCCAGGGGTGCATTTTACGTAAGCAGGGTTAATTGCTCTAGGTCCGGTTACAGCAACCAGTCTGGTAACATCATAGATTCCCTTTGAGAGGAGTCTGCCTATTGCTGCAAGGTCCTGAGGTTTAAGGGTCCAGACAACCTCTCCCTTTCCTATTGGGCAGATGTGAGAAATCTGAACTCCAACGCATCCTGCCGGGTGTTTTCCCTTAAAGAGAGTCTTCTCCACGTTTCTGAGCATGCTCAGCGGGCAGGCGTTATCATCTTTAGCACTGATGTTTACGTAAACCTTTCCGTCTGTAAGTTTGGAAAGGGCATCCACTGCAATCTGCATTGCATCCACATCATTCTTTACTGTGAACTTTGTGTCTGCAGCCAAAGGAGCGGAGTTAAAGGCGGATATTACTATTGCCTTTGGTTTTTCTGCGGGATTGGCTATAATCCCATAAGGGCGCTGAATGATGCAAGCCCATAGTCCGCTGTCCAGCAGTCTCTTCTTAATCTCATCACCAGTTGCTTTAGACGGCTCTTTAACCGGTTCAAACTGAACGTATTCCATCTTAGCATCGGGCGTAATCTCCACGGCCAGAAGTTTCCTCTTCTCGCCTCTGACAATGGCTTTTACGGTTCCGCTTACCGGAGATGAGAAGCAGATTTCCGGTCTCTTTTTATCTGAGAACAGGAACTGACCGGCCTTTACAACGTCTCCCTCCTGAACAAGAAGTTTAGGAGTAACCTGCTTGTAATCTGACGGTCTGACTGCTACGACTTCTGGAGCTAGGGTCTGCAAGATTGTCTTCTGGGCTTCACCCTCCAGGTGAATGTCCAAACCCTTGCGAAGTCTTATTGTCTCCATATCTGTTATAAATAATTTTAACGTATACTTATATTAAAAATATATCCAGGCAAATATAGTTAAGAAATATCACAAAACCTTAATATATTTCATTACATTTGCTATGAATATGGAAAATGAAGGGAATAAAATTTTAGAAGGGTTGAACGAGGCTCAAAAAGAGGCCGTTATGTGTCTTACAGGGCCATCTCTCATAGTTGCGGGGGCGGGTAGCGGAAAGACAAAAGTTCTCACTTGCAAGATAGCTAACATCCTCTCTCACGGATATAAGCCGTACAGCGTTTTGGCGCTGACCTTTACAAACAAGGCGGCCAGAGAGATGAAGAAGAGGATTGCAGATATGGTGGGTGATAAGTCTGCCCGTATGATCTATATGGGCACATTCCACTCCATCTTTTTGAGGTTTTTGCGTCAGTATGCGGAGCTGCTGGGTTTTCCTCCGGGCTTTACCATCTATGATAAGGATGATTCCAAGTCTCTCATTAAGAGAATCATAAAGGAGAAACAGCTGGATGATAAGGTTTATAAGCCATCGGAGATCAGCAGCCGTATCTCTCAGTGTAAGAACAACTTCATTACTCCGGCAGACTACAGCAGCCATCCGGAGCTGGTAGAGAGTGACAAAAGAACCAGACGGCCGGCTATCGCGGAGTTATATGCAACATATCAAACCCGTTGCAAAGAGCAGGGGGTGATGGATTTTGATGATATCCTTCTGAATACGTACCGCCTTCTGGCCGGTTTCCCGGAGGCTTTTGCTCAGATTAAGGCAAAGTTCCAGTTCATACTGATAGATGAGTATCAGGATACCAATTACCTTCAGTATGTGATACTTAGGGCACTTGCGGAGGATCATCAGAACATTACCGTGGTGGGTGATGACGCTCAGAGTATTTACGCATTCCGCGGGGCCCGCATAGAGAACATTCTCAACTTCAAAAAGGATTATCCAAAGGCAAACGTTTTCCGTCTGGAGCGTAATTATCGTTCTACACAGAACATTGTAAATGCCGCTAACTCTCTTATTAGCAAGAATAAAGGGCGTATTACCAAGGAGTGCTATTCCAAGAGGGATGAGGGCAGCAAGATAGAACTTCTGCAGTCTTACACGGAGCAGGAAGAGGGGCTTATGGTTGCCTCATCAATACAGCATATTAAGCTCTCTCAAAGGGCTAATTACAAGGACTTTGCGGTGCTTTACCGTACCAACGCACAGAGCCGTGCCATTGAGGAGGCGCTGCGTAAGAAGAACATTCCGTACAAGATTTACGCGGGCCATTCGTTCTATGAGCGTCAGGAGATTAAGCACATGGTTGCCTATTTGCGCCTGATTGTCAATCCAAAAGATGACGAGTCATTTAAGCGCTGCATAAATTACCCGTCCAGAGGAATAGGGGCTCAGACCATGGAGCGTGTGATTGCCTTTGCCTCTGAGATGAAAAAGCCTATATGCGAGGCGGTTACAACATACACGGCGGAGCAGTTTGGACTCCAGCCGTCTAAACTTGCTGCCCTGCAGGATTTTACGCTCAAGCTGGCTCAGCTGCGCCAGAAGGCGGATTCTTTGGATGCCTATCAGATTGCAACTGAGATGGACAGAATGTTTGCTATTACCGCCTCACTCAAGACGGATACTTCTTTGGAGGGGCAGAGCCGCCTGGAGAACGTTCTGGAGTTTTTTGACAGCATTAAAGAGTTTGTAGATGAGGGAGTTGAAGAGTTTAAACAGTATTCAGATGAGGGAGAGTTCGGGCCGGAGCAGGTTACGTTAGATCTCTTCCTTCAGAACATTGCACTTATTGCAGATTCAGACTCCCCGCAGGAGAGTTCAGAGGTGAGCCGTCCGGTTTCCAAAGAGGAAGAGGAGAAGAATGATGACAGGGTTTCTCTTATGACCGTTCACTCTTCAAAGGGATTGGAGTTTCCGTTCGTATATGTTGTGGGTATGGAGGAGAATCTCTTTCCAAGCGGCTCAACATCAGGGGCTACGGAGAAAGAGATTGAGGAGGAGCGCCGCCTCTTCTACGTTGCAGTTACAAGGGCGGAGAACTTTGTAAACCTCTCCTTCTCCCGCTCAAGATTCCGCTGGGGCAGTTACGTGAACAATCCAATAAGCCGCTTCATTAAGGAGATAGATGCCAAATACATAAAGAATCCGGAGATTGTTGCCTCAGAGCAGGCCGGCTCCGTGTTCTCATCCTTTGGAGCCAGCGGCTTCTCCTCATTCCCGCACACAGAAAAACGTACGGTTTACTACCCGGGCGGCGGCGCAGGAGGTTCCCGCAGCGGCTCCTACGGCGGCGCTGGTTCCGCATCCTACGGCTCCGGCACAACGCGCTCAGGTGCAGGCGCATACGGCAGCTCCCGCGGCGGTGCGTCCAGTGGCTACGGAACTCACGGCGGCGCTTCGTCCGGCGGCTCTGCCTCGTTCAGCGGTTCCGGCTCCCGCGGCGGTGTTACCCGCGGTGCAGCATCCCCGTTCGGCTCCCGTACCACGGGCAGCGCAGAACGGCCGTCCTTCACGCCCGCCTCACAGCTCAAGCCCAAGAAAGAAGATTTTGTTGCAGATGCTCCAACCCGTATGCGAGTAGGGCAAACCGTTGAGCACGAGCGCTTTGGCAAAGGCAAAATCATCACCCTCTCCGGCAACGCATCAGACCTCAAGGCCGTTGTGGAGTTTGAGGAGTTCGGCCGCAAAACCCTCCTCCTCAAGTTTGCCAAGATGAAAATCCTCCAAGGCTAAGCATATCCAATTTTTGGCACCACCTTGCACACTCTCACCCATCAAAACGTGCAAGGTGTCCCACTTTTGGCACCACCTTACACACTTTACCCATCAAAACGTGCAAGGTGTCCCATTCTCAGCACCACCTTGCACACTTTACCCATCAAAACGTGCAAGGTGTCCCACCTTTAGCACCACCTTGCACACTCTCACCCACAAGCCATTAGATCGTGCAACGTTATACGTTAATAATCAATCATTTAATCAATAGCCTCTCCTGAATATCTACACCAGGCAAAGTTGTAAATTGTTCATTATTAGATATATCTGTTGCACGACTTTTATCATTGTTCCCCAAGTGTTGCAGGTGTCCCACTTTTAGCACCACCTTACACACCATCACTGATAAAGTGTTCCCAGTGTCCCAAAAACATGGACACCGGGAACGTTCCCGGGCACCCACTCCCTGCAAAAAAGTAAAATTGTACCTGTGGATAAAATGTATCCTGTTAGGCGGGTCAATTTTACCCAATGGCTTGGAGGTTAAACAATTACCCTTTACATTGCTCCTCAAATAAGAACCATTAAAAATAGGAGGAAGAATATGAAGGGAACAAGTTTTTCCGGATGCCTTCCAAGAGTTGAAAGGGCATTCATCTTTTTAGCACTAGTTGCAACATGCTTATTTTCACCATTTTCCTGTATCAAACCGTTGAGTGAAGAGGGAAAAGAGGAGAAGCAGAAAGACACCACGGAGGGCAAAGCCGCTCTCTCGTTTGTTTTGGACAGGGCCTCATTTGACAGCTGCCTTGTTATTGTAGAGGAATTGCAGGCCAGGCAAACTACGCAAGCCGTGCAAGCTACGCATAATGAATCTGTTATACCGCAGAGCATATCAGACAGTATAAGGCAGTTATACATAACTAAGAAACTATCGGGAGGAAAAGAATGCATTTTATGTAATGAGCAAAAGCATTTATATGCAGAGTGTTATGGCGGTTCAGGCTCAGTTGAGTCATGGGCAATAACAGCAGCGCTGGATTCTACAAAGTACATTCTGACAATTGCAAACAGCTCCGGTACAGTGTTTTACGAGGGGCTCTACATTAACCGTCCGGAGATGCTGTATGTGAAGCCCGGCAACTACAAAGTGCGCATTACATCTGAAGAGTTCAAAGAGCCGGGAACACTACGGCCGCTATTCGGGCAGGAGGTGACGGTGAAGGCAAAGAAAGACAGCACTATGTGTATCTCTCTGCTATCCAGGCAGATGACGGGAGGTGTGCGATTTGAATTCACATCGGGATTTCTCTCTTGGTTTAAGGGAACGGGACTATATCTGAGCAGAGACTCGGTTTCTTTCAAGTACAATTACGGCTCAAGAGATTACGTCTATTTCTATCCGGGAACCATAACCGTAAAGTACAAGAACAAAGACGGTTACCCAACCTACACTCCGCCCGATAAACCCGGCTATGAAGATACCGTTCTATTTACCAGGAAGTTAAAGGCAACGGAACTTGTAACCATCAAGCTGGATTATGATCTTACCAAGGTTCCTTCAACAGGACTCTCTATGAAGATAGACACCACAAGAACCAGAGTATCTGAATATTACAATGTTCCGGGCATTGCTCCGTACGGCTGCCAGTCTGTCTGGTATGCGCAAAACCACGTGGGTGATACCTTAAAACTCTTTGGCTACATAGTGGGGGGAGACGCAACCTCAACCACCTTCAATAGGGTAAAACCTTTTAAATCAAAGACAAACATTGTTGTTGCGGCCAACGACTGGCAAACCCTCAAGGAAAAGACAATGGCAATTGAACTAACGGAAGGCCCAATCAGAAACGCTCTCAATCTTGTAGACCATCCGGAACACCTAAAGAAACCCATTGCCATAACCGGCATCATAGTAGACCTTTACTTCGGTTACCCGGGCATGAAAAAAGTCACAGACTATCTCCTTCTAAAATAATAATTTTTTAACTTTGAGGAGTTAAAAATCATTTGGTATGGAAGAGAAGTTTTTTGTACACCCAACAGCGGTGATAGATGAGGGTTGTTCCATTGGTGAGGGAACAAAGATCTGGCATTTCTCTCACATTATGAGCGGTGCCGTGGTGGGTGAGAACTGCAACATTGGGCAGAATGTGGTTATCTCTCCTGGTGTTACTCTGGGGAAAAACTGCAAAGTTCAGAACAACGTATCTGTCTATACCGGAGTTAGTTGTGCAGATGATGTATTCCTGGGGCCTTCCTGTGTCTTTACAAATGTGATAAATCCCCGCAGTGCGGTAAACCGCAAAAACGCTTATAAAGAGACATTTGTGGGGAAGGGCGCAACCATTGGAGCAAATGCAACCATTGTATGTGGCAATAACATAGGTGAATACGCCTTTATTGGTGCGGGGTGCGTTGTAACAAAGGACATTCTTCCATACGCTCTTGTTGTTGGCAATCCATCACGTCAGATTGGTTGGATGAGCCGTTACGGTTGCCGCCTCAACTTCAAAAAGGAGAAGGACGGCTCTATGATTGCCGTCTGCCCTGAAAGCGGAGAACGCTACCGCCTCTACAACAACACCGTTTACAAGATTGAAGAATAACGCTTCTGCATTTTTGCTGTAGCACGCTCATTAACAAGGCACTTCAGTGCCCTGTGCGGAGCACAGCATACCCCCTTGAGGGGTGCTGACTGTGTCAGCGGGGTGACAAATAAAATGTGCGAAGGCATGTGGGTGTGTGCAGGTTGCGGGTTGGCCTATAGCCCCAGGTTCTTTTTCTCCGCCCAGCCCCTGGCATACGTGGCAAAGCCCGGTATCTCTTTGCCGGCGGCCTGTGCAATACAGTACCTTCTGGTTGGCGGGGTCTGATCCTGCAGCTCCGTAATGTTTACAGGTGAGATTATCTTGCTCTCTAACATCTTGGATACCTGGCTTTTCCAGAAGAATCCCATTAACGGGTAGGTGGTGCCTTTGTTGCCCAGGCCGTATTCCGCCATAAATCTGAGGGCAGAGGTTGGGTCTTTCATTGTGGCGGCAACGGTTAGGTTGTTAAGGCTATGGCCCGCCTTGGAGATTATGGAGGTTATCTCTGCACTTGTTTCAGGATCACCGTCATAGAGAAGGAGTTTGGTCTCCGGCAAATCATAGTAGATGTCACTCTTTACGGGTGATGAGGTAAGCGCTAAAAGCCTGTCTGTAAAGAAGCCGCCGGCCTCTTCTTCCGGAGTTGGAGGTGTATGTGAAACGGTAATGCCAACGTTTACCTGCTGGCTCTTTACCGCCTCATTTATCTCTTTTAATTTCAGAATCTTATGGTATATGGTGGCCTTTGGAGAGAGGCGGCAGTAATCTGCGGTAAAATCGGGAAAAATTCCGTAGTAGATAGGCTCCGGCACTCCAATGGTGAATACACCCTCCGCCACGTTGGAGAGTAAAATGCTCTCCTGTTCAATCTCCTTATAAATTGAAAGTATTTTTTTTGCCCTCTCCAAAAAGATTTCTCCGCTGTAGGTAAGGGTAAAACGATTGCCTTTGCGGGAAAGAAGCTGAAGGCCGTACTGTTCCTCTAAAAGCTTGATATGGTGCGTTACAGCGGGCTGTGTTATGTTCAGTTTCTTTGCCGCGTTGGAATAGTTGAGTTCCTCTGCAGCTGTTACAAAAACCTTAAGTCTGAAATCCATATTACAAAGATAATAATTTTGGTTAGCATATTTTTTGCTTACATTTCATAAATTATTACTATCATTGCTGAAATTTTTAAGGAAAGTACCATGGACAAGATTGAAACCAAGATTGGAGACCGTATCAAATCTGTACGTAAGGCAAAGCAAATAAGTGTTGGAGATGTTAAGGATAAGACAGGAATAGACGATGCTTTCCTCAAAAGACTTGAGAATGACAACTTTACGCCAACTATCGGTGATATTGATAAAATTTCAAAGGTTTTGGGTATAAGGCCGGGAACTTTCCTGGATGGTGAAGAGGATCTGAAACCGGTTATTTCATCCGTAAATACAGGCAGAAGAATTCCTACTCTGCGAAAGCTGAGAGAGGAGAGTCCGTTTATGCATTTCTACTCTCTTTGTTATGATAAGAAAAACCGTCAGATGGATGCCTATATGATTGAAATGGAGCCATATAACGGCCCTAAGAGTCATTCATCTCATGAGGGTGAGGAGTTCATCTTTGTGATGGAGGGAAAGGTTGAGGTTCAGTACGGAAAGAAGACTTATATCCTAAAGCCCGGTGAGACAATCTATTATGATTCCATAGTTCCGCATTATGTGGGTTCCGCATATAAGACAAAGCCGGCTAAGGTGCTTACAGTTATTTATTTCCCAGCATAACAAATCTTTAAAATGAGAGAATCCGCTAAGAGAGTCCGTCCGGTTAAAAACACCGGAAGAGGGCAGACGGTAGAGCAGATAAAGAAAAGTTCCAACAAGATTCTTGCAGAAATTCAGAAGAGGCTTCGCAGGAAAAATAAGCAACTGCCTCTAAGCGAGCTCACTATAGGTCAGTGGATGGAGAAATGGGCTGAGGAGACTCCGGATAAGGAGGCCATAGTCTATTCAGACAGAGATTTACGTTTTACATACAAGCAGTTCAATCAGAGAATTGATACAATGGCCAAGGGTCTGATTGGCATTGGCGTTACCAGAGGAACTCACGTGGGAATCTGGGCCACCAACGTACCGGACTGGCTTACAATAATGTACGCCTGCTCAAAGATTGGAGCGGTGAGCGTTACCGTCAATACCAACTACCAGCAGAACGAGCTGGAGTACCTTTGCAAGAATGCAGATTTGCATACTCTCTGTGTTATTGATCGCGACAGAGATACGGACTATCTCAGCATGGTCTACCAGATGCTGCCGGAGCTGCGGACTTGTCCCCGCGGAGAGCTTAAGAGTGAGAGGTTTCCGTGCCTGAAGAACGTTGTTTATATTGGACAGGAGAAGTTCCGCGGAATGTACAACACTCAGGAACTCATGATACTGGGAGAAAATTCCGGAGACGCTATGCTCAACGCTCTCAAAGAGAAGACCAATTGCCTGGATGTTGTAAATATGCAGTATACCTCCGGAACTACAGGCTTTCCAAAGGGCGTAATGTTAACGCATTACAACATTACAAACAACGGATTCCTTACCGGAGAACACATGCGTTTTACCTCAGAGGACAAACTCTGCTGCTGCGTGCCGCTCTTCCACTGCTTTGGAATAGTGCTGGCTACAATGAACGTGCTTACTCACGGCTGTACTCAGGTAATGGTGGAACGCTTTGATCCGCTGGTAGTTCTGGCTTCCATTCACAAAGAGAGATGTACCTCCGTTTACGGAGTTCCTACAATGTACATTGCAATGCTCAACCACCCAATGTTTGATATGTTCAACCTCAGGAGTCTGAGAGTGGGCATTATGGCCGGGGCTCTCTGTCCTATTGAGCTGATGAGAGAGGTTGAGGAGAAGATGTATATGAGGGTGACAAGCGTTTACGGTCTTACGGAAGCCTCTCCTGGAATGACTCACACAAGATTTGAGCAGACCTTTGAAGAGCGCTGTACAACAGTAGGTTACGAGTTCGAGCATACAGAAGTCAAGATAATAGATCCGGAAACAGGACACTTCTGCAAGCCCGGTGAGGTTGGCGAGTTCTGCAACCGCGGATACAACACAATGAAGGGTTACTACAACAATCCTGAGGCTACGGCTGAGGCAATAGACAAGGACGGTTGGCTCCATTCCGGAGACCTGGGAGTGTTGGACGAGGACGGCAACTTCAAGGTTACAGGCCGCATTAAAGATATGATAATCAGGGGCGGAGAGAATATCTACCCTAGAGAGATTGAGGAGTTCCTTTACAAACTCCCTGGCGTAAAGGATGTTCAGGTTGCCGGTATTCCGTCAAAGAAGTACGGAGAGCAGGTTGCCGCATACATCATTCCTGCAGAGGGAGCCAACCTCTCAGAGGAGATAGTAAAGGACTTCTGCTTTGGAAAAATCTCCCGCTTCAAGATTCCAAAGTACGTTCTCTTTGTAGATGAGTATCCTCTTACCGGCAGCGGTAAAATCCAGAAATTCAAACTGAAAGACATAGGCCTCAAGATGCTCGCCGCCCAAGGCATCAAGATAGAATAGGTGCTTTCGCACCACATTAATAAGGCGCTTGCGCCCGATGCGGAGCATCGCATGCCCCTAGAGGGGCCGGCAAAGCCGGGGGGGACAAAAGTGCAAAGCACCGCAAAAAAAGAGAGTTGCCTTCGCAACTCTCTTTTTTTTGCGGTGCGTACGAGGCTCGAACTCGTGACCTCCTGCGTGACAGGCAGGCATTCTAACCAAACTGAACTAACGCACCGTTTTTGTTTGGGAGTGCAAATATAGATAACTTTTTTTATTCTGCAAGTAGTTAATAAACTTTTATGGATACAAGGCCTTAGGATTAATGAAGGCTCTATTTAAAGAAGGAGAAATGAACGTTTCCGTAGTGCCTCTCCTTCACAAATCTTGGATGGTTGCTAAAGTCATAATCTGCCCCGTGCTCCAATATGAAATAGCACTCTGCACGCTTCTCTTCCTGCACAAGTATAGCCGGCTTGTGGGCAAAGATCTTGTCCGGCAGGGTGTCAATGCCTTCCAACTGATAGGGCGGGTCTGCAAAGATGAAGTCGAACTCCCGGTTGCAGAGATCCAAAAAGTCAAACACATTGCAATGGACTGTCCTAATGGTCTTTATACCCAGGCTCCTGTGCATCTTGCTTATAAAGGAGGCGTTCTTGCGGTTCATCTCAACGCATACGGCTTCCGCTCCTCCTCTGGATATAAACTCTGCGCATATACTTCCCGTTCCGCCAAAAAGGTCTAAGAGTGAGCGGTTTGCAAAGTCAAACTCATTCTCCAGGATGTTGAACAATCCCTCTTTTGCAAAGTCTGTGGTTGGTCTTGCAGGATAGCCTGCAGGCGGCATAATGGTTTTGCCTTTCAGATATCCGCCTATAATTCTCATAAGCAGATTTTTATCTCTTTAACGTACTCTCCAAGGCGCTTGAGCTCCTCATCCGTGGTTTTGCCGTAGAGGTTTACCGTGGTCTGCTGAGGGTTCAACTGGCTCTTTCTCAGAAGTTCCAGCATATAGTAAATGGCGCTTCCAAAATCTACCGTGTGGTAGCTGTTGGCAAGTATAAGTTTCTCTCCCTCAGCCAGCAGCAGCGTAGTCTTCTTTCTGCTGATATCAAAATCAAGAATGAGTTTGTTGTGCTCCTTAATTTTGGAGAGAGATTTAAGGTGTTTTAAAACCGTTGGCTTTAGCGAAGCCATTGGAGAGAGAGCCTGGTTATGCTCTCTTTCCCAGCAATATACAAGGGTGGCGTTGTACTCCGGAACCTCTTCTGTAAATACCTCTGTCTCCTGCGGAAGGTTAAAGAGTTCCGCAAGAATCTGCTGCAGAGACATTTTATGGCTGCCTTCTGCAGGAACAAGTGTGAAAAGTGATGTTGGTGAGTAATCTGCCATTTTGCTGTTGGAAAAAAGCCTTCAGTTCCAAGGCGCAAGTTAATAAAAAATGTCTGACAAGGAGTGAGAGTATAAAAATAGGGGACGGCTAAACGGCCATCCCCCATAATTCCAGATACCCGTAAGGCATCCTAATTTCTGTTACTCCCAGTTACCTGCGTTGTTGTTAGGAGAATCAACGCTACCAACCTTAAGGCCAGGGAATTTAGAGATGTTCTCTCTCTCTGCGTTAAGGTTTACAATAAGCTGATGATCCATTCCGCGGAGAAGGTCATTGTAAGGAATAGAGGCCTCAAACAGAGGAACGTCAACTCCTGAAACCTGCTTTACAACAGACTTCATCTCAATCTTCTTACCGCCAGAGAATGGGATAACTCCAAGAGAATCAATGTTAAAGTCCTCTCTCTTGAGGAGAGTGTCCTTAACAAGAATATCGCTAGGAAGTGAGAATACCAGGTTGTGGTCTCCCTTAAGATAGAGCTCATAGAGTCCCTTATCTGTAATGCCCTTGTTAGCCTTCTTTACAGCCTCTGTGTGAGCCATCATAACTGAGTCATTGGCACTACCCATCTGCTTCACGATAGTCATCTTACCGTTCTTATAAAAGTCTATAAGAGAGTCAACTGCAGTGGCGAACTTACCAAACTTGTTCTTGTAGGCAACCTGAAGCGTACGAATATCCTTCAGCTTCTGAATTGCAAACTCACTTCTGAAATCTTTCTCCTTGTTAAAGGCGATAGGTTTTCTGATTCCGCTGTAAATCAACCATGCAAGGAGCAGGATGATAATAGGGAGAATAACAACTGTTAATAATTTTTTCATATACGTGACTATTATTTTATCCGTAGTTTAAATATCAGAGACAAAAGTAAAAAAAATCTTCTCATCAAGCAATATATTTTTAATTTTGCAGAGGATATTGATATGATAGTAACAAAGGAGAGTGCCCGGGCCTTCAAAGCCATGGTCCTGGCGTCAAAAAGGGTTGTGATAGTGGGTCATCTTAATCCCGATGGAGACTGCGTAGGCTCCGTTACGGGCATGAAGAGCTGGATTCGCTCGCTCTGCAGTGCGGAGTGCTCCGTTGTGCTGCCAAACGCAGGGCCGGATTATCTGAACTTTTTGGATCCCCAGGGGGAGATTGTCTATTTCTTTGACAGTAAGGAGAAAGGAGCTGAGCTTATATCTGCTGCAGACTTAATCATCGCGATGGATTTTAACACCCTCTCCCGCACTGAATGGATGAAGGAATACATAGCCTCCAGCACCGCTCGTAAGGTGCTCATAGACCATCACCCTTCTCCTGAGGCTTTTGCAGACCTTACAATATCCACCACTGAAATCTCCTCAGCCTCAGAGCTTACCTGGTGGCTGCTTAAGGAGACCGGGGAGGAGATCCCAATGGAGAGCTGCATTTCTCTTTATACAGGTATGATGACAGATACCAACAATTTCTCCAACTCAGTATTTGCCTCCACCTTCCTTATGGCCTCTCAGATTGAGGAGCGTAAGGTGGACCGTGAGAAGATTCAGATGAACGTGCTGAACAGTTTCTCTGAGAGCCGTATGAGGCTTATGGGCAAGATGTTGCTGGAGAAGATGAGGATTTTCCCGCATCTTAAGGCGGCGGTGATGGTAATGGACAAAAAGACTCAGGAGGAGTTCAACTACAAGGAGGGAGACTCCGAGGGGTTTGTAAATCTGGCTCTGAAGATTGCAGATGTGGAAGTTTCCGGCTTTTTTACTGAGACTGAAAACTATATTAAAGTATCTTTGCGCTCCAAAGGGGCCGTATCTGTAAATGCCCTCTCCAGAAGGTTTTTCAACGGAGGCGGGCATGAGAGGGCTGCCGGAGGCAGAATTTACATACCGGTGCAGCAGGTGGAGGAGTATTTTAAAAACTCCCTGGAGAGCTTTCTGAAGGAGATTAACGGCACACCTTTTGATACAAAATGAGACTGTTTATGAGAAGATATTTGCTTATTCTGATGGCTGTGGCCTTTACGGTTCTCTCCTGTGACAAGGAGGACCGCAAAAATACATACGCCAGTCAGGAGGCGGCAATAGACAGTTATGTGGGAGGTTTAAGTACTGAGAACAGAGTTGTTTACCGCAAAGGGGCAGTAAGAGTGGTGCTACAGGAGGGAACATCCATAGATACCCTAAAGAAAGGAGATTCTCTCTATTTCTACTTTAGCGGCTACACCTTCAGCGGCGGTAAGGGTTCTCTATTTGCCACTAACGTTGAGGAGGTTGCAGAGGCTGCGGGCTTTTATACAGACGGTCTTCCAAAGAAGATTAAGTATGGAAGTGATCCTCTTATTGAGGGGCTCAAGAACGGACTTGAGGGGATGAGAACGGGAGAGAACAGTTACATAATCTTCTCAGGCCAATACGGTTACGGAAACCAGATTTTGTTTAACGTACCAAAGATGACTCCGCTCCTCTTTGATATTACTGTTTATAAGATTATTAAGAACAATTAGATATAATGAGTAAGATTAGCTATCTATTTATGGCTTTGGCGGTTACGGCGTTTTTCTCCTGTGCCAGGGAGAAGGAGGAGAGCACCCGTGAGATACAGGAGAAAATATTGGATGCCTATATTCAGACCCACTGTCCAAATGCCACAAAACTCTCATCTGGTTTGACCATTATAGATTTTGCCGAGGGTGCAGGAATTAAACCGGGAGATTATGACGGAATTTACGTTCATTACAGTACATACAATCTAGCAGGAACATGCCAGAGCACAACGGATTCCGTTCAGGCCCGTATGCTGGGAACTTACGATCCTGCTGTCTATTATGGCCCTTCAATCTTTGTTTTGGACGGAACCGTTACAAAGGGAATGACGGAACTCCTTATGAAGATGAACAAAGGGGCTTCTGCAACCGCAATAATTCCGCCTTGGCTAACCGTTGCATCAAACACAAATTCCGCAAATTATACAGGGGGGAATGGAAGGGGACAGCAGAGTCAGGTAAGTATGATTTACTCAATTAAGGCAGGTGTTGTGATAGATGATGTGGAAAAGTATCAGATAGATTCTATTGAGAGCTATATTAAGAAGAACTTTGCTCAAAAGATAGATTCAACCGCATACGGTTATTACTTCCGCAACTTTGTTCATCCAAGTGGCATTCCTGCAGCAGATACCATTGAGTCCGGTACTTCCGTAAATGTTTGGTATGTAGGCCGCTTGCTGGACGGATATGTGTTTGACACCAACATTGCAGATACTGCAAAGAAATATAGGATTTATGATTCATCCAATGATTACGAGCCTCTGAGTGTTAAGATGACGGAGACTTGGGAGGAGATGGCAAAATACTCCACAAACTCCGGTCAAAGTACCACTACCCAGGATGAGAGTGCTCAATCATACGTTCCGGGTTTTGCTCGTGCTCTTAAGAGTATGACTTACAAGGACAAAGCAGTTGCAATCTTTATGTCCGGTCTGGGTTACGGCTCTCAAGGTAATATGGAATCCGGAAAGGGTGTTCCGGAGTATGCAATGCTGAGGTTTGATGTTTGGATGGCTCGTTCAGCAGACAAAAAATTCCCTCCTTCAAAAGATTAATCTCCTTAAGTGATGGAAAATAAGAGAGAAAAAGAACTGGCGGCCTTTTCAAGGTTGCTGGACGTTATGGATACGCTCCGTGAGAAGTGTCCGTGGGATCATAAGCAGACAATGGAATCTCTTAGGCCTCAGACTATTGAAGAGACCTACGAACTTACCGAGGCTATTCAGAACGGAGACCTTCATGAGGTAAGCAAAGAACTGGGAGACCTTCTGCTTCACATTGTTTTTTACGCAAAAATTGGAAAGGAGAAGGGAGAGTTTGATATTGCAGATGTTTGCAACCGCATCTGTGACAAGCTTATATACCGTCACCCTCACGTTTACGGAGAGGTTGCCGTAAAGGGTGCAGAGGAGGTAATAAAGAACTGGGAGCAGCTCAAAACCAAAGAGAAAGACGGAAATAAGAGCGTTTTGAGCGGAGTGCCAAATTCTCTGCCGAGTATGATTAAGGCTTACAGAATTCAGGATAAGGCGCGTGCCGTGGGGTTTGATTGGGAAAAGAGAGAGGATGTGTGGGACAAGGTTTATGAGGAGTTGGGAGAACTTAAAGAGCAACTCTCTAAGGATGATAAGGTTGCATCTGAGAAGGAACTGGGAGATTTTATCTTCTCCGTTGTGAATGCAGCCCGTCTGTATGATCTTAATCCCGACAGTGCTCTGGAGAGTACCTGCGCAAAATTCCGCCGCCGCTTTGATTATCTGGAGCAGAAGACTATCAAGCAGGGGCGCAGCCTTAAGGAGATGTCTTTAGAGGAGATGGATAAGATTTGGGAAGAGGCTAAATCTTTGGAAAACAATCAATAACAGATGGATAAAACTTGGCGGGAACGTACAATTCTCCAGGTTGGAGAAGAGGGGGCTGAGCTTTTGGCCCGCTCCAGGGTTGCCGTCATAGGGCTGGGAGGCGTTGGCGCCTTTGCGGCAGAGATGATTGTAAGAGCGGGAGTGGGTGAGATAATTATTGCAGATTCAGACGTTTATAGCGTCACAAATAAGAACAGGCAGTTGGGTGCAGTGGATTCAACTATCGGGAAGAAAAAGACAGATGTGATGAAAGAGAGGCTGGCGGATATAAATAAAGAGCTTAAAATCACCGCAATAGATGAGTATCTGACGGAGGAGAATATAAGGAGCGTGCTTCCGTTTTGGGATAAAGAGGGGAAGGTTTGTGTAGATTTTGTGGTGGACGCCATAGATACCCTCTCCCCCAAAATTGCCCTTATCTCCCTCTGTATGAGTGAGAAAATTCCGCTTGTGAGTTCAATGGGGGCGGGTGCAAAGTATGACGCCACAAAGGTCCGCCTTACGGATATAAGCAAATCTTTCAACTGTCCTCTGGCCTATATGCTTAGAAAAAGGCTGCGTAAGGTGGGTATTCACAAGGGGTTCCAGGTGGTCTTTTCTGAGGAACTGCCAATTAAGGAGGCCATTATTCCGTTTGAGGAGCAGAACAAGAAGTCACGTACGGGTACAATATCTTATCTTCCTGCGGTATTCGGTGCAGTGTGCGCACAGGCGGCGGTCAAATCTATTTTGACTCTTGACCTATAAATGTTAACTTTGCACGCTTTGCTAATTTTTTATGCCAATTACAGTTAAAGAGGTTTCCACCTCAAAGGAGTTGCGCGCTTTCTACAAGTTCCAAAACCGCTTGTACAGAAAGTGCAAGGTCTATGTCCCTACGTTGGATATGGATCAGAGGAACTCTTTGACCAAAGACCCCGCTTTAAAGTATTGCAAGAGAAAGCTTTTCCTGGCATACGATGAGAGCGGCAAGGTGGTTGGCAGAGTGCAGGGCATTATAAATCCAAGATATAACGATTATTACTCCCTTAAGAGAGTAAGATTCGGATGGTTAGATTTTATTGAAGATGAAAAGGTTGCACAATCTTTAGTTGAGGCTGTAGAGAAATGGGGAGCATCAGAGGGTATGACGGAAATCCACGGACCTCTGGCTTACAATACAATGGGCAGGCAGGGTATGCTGGTTGAGGGTTTTGACAAGATGCCTCAGGCCAACTGCCTTTACAACTACCCTTACTACGTGGATTATATGGAGAAGATGGGGTTTGAGAAGGAGTGTGACTGGGTTCAGTTTGAGATGGATCCTCAGCAGGGACTGCCGGAAAAACTGGGCCGAATCTCCAAACTTCTGATGGAGAAATATGAACTGAGGGTTCTGAAACTCAGGGAGATAAGAAAGAATAAAGAGCTTAAGGAGGATTTGCTCAAACAGTTCTTTGCTCTCTATAATGATGCCTTTAAAACGGTTCATAACTTTATTCCTTACACGGAAGAAGAGCAGAAGGAGATTGCAGATCACTACTTCCCTTATATGAGAGACGGACTCACCTGCATGGTGGTAGACAAGGATAACAAACTTGTCTCCTTTGGCGTCTCAATCCCTTCACTCTCAAGAGCTTTGAAGCGGGCAAACGGGAAACTTTTCCCTATAGGCTGGTTCTTCATCCTTTTGGCCTTCATCAGGTTCAAGGTTGTAGATCTGATGCTTATAGGTTCTGCACCGGCCTGGCAGTCAAAGGGTCTCTCCTCAATACTGCACACCGTTATGGAGGGAACTTATTATAAACTTAAACTTAAGAGTGCAATAAGCAATCCTCAACTGGAGGATAACAACGCAATAAAAGTATGGGACACTTACAACAAGGAACCTTATATGAGAAGGCGTTGCTGGATTCGTAAAATTCAATAAGACAAGAGATTATGGCAGAAAACAATACATTACTGGAAAAGATAGCGGGTCTTAAGACCAAGCTGGAAGAGATACAGGCGCAGCTCTCAGACCCTGAGGCAATGAGTGATATGAAGCGCTATGTTCAACTCAACAAAGATTACAAAGAGATTGAGCCTATTGTTAAGGCGGGCGCAAAGTATCAGAAGATGATAACAGATTACAACGCCGCCAAAGACCTCATTGTGAATGAGAAAGATGAGGAACTGAAGGAGATGGCAAGAGAGGAGATGGTTTCACTGGAGGAGGCGCTTCCAAAGATGGAGGAGGAGATTAAACTTCTTCTTATTCCTTCGGACCCTGAGGATGGCAAGAACGCCATTATGGAGATCCGCGGAGGTACAGGCGGAGATGAGGCTGCAATCTTTGCGGGAGACCTCTTCCGTATGTACTCCAAGTACATTGAGAGAAAGGGTTGGAAACTGGAGATAACATCGCAAGCCCCTGGAACTGCAGGCGGTTACAAGGAGATTATATGCACCGTTTCAGGCGAGGGAGTTTACGGACTTCTCAAGTATGAGTCCGGTGTTCACCGCGTTCAGAGAGTTCCGCAGACAGAGACTCAGGGAAGAGTTCACACATCTGCAGCATCTGTTGTGGTTCTTCCGGAGGCGGGAGAGTTTGATGTTGAACTCAATGAGAAAGATATTCGCAAAGATATTTTCTGTGCTTCCGGTCCTGGCGGCCAGGGAGTAAACACCACATATTCTGCAATCCGTCTGACTCACATTCCTACCGGAATTGTGGTTCAGTGCCAGGATGAGAGAAACCAGTTAAAGAACTATGAGAAGGCTCTTAACGAGCTGCGTACCAGACTCTACAATATGGAGTACCAGAAGTATCTTGATAATCTTTCATCCAAGAGAAAGACTATGGTTTCCACCGGAGACCGCAGTGCAAAGATCCGTACCTACAACTATCCGCAGAGCCGTGTAACAGACCACCGTATTAACTGGTCTACTCACAATCTGCCTGTCTTTATGGACGGTGAAATTCAGGAGGTTATAGACCAGCTGCAGATTGCGGAGAACGCAGAGCGCCTTAAGGAGGCACAATAATTACCCATATCTGATGGCAGAGAGGGAGTATATCACCATAACCGGCGCACGGGTTAACAATCTGAAAAACATCTCATTGAAGATCCCGCGCGGAAAGTTGTGCGTGGTTACCGGAGTGAGCGGAAGCGGTAAATCCTCCTTGGCCTTTGATACTCTTTATGCAGAGGGGCAGAGACGTTTTGCAGAGAGTCTCTCCTCATTTGCCCGTCAGTTTCTGGGCAGGATGAGCAAGCCTGATGTAGATAAGATTGAGGGCATTCCTCCCGCAATTGCCATTCAGCAGAAAGTTACAAGCAAGAATCCTCGCTCTACAGTTGGAACAACCACGGAAATCTATGATTATCTGAGGATTCTCTTCTCCAAAATAGGTCACACTTTTTCTCCCGTAAGCGGACGTGAAGTAAAGAAAGAGAGTGCAGAAGATGTAATGGAGTTCATAAACACTCTGCCCCAAGGCTCCAAAGTTTACATACTAGCAAAAGTTCCATACGCAGAAAATGAGAGAATTGAGAAGATTCTCTCTCTTACCAAAGAGGGCCACACCCGCTATTTTGAAGGCGGTAAAGTGGTTAAGGCTGAGAAACTTGTAACGGAGGAGAGTGAAAAGAAGGGTGGCTTTCTCACTCTTCTTATCTCCCGATTGGTAATTGGAACTGAGACGGATGAGTCTGAACTGAGGAGTTACATTGAGGATGCCTTCAAACTTGGTGAGGGAAGAATGACCGTTGCATACGAAACCCCGGCAGAAGCGGCCTCTACCGCAAAGTCTGCAAGCCCTGCAATTTCTGCAGCCATGCAGGAGAGAGCCTTCTCTCAACTATTTGAGTGTGATGGCATTACCTTCCAGGAACCTAATGAGCAGATGTTCTCCTTCAACAGCCCGATTGGTGCCTGCCCGGTATGCGGCGGATTTGGCACAACGGTGGGAATAGATGAAAAACTTGTTATTCCAAACGCATCGCTGAGTTTGTATGAAGATGCAGTGGCACCTTGGAGAGGCAAGATAATGGGCTGGTACAGAGAGCAGTTCATCTACGGTGCAGAGAAGTATGGCTTTCCTGTTCACCGCCCATACGCATCGCTCACTCAGAGAGAGAAAGATCTGCTTTGGAACGGCAATAAAGAACTTAAGGGAATTAATGATTTCTTTGATTGGGTAGATACCAAAAAGTATAAAATCCAGTTCAGATATATGCTTGCAAGATACTCAGGCAGAAGCACTTGCCGTGAGTGTGGCGGAAGCCGTCTAAAGCGTGAAGCGCTCTATGTAAAGGTGGGAGGAAAGAACATTATGGAGATGACCTCTATGGATGTTACCTCTCTTTTAAAGTTCTTTAAAAAGATTAAACTCTCTGCGTATGACAAGAAGGTGGGAGAGCGTACTCTGAAGGAGATTGTTCAGCGTCTGGAATACATTGAGGGTGTGGGACTTGGATACCTTACCTTAGACCGCCAGAGCAACACCTTAAGCGGCGGAGAGAGTCAGAGAATTAACCTTGTAAGTTCATTGGGCAGTTCTCTTGTGGGCTCTCTTTACATTTTGGATGAGCCAAGCATAGGCCTCCATCCTAAAGATACTCAGAACCTTATAGCGGTGCTCAAAAAACTGAGAGACTTGGGCAACACCATTGTTGTGGTGGAGCATGATAAGGAAATCATTAAGGCGGCAGACCATCTTATAGATATTGGACCGCTTGCCGGAGATGAGGGAGGAGAGGTTGTCTTTGAAGGAAAGGTAGGACGCGGAACCCTTTATAAAGAGTCACTTACGCTGGATTATCTCACCGGAAAAATGCAATCGTTCGAGACAAGAAACCCAAGAGAGTGGAGTAAGAAAATTACAATTGAGGGGGCAATGGAGCACAACCTCAAAAACATTACGGTAGATTTTCCTCTGAACACTCTTACCGTTGTTGCGGGAGTGAGCGGAAGCGGTAAATCTTCTCTTGTGGGAGATATTCTTTACCCCGCCTTATGCCGTCATTTTCAGATAGGTTGCCAGACTACACCTGGTGCTTTCCGCTCCCTTGGCGGAGATTTAAAATACGTAACGGGAGTGGAGTATGTAGATCAGAACCCAATGGGAAAATCTTCCCGTTCCAACCCTGTCACATACCTCAAGATTTATGACGATATCCGTAAACTCTTCTCAGAACAGCCATACGCAAAGATGAACGGTTACACCAATTCATACTTCTCATTCAACATAGACGGAGGCCGTTGCCCTGTCTGTTTGGGAGAGGGGTATGTGACTGTGCCAATGCAGTTTATGGCAGATGTAAAGATGGTGTGTGAGGAGTGCCAGGGCCACCGTTTTAAGAAGGATATTCTGGAGGTGCGTTATCACGGAAAGAACATAGACCAGATTCTGGATATGAGCGTAGATTCCGCCAAGGCTTTCTTTGAGTCTAAGAAAGAGACTGCTGCTAAGAGAGTTGCAGCCTCCCTGGAAATTCTTCAGAGAGTAGGACTCGGATACGTTAAACTGGGGCAGAGTTGCTCAACGCTCAGCGGCGGTGAAAGTCAGAGAGTTATGCTGGCACAGTTCTTAAGCAGAGACGCATCATCAGGCGGAAAGTTCTTCATCTTTGACGAACCTACCACGGGCCTTCACTTTAACGATGTTAAAAAACTGCTCTATGCCTTTGACGCTCTGGTAGATGCGGGCAATACTATCCTGGTTGTTGAGCATAATACAGACGTTATCCGTGCTGCAGACTGGGTAATAGACCTCGGCCCGGGAAGCGGAGACAAGGGCGGAGAGGTGGTATTTACCGGAACGCCAGCTCTTTTGGCACAGGAGGAGCGCTGGAAACCTTATCTGGGATAACTTTATTATATTTGTCATATAAAGCATACTGTTATGAAAAGGACTCTCGTACTTCTTGCCGCTCTCTTTGTGAGCACCTTCACCTTCAGTCAGAAAATTGTGGTTCGCGCTGCAAAAGAGGGAGATGGAATAATCTCCATAATGAGCTACAACATCCGTCACGGCAAGGGTATGGACGGCAAGGTAGACTTTGACAGAATAGCAAAGGAGATCTCTCTGGTCTCTCCGGATGTAGTTGCTCTTCAGGAGGTTGATGTAAAAACCAACAGAATAGGGGGAGTTGCTTCAGACTCTGTAATTGCCGCAAAAGCAGGAGGTTATAATCATTACTTTTCCTCCGCGATGGATTTTAACGGCGGCCGGTATGGCAACGCTGTTCTCTCAAAATCACCTGCCCTCTCCGTAACACCGGTACCTCTGGCAGGAACGGAAGAGCCTAGAGTTATGCTTGTTGCGGAGTTTGAGAACTACTTCTTCTGCTCTCTTCACCTCTCACTGGATTCCACCAGCAGAATTGAGGCTGCCAAAACAATATGTGAGACTGCAGAAAAGATGGCAGACGGCAAACTCTTCTTCATTGCCGGAGACTTCAATACATCAGTCTCTTCCGTGGAGATGAACATACTGCTCAATCACTTTGATATCCTCTCTCCTTACCAGTTAAAGACCTTCCCTTCAGACAAACCGGACCGCACCCTGGATTATGTAATGGTTCTCAAAAACTCTAAGGGTAAGAGACTTGTAAGAGAGCTCAACTTCAAAAAGACCCTCTCCTCCTGGGTACAGCCTGAGCCAATGGCATCAGACCACCGCCCGGTCTTTGTTGTAATCATCAAAGGAGACCTCCTCTACAGTGCCACAGTAATGGAATAATAAGTCACTCAGATTCTTCAAAGAAAACTGTGGCCGCCCATGGCCTCATGAATGGGTGCCCGGCTTGCCCGGGCGGGACGTAGCGACGCGTAGCGGAGCGAAGGTTTTCTGAAGAATACTGAGTGACTTACTTAGTTTTTTTATCGGATGTGCGGAGGACGGTGGTGACCTCTTTGAGCTTTTTTAGGGCGGAGGTTACTTTGTCCAGGTGGTTGTTGTTGCCAACAGAAATCTCCATTTCTGCAACAAACTCCAGCTTGTTCTTGTTCCTCTCAGATATTCTGAAGGCACGTATGCTTGCTCCCTGAGCCACAACGCATTCCATAAGGGTGTTGGAGATGGTTGCATCTCCGTTTCCAATCACTTTTATGCCGGTTTGGAACTGAGAGGAGGTGGAGAGCTGTCTCCATCTTACCTTCTGAATTCTGTAAGGATATTTGGAGATAAGACGGGCGGCGTTTGGGCAGGAGATTCTGTGAATGCTTATGCCTCCGCTCTGTGTTACAAAGCCGAATACGTCATCTCCAAAGATTGGGTTGCAGCACTTGGCCATCTTAAAGCCAATGTTGTCTAATTTATCACTTATGACAAGATAATCCTTGCCGGTATAAGAGGCTTTCTCTGAGAGCTTTGTAGGGAGCGGCTTCTCTGCCTCCTTATTATCTTTATTCTCCTTTACTTCTGCTTCTTCTCCTATGGTGAGGAAATCTTTAATGTCCTGCAGGTTGATGCTCTCATCGTTTACGGCAATAAAGAACTCTCCGGCAGACTTCATCTTAAAGTGCTTTACAAGCTGCGTAAGTCTCTCATCTGTAAGCTCTATCTTCCAGTTCTTCATCCTTCTCTCCAAGGTCTCCCTTCCCAGGTGTCCCATCTTTCCCTCCTCCTCTTTGAGCTTGTTCTTTATATGGCTTCTTGCCTTTGAGGAGACAACAATGTTGAGCCAGTCTCTTGATGGTTTCTGGTTCTTGCTGCTCATTATCTCCACAACGTCTCCGGTGTGAAGTTCCTCTCTTATGGATTTGATTTTACCGTTAACTTTTGCACCGTTGCAACTCATTCCCAGGTTGGAGTGGATTGCAAAGGCAAAGTCCAGAACGCTCGCTCCCTTAGGGAGTTGCTTAAGGTCTCCGTTAGGGGTGAAGACAAAGATTTCATCCAAGTCTTTACCTTCTGTGTTCTCAGAAATAAGGCCCGGAGTCTCCAGCATCTTCTTCACATTCTCAAGCCACTCGTCCAATCCGTGAACGGATTTTATTCCCTTGTAACTCCAGTGGGAGGCGTGGCCGTTCTCTGCAATCTGATCCATACGCACGCTCCTTATCTGAACCTCCACCCTGGCTCCCTCTCTGTTTTGAACGGTGGTGTGAAGAGACTCGTATCCGTTTTTCTTAGGATTTGAAATCCAGTCTCTTAAGCGCTCGGTATCCGGCTTGTACTCCTGGGTTACAAGTGAGTAAACCTTCCAGCAGGCCTCCTTCTCTTTCTCCGGTTCCACATCCAGAATAAAGCGTATTGCAAAGACATCATGCACTCCTTCAAATGGTACCTCCTGCCTCTGCATCTTCTGCCAGATAGACCAGGCGGTTTTGGTACGGACCTTCATGGTATATTTTATTCCGGCCTCCTTTAGACGCTTCTCCAAAGGGCGTATGAACTCGGAAATCAGATGCTCTCTATCTTTCTGAGTAGCAAGGAGTTTGTTGGTTATGCTACGGTAGTTTTCAGGGTCTGAATAACGGAAGAAGAGGTTCTCCATCTCACCCTTTATGTTGTAAAGTCCCAGTTGGTGAGCCAGCGGAATGTAGAGCATCTGAGTCTCCGTCAACTTTCTCATTATCTTGCTCTTTGGGAACATTCCCAGGTTACGCATAACCTCCAGACGGTCTGCAATCTTTATCAACGTAACTCTTGGATCCTTTGAGTATGAGACTATTAACTTGCGGTAATTCTCCGCCTGCAGACGTGTCTCCTTTGGAGTAATCCTGGAGATGCTGTTAAGTCCTTCAACAATGTTTATAATCTCCGCAGGGTACTCTTTCTTAATCTGAGAGAGAAGTTCCTCCTTTCCTCTTGTAGACTCATGGAGAAAAACGGCAGATACGGAGTCTGCTCTTAGAGCCAACTCCTCTGCAACTATAAGTGCCACATTAAGAGGGTGTTCAATGAAGGGATGATGGTTCTCTCTCTCCATTCCCATTAAAGAGTTATTTGCAACGTTGAAACTTTTCTCAATAAGTTCACGCTCTTTTCCCTCATATAATGCGAACAATCTCTCTTTTTTCTTCTCTGCGTTCTCCATTAGTCTTTGTGCTTGGTTCTGGTTTCCAATAATTTCTTTAATGCGTTCATCTCGTCTCTGAACTTGGCGGCAACAATAAAGTCCAGGTTCTTTGCGGCGTTCTCCATCTTTATTCTGGAACTCTCTATGCTCTTTCTCAGTGCCTCCTCATTCATTGAAGATATGATAGGATCTTCTGCAACGCTCTTAAGGTCAATGGTTTCTCTGGATGCTATGCTGGCCAGAGTGTTGTCTCTTCCAAGTATGTTGCGTTCAATCTTATGAATCTGAGTAGGGGTAATGTTGTGCTCTTTGTTGTACTCCTGCTGTTTCTTGCGCCTGCGGTTGGTCTCATCTATTGTCTCCTGCATACTTCTTGTAATTGTGTCTGCATACATTATGACGCAGCCGTTAATGTTTCTTGCGGCGCGGCCGGCCGTCTGGGTAAGCGCGGTGGTACTTCTTAAGAAGCCCTCCTTGTCTGCATCTAATATGGCAACCAGTGAAACCTGCGGCAGATCAAGACCTTCCCTAAGCAGGTTCACTCCTACCAGTACATCAAAACGCCCTGCCTGAAAGTCCTCCAGAATCTCTATTCTCTCCATAGTATCTACATCAGAGTGGATGTAACGGCATCTGACTCCCGCTCTTGTAAGATACTTCTCAAGGTCTTCACTCATTCTCTTAGTGAGCGTTGTAACAAGCACTCTCTCATCCTTTTCCACACGCTTGGCAATCTCTTCCAAGAGATCGTCAACCTGATTGTTGCTTGGCCTTACAATGATCGGAGGGTCCAATAGTCCGGTAGGGCGAACAACCTGCTCCACTATAACTCCCTTAGATTCTTCAAGTTCAAAGTCTGCAGGGGTGGCGCTTACATATACCGTCTGGTTGGTAAGAGACTCAAACTCCTCAAATCTAAGCGGGCGGTTATCTGCCGCAGCCGGCAGACGGAAGCCGTATTCAATGAGTGTAGATTTACGTGAACGGTCTCCTCCGCTCATTGCTCTAATCTGAGGAACTGTTACATGGCTCTCATCTATAAAGGTGATGTAATCCTTTGGGAAATAGTCCAATAGGCAGAACGGTCTTGTGCCGGCCGCCCTTCCGTCAAAGTAACGGGAGTAGTTCTCAATTCCCGGGCACCATCCCAACTCCTTAATCATCTCAAGGTCATATTCCACTCTCTGCTTCAGACGGTTGGCCTCATGGTTCTTGCCAATTGACATAAAGTAGTCATACTGCTTTACAAGGTCATCCTGTATCTGCTTTACAGCCAGGACAGTACGCTCCTTGGTGGTGGAGAAGATGTTTGCGGGGTAGATGGAGAGAGAGTCTCTGGTTTCAATTGAGGTTCCCGTTGTTGGGTCAAAAATCTCTATCTCATCTATCTGATTTCCAAAGAATACAATGCGTGCAGCCTCCTCTCCGTAAGCCAGGTAGATATCTACGCTCTCTCCGCTTACACGGAAAGTTCCTCTTTTGAACTCAATGTCATTACGGGAGTACATACTGTCTACCAGACGGTAGAGCAGAGAGTTACGGCTTATATTGTCTCCCTGGTGTATCTCTATAGTGTTGGCGTGGAAATCTGCAGGGTTGCCAATACCGTAAAGGCAGGAGACGGAGGATATTACAATAATGTCTCTTCGGCCGGAGAGCAGAGCGGCACTGGCCGCAATCCTCAAACGGTCTATCTCATCGTTTATTGAGAGGTCTTTCTCAATATAGGTATCCGTTGTAGGTATGTATGCCTCAGGCTGATAGTAGTCATAATAGGAAACAAAATACTCAACAGCATTATCGGGGAAGAAAGATTTGAACTCACCGTAAAGCTGTGCGGCAAGAGTCTTGTTGTGGCTCAGAATAAGAGCGGGACGGCCCAACCTTGCAATGACGTTGGCCATAGTGAAGGTCTTTCCGCTGCCGGTTACTCCCAGCAGAGTGACGGCCTTATCACCTTCATTAACAGAGTTTACCAGCTGTTCTATGGCTTCCGGCTGGTCTCCCGTTGGTTTATATCTTGAGTCTATTCTGAACTCCATCTATTCTTTGTTTGCAAAACTCCAGACGGTTTTAAAGAGCAGGCGGCAACGCTCTGTTAAAGCGTTAAAGTTTATGACCTTAAAATCATCTGAAGGATTATTGGTGTATTTATGTATTCCGCTGGTAATAAGTACGCTGGGAATGTTCTCACTCTTAAAGAGAATCTGGTCACACATTGGGTAGAAGAGGCCGTAAAAAAGAGGCGATGTTTCAAATGTGTTCTCTAAAACCAACGGATTTGAACTCCTGTTGTTGCACTCCTTAAGCAGGTTATAAAACTCTCTCTCCCTGTTGCTCTCTCCCATAAAGCAGAGGTAGTTCTTAGGTATAAGTTTCTCTGTCTTAGCCTCTTTGGGCGGTGAGAGGGTGGTGCCAACCTGGCTGAGGTTTATCATAAGAGAGATCTCCTCCGCTTTCAATCCGCTGTTATTTAAGAAGTAACGGGCTCCCTCCATAGAGGAGTTGTGGGCGTCAAAGGCTACAAACCAGATATTGCTCTTAAGGCCCTCTCCCTTCTGCTTCATTTGGGAAGCGGCGTTACATATTGAGAGCATGGCCGCTACGCCCGATGCGTTGTTGTCCGCTCCAGGATAAATCTGAGAGTTTATCTCTCCCCGGCTGTCATAGTTTGCTCCAATTATGATGTTTTTGGGAGAGGTAACCGAGCTGTCTGCTCTTATTATTCCAATAAGGTTCACTCCCAAAAGCATCTTCTCCTCCCTCTCAGAGTAGAAGTAAAAGCCGGAGGCATAGCTGCTTCCAAAGGTATTCGCATTGCTTTGAAACAATCGTGATATAACAGTGCTTCTAGCCTGAGCCATCTCAGCAGAGCCGGTAGCCCTTCCTTTTAAAGAGGGGGCGGTGAGTTCCTTAACAACCTCTTTCAGATACTCCTTGGTTATAGAGAGGGCCGCCGAGTCTGCATAATCCTGCCCCAGTGCACTCTTAATTGGAGATGCAATCAAAATTAGCACGAATATTGCAACCTTTATCTTTGTCAGCATGGCCCGTTTTGGTATCTTTGTATGGAATTTTCAAATTTAACCAATTTGGCCCATTTAAGAGAGTATATGAGGAAAAATAGTTTGACCTTAACATTATTGTGTTTTCTTTTCCTCTCCCTTTTTCCAACAAAGGGGGCGGCTCAGTATGATTTGGGTCAGTTCTTTTTAAAGGGGCGCCAACTCCTTATAGATGGCCGCTATTCCTCCGCGATAGAGAACTTCAACACACTTGTGAGGTTAGACACCACTCTGTATGATGCCTACTTCTTCAGAGGTATTGCAAAGTATAATCTGGGCGATTTCCTGGGTGCAGAGAGAGACTTTGACAAGGCGTTGGAACTCAATCCTATATACACGCCTGCATACCATTACCGCGCCATCACTTTGAGCCGCACCGGAAAGTACGAGGCGGCACTCAAAGATCTGGCGGAGGCAGTAGATCTGCGCCCGAGTTATACCGGTCTCTACTTCAGCCGCGGCGTTACCTATTTTCTCTCTCAGCAGTTTGATAAAGCGGTAAGTGACTTTAATAAATTTATACGTCAGGAATCTAACGAGCCGGATGCCTATCTGAACCGCGGAGCCTGCTATCTCTTTTTGGGAGACACCTTAAAGGCTTTGGATGACTACAATAAGGCTATCTCCATAAATGTCTTTGATCCAGAAGGTTATATACGGCGCTCCAGAATATGGGCATTGCAGGAGAAAGATTCTCTGGCCCTAACGGATTTAAACAAGGCCATTTCTTTAGATTCTGTAAACACCTTCGCATACTTTAACCGCGCCTTTGTGCGTTATAACCTTAAGGATATTAACGGTGCGTTGGAAGATTTGAATAAGGTTCTGGAGGAGGAGCCGGGGAATGCACTAACGCTATACAACCGTGCCCTAATCCGCTCTCAGATAGGGGATTTCAACAACGCGCTGGATGATTATGACCGTGTAATCAGGGTTAATCCGCAGAACGTTCTGGCCTACTTTAACCGTGCAGGAGTTTACCTGCAGATGCGCCGCTTTAAGGATGCAATGGATGATTACTCCCAGGCAATCAATCTTTATCCCGATTTTGCCAAGGCATATATGAACCGTGCATACGCAAAGAGCCAGATGGGGCAGTACAACTCCGCCCGCAGAGATGAGGAGATTGCCCGTGAGAAGGTGAAGGAGTACCGCACCAAAACCGCCGATTCCCTTTCTGCTCAGAACTTTGCAGATACGGCTAAGAGGTTTGACCAGATGATTGCTCTGGATTCTGACTTTGCAAAGAGAGACTTCTCCAATAACGAACTTCTGCAGTACAGAGATGTGGACATACGTCTAAAACCTCTCTTCAAGTTCAACCTTGCAGAGGAGAAACAGCGTAAGGTGGCACTGGATAACCGCTTTGAATCCAAGACTTTGGAAACTTTCCTTGATAAACTTCCGCTCTATGCCGGCCTGAGTTCCATAAAGCATAATGATGCGGATATCTCCACCTTTACGGCAGATTCTCTTATGAGTCTTATTCCTAAATCCTCCAAAGATGCGGAAATTCAGGCGCTTATACACTTCTCCAGAGCTCTTGTAGAGGATTCCCAAAACCGTTACAACGAGGCGTTGGAAGATTATGACAAGGCTCTGAGTCTGGATAAGGATAACGCATTCCTGTACATAAACCGCGGGGTTCTGCAGGCAGAGATGATAGACTTTATCTCCTCCATGGAGCGTAACGTTCAGACACTTACGCTTGATAACTCCCGTACGGCAAGGGCACGTGTAAATGACAGTTACGCTCATTATGACTACACAGCCGCCATTCATGATATGAAACGCTCTCTGGAACTTATGCCTAAGTTCCCGTTCACATACTATAACCTTGGAAACCTCTACTGTCTCTCTTCAGATCTTCCTGAGGCCATACTTCAGTATACCAAGGCTATACAACTCTATCCAAACCTCAAGGAGGCCTACTACAACCGCGGTCTGGTGCTTATCTACCTCAAAGACAGTGAGAAAGGATGCCTTGATATGAGTAAGGCGGGAGAGCTTGGCGTCCCGGAGGCCTACAGCGTAATAAGCAAATACTGCCTAAAGAAAAACTAATCTATTTGGTAATTGTTACGGTATCTTCTCTCTCTCCTCTGCGGTTTAACAGAGTGAGAGTGACGGAGTTAGGAGTCACATTCATAAGGAGTGCCCCAACCGTTTTAGGCCCCTCGTTCCATCTTTTTGCAATAAGATCTCTGTTATAACTCAGTTCTCCAAAGAGTTTCTCTCCTCTTTCATTATCTGAAGAGGGTGTCTGAATATATACCGTTCCCTTTTCATTATCGGATACAGCCTTTTCTGCAAAGAGTTTACGGCTTCTTACATAGATATGGTTGTTGGCAGCCAATGCCAGATCAACTCCGCACTCATCAAAGAGTTTTTTCCAGCGGGCATACTGAACCGTTTTGCCGTTTTTACCGTTGAACCATTCGTAATGCTCACATACCACCTTAAACTTTGCACGGCTCTTTCTCAGTACCTTACGGGTCCAATTGTAAGCCCTTTCAAAGTCTTCACTCTTTCTCATGTTGTCACTGTTGAGCATTACAAAGAGAACATCACCGTATCTAAACCAGTAGCATACACCCTCTTCTCCTCCATAACCATTTCTGGGATTGGCGGTTGCATTGCGGAAAAACTCATTTGTGAGTATGTACTGACGTGTCATATTATCATGGTTTCCGTTGAGTCCGGCCCACATAGTTGAACTGAAATTCTTCTCCTCATACATTCTCTTCCAGAAGGAGTAACTGCCTCCCCAGGCGCATACGTCTCCAAGGTGAAGTACCCATTCAAACTCTCTTCCCTCTCTTACGCTCACGCTCCTTACAGTATCTACCATTGCCATAGCAGAGGTAAGACGCTTTGGCAGAGGAGGATAACTGTGAAAATCTGAAATTATGCAGCAACTCCACTCTCTATTCCCCGCCGTTTTAAAGGAGAGTACTTTAAGAGGAGATGTAAGGCTCACACCGTTTCCGTCTTTATATCTTGTGCTTAGAATACAGTAATACTCCGTTGCCGGTTTAAGATGATTAAATGTGTATCCGAACTTTAAGAAACGGGCCTTTTCATAAAAATTCTTTCCTCCCTCCATTTTGGACCAGACGCTGTTAAATACAGTACAAATCTCTCCCTCTGAACCTTTTAGGGTAACATTTCTTACAATTTTATTGCTCTCTTTTTCTCTCAGGCTTATATAACACTCCTGAGTATTTTCAATTGCACCCCAGCTGATATTCATAGAGTGGCTGCAGTTTTCTCCCGGGCATATAACAGCAGAGAAGAGGGCTGAATCTTTCCCTAATCCATCCTGAGCCAGTGCCGCAGAGGTGCAAAGAACAGAAAAGATGATAATTATAGAGAGTCTGAAAATCTTGTTCATACCTTAAAAACTATTTGTTCAAAAATAGTTAAATTGCACAAAATAACAGTTAAAAATGAAAAGAGTTTTTGTATTGCTGGCGGCTCTGCTTATCTATGCCGCATCATTTGCACAGGTAACAACCAAAGTTGAGAGTTTTAACCACATTGGTCCATACGTAGTAAACGCTCCGTTATTTGCAGATTCTTTGAATCTAAAGGGCAAAGCCTTTGAAGATAAGAGTCTTATGGATGCCGTAAACTTTGTTTACGAACGTTCACAGGAGTATTCGGACCCTGAGATTCCATCCTCTTCTGAGGGCAATTTTGTAAATCTCTTTTCATTCTATATCAATAACCTCAACTTCCAAAAGGTTAAGATTAAGGTTACTACACGTGCAGAGCATAAACTCTTTTTAGACGGCAAACCTCTCACCGGGGAGATGAAGCTGGAGCCAAAGCAGCACCGCATAGATATAAAGACTCTCTCCAAGAAGGATGCAACAGACTCTCTTTCAGTAACTCTCACAAGCAACAATGAGGTTGCAACTACTCTCTCTCCAAAGCACGGCTTCTCTATGGACGAGGTGCTCTACGGAAAGAACGTTAGTTCATTCCGTGTCTCTCCAGATGGCAATTATGTGATTGTCAGTTACTCAGAAACAGATAAGAGCGGACGCGCTCTGGTTTCAACTCAGCTGAGAGAGGTAAAGAGCGGAAAAGTGATAATGGAGAAGAATGGAATCCGCTGGCTCTTAAAGGGCAATGAGTTCTGTTACGAGAGCAATCGCGGAGGAAACCGTAAATTATACAAGGCTACGGCAGAGGATATCACTCCAGTTCTTATTTGTGACAACATTCCGCAGGGGAACATAATGCTCAGTCCGGATGAGAGTTACCTTATTCTGACAAATTCAGATGAGGGAGTAAAGGAGGATCCTAACGTGTATCAGATTGTAGATCCGGATGACCGCCAGCCGGGCTGGAGAAACCGTTCATACGTTTCAAAGTATGATATTAAAACAGGTGTTAACCAGAGGCTTACATTTGGAAATCACAGTTTTAACGTTATAGATATCTCTAATGATTCTCAAAAACTTCTTTTAAGAGTTACCAACCGTCAGGTGGAAAAGCGTCCTTCAAGTTCTGTGAATATCTATCTTTTAGATCTGAATACCAATAAGATAGACACCCTTATTACCAATGACGGCTTTATAAATAAGGCTATCTTCTCACCGGATGACAAACAGCTTCTGGTAACCGGCTCTCCGGAGGCCTTTGACAAAATAGGGCAGGACATTAATCCGGGGCAGGTTGCCAATATCTATGATAAACAGCTCTTTATCTTTGATATAGCAACTAAAAAGATTAAGTGTATAACCAAAGATTTCAACCCTTCAATAGATGATGCAGTATGGTCTTCAAGAGACGGATTTATCTATGCTGCGGTTACAGAGAGCGAGTACACCAACCTCTACCGTTTTTCTCCAAACGGAAATAAGGTAGAAAAACTTCCAACCACGGTAGATGTTGTTAGTAACTGGTATCTTCCAAAAGAGGGTCAGTATCTGAGCTTTACAGGCCTGGGGAGTATGTCTCCTAAGAAGAGTTACATAATGGATCTTAAGAGCCGCAAGACTACAATGTGGGAAGATTGCACTAAGGAGCGTTACAAAGATGTGGTAATGAACGAGTGCATTCCTTACTCCTTTACCAACCGCCTGGGAGATAAGATTGAGGGCCGCTTCTATCTTCCTGCAGGCTTTGACCCTAACAAGCAGTATCCTCTCATAGTCAACTACTACGGAGGCTGCAGCCCTACAACAATTTCTCTGGAATCCAGATATCCTCAACAGTATTACGCCTCTCTGGGTTACGTGGTTTACGTAGTTCAGCCGAGCGGTGCGGTTGGGTTCGGACAGAAGTTCTCTGCCCGTCACGTGGAGACCTGGGGAGATTACGTTGCAGATGATATCATTGAGGGAGTTAAGAACTTCTGCAAAGACCATCCATACATAAATACCAAGAAAATAGGCTGTATAGGAGCAAGTTACGGCGGCTTTATGACAATGTACCTTCAGACTGTTACAGATATCTTTGCCTGCGCCGTCAGCCACGCAGGAATAAGCAACATTACAAGTTACTGGGGAGAAGGCTACTGGGGCTACTCATACGGCCATGTTGCAAGCGGTGAGAGTTACCCTTGGAACAATCCGGAACTCTACACCAAGCACTCTCCGCTGTTCAATGCAGACAAGATTCATACTCCGCTGCTGCTTCTCCACGGTTCTGCAGATACCAATGTGCCTCATATAGAGAGCATTCAGATGTTCACCGCCCTTAAGATTCTGGGACGTGAGGTTGCCTTTGTGGAGGTGAAAGGGGAGAACCACTGGATTCTGGAGTACAGCAAGAGAATCAAGTGGAGCAACACTATTATGGCCTGGTTCCAGAAGTATCTGAAGGATGACCCGTCCTGGTGGGATGAACTCTACCCTAATAAACATTTAGACTAATGACCCTTGCTCTGAAAAAGATAGATAAATATGCCGCAGCCCTGGTGATTCTCATATTGTTAGGGCTGGTGGGGCTTAATATCTACGTTCACTTAAAGAAGTCATACCATGAGGATAACATTGTGCTGCAGGATATAGACCGCCTGCTGAATAACGAGTACTTTGGCCTTCCTCAAAACTACAGCAGTGATGCAACCCAAAGGGTAGACAAGGTAAAAATAAAGAGCCGCGTTCAAAACGCGGACTCTTCAATAACCTATAACTTCAAATACCGCATCTGGCACAAGAAGGGAAAGAACCTCCACGGAACAGGCACAATCACCTTCAAGGGGCTCAGCCACAGCGGTTTGTCCTACTCAACAGAATAGGGCAAAACTCCCATCTTTGCAAAGGAAACAAATAACTAATTGTTAGATTGATTTATTTCTATATCTTTGCACTGTAATTATTGATTAGAGAGTAAGCAAGCAGGTATCGAGACATTGAAAAGTGTACAGATGCCTGCTTTTTATTTTCTAAACCGATGGGAGGTGGCTGTTAGATTTTTTTGTTCTTCTTGTTCTTTTTGAGGACTTTCATAAGCCCCTCGGCAGCAATGTTTCTTCTTAAAAGACCTATTGCAATTATTGTAAGTATTGCGGCAATGATTGGGAAAATCATTGATACGGGGAACTTTACAAGGGAGACCTTCAGCTGGTAAAAGACTATGATTATCCATGCCTGAAAGGCTATTAGGACTATGGTGTTGTAAATGCAGAGTCTGAGTTGGATATTCTTATGGTTTATAAGGAAGAGGTTTATGAGGTTTATTCCAAAGGTTATCACCAAAAGAACCAGGAAAGGAGTATATGAGGTATAAATCTTTCCAAAGAACATTATAAACAGCAGTACCGCTGAAATGAGCAAAAGTGTAAGGTAATTGATATTTTTCATAGCGCTAATTTAACATTTCTTGGACATTTTTTATTAAATTTGAACAAAATCAAAACATTGAATGAGTATGAAAAGTAAGAAAATTGCTGCATCTGAACTGTTGCTGAACGCAGACGGTTCCATATATCACCTTAATTTGCGTCCGGAAGAACTTGCTGATACTGTGATTCTTGTGGGAGACCCCGGCAGAGTTTCCCTGGTTGCAAAACACATGACAGCCATTGAATTTACAAAGCAGTCTCGTGAGTTCGTATCCACAACAGGTCTGTATAACGGTAAGAGAATCACCGTTTTGTCTACCGGTATTGGAACAGACAACATTGATATTGTGATGAACGAGTTGGACGCTATTGCCAACATTGATTTCAATACCAGAGAGATTAAGAAGGAGAAGAGAAGTCTTACCCTGGTACGTATTGGAACCAGCGGCGCACTGCAGCCTGAGATTCCTCTGGGATCCTTTGTACTCAGCCACGTATCAATTGGTTGTGACGGTCTGGTTAACTGGTATGCAAACAGAGATTCCGTTACTGACAAGGAGATGGAGAACGCTTTGGTTAAGCACATGAACTGGAATAAAAACCTTCCTCGTCCATATCTTATTAAGAACTCGGAGAAACTTATCAAACTCTTTGAAAAGAAGACAATAAAGGGTATGACAATCTCCGCTCCGGGTTTCTTTGGTCCTCAGGGAAGAGTGCTCCGTTTGCAGCTGGCCATGCCTGATATGAATGCAAAATTTGAGAGCTTCCGCTCAAAGGATTACAAGATTACTAACTATGAGATGGAGGGCAGTGCAATTGCAGGTCTGGCAAAGGAGATGGGACATGAGGCAATTACCGTATGTTGCATCATAGCAAACCGTTACAGAAAAGAGGCTATTACAGATTACCATCCTTATATTGAGAAACTCATACTCCTTGTACTTGATACACTCACAGGCAAGAAGGTTAGAGAGAAAGCTGCAAAGAAGGCAGAACGCAAGGCAGCAAAGAAGGCAGAGAAGAAGGCAGAGAAGAAGGCTGCAAAGAAGGGAGTCAACAAGAAGGTTGGCGGAAAGAAACCAGTAATTAAGAAGGTGGTTTCCAAGATGGCGGCAAAGAAAGTTGCCGTTAAGAAGGCTCTGAGACAGAAATAGTTAGAAAAATATCAGAATTATGTTAGACTTTAACAATCTGGAAGTTGCATTCTCATCCAAGAGCAAAGCGGAACTGAAGAATGCATATCTGCTTTTCAATACCATAAAGAGGCCCGGAATGGTTAAGTTCCTCAAAGGTGCCTCAAACCTTGCACTTAAGATAAAGTTTCCTATTGGATGGGCTGTGAAACCTACTCTCTACAAACAGTTTGTGGGAGGTGAGACCCTTCAGGACTGTGAGAAAACCATCTCTCATCTTAAGCAGTTTAACGTTAAATCTACATTGGATTTCTCTGCAGAGGGAGAGCAGACTCCTGAGGGCATTCAGTACACCTTTGAGGAGACTATGCGCTCCATAGATTTTGCAAAGGACAACCCTAATCTTGCATACGCAGTTTTCAAACCTTCTACCATTACAACAGATGCGCTGCTGAGCAAGGCCTCAGAGAGAAGAGCGGAACTCACTGAAGATGAGAAGAAAGAGTTTGAAGCCTATCGTGAGAGATTTGCTGCTTTTTGTAAAAGGGCATACGAAAATGACGTTCGTTTGATTATAGATGCAGAGGATTACTGCTTCCAGGATGCCATAGATGAGCAGACAGATGAGATGATGCGTCTTTACAATAAAAAGAGAGCTATCATTTTTGCAACTCTGCAGATGTACCGTCATGACAGAATGCCTTATCTGGAAAGGATTTACAAGGATGCCTGCGAAAAGAATTACATTGCGGGAATCAAGTTTGTGCGCGGTGCCTATATGGAGGAGGAGAGAGCCCGTGCCGCTGCAATGGGTTACCCGGATCCTATCTGCAAAGACAAGGCTGCTACAGATGCAAACTACAATGCCGGAGTTAAGTTTGTGATGGATCATCTGGACCATTTTGAACTCTTTATGGGAACTCATAATGAGGAGAGTAACCACCTGTTGGCCAAGCTGATAGATGAGAAGGGACTGGCTCATAATGATCCTAGAATCCACTTTGCCCAGCTGCTTGGAATGAGTGACAACATCTCCTTCAACCTTGCTCACGAGGGTTACAACGTTACCAAGTATGTACCATACGCAAAGGTTAAAGATGTGGTTCCTTACCTTGTAAGAAGAGCAGAGGAGAACACCTCAGTTGCAGGGCAGACAGGGCGTGAACTATCTCTTCTGCAAAAGGAGATGAAGAGGCGCAAAGCTAATAAGTAATTGAGTAGGACAAACCGCTGGGGCTAGCTCGCGCGAGCAACTTACTTAATATTCAGCGTTTTTGACGGCTGGATGCGGCTTATATAGTGAGCCGGAATAAGCAGTATAATCATAAGCGCCGCAAAGCAGATTACGTTTGCCAGAACAACCGTCCACCAGGAGATATCTATAGGCACATAACTTATAAAGTAGTTGTCCGGATTAAGGTGCAGGAACTTAAAGTGTGACTGCAAAAGGCAGAATGCTATTCCAATAACGTTACCTAATATAAGGCCGTAAAACACTGTCTTGGAGCATTTTGTAAGGAAGACTCTCTTTATTCCGGAATCCTTCATTCCCAGTGATTTGAGAACGCCAATTGAGGAGATGTTCTCAAAGAGGATAATAAGAACGCAGGAGACCATATTGAACCCGGCAACTGCAATCATCAGTATCAATATGATGAGAACGTTCATATCCAGCAGTTTAAGCCAGTCTATAAGATGTCCTAAATCTTCATATACTCCGCTCACTCTTACCGCACATCCCTCATCCGGAATACCTTCATAAACCAGTTGAGATATCTGATTGCGTCTCTCTCTGAAGAGTTTTTCAGAGTGGTCATTGAAGAGAATCTGGTAGTTGCTGCACTCATCCTCATCCCAGCCGTTAAGCTTGTTAATCAATGCCTTGGAACAGATTAGATAGAGTTTGTCATAGTTCTCCAACTGTGCGGAGTAGATACCGGATATTGTAAGACGTCTAACCCTAACCTCAGATGAGACAAAGTAGACGGTTATCTTATCATTTAATGAGAGGGAGAGCATATCTGCAACTCTCTTGGAGATAAGTACCTGAGCGTCATCCTCTGCAACGGATGGAACCTTTCCCTCCAACATGCTGCTTTGAAGGAAGTTCCAGTCAAAGGTGGAATCCACTCCCTTGAGCACCACTCCCTGAATCTGATCAGATGTCTTAATCATTGCGGGACGGAGAGATACTCCCTGAATGCTTTTAACGTATGGAAGATTGAGAATCTCCTCTTTGTTTGAAAGAGCTCCCAATTTCATAACGCTCAAGTCTGAAAAGCCGTAACTTCCGGCAGGAGACACTGTTACATCTCCCATAAAGCCGGTCATCTTCTCTTTAAGTTCATAACGGAATCCTTTGGAGACGGCAAGCGCAATAATTATAATAAGGATGCTTATTGCTACTGAGATTATTGCAATGATATTGCCAACGGAGCCGAGCCCTTTGCCCTCTCCGTTACCCAACCTCTTTGCAATAAACCAGCTAAGTCTCATCTATGAGAAATTTTACTAAATTTGTCTTCCCAAAACCAAACTGCGGAAATAGCTCAGTTGGTAGAGCATCAGCTTCCCAAGCTGAGGGCCGCGGGTTCGAGTCCCGTTTTCCGCTCTCCAAAACTAGTCAGAAACAGGCCGTATTGCCAGACCTAAATGACGTAAGGTGTAGCCCCAACGCTTCTCTTTTGAACTGAACCATACAATGTTAGCATAACAAGGAGCGTCATCAGCTTTCTTTGCTAAAAGAGAAGATGTCCAATAATACCCTTCATCTGTAGCCCAGAGAACATCCTCGTAACGCTGACCGGTAACAGGCAAAAAAATACTGTTTCCGTTTATTCTGCTTTTAACATTATATCCGCCACTGTTTCCATTTAGAGTTACCCAAGACCAATCACACTTCTCCAAAAGATCATTTAACTCATCAACCGTTGGCATGCGCCATTTATTTCCGTATGTAATACTTGCAATGTCATCAGATGGTTCTAGAATTGTCTTGTTGTCAACCTTACCAAACTCGGTATATCTATTATATTTTGTTAGATTTCTGTAGTCTCCTCCGGTACACCACTTGTATTTATCCAAGTCGTAAATAGATTTCACGGATGTCTCTCCCCATGCATAGTAAGCGCCAACGCTTTCAGGCCTATCGGCGCCTATGTTACGGTCTGCCCATTTGACAGACAAACCCAAATCAACCATTGTCAATGAACGCACAGAAACACGGCAACTGGCACTCTTTCCTTTATACTTAGCAGAGATAGTGGCAGAACCGGTTTCTTGTCCTGTTACCACTCCCCCCTCATTTACAACTGCTATAGATGAATTAGATGAAGACCACTCTAATTTCTGCCCTAAAGCAGGCAATCCAGAAATGTACACTTTAGGCTCTAACTTAAGGGATTCATGGATGGCCAGATTGATCTCTGTAACATCAAATTCCACTGAAGTCATAACATTATCTTCATCATTCTTGGAACAGCTGACACAAATCAGCAACATGAACAGGATTGAGAACTTGTAGAAATTTTTCATCAAATAGTACGGTTAAACGATTGCAAATTATAAATAAACATTCAATTATCCAAGTTCTTTATTCCGCTACGGTTTTCTTGTAGATTTCATACTGTGACATAACCTTTTTAGGGTAGTCCAGTACCTGTTGTGCGCCCTTGAAGGAGGAGACGTTTACGCCGTCTTTGGAGTAGCCGTCTATCATAAGAGGAATAACGGAGGCAACCTCTTCCCAGATTAGAGGGTTCTTGCCCTCTGCCCTTGCAACCTTCTGGCACTGAAGTATTCTGCCCTCTCCGGCATTGTATGAGGCAAGGGTAAAGAGCAGAGCGTTATCTTCATCCATTCCCTGAGATCTGAAGGTCTTTTGAGTCTTGGCCAGAATGGAGCAGCCTGCCTTTATGTTCTGCTCCGGGTCATAGATATCTTCAACTCCCATAGAGTTGGCAATTGACTGCAGAACCTGCATAAGACCTACCGCTCCCATTCTGGAGACCACTCCCGTGTTCCAGCCGGACTCCTTGAATATGAGAGCACTGAGCAGTTTCCAATCCCATCCAATCTGTGCTGCGTATTTCTTTACAAGATTGTCGTATGGAGATATGGAGTATCTTGTCATAGGGAGAGAGTAGGTGTGGGTTGTCTCCAGTTTATGCAGTCTGGAGTAGAGCCTTCTGTAATCTGCGGTTGGCTTAAAGTGTGCTATCCAGAAGTTTACGTTGTCTATTACGGAGTCGTCATCATATCTCATTACGCAGTGATAATCCTTCTCAACAGGGATACTCACCGTAAGATAATCTCTGAAAGGCTCCGGTATTGAGTCTGTTTTGGCGTTGAAGATAATAACGTCTACCTGGCCGTTGGTAAGATCTTCCCAAACCTCAAGAGAAGATTTTTCTACTCCCACCTCAACCTTGCAGTGGTTGTTCTCTGAGAACTGGCGTATAAGGTCCGTGGTAAACTTGAGGGCAGGGTTACCCGGGTTCAACTTGTTGTCTATAAGGATGGTACAGTTGAGAGTGTCGCCAGTAAGAGGTCTTATTACGTTGCTTTTTGAGTACTTAGGATGGAGACCTGTGAAGGTGAAGAACAAAACCAGCAGAAGTGCCACTGCAGCAATGACACCTACACGCACTATTTTTGTCTTCCAAAACTTCACCGTAACTTATTGTTAGTCTCTATTTTATGTAGAATGGCCACCAAATGCCAATCTTAAGAGCTCTCTGAGGTCTGATATATCTGTAAGTGGAGTAGTACTCTCTGTTAGGCCAGCCCATGAGTATGTTCTCACCCTTTATGAATATGCAGGCTCTCTTCCACTGAAGGTTAATGAACACATCTACGTAAGGGTTGTTCCCCACCTTGTATTTCTCCTGGTTATAGAACATTCCCAACGCAGGGTCAAATGCCTGAGCGTAGTACTTTGTGTTGTAGGTCATATCCGCTCCAATCTGCACGTTCAATATATCTTTTACCGCATAGAACTGCAGGTAGTACCTCAAGTTCAGTGCCAGTTTAGGCAGAGGAATAATCTCCTGCTTTGAAGATAGCTGGAAGAGGACTCTGTTATCTAAGTGTAACGGTCCTATTGCCAGGTTCTTGGAGATATATCCGGTAAGGACGCTCATTGCAGTTCCGTTCTGGATAGGAGTGCAGAGAGAGTCAAGATAGATGTTCTTGTTCAAAAGGGAGTAACCTACAGAGGCCTCCAATCCCCAGTGAGGAATCTGAAGCAATCCCTCAATCTTTGTTGTCTGGGTGTTGGCAAAATCGTACTCCCAGATGTAGTGGTTGCTGTAAAGGTTGTTATAGAAGTAGTTAGGCCTGCGTGAAGAGGCGTGGAACTTGGCGGTTAAATGGACTCCCTCCTTAACAACCCAGGAAGAGAATCTCATTGCAGCATCCAAAGACCAGTTACCCTTATAGTAGCCCACCATATCTATCTTTCCTAAGGCATTCCAGGCAAAATACTTACGGAATTTACCTCCCGCTCCGAAGTATGCGTAAACGTTGTTGTACTTTTTGTTCTGATTTCCGGAGAGGAAGTAATCCGGCTTAAAGCCGTAGATGTTAACCAGCTGGTGGCCAACTCCTCCGCTGAGGTTGGAGACAACAGCATCTGCATTCCACGGCTGCACCTTTATAAAGAAGCGGTTCTCCAGGTTCATTACCCTTGTGGAATCGTATGTGCTGTAAGGGTTTAGATAGAATTGATTATGGTAGAGTGAACGCCCTACGGAGTCTGAAATGTTATCTGTATAACCTCTGGAGAATACGGTGTACTCTCCGTGATGTCCAAAGTAGGTAACGGTTCCCTGACTGGTCTTGAGTGAATCGTGAATAACGTTCCCAAGAGAATCTCTCTGTTTGGTCCACCTGATTGGAATACCGTATGAATGGGTGATAAAGAAGGAGTTACGTCTTATGACTGAGTTGGCGTCATTGAGGTAAACCGGCACCGTTCTTACATCAATGGTGGTGTCACTTATCATCTTCAGATCTGTAACTCCGCCGTTCTCCTCTCTCTTAAGTCTGGAGTAGAGATAGCCTCCGTGAGCCACATAGTTTTTACCCAGATAGTTGCCGGTAAAGGCAAGGGTTCTGAAGTCTGTCTTCTCGTTCTGAAGCAATCCTCCGCCTCCGTTTCTCTGATAGAGGAAGGAGAAGTTGAAAGAAGGTGTAAAGTTCTGGGTATGAAGGAACTTTACGTTGTCTTCAGATTTCTGGCGGTTGGCCAGAAGGGTTCCCGTATAAGCCAACTCCGTGTAAGGAGTCTTGGTGTTGTAGAACGGAAGATTATCCTGAGAGTAGGAGTATGTCTTGTATGGGTTAAAGAAGGGGAAGAGTTCCTCACTCTCTCTCTTAAAGTAGTTGAAAGGAAGAGCTGCACTTCCGCTTACTCCCAAATACTGTGCGTTAATATCGTCACGCTGGAAAGGAAGATCGTGAAAGCGGTAGTTGAAAGTGGTATCTATCTTTGTAAGTTCCTGATTATTAAGATAGGTATCATGCTTCCAGGAGAAGATTCTGGTATAGATTACGCTGTCTGGAAAGACGTATGTATCCAAAACTCTTGGGGAGTTGGCCAGTATGCTGTCTTTTGCCTTGCGTATGCTGTCTCTTCTCATCCTTCTGAGTTCCTTGGGAGTAAAGACCTTTATGTTGGCAATGGAATCTGCCTTGTAAAGAGAATCTATTGCTGCTAGAACCCTCTCATCCAATCCCATCTTTCTTAAAGAATCTGGGCTTATGTTCAGTGCCGCAAGAGAATCTACCAATCTCTGGAAAGCGCTGTCTGTTACCACGGTATCTCTAACTGAGAAAGTGCTGCCAAGAAAGGCTTTAGGTCTGCTCCAGCTCTCCAGAAGAATTATTGAAGAGAGTGCAAGCAGAAGCAGTGCGGGAGTTCTTAATCTGTGTTTTAAGTTATGTGGCATAATTACTCTTGTCTGAATGATTCCTTTAGTTCCTCTATCTCTCGTATCAGATTGTTAATCAGCTTCATCTTAAGGTCATAGAGTTCGTCTGAGATATCCACCTTGTAAACGTGCGGGTTAATTAGACGTCTCTCCGTTTCGTTAAAGCAACTCAGATTCTTTAAGAAACGCTCTCTCTTCTGCTGAACAGGCTCGTCTTCATAGCAGATCTTGCCGTCTTTCATTGTCTGAATCTGAAGCGGTTGGAAGGTGTAACTGCCCTTTGCAAACTTTTTACGCTGGGTCTCGTCAAACTCGTTCTGTATGTGAAGTTCCTCTCCGTTCTCAATCTTCTTTGAGGTGGCATCTCCTCTGAGGCAGGTAACGTCTGCCTTAAACACGCCGTTCTGAATGATTCTGTAAGTAATTTGGAATCCGGGGTTTATAAGCTTTACCTTATCTTCAGATCTCTTGAGCACCGGCTCGTTGTCTACCTGAACCAGCTTGTAAACGTTGCCAAAGCACGGGTTGTGTTTGCTGGTTGCAATGGCATCTCCCACTCCGTATGAATCTATCATTGCTCCCTGCTTTTCCAGTTCTGCAATCAGATACTCGTCCAATGAGTTGGTAGCAAATATCTTGCACTTCTTAAAGCCCGCCTCGTCTAAAATCATGCGGCACTTGCGTGAGAGGTATGCGAGGTCTCCGCTGTCTAACCTTATGCCGTAACCCTGTGGATATGAATCATCTATACCGCATTCGCGATATGCTTTGATTGCATTTCTCAATCCGCAGTTTATGGTATCATACGTATCTATAAGGAGAATAAGCGGTTCTCCTATGTGTGTCTTAATGTAGTTTTTGAAGGCTGTGAACTCACCCTTAATGGAGCAGCCGAAAGAGGTTACATAACTGTGAGCCATAGTTCCGGAGGCCGGGGTTCCGAATATTTCCGTTGTAAGAACGTTGGAGGAGTTGGCGCAGCCTCCTATGTATGCGGCCTTTGCTCCGTAGGTGGCTGCCCAGGGACCGTGGGCGCGGCGGCTGCCAAACTCACTTACAGGCTTTTGGGTGCTTCTGCAAACTCTGCTGGCCTTGGTGGCAATGGCCATCTGATGGTTCATAATGCAGAGCAGCGGCGTCTCAAGTACCTGAGCCTCAATGATTGGGGCCTCTATGGTTATGACCGGTTCCCTTGGAAAGGCAATCTCTCCCTCTCTCATAGCATAAACATTTCCGGTAAACTTCATCTGTGAAGCATACTCACGGAAAGCCTTGTACTCCTCACCCGGGAGGAACTTCTCAAAGAACTCCGGAGATTCACCTCCCAGGTTGGCAATCATCTCCATTGCCTCTCTCACTCCGCTAACCACAGCCCAGTTGTTATTGTCCGGCGCCTTACGGTAGAAGAGGTTGAAATAGGCGGTTTTATCCTTCATTCCGCACTCCAAAAATGACTTTCCCATAGTGTACTGGTACTTGTCAGAGCAGTAGGAAACATGGCTCATTACCTTGAAGAGGTCTTTGTTATTCTCCATATCAGAATAGTTATAAACATTCAAAGATACGTTTTTTTGGATATTATTTCCTAAATTTGTTAGACAGTTATACTCTTATGAAACAACTTAAGGATCTATTTGAACAATATACCGGCCAGAAGTGCGTCTCCTGTGAGGAGTTGCCTCAGTCCGGAAGTAACAGAAGATATTTCAGGCTGAAGTCTGAGAAGGTCTCCCTAATTGGAGCAATGGGAACAAGCGTGGAGGAGAATCACGCATTCATCTCTCTTGCAAGACATTTTAAGGAGGTGGGACTCAATGTTCCGGAGGTTTACATCTCCAGCAAGGACGGCATCTACTATCTGCAGGAAGATTTGGGAACCGTATCTCTGTTTGATGCAATCAAAAGCGGAAGGGAGAAGGGAAGTTACTCCCAGAAGGAGGTTACCCTCTTAAAGCGTACAATGGCGCTGCTCCCTAAGTTCCAGTTCCTTGGAGGAAGAGACCTGGATTACTCCAATTGCTATCCTCAGCCGGAGTTTGATGAGAAAAACATCTGGTTTGATTTCAACTACTTCAAATACTGCTTCCTTAAGACCAGCGGCGTGGAGTTCAGTGAGATCCGCCTGCATGAGGATATGCAGAAGATGGCAAAGGACCTGCTTGCTGTTATGAAGGGCAACACCTTTATGTACAGAGACTTCCAGGCCCGCAACGTGATGCTGGTTGGCGGCGTTCCGTATTTTATTGACTTCCAGGGCGGAAGACGAGGCCCGTTCTACTATGACATTGCCTCATTCGTATGGCAGGCCAGAGCCAACTATTCAGACGAACTCAAAGACACCCTCATAGCAACTTACCGTAAGGAACTTAAGAAATATCTGATGGTATCTGAGAAGGAGTTCACTCACAACCTCCGTCTCTTTGTTCTCTTCAGAACCCTTCAGGTTTTGGGAGCCTACGGTTTCCGCGGATACTTTGAAAAGAAGCCTCACTTCCTTCAGAGCATACCGTTTGCAATTGAGAATCTCAGAAAACTCATAAAGAAACCTTTCAACGAATATCCTTACCTTCAGCAGGTTCTGACCGCACTCACTAAGATGCGCCAGCTCAAGGACTTAAGAAGGGAGGTTACTCTGGAGGTTCATGTATTCTCCTTTGCCTACAAGAAGGGTATTCCAATGGATGACAGCGGTAACGGCGGCGGTTATGTATTTGACTGCCGTGCCCTTGAAAATCCTGGCAAGTATGAGCGCTTCCGCCTCTTTACCGGACTGGATGAACCTGTAATAAAATATCTGGAAGACGAGGGCGGAATTAAGAAGTTCCTCTCCAACGTTTACGATATGGTGGATGCCCACGTTAAAAGGTTTGTGGAGAGGAAGTTCACTCACCTGCAGGTATCATTCGGATGTACCGGCGGACAGCACCGCTCCGTATATTGTGCAAAGCATCTTGCAGACCATATTGCAAAGAAATTCAACGTTAGGGTTAAACTTACCCACAGAGAACTTGGTATAGAGGAGGAGGTATAATTGAAAGCTCTTATTTTTGCCGCAGGATTGGGTACCAGACTCAAACCTCTGACAGACAACAAGCCCAAGGCGCTGGTTGAGGTTGGAGGGGTTACCTTTTTGGAGTGGCAGATAAGACGTCTTGCTTCATTCGGCTTTAAGGATATTGTTATAAACGTTCACCACTTTGGAGAGAAGGTGGAGGAGTTTGTTAAGGAGTTCTTTAGGAAAAATCCTCATTGCGGCCTTAAGGTTCAGTTCTCAGAAGAGTTTGATTTGCTGAGAGATACCGGAGGAGGGGTGCGTCACGCTGCAAAACTTTTAGATGACGGAGAACCTTTCCTTGTTCACAACGTGGATATTCTCTCAGATCTGGATCTGAAATCTTTTTACAATTCCTCCGTTAAGAGAATTGAGGAGGGAGTTCTTGCATCTGTTGTAGTGAGCGGACGTTACAGTGACCGCCGCCTCCTTTTTGATTCCAACAATCTTCTGGCAGGCTGGGAGAATCTGAAGACGTTTGAGGTAAAGTCTCCGTATAAAAAGTATGCTGCACTATCGGGAGATAAAGATGCTCATAAAATACTGGAAGAGAAGGGGCTGAGGCCGTTTGCATTCGGCGGAATACACGTGCTCTCTCCAAAGGTTTTTGCCCTTATGGAAAGTTGGGAGGAGAAGTTTTCAATTGTAGATTTCTACCTTAACAATGCAGCAAAGTTTAAGATTGAGGGGCGTTACTTTGACAACCTCCGCCTGCTGGATGTGGGCCGTTTGGAGCATCTTCCTAAGGCAGAGGAGTTTATGAAAGAATTATCAAATAAGTAAAGATATGAAATACGCACTTGTAACAGGAGGTTCAAGAGGTATAGGGGCCGCAATATGCAAGGCTCTTGCAAAGGAGGGTTATCCTATACTCATCAATTATGTAAGCAGAGAGGATGCTGCGCTGGAAGTAAAGAGAGAGATTGAGGAGGCAGGCGGAGCGGCTGAGCTTCTAAAGTTCAACGTATCAGTGCCTAAGGAGGCAGAGGAGGCGTTGGACGGTTGGATGGCTGCTCATCCGGATGACTATATTGCAGTGCTTGTGAACAATGCCGGAATAAGAAGAGATACCCTTCTGATGTGGATGGAAGATAAGGATTGGTATGACGTTATTAACACTCACCTCAACGGCTTCTTCCACGTTACCCGCAAGGCCATTACACCTATGGCTAAGAAGAAGTGGGGCAGGGTAATAAGTGTTGCTTCACTGTCGGGAATAAAAGGAATGCCCGGCCAGACAAACTACTCAGCAGCCAAGGGAGGAGTGATTGCCGCAACAAAGGCGCTTGCTCTGGAGGTGGCAAAGAGAAGGGTTACGGTTAATGCGGTGGCTCCTGGCTTTGTGGAGACGGATATGACTAAAGAGCTGGACCAGAACAGTTTGAAAGATACAATTCCTGCCGGAAGATTTGGAACAGCAGAGGAGGTTGCAGATTTGGTTGCCTTTCTGGCCTCAGAGAAAGCGGGTTACATTACCGGTCAGGTTATTGAAATTAACGGCGGACTTAACACCTAAAAGATGGATTGGAAAGGTAAAACGGGAGGCGGCGAGGCCAAGCAGGGGCTTCTGATGCGCATACTCAAGTATGTGGATATCAGGGTTATATACTGCTTTTTGCCATTTGTGGTTATAGGCTACATTATCTTTGCTCCGCGCAGAGCCTACTCCATTTACGCATACCTCAGAAGAAGGCAGAAATTCTCTTTTGTAAAATCTCTCTGGGGTACCTTCAAAAACCATCTGCTCTTTGGAAAGTTTCTGTTGGACCGCTTCTACATCTATGCCGGTCATATTAACAAATATGTTGTTGCAAGAATAGAGAAAGATCTGGTATTCAAGTATTTCACCACAGAGAAGCCTCTGGTTATGGTGAGCGCCCACGTGGGTAACTTTGAAATCTCTTCATACCTGTGCGGCCATCTGCCTAAAAAACTGAACGTTCTGGCCTTTGCGGGAGAGACGGCCCAGATGCAGAAGTTCCGCAAGGGGGCAATGGAACAGAACAACATTGAGATGGTGGAGGTGAGTGACAGCATGGAGCACATCTTTAAGATTAACGATGTTATAAGAGACTGTGAGGCAATTACTTTGGCGGGAGACAGAACTTTTACCGGACGCCGTAACCACAAGTTCAACTTTCTGGGAGCGGAGGCGGAATTTCCTATTGGAATCTATAATATAGCAGACCGCTTTCAGGCAGATTTTATTGCAATGTTTGTTCTGGGTACCAAAAAGTGGTTCCGTTACAGGGTTCACGTTGAGCAGATTAAGATAGATCCGGAAATTAAGGGACGTGAGGCCCGCGCCGTTGCTTACGGGCAGAAGTATGTGGAGATTCTGGAGCGTGTGATAAGGGAGAACCCTTACCAGTGGTTCAATTTCTACGATTTCTGGGCCCAGAAGTCTTCAGATGAAAAGTAGTCTAATTTGATGTTTCAGCCAATTTTTAGTAAATTGCGCCTTCAAATCTAAAACGATATGGATGTACAGAAATTAAAGGCCCAGATTATTGAAGCCCTCAACCTGGAGGAGCTTACTCCTGAGGATATTAAGGATGACGCACCGCTTTTTGGTAAGGAGGGGCTTGGGCTTGACTCAATAGATGCACTGGAACTTATTGTAATGCTTGAGAAGAACTACGGTATTAAACTAGCAGATCCTGCTCAGGCTAAGGGTATTATGACCAGTGTAAATTCAATTGCGGAATTCATAGAGAGCAAAAAATAACCCCAAATGTCCTCTGGGATTGCAATAACAGGCATGGGGATAATCTCTGCGTTGGGTATAGGTTTGGATAAGACCTATACTTCTCTTTTAGAGAAACGCTGCCCCATTGCATCTCCCAAATATCTTAAAACCGTTCATACAAACCTTCCTTGCGGGGAGGTGGAATACTCTAATTCTCAACTTGTTGAACTTATAGGTGAGGATAAGGAGAGGGTTTTTCCGCGCTCTGCTCTTTTGGGCATTGTTGCTGCCCGGGCGGCCGAGGAGGATGCCTGCCTTAAGGAGGGAACAAAGGTTGCCCTTATAAGCGGCACTACCGTTGGAGGTATGGACATTACAGAGAGTTACCTCAACAACTTTCTGGAGGGGCCGGAGAACTCCGATAAAATTTTTCTACATCTAGATGGTGTATGCAATGACCTTATAGCAGACTCTTTAAAGAGCCGTGTGGTATATACGGATGTAATCTCCACCGCCTGCAGCGCCGCCGCCAACGCCATTGCCTTTGGTGCGGAACTTATTGAGAGCGGACGCTATGACGTTATCATAGCGGGTGGAACAGAGTCACTTACAAGGTACCACTTTAATGGATTCAACTCCCTTATGATTTTAGATGATACGCCTTGCCGTCCGTTTGACGCCTCCAGAAAAGGGCTCAATCTTGGAGAGGGAGCGGGGTTCATTGTTTTAGAGAGCATTGAGCACGCTCAAAAGAGGGGGGCAAAGATAAGGGGGCTTCTTTCCGGGTGGGGAAATGCCTGTGACGCATTCCATCAGACAGCATCATCTCCGGATGGTAAAGGTGCATATCTGGCTATGACCAAGGCACTTAAGAAGGCCGGTCTGAAGCCGGAGGATATAGATTACGTTAACGCTCACGGAACGGGAACACAGAACAATGACCTCTCTGAGGGCAAGGCGCTTATGACTCTCTTTGGAGATAAGATTCCATATATTGGTTCTACCAAGTGTTTTACCGGGCACGCAACCAGTGCGGCCGCAGCTTTGGAGGCAATAATTTCTCTGCTGGTTATTGAAAAGAGATTCATTCCGGCAAACCTGCGTTATGAAAGAGGAGATGCTGAACTGAGTTTCTCTCCTGTTACAGAGACTGTTACAGATATAGACGTTAAGAATGTAATCTCCAACTCCTTTGGATTTGGAGGAAACGATACATCACTTATTTTCTCAAAATACTGCCAATGAAGAGGGGAAAAGCATACATAATCTCTGCGGCCGCAATCTCCGCACAGGAGCCGTTCAAAGGGGTGAACTCCTTTGAGGCGCTGCCGGTGGAGGGCGGCAGGGTGCTTTGTAAAGACCCGGATTTTAAGCAGTTTATACCTCCAATGGAGGCCCGCAGAATGAGTTCCATTTTAAAGAGAACCCTGGCCGTTTCAAAATATGTGATGGAGAACTCTCCGTTAAAGTGCCCGGATGCCATAATCTCCGGAACCGGAAACGGCTGTGTGGGAGATACCGAGGTATTTTTAAAGAAGATGATAGATGACGGAGAGAATATGCTAAACCCTTCAAAGTTCATCTGTTCAACACCTAACACCTGCGCTTCTCAGATTGCTATTGCTCTGGGGTGCAAAGGTTTCAACTCCACTCACGTAAATGATGCATTCTCTATGGAGGGGGCGCTGCTGGATTCAATTATGCAGTTTGAAAAGGGGGAGGCCTCATCCATACTGATGGTAGTTGCAGACCAGATGACAGATAACCTTTACCGTATGCTGAGTTTCCTTCCAAAACTCTCATCAATTCCTCTTTCAGAGGGAGCCACCGCCTTTCTGTTGGAAAATAAACCGTCTGAGAGGGCATACGCTGTAATTGAAGATATGATTCAGATACGCGGAGGCGTTTCTGATACTTTAGATAATTTTCTATCATCCAGCGGTTTAACCTGGGATGACATAGATCTTGTAATGACCTCCGATTTCCCTAACCCGCAGAGGGAGAACTTTGCGTTCATCCCTAAGGAGAAGGAGCGTCTTACATACAAGCAGTGGTGCGGAGAGTACCTTTCCGCTTCTGCATTCGGACTCTTCTGCTGCTCAGATATTTTGAAAAACTCCGCCGGAAAAAAGAGAATTCTTCTTGCAGTCCGTAGCGGAGCCAACTATTCATTCACCTTAATAAGTAACTTATGTACAAACTGATACTGCTCTCCATAGTTCAAAGTACGCTGCTGGTTTTAGGTCAGATGTTTCTGAAGTTTACAATGCAGAAGGTAGACAAGCTGGCCTTTACCTGGAGTTGTATCAAACAGTTGTTTACAGATATAAACTTTTTGCTCTGCGGTCTTTGCATGGGCGGTGGCTCCGTTCTATGGTTCTATATCTTAAGGAATTATCCGTTCAGCGCCGCATATCCTATGATCAGTTTCAGTTACGTTCTGGGACTTGTGGTTGCAGCGGTTGTCTTCCATGAGCACATTCCTTTTGTAAGGTATGTGGGTGTTGCTCTGATAATTATAGGTGCAATTCTAATTGTGCAGAAATAGAGTGATGGAGGGAGTTTGTTTTATAGTGCCGTTTTACAACAATACAAACTCCGTAGGCGGAGTGGTACGCTCTATAAATGAAACCGGTTATAAGGTAATTGCGGTAAATGACGGTTCTACAGATGACAGCCTTGCTAAAGCTGAGGCTGCAAATCCTTACGCCATAGTCTCTTATACAAAGAATAAAGGAAAGGGTTACGCCATTCGTGCCGGTTTTAAGAAGGCTTTGGAGCTGGGGTTTGAGTACGCTCTGGTTTTTGATGCAGACGGTCAGCACACGTTATCCGGAGCAGAGAAGATGATGGCTCTGGCAGAGAGTCTTACAGAGAAGGAGCGCCAAAAAAGCATCATTATTGGAAGCCGCTCTCAAAGGGGAATAGACTCCGGCGGAAAGTTTGCCAACAACTTCTCAAACTTCTGGCTTACAGTTCAGACGGGATACAAACTGCCCGATACTCAAAGCGGCTGCCGCCTCTATCCTTTAAAGAAAATTGCAAAGATTCATTTCTTTGGAAACAGATACGAGTTTGAAACTGAGGTGCTTGTGCGCTCCGCCTGGCGCCGTGTAAAACTTCTGGTGGTTCCGGTAGATGTAATCTACCCAACGGACAGAGTGACCCATTTCCGTAAGGGAGCGGACTTTACACGCATAAGCGTAATGAATACCTTCCTCACTTTGGGCGCTCTCTTTTACGGCTATCCAAGAATGGCCCTTCAAAAGTTATTCGGAAAATAATGGAGAGATTCTTTTTAAAGATATATGATTTCTTTGCCGGCGGAAGGCGTTATCTTGCTCTCCTTCTCCCAATTCTTTTGGCAGGTTGCTTCTACCTCTGCATGCGACATATAACTCTGAATGAGGATATTGCAGCCTTTCTGCCTTACGGTTCCGGAGAAAACAGCCGTCAGAGCCAGTTCGTATACAAGAATCTCAGAATGCAGGACAAGGTTGTCTCTCTAATGAGTTTAAAGGAGAAACCTAATGATACTCAGGATGGTATAGAGCGTCTGACTCAGGCGGCAGACGAATACTCAGAGCGTTTCCTCTCTATGGATGTAGAGGGAATTAAGGAGCCTACGGTAAGGATAGACCCAACCTCATTCCTTGCAATCGCCTCATTTGTAGCGGAGAACATGCCTTACTTCCTGGAAGATGAGGATTATGCCCGTATAGATTCCATAATCTCCAACGGCAATTTTACGCAGATGCTGGAGCAGGACAAGGAATCTATGATTACCTCCAACGGTCTCACTCAGAGCATAGTGGCGGCAGATCCGCTTCAGTTCTCCTCAAAACTGCTCAAAAAACTTACCGCTCTTGGAACGGAGAGCGGCTTCAGAGTAATAGGCGAGTATCTCTTCACTCCAGATTCCTCTGCAATTATGATGAACTTCTCATCTGAATTTGGCGGAAGCGAGACCGGCAACAACTCCCAACTATTAAGACGGGTATATGAGATAAGAGACTCCGTAACAGCCCTTTACCCAGATGTGCAGATGGAGTTTACCGGTTCTCCGGTAATAGCCGTAATGAATGCGGAGCGTATGAAAAAGGATGCTGTACGCTGCGCCGTCCTTGCCATTGTTCTGATTGTAGGACTTTTAGCCTGGTACTTCAGAAGGGTAAGACCAATACTTTTAATCTGCGTTCCGGTATTATTTGGAATAATGGCGGGGCTTGCCTTTATGGGACTTGTGAAGGAGAGCGTGAGCAGCGTGGCCCTTGCCGCCTGCTGCGTAATATTCGGCATAGCAGTAGATTACTCACTTTTGTACTCCACCCGTTTAGGCTTTACCTCTAACGCCCGCCAGACTCTTTCAGACATAGTTTCCCCGATGGTTATAGGTAACATAACCACTGTGGGAGCATTCCTCTCTCTGCTCGTTATGAGCGCCTCCGGCATGAGAGACTTCGGCCTCTTTGCAGCCGTCTCTCTGGTGGGAGCCATCTTCTTTGTAATCATCTTCTTACCGCATTGGGTGGGAGAGAAACACTATAAACCTAAGAGCAACGGCTGGCTGGGCCGCTGGGCAGGATTCCGCCCAGAGGAGAACCGCTATCTCTTCTGGCTTCTGGTAGTTGCAACCGTTGTATTCTACCTCTTCAGCCGCAAGGTTACTTTCAGCGGAGACTTTACCAAGATAAACTATATGGCACCCGCTCAGTCTCAGTTACTTGATAAACTCTCATCATACTCCGGAAGAGAGGGTAGCGTGGCGGTTTATGCAGTAACGGAAGGTGCCACTCTAAGTGATGCTCTTTATGCGGCGGAGAAAAACAGAGCCTTTACAGACTCCAGTGTTAAGAGCGGCAACGTGCTATCATCCAGAGGAATAGGGCCGTTCCTTCCATCGGAGAAGGAGCAGCAGAGAAGGCTCTCTCTCTGGAAATCATTTGTGGAGAAAAACGGCGTGACTCTGCTTAATTCTTTAGATAAGGCGGGTGAGGCTGCCGGTTTTACAAATGATGCGTTTGATCCGTTCAAGGCGCTATTTACAAGTGAGTTAGGCGTGCAGCAGGAGGAGTTTTTCTCTCCAATAGGAACCCTAATGGCTCCTTTCATTCTTAGGGATTCTTCCACATCTATTGTGATGGAAATCCTTTATACACCAAAGGAAAATCTAAGTTCACTTTATAGTTCATACAAAGATTACGGCAACAAGGCAGAGGGCTCCTTCCTATTTGATTCCTACTCAATGACGGACGGGATGATAGATATACTGCAGAAAGATTTTGACAAGGTGCTGGCTATCTGTTCCGTTCTGGTTTTCATCTTCTTATGGATTGCCTTCCGCCGTCTGGAACTTGCTCTTTGCGCCTTCCTTCCAATGGTTGTCTCCTGGATTTGGATAACCGGAATTATGGGAATATTCGGAGTAAGTTTCAACATTGTAAATATAATTCTTGCATCCTTCATATTCGGATTGGGAGATGACTACACCATCTTTATGGTGGAGGGTTTGCAGTACGAATACACCAATAAAAAGCCGTTGCTCCAATCCTATAAGACCGGCGTAACTCTCTCTGCCATAACTATGTTTGTGGGAGTGGGCTCTCTTATCTTTGCCCTTCATCCGGCTCTGCACTCTCTGGGTGCGGTTGCCGTAATTGGTCTTATCTGCGTGGTGCTTCTGGCCTTTATGCTCCCTCCTGTAATCTTCCGCTTTCTGGTTTGCAAATCTTTCAGAAAGGAGCGTAAAGAGAGAGTGCTTCCTATAAGGCTCTCAGATATTTTCATAACTCTCTATTGTGCAGCTGTTTTTGCGGCCGTATGCCTCTGGCTGAAGCTTATAACGCTCTTTAATCCAAAGTTAAAGGGAGAGAGACTCCGTTCACTTATAACCCGTTATATGAGGTTTTTCTCCTCAAAGATGCCAAGGGTTAAGTTCTTTGTAAAGAGTGAAGGAAAAGAGTTAAAAGTAAAGGAGATTTTTGAATACACAGACAGATACTTCTCATCTTCAGAGCCTTGTGTGATTATTTCCAACCATCAGTCTCACCTTGATCTGCTCTATTATCTATCGCTGAGTAAAAAGATAGTGGTTGTTACCAACAAATGGGTTTATAAATCGCCGGTTTATGGTAACTTTGTGCGCAAAGCGGGAAATGTTTGCATTGAGGAGGGGATGGAGATAAACAGAGAGAAACTGCTCTCCCTCAAGAAAGAGGGGTGCTCAATACTTATATTCCCGGAGGGGACAAGAAGCGAGGATTGTGATATCCTTAAGTTCCGCAGCGGTGCCTTTTCAATGGCAGAGGAACTTCAGATGGATATTCTACCCGTTGTACTGTTTGGGCCGGGTGAGGTTTTCCCTAAGGGTGAGCACCTTTTAAGAAGGGGAAGAGTGGTTTTGGAGTTTAAGGAGAGAATCCCTTACAAAGAGTTGGGCAGGTTTGGGACAAGAGCGTTAAAGCAGTCTCAGGCAATGAGAAGATACTATAAGGAGGAGTATGATGCTCTGTGCGCAACTGTTTATGGTAATGAGGATTACGGCAGGATGAGAGAAAAGGATAAAAACTTGTACAAGTCAGATGAAGAGATGGTTTAAGATATTGTTTTGCTCTGCGGCTCTGCTTATGGCGGGATCTGCTCTGCTTGCTCAGCACAGAGTGGATAAGAAGAGGCTTTGGGAAGGAGAGAAGACAGAGAGGAGTTATAAGAGAGTTAAGATATTTACATACGCTCCGGATGCGGGAACCAGCGGCAGCAGTCCTGCTGTAATTATCCTTCCCGGAGGAAGTTACAGATACCTGGCTATAAACCAGGAGGGGTTTGACGTGGCAAAAAGTTTTGCAAAGAGGGGCTATCTGGCAATTGTGCTGCGTTACAGAATGGGCTGGTTTGGTGCGCATTACCCAGATCAGCTGGAGGATTACAGACGTGCAATTACCTATCTTAAAGATAATTCCACCGCTTTGGGTATAGATACCTCAAAGATTGCGGTAGTTGGTTTTTCTGCCGGAGGACATCTTGCTGGATGTGCCGCTCTGGAGGAGAATCCAAAGTACAGGCCTGCATACGTTGCTATGCTTTACCCGGTTGTCACACTGCGTGAACCTTACTGTCACCGGCTTTCCAAGAAGAACCTTCTCCGCGGAGATACTACTCTGGTTTCAAAACTCTCTTTAGATGAGAATGTTAGAAAAGATATGGCTCCAGTTTTCCTGCTTCACTGTGAAGATGATCCTATTGTGAAATCTAACGGTTCTCACAATATGGCTTCCGAATTAGAAAGAAAAGGAGTACCTTGCAAGGTGGAATTTCATCAGAAGGGAGGGCACGGCTTCGGGGTAAGAGCGGCAAAGAACTCAGGAGCAAGAGGTTGGAATGATAGATTCCTTAAATGGATTGGTACACTCCAAAAGTAAAGATTATGGACATCAACAGAAAGACACCTAAGGATATTTCCAACGAGTGGGATGATATTCGTCCTTACAGAGATGATGAAATATCTGACGCCATGCAGAGAATTGCATCTGATGAGAACTTTCCTGCTGTTATGAACTTCATTTATGAGGGGAAGGATATTGAGAAGAGAATCAATGAGTTCCGCTCATTCAAAACGGTGAGCCAGTTCCAGGTGGGCTTTATGTTTGATGCCATTAATGCAATTGTAAGAAAGACCACAGACGGTTTTACGTATGATGGTTTTGAGAATCTGGAACCGGGCAAGGGTTACCTCTTTGTCTCCAACCACAGAGATATTCTTCTGGATGCCGCACTGCTTCAGATAGCGCTGCACAACAATGGCTTAGACTGCTCAGAGATTACCTTTGGAGATAACCTTATGCAGCCCGGAATGGTCTCAGACGTAGGCAAATCAAACCGTATGTTCAAGGTTGTAAGAGGCGGAACTACAAAGGATTTCTACAAGACCAGCCACCATCTTTCCAGTTATATCCGTTATGTGATAAATGAGAGAAAGACTTCCGTTTGGATTGCACAGCGCAACGGCCGAACAAAGGACGGAGATGACAAGACCAGCCAGACAGTTCTTAAGATGTTTTCACTATCGGGAGATAAAAATATAGGCACAAACTTCTCCACACTCAACATAGTTCCAATGGCTGTGTCATACGAATGGGAGACCTGCATAACGCAGAAGGTTAGAGAGCTCTATCTTTCTCAGGATCACCCGTATATAAAGGAGAAGGGGGAGGACTTCAGAAGCATTATGGAGGGCATTCTCTCTCCTAAGGGCAAGGTTCACATTCAGATTTGCAAGCCTATAACGGCGGAGGAACTTCTCACTGCCGGCTCACTGGACCGCAACGAGGCGCTGGCATATATGGCATCCGTTATAGACACCAGAATTTACAACGGCTATAAACTCTTTAAAAACAACTATATAGCATACGATATGCTGTACAACACCTTTAAGTTTACAGACAAGTATACCAAGGAGGAGTACAAGCAGTTTGCAGATAATATGCATCTTACTCTCTCCAGATGGAAGAACATTCTTCTTCCGCTTATGGATATCTATCTGAAGGTTTACAGCAATCCGGTAAAAAACAAATTATCAGTTGAATAGCTAGAGTTCCATCTTCTTTTTTACCTCTGTAACTCTCTCTGCATCTGTCAATGCCAGAGCGCATTCCAGTGCAAACTCCAGTGAGAGGCCGGCTCCCTTTCCGGTAATGAGATTGCCGCATCTTTCAACTGCACTTCCGGTGTAAAGATATCCGCCCGCTGTCATATCATCTTTTACGGAGGTGTGGCAGGTGATTCTGCTGCCGGGCGCTATGTTGTTAGCCTTGAGGGCGGTAGGGGCTCCGCAGATTGCTCCGATTAGTTTCCCCTCTCTTTTATACTTTTTAAGAATCTCTCCAACCTCCTTATTTTTAGCAAGATTCACATAACCGGGGAAGCCGCCCGGAAGAATAACCATCTCTGCCTCTGAAACAACAGCCCTTCCCTCCGCTGAGGAGAGGGTGTAATCTGCCTTAACGCTTACTGAGTGTGAGGAGGTTACTGTAAGTTCATCCGTGTGCATAACGCCATGTTTGTCCTCTCCGTTTACAGAGATAACAACCACGGGTATCTGGCATCTTCTGAGGACGTCCATAGGAGTTGTTGCCTCTATGGTTTCAAAACCGGGTGCAAGGAGAATGAGGGCCTTTTTCATAATTGAAGAATTTTGCAACAAAGATAACTTTTGCGCGTCATATTATTGACATAACTTTTGTACCTTTAAACCCACGGAAAACAAATTATTCAACTATACAACTATGTTCAAATTTAAATCCAGATTTTTTGCATCTGTTGCACTTCTTCTATTTTTTTGTGCAGCAGGTTATTCTCAGCAGCAGGTTAGGTGGCTGAGGACTCCGGCCATTTCACCGGACGGCTCTCAGATTGTATTCGGTTACATGGGTAACCTTTACAAGGTTAGTTCAGAGGGCGGTCTTGCAATGCCTATCACATCCGGTGATAACTACAACGGTTATCCGGTATGGAGCAGAGACGGTAAGAAGATTGCCTACGCAAGTGACATCTACGGCAACTTTGACGTATTTGTTATGGATGCAAACGGCGGTATTCCGGTTCGTCTAACCTACAACTCTGCAGCGGATTATCCGTTTGACTTTACTCCGGACGGAAAGTTTGTGCTCTTTGGAAGCGGAAGATTTGCTCCATACGAGAGCGTACGTTTCCCATCCACAATGTTCAAGAACCTATACAAGATTCCTGTAACGGGCGGCAGACCAATTCTGGTAACCGCTGCCGGTGCAGATGAGGCCAACTTCTCAAAGGACGGTGGCAGAATTGTATTCCAGGACAAGAAGGGTTATGAGGATCCGTGGAGAAAGCACCACACTTCATCCGTAACCAGAGATATTTGGATATATGACCTTAAATCAGATAGTTATACAAAAGTTTCAGACTATGAGGGAGAGAACTTAAAGCCTGTTTTCTCTCCGGACGGCAATGCCGTTTACTACATCTCAGAGATGAAACTTAACAGGGCCAACAACGCTCTCAACCTCTTTAAGCAGGATCTTGCAACGGGTAACAAGACTCAACTTACTGAGTTTAAGGACTTCCCTGTAAGAGAGGTTACCATTGCAAACAACGGTACTCTTTCATTTGTTTGGAAGGGAGATATTTACACCGTTAAAGACGGTCAGAAGCCAAAGAAACTCAACATTTCAATAGCATCAAACGCAGGCTATCAGAAGATTAAGAGCCTCAACATAAACAACGCCACGGAGATGGCGGTAAGCCCTAACGGTAAGGAGATTGCGCTGGTTAACCGCGGAGAAATCTTTGTTGTGGGCGTTAACGATGCACGCACCAAGAGAATCACCAACACTCCGTACCAGGAGAGAATGATTACCTGGGCACCGGACGGCAAGGCTCTCTACTATGCTGCAGAGGTTGACGGTAACTGGAACATTCTTAAGGCTACTTTGAAAGATACTACAGAGAAGTACTTCTATGCCTCCACACTCCTTAATTATGAGAAGGTTGTAGCAGACGGCAAAGACAACTACCAGCCGGATGTTTCTCCAGACGGCAAGAAACTGGCCTACGTTTGCGAGCGTAATACCCTCAAAGTGATGGATCTTAAGACAAAGAAGACCGTTACGGTTCTGCCTAAGGGCCACAACCATTCATATCGCGATGGCGATTGGGGATTTGAGTGGAGCCCGGACAGCAAGTGGCTTCTTGTAGATGATGAGAAGAACCAGATGAGAGGCGGTGCTACCGCTCTTATCTCTGCGGAGGGCGGAGAGATTCGCTACCCTGTAAACAGCGCTTACGGTGAGAGAAATGCACGCTTTGGATTTGGCGGTCAGGCAATGACTTACATTGGTTCAGGCGGAAACAGCAACGGTCTTAAGGCTGCCTTCTTTGACAAGGAGTCTTACGATAAGTTCCTCCTCTCAAAGGGTGATTTTGAACTCCTTGAGGAGAAAGAGAAGGGTGATAAACCAAAACCGGGCCCAGGTGTTAAACCAGAAGGTAAGCCTGAGGGTAAGCCGGATGGCAAACCTGGTGATAAGAAAGATCTTAAGAAGCCGGAGCCAAAGAAAGAGGTAAAACCTATTGTCTTTGATGACTTTGATATGATTGAGACTCGCATTGCGGATGTCAGAACAGACGGCCAGCCAATGGATTACGCCTTCACAAAAGACGGCAAGAAGGTTTACTATCTGCGCAGCGGTGAGAAGGGAATGGAGCTTTGGGTTGCAGATACCCGCAGCCGTGAGAGCAAGCGTGTTGGACAGGGCAATGTTGGTATGATGAGAGGCATTGAACTCAGCAAGGATGAGAAGAGCATCTTTGGATTGCGTAACGGCGCTCCTGTTAAGATAGATGTAATGAGCGGTATGCCAAAGCCTGTTGCCATTGCCGGCAAGATGGAGCTGGATGCTGCAGGCGAGCGCGCCTATATGTTCGACCACATGTGGCTGCAGGTTACCAAGAAGTTCTATGATCCTAAGATTCACGGTATTAACTGGAAGATGTATCACGATGAATATGCAAAGTTCCTCCCTTACATCAACAACAACTATGATTTCCAGGTACTTCTGAGTGAGCTTCTGGGAGAGCTTAACGCTTCTCACACAGGCGGCCGCTACTATGCAGCAAGAGCTATGACCGGAGGTGATGCAACAGCCAACTTTGGAATGCTTTATGACGAGACCTATACCGGTGACGGTATTAAGGTTACAGCCATCATTCCTAACGGCCCTGCAGACAAACTCTCAAACAAGATTAAACCGGGAGACGTCATTACTGCCATTAACGGTGAGAGTATTCCTGCAACTGAGAACTATTACAAGTTCCTCAACAACCTTGCAGGCGTAAATACCATTGTATCAGTTAAATCTGCAGACGGTAAGACCTTCACTCAGACCCTCCGTCCTGTTGCCGAGTCTTCACTTGGAAATCTTATGTATCAGTGGTGGGTTAGAAGAATGGAGAAGATGGTTGAGGAGATGTCCGGCGGAAAACTTGGTTACGTTCACGTTGAAGGAATGAACCAGCAGAGTTACCGCACCATCTATAACCGCCTGGGCGGCAGACATGTAAAGAAAGAGGCAGTTATTGTAGATACACGTTTCAACGGCGGCGGCTGGCTTCATGATGAACTTGTAACTCTCCTGGGTGCAAAGACCTATATGCGCTATGCTCCTCAGGGTGAGCTGCTTGATGATGGTGAGCCTTTAGGACGCTGGCAGAAGCCAAGTGCTGTCCTTACCTGCGAGGGCAACTACTCAGACGCCTTTATGTTCCCGTTCGTTTACCAGCAGAACAAGATTGGTAAGGTATACGGAATGCCTGTTCCGGGCACCGGTACCGCAGTTTGGTGGGAGACTCAGATAGACCCTACCATTGTATTCGGTATTCCTATGATTGCCTCAATGGGTACAGACGGCGTAGTTACTGAGAACAAGCAGTTTGAACCGGACGTAAAGGTAGAACTCCCTTACAAGGACTTCCTCAACGGCAAAGATCCACAGCTTGAAGCTGCAATCAAAGGCCTGCTGAAAGAGGTGAAGTAACGTAGATTTTCTATAGAACAAATGAGCCGGCTCCTTTCAATAGGGGCCGGCTCATCTTTTTTAGCGGTTTGCACTAACTTATGGAAACAAGGGAAATGTTAATCTCTTTGGAATCTGCTATAGTTGCCTCAATGAAGGCCTCTATTTCACTGTTGAATAAGTAATTGTAATTGTTCATGGTTTTATGTTTTTTATTGTTAATATCTCTGTTGTTTTATTTTACGGTGCAAAGATAGAGTGGCGTTTTGACAGGTTGTGTCAAATGGTGAATTTGGCGTTAAAATTTTTTTGGAGGAAGATTTTTCTTAATTTTGAGAGAAATAGTTAGTGTGATATGACAGATATTTTGATAATTATTCTTTTCTGTGTACTGGTGGTTTCACTGGTGATTATGTTCTTCTTAATTTCAAGGCAGCAGAGGGTTATAAAGGGGCTTAAGGAGAGCAATGATTCTTTCTTTAAGGATCTTGCATCTCAGATGAAGGAGTACCACAAAGAGAACAAGGATGATTATGAGAGGGCGCAAACTTCTCAGCGTGAGGAACTCTCTGAGAGGATAAAGGATTTCAACAACTCATTCAGCGAGACACAGAAACTGCAGTTGGATAAGATGCAGATTCTTCAGACGGAGCGTCTGAAGGCTATGGAAAGCAAACAGGATGAAAGGCTCAAATCTCTGGAGGAGAGCCAGAAAGAGAGGCTGCTCTCTATTGAGAAAACACAGGCGGGAATGGTGCAGAGTACTGAAAAGAGTCTGGAGAAGATGAGGGCCACTGTTGAGGAGAAGTTAGATAAGACTCTGAATGAGAGAATTAGCAAGAGCTTTGAAACCGTGGGGAACCAACTGGATAATGTAAAGACGGGCCTTGCTCAGATGAAGGAACTGGCAAAAGATGTGGGAGGACTTAAGAAAGTGCTGAGCAACGTTAAGATGAGAGGAGGTTTGGGAGAGGTGCAGCTGCAGATGCTGCTGGAACAGTATCTTGCTCCGGGTCAGTTTGTTGCAAATGCCCATACGGGAGCGGACAAGAGTGCTGTTGTGGAGTTTGCGGTGCGTTTTCCGGGGCAGGACGGAAATCCGGTTCTGCTTCCTATAGACTCCAAATTCCCTAAGGATAAATATGACGCTCTTCTGGAGGCGTATGACAGCGGAGATAAGGAGAGGATAGATGCTGTGCGTAAGGAGTTTACAGCAGCAGTAAAGCAGGAGGGAAAGAACATAAGCAAGTATATCAACGTTCCTGAGACTACCCGTTTTGCAATTATGTTCCTTCCGTTTGAGGGGCTGTATGCAGAGATTGCAAGAGATGCTTCACTGCTGGAAACCCTTCAGCGTGAGTTTAATGTGACGGTTGCAGGACCAACCAACCTGGCCGCTATGCTCAACAGTTTTCAGATGGGATTTAAGACGCTGGCAATTCAGAAGAAGGGCAATGATGTATGGAAGGTGCTTGGTGAGGTGAAGACGGAGTTTGGAAAGTTTGGAGATATGCTCCAGAAGGCTAAGGGAAAGATTGAGGGAGGATTGAAGGATATGGATACCCTTATCTCCACAAGAACCAATCAGATAAACCGTAAACTTAAGGATGTAGAGGCCCTTCCTACTGCAGATGAGGCCCCAAACCGTTATATTGAAGAAGAATAGGAAAGTTGTTGTAACTTTGCCGCAAATAAAAGTTTTGACTATGGATATTTCAAACGAATTGGCAACGCTTCAGGGTGAGCAAAAGAGAGCAAAAATTGCAAGCAACTGGCTGCCAAGATATACAAAGAGACCTCTGGACAGTTTTGATGACTGTATTCTGCTTACAAACTTTGGAAAATATGTAGATCTGTTTGCAGAAAAGTTTGGTGTTGAGGTATTGGGAAAAGATTCCAATATGCCTAGTGCCAGCGCAGAGGGAATCACAATCATTAACTTTGGAATGGGAAGCCCTAATGCGGCAACCATTATGGATCTTCTAAGTTCCGTTCATCCAAGGGCTTGCCTCTTCTTAGGCAAATGCGGAGGAATAGACAGACATACAAAGATAGGTGACCTTGTTCTTCCTATTGCAGCCATCAGAGGTGAGGGAACCTCCAATGACTACTATCCGCTGGTAGTTCCTGCACTTCCGGCCTTCATGCTCCAGCGTGCCGTTTCATCTGCCATAAGAGACCACGGAAAGGATTACTGGACAGGCACTGTATTTACCACAAACAGAAGACTTTGGGAGCACGATGAGAACTTTAAGCAGTATCTTGCTTCTACCCGTGCTATGGCTGTAGATATGGAGACTGCAACACTCTTCATCTGCGGTTTTGCAAACCATATTCCTACCGGTGCACTCCTTCTGGTATCAGACCAGCCTATGATTCCGGAGGGCATTAAGACAGATGCAAACGATAAGGTTGTAACTCAGAAGTTTGTAGATGATCATCTTCAGATGGGTATAGATTCCCTTAAGATGATTATTGAGGAGAAGAAGACCGTTAAACACCTGAAATACGACTGGTAATGCTTAAGAGCATAGAGGTTGTTGCTGCGGTAATTGTACGTGACGGCTCTCTCTTTGCAACCCAGAGAGGGTACGGAGATTTTAAAGATATGTGGGAGTTTCCTGGTGGCAAGATGGAGAGGGGAGAAACGCCTCAAGATGCTCTGGTTAGGGAGATTAGAGAGGAACTGGATGCGGAGATTACAGTAGGGGATTTAATTAAAACCGTTGAGTACGATTACCCTGCATTTCATCTTAAGATGCACTGCTTTCTCTGCTCTCTTAAATCTGATGATATAGTTCTTAAGGAACATGAAGCGGCCAGATGGCTCAGTAAAAAAGATCTGCGGAGCGTCAACTGGCTCCCCGCAGATTTATCTGTAATTGAGACTCTTGAGCAGAGTCTTATTTAATAATACTTCCCAGAATATCTCTTGTAATGGTACGGGTTGCAGCAGAGGTTGCATTCTTTACAATTCTCTTGCCTGTGCCCTTGCTCTTTCTCCCGGTTAATGCGTTGCCCGCCATAGTGGCAATGGCAGCGGTAACAGCGGTGATGACAGCCTTAAATACCTTACTTATAGTGGATTTACCCTTCTTCTTTGCTTTCTCCTTCTCCTCCAGTTCCTGCTGTTTCTGAATTGCAAGGGCCTCTTCCGCCTTTTTGCGTTCCTCCTCTTCTCTCTTTGCATTCTCTAAAAGAACCTCAAATGCAGACTCTCTGTCATGCACCTTATCATATTTTCCAAGTATGCGTGAAGAGTTGATAATCTGTCTTCTCTGGCTCTCGTCTATTGCTCCTATCTGGCTCATAGGGAAGAGAATCTTTGCCTTCCCAACAATGGAAGGAGCACCCTTTTCATCAAGGAATGAGACCAGTGCCTCTCCTGTTCCGAGGTTCATAATTGCATCCTCTGTCTTGAATGCAGGATTTGCTCTGAAGGTCTCTGCAGCAACCTTCACAGCTCTCTGATCCTTAGGAGTATATGCTCTTAAGGCGTGCTGAACTCGGTTACCAAGCTGACCAAGAATTACTTCCGGAATATCTGTAGGAAGCTGAGAAATAAAGTATACTCCAACCCCCTTGCTGCGTATGAGTCTGATTACCTGCTCAATCTTGTCTGTCAATGACTTGGACGTACCCTCAAAGAGCATGTGAGCCTCATCAAAGAAGAAGACCAGACGCGGATAATCCATATCACCAACCTCAGGCAGATTGGTGTAAAGCTCTGAGAGCAACCAGAGTAGGAAGGTGGAATAGAGTTTAGGACGGTGCATCAGTTTATCTGCTGCAAGCACGTTCATTATTCCCTTTCCGGTTGCGGCATCTGTCTGCAGAAGATCCATAATATCAAATGAAGGTTCTGCAAAGAAGTTGTCACCTCCCTGGTTCTCAAGAGTTAACAGAGATCTCTGTATTGCACCTATACTTTGAGGAGCAATGTTTCCGTATGTGGTAGTGTACTCTGCGGAATGCTGAGAAAGGTAGTTGAGCATTGAACGCAAATCTTTAATGTCATCCAAAAGGAGTCCCTTCTGGTCTGCAACCTTAAAGAGGACGTTCAATACACCTTCCTGAGTATCATTAAGTTCCAAAATTCTGGAGAGTAGCTGAGGACCCATCTTGGAGATGGTGGATCTCATTGGATGGCCCTCTTCTCCAAAGACGTCAAAGAAGCGGACAGGGCAAGGTTGGAAGGCGGGTTCAGGAATTCCGAACTCATCTTTTCTCTTCTCAATAAAGCCGCTCATCTTACCGCTTTGGCTTATACCGGAGAGGTCTCCCTTCATATCTGCCATAAAGCATGGAACACCTGCCTGGCAGAAACTCTCTGCTATAACTTGCAGAGTGACAGTCTTTCCGGTGCCTGTGGCTCCGGAGATGAGGCCGTGGCGGTTAGCCATCTTTCCAATCATGGAGATTGGACCGTTGTCTGAATGAGCTATATAAAGCCCGCGTTCTTTGTCGTACATATTGAATAATTGAAACTAGTAAATAAACTCTTTAGCAGAGAAATCCCAAGGCTTGAATGGTGTGCGAGGAAATCTTCTCTCAAACTCTTTTATGAGTTCATCTCTGAACTTAGGATGTGACAGACCAATAAGCATTCTTGCTCTGTCTCTGAGACTTGCACCCTTAAGGTGAGCAATACCGTACTCTGTGATAACATAATCAATGTCATCTCTTGGAGTGGTAATTCCTGCTCCCTCTGTAAGGAACGGCTTAATACGAGACATCTCTCCGTGTTTTGCAGTAGAAGGGAATGCAAGAATAGCCTTGCTGGTCTTGTTCCAGGAAGCACCTCTTATGAAGTCTACCTGTCCGCCTGTTCCGCTATATATCTTAAGACCAATGGTTTCTGCGGTACTCTGGCCCTGGAGGTCCATCTCAAGAGCAGAGTTGATAGATACAAAGTGATCCATCTGGCAGATAGTTCTTGGGTCATTGCAATAACTAACAGGGTACATCAAAACATCCGGGTTATGGTCTACAAAGTCATACAACATCTGTGATCCCATAAGGAAGCCGGTAACCAGTTTGCCAGGGTGCAGTTTCTTCTTTGCATTTGTAATAACACCCTTCTTAACCAACTCAACCACACCGTCTGAGAACATCTCTGTATGAATACCAAGATCCTTCTTGTTGGTCATAAAATGGAGTGCTGCATCCGGAATAGCACCAATACCCAACTGAAGTGTTGCACCGTCTTCTACCAGTGAAGCACAGTACTCTCCAATCTTCTCTTCAACAGGTCCTATGTTTGGCTTAGGAAGCTGGAACATAGGCTTTGAGGTAGGTACAATGTAGTCTATCTTTGAGATGTGAACAAGACAGTCTCCGTATCCGAGGAACGGCATCTGATCATTCATCTCTGCCATAATAATCTTTGCACGGTCTACAGCCAACTTGGTGTAATCTACAGAGATACCGAGTGAGCAATAACCGTCCTCATTAGGAGGAGTTACTGTAACCATTGCTACATCAATAGGATAGCGGGTGTCAAACCAGTCTCCAATCTGATGGTAGTAGTAAGGAACAAAATCTCCGCGGTCATCATTGAGACCCTCTCTTGTATTGCCGTGAGCAAAGTTTGTGATGTGACGGAAGTGTCCGTAACCCTCTGGCTGCATGTAAGTTGCAGGGTGAAGCGTTACCATGTGATAGATGTCAACATCTGTAAGCCTGTCTCTCTGATCCATCATTGCAAGAGGAATCTCCTGAGGCGCTGCTGCAGAGTGACCCAATACTATATTCATTCCACTCTGAATAGCACTTGCTGCTACGTCAGGCGTAACGATACGGTCTTTGTATTTTTCTAACCAATCCATATTGTTTGTCTTTTAATTTAATCGTAAAACTTTGAGTTCAATTCCCAAATATAAGAAAATTTCTCCCTTTCCCATCATAATTTTAAAAAGAAAGTAGAAAAATACAAAAAAAGAGGCAACCTTTCGGTTACCTCCTTTAGCGTTAGCGTTTTAGGCCTAGCTTATTTGACCTCCTCAAAGTCTACGTCTGTGACCTCACCGTCTTTGCTGCCGCCCTGGCCGGATGCGCCGCCCTGGTTGGCGTTAGGGTCATAACCTCCCTGAGTTCCAGGGTTAGGGCCCTGCTGAGCACCGGCAGCCTTAGCCATATCCTCGCTTGCAGCGTGCCAAGCCTCATTAAGCTGATTCATAAGGTTATCCAGCTCTGCAAAGTTCTTAGCCTGGTGAGCCTCCTTCAGTTTCTTGGTAGCCTCCTCAATCTTAGCCTTCTTGTCTGCAGGAATCTTGTCTCCGTAATCCTTGAGGTTCTTCTCACTTGCAAATACCTGAGCATCTGCGTTGTTGAGTTTGTCTGCCTTCTCTCTCTCTGCCTTATCTGCCTGCTCGTTGGCCTTTGCCTCGTCTCTCATTCTCTTAATCTCTGCCTCGCTAAGACCGCTGGAAGCCTCAATTCTAATCTGCTGCTCCTTACCGGTTCCCTTATCTTTAGCGGATACGTTGAGAATACCGTTGGCATCAATATCAAAGGTAACTTCAATCTGAGGAACACCTCTTGGTGCCGGCATGATGCCGTCCAGATGGAATCTTCCAATAGACTTGTTACCTGAAGCCATAGGACGCTCGCCCTGGAGTACGTGAACCTCTACAGATGGCTGATTATCAGATGCAGTAGAGAATATCTGACTCTTGCGGGTAGGTATTGTGGTGTTGGCCTCAATCAGTTTTGTAAATACGCCGCCAAAGGTCTCAATACCCAATGACAGAGGAGTTACATCCAACAGAAGCACATCCTTAACGTCACCTGCCAGAACTCCGCCCTGAATAGATGCGCCAATTGCAACAACCTCATCTGGGTTAACGCTCTTATTAGGCTCTTTTCCAAAGAAATCCTTAACCATCTGCTGTACTTTTGGAATACGGCTTGAACCTCCAACCAAAAGAACCTCGTTAATGTCAGATGCGCTGAGGTGAGCGTCTGCCAAAGCTTTGCGGCAAGGCTCAATGCACTTCTGGAAGAAAGGATCTGCAAGTGCCTCAAACTTAGCTCTTGTAAGGGTCTTTACAAGGTGCTGAGGAACGCCGTCAATTGGCATGATGTAAGGAAGGTTGATCTCTGTAGTAGTCTGGCTTGAGAGCTCAATCTTAGCCTTTTCTGCAGCCTCTTTAAGTCTCTGAAGAGCCATAGGATCTTTGCTCAGATCTGCACCGCTGTGGTCATTCTTAAACTCCTCAACCAGCCAGTCTATGATAACGTGGTCAAAGTCATCACCTCCCAGGTGGGTATCACCGTTGGTAGATTTAACCTCAAACACGCCGTCACCCAACTCAAGGATAGAGATATCAAATGTACCTCCACCAAGGTCAAACACAGCCACTTTAGCATCCTTCTCCTTCTTATCCAGACCGTATGCAAGAGCTGCTGCGGTAGGCTCGTTAATGATTCTCTTTACGTTAAGACCTGCAATCTCTCCGGCCTCTTTTGTTGCCTGACGCTGAGAGTCTGTAAAGTATGCAGGAACTGTAATGACAGCCTCTGTAACTGTCTGTCCCAGATAGTCTTCTGCGGTCTTCTTCATCTTCTGAAGAATCATTGCAGAAATCTCCTGCGGTGAGTAGAGTCTTCCGTCAATGTCAATTCTAGGAGTGTTGTTATCTCCCTTTGCAACCTTGTAAGGTACTCTTGCTATCTCTGTCTGAACCCTGTCATAAGTCTCACCCATAAATCTCTTTATGGAGTAGATTGTTTTGGTAGGGTTAGTAATTGCCTGACGTTTAGCAGGATCTCCAATCTTTCTCTCTCCGCCCTGTGTAAATGCTACAACAGATGGGGTAGTTCTTTTACCCTCGCTGTTGATGATAACGGTAGGCTCGCTGCCTTCCATTACTGAGACACAACTGTTGGTTGTTCCCAAGTCAATTCCAATAATTTTTCCCATAATAATATCTCCTTTTTTTGTTTTTTTCTGTTTAACTGAGCTCTATTTAGCTCCGCGATGGGTATATCTCCATTTCTGTGCCACTCCAAACTACCGCCATTTTTCTGCCAAAATGACAAAATACGCCTCCGTAACTGCGTGAGGCAGGGGACAAAAAGGGGTGGCCGCCGGCCACCCCTTAACCTTTAAAAAGGAAAGATTATCCTAGTGCCTTGATACTATAGTCAGCTCCTCACCGATGTCTAAGCAGTTCTTGATATCCTTGCCTCCGCTTACAACCTTACAGAATGTAACATCCGGTCCCTCAATCTTCTTTACTTTGATTCTGCCAAGGTAGGTATGTGCCTCTCTGCCGGCTACAATCTTTCTCTTGTAAACGCCAAATGTAAGACCCTCATATAGTCTGTGAGCGGAGCCGAGGTCAATGTAAACCTCTTTTTGGCGGTTGTTTCTCTCTCCTGCTCTCTCAATGATAGTTGCATAGAGAGGGTAGCAGGAGTCAAAATATCTTCTTACCTGACCCGGTAATCTTTCAATGGCCTTATTCAGAGACTCGTCTCTGGTGTTGTACCAGTAAGAGTTCTGAGAGTCTGTGCTTCTGAAAGTTACTGTATTTAAAATGTGTCCGTCTGTTATAGATTTTACATTAACCAAAACGGTAACGTCTGCACGGTAGAGTTCTCTTGTCTTCTTAATCTTCTTTTTCTTGTCTTTAGGATCCTGAACCTCGTATGTCTCAACCTTTGAGGTAGTTGATATGGTACCAATGGTACCGTCTACAAGAATGGCATATTTAGGATCATCCATATCAGGCTCAAACGGACGGTCCATAACTCTCAGTCTGAAAGACCAGCTGAGTCCCCTTACCAGGTTAGATCTTACAGATTCTGCTCTACCATCGTGATACTGAGTCACTTCTCCGGTAGCAACAGCGGCAATAACATCCAACACCTTGGAACCTGCAGATGTGTTGTGTGACTGTGGAGTGTATGTAAAGTCACCAATGAATACATTGATAATATGATTTCTGTCCGGATGGGGGTTGGACTTAACCTCCATTTGTGCCAAATCTGCATCTTCATCCTGAGCAAATAGTGAGCATGGAAGTGCGCAAAGCAGCAAGAGTGCAATTGCAGAGAGTTTGATAATACCTTTCATAGTTTTACTGTTTGTACCCTACAAAGATAAGATTATTGGTTGCATATCCATAATAATAGTGGTAAAAAAGTATAAATTTGTGGAGCGAACAATGGACGGAATTAAGAGCAAATACAGAGTTTTAGAGGCTGAGGAGTTTAATGATATCTCCTCCAGAATCCTATATGAAGATAATCACTATCTTATTGTAAATAAGAGGAGTGGGGAGATTGTTCAGGGAGACAAGACCAATGACGAACCTCTCAGTGAAACTCTCAAATGCTTTATTGCTCAAAGAGATAAAAAGGCGGGCAATGTCTTTATGGGAGTTGCCCACCGCTTAGACCGTCCGGTAAGCGGAGCGGTTCTCTTTGCCAAAACCTCCAAAGGGCTGGAGAGAATTAACGCTCTTATAAGAGAGGGAAGACTCAACAAGACCTACTGGGCACTCACACAAAAGCCGGATTATCAGATAACTATCGGGGAACAAAAAGAACTCAGAGATTATATGAGCAGAGATGAGAAGGCCAATAAATCCTTCATATTCAAAGGTAAAGGGGTTCCTCCAAAAGAGTGCAAAGAGGCGGTTTTAAGATACAGGGTTTTAAAACAGACAGATAATTACCTGCTTACGGAGGTGGAACTGCTTACCGGCCGTCATCATCAGATACGCTGCCAGCTCTCAAATGTTGGTATGCCAATTAAGGGAGATCTTAAATACGGGGCCAGGCGTTCCAATAGAGACGGTTCTATCTCACTGCATGCCAGAAAGATAGAGTTTGTGCATCCAATAGGGGTTAAGGATGCTAAGGGCAATCCTACGGATAATCAGAAAATTGTTTGCGTTGAGGCTCCTCTTATGGGAGAGATGCAACATATTGTAAATGATTAAAATAGAAGTATGAAAAGAGCGGTTATAATGGGAGCTACTTCCGGTATGGGAAGCAAAGTTGCAGAGCTTCTGGCAGAGAAGGGATGGCGTTTGGGCGTTGCCGGAAGAAGAGAAGAGAACTTAAAAGCGCTGCAGGATAAGTTTCCGCAAAACGTTGTTTATGAGGCAGTAGACATAAATGAAGAGGAGGCTCCGAGCCATCTTCTTTCTCTTATAGATAAGCTTGGCGGTATGGATCTTTACTTCCACGTAAGCGGAGTGGGAAGGCAGAACAGAGAGCTTGAGCCTCAGATTGAGGTTATGACTACCCAGACCAACGTTGTTGGTTTTACCAGAATGGTTACCGCTGCCTTCAACTACTTTAAAGAGAAGAACAACGGCTATGGCCACCTTGCCGTAATCAGTTCAATTGCAGGCGTTAAGGGGCTCAGCCACGCTCCTTCGTACTCCGCCACCAAGAGCTTTGACAACACTTATATTCAGGCTCTTGCACAGCTGGCTCACTCACAGAAACTCCACATTAAGTTTACGGATATCCGCCCGGGCTTTGTAGATACTCCGCTGCTGGACACGGTAAAGCACCACTACCCAATGCTTATGGAGGTAGACTACGTTGCAAAGAAAATTGTAAGAGCAATTGAAAAACAGAAGAGGGTAAAGGTTATAGACTGGCGTTACAGAATCCTTGTATTCTTCTGGAAACTAATCCCTAACTGCATTTGGGAGAGAATTAAAATTTAACGCCGGCTACGCAGTTCTGTGGAAGAGATGTTGTTGAGCGGGGCGTTCTCCAGGTAGGTGGCCTTATATTTTCTGCAGAGGGTCTTAACTCTGTAACCTTTTCTTGGATAGACTATTACGTGGTAGTTCTTTAAAATTTCCTCTCCTAAATACCAGCGTGGCATTGCGGCAAAACTGTCTGCTCCCACAACAATTGTGTAATTGTTGTTTGGGTGGAGCTTCTTAAGCTCGTTCATTGTGTTGTAGGTGTAGAGCGGTTCTTTTAGGTGGAATTCTATATCATTGATATATACCCTTTTGCACTTGGTGTTGGTGCGCTCCGCTTTGGCTTTGAGGGTGCGGTTGAACTCTCTTATTTCTTTCTTTAGATTTTTGAGTCTTTGATATGGGTCTTCCAGTATCCCTTTCTCTTTAAAGGGGTTGTGAGGGCTGAGCACCATCTCAAAGCGGTCTGTGTTGCAGTTGGTTATTACATATTCCGCAACTGCAAGATGCCCGTAGTGCAGGGGGTTGAATGAGCCAAAATATAGAGCTACCTGTTTCACTTTTTGCCTGTGATTTTTGCAATAAGTTTGCAGAAGAGGCACTCTTTTTCTGCTCCGCAGATACGGCAGTGGCGCTTTGCGTTTTTAGGCCTGAATCCGGTGAACTCCTCCACAATCTTATCTGCCTTGGCAAAGGAGTCTTCCAGTTTGTCATTTACCAGAATGGTGTCAAACTGAGGGGCGTATGTCATCTCCTGTGCGGCCTTGGCAACTCTTGTCTGAATGGCCTGGTCTGTATCTGTTCCTCTGGCCCTAAGTCTCTGCTCCATAACCTCCAGTGAAGGCGGCTGAATAAAGACGGTGTATGACTTTTCTCCGAATATTTTTTTGATGTTTACTCCTCCCTTAACGTCTACGTCAAAGAGAATTACGTTGCCTTTGGCCCAGATTCTCTCAACCTCGCTCTTGAGAGTGCCGTAGAACGAACCGGGGTAAACCTCCTCATATTCAACAAATTCCTTGTTGGCAATTCTCTGTTTGAACTCCTCAACGGAGAGGAAGTAATAATCCTTGCCGTTCTCCTCCTTACCTCTTGGTGCTCTGGATGTTGCAGAGACGGAAAACTCCAGGTTGTTGAAGTTCTCCAAAAGATGTCTCACTATTGTAGTTTTGCCCGCCCCGCTCGGAGCAGAGAATACCATTACCTTGTTCTTCATAATTACAAATTATAACTATGTGCAAAGTTAATAATAATTACTACTTTTGCGGCGGTTTTTGGAAAGAGGGGGAGAAGTTAATCTATCGGGAGGAAAAGAAAGTTAAAAATTATTATAAATAAAAGAGTATTATGGTAAGTTTCAAAGAGTTAGGTCTTGTTAACACCAGAGAGATGTTTGCAAAGGCAGTAAAGGGCGGATATGCCATTCCGGCCTTCAATTTCAACAATATGGAGCAGTTGCAGGCCATTATTAAGGCTGCTGCAGAGAAGAGATCTCCTGTTATTCTTCAGGTTAGTAAGGGTGCCAGAAACTATGCAAATCAGACACTTTTGAGATATATGGCTCAGGGCGCTGTTGAGTATGCAAAGGAGCTGGGTTGGGAGAATCCTCAGATTGTTCTCCATTTGGATCACGGTGATTCATTTGAGCTTTGCAAGAGCTGCGTAGATATGGGCTTCTCATCTGTTATGATAGACGGTTCCGCTCTCCCTTACGATGAGAATGTTGCACTTACAAAGAAGGTTGTAGATTACGCTCACCAGTATGACGTAACTGTTGAGGCTGAGTTGGGAGTGCTTGCAGGCGTTGAGGATGAGGTTGCTGCAGAGGAGTCTCATTACACTCGTCCGGAGGAGGTTATAGACTTCACAAGCAAGACGGGATGTGACTCTTTGGCTATCTCAATAGGTACTTCTCACGGTGCTTACAAATTTAAACCTGAGCAGTGCACAAGAGACCCTAAGACAGGCCTTCTGGTTCCACCTCCATTGGCATTTGACGTTCTTGAGGAGATTGAGAAGAAACTCCCTGGATTCCCAATTGTACTCCACGGATCTTCTTCAGTACCACAGGAATATGTTAAGATTATAGACGAGAACGGCGGCAAACTTCCAGATGCTGTTGGTATTCCTGAGGAGCAGCTTCGCAAGGCAGCCAAGAGTGCAGTTTGCAAGATTAACATAGATTCAGACTCTCGTCTTGCTATGACAGCTATGATCCGCAAGGTATTCAATGAGAAACCTGGCGAGTTTGACCCTCGTAAATATCTGGGCCCTGCAAGAGATGAGATGCAGAAGCTTTATGAGCACAAGATTGTAAACGTACTTGGTTCAGACGGTAAGGCTTAGTGGCTGTAAAAGCGATATTTTTTGATATAGACGGAACCTTGGTTTCCTTTAAGACTCACAGAGTTACAGAGAGCAATGTGCGCGTTCTGAAGGCTCTGAGAGAGAAGGGAATCAAGGTTTTCATTTCTACCGGCCGTATGGTTAAGATGACCGGTGTTCTGGACGGGTTGCAGTTTGACGGATACGTTGCAAACAACGGAGCAACCTGTTATGACAAAGATAAGAAGATGCTCTTTGGTAGGAGGCTGCCTAAGAGCCAGTTGGAGGCTATCTATAAACGCCTGAAAGATGAGAGTCTGCCTCAGTTCCCCCTCTCTTTTATGTGTTCGGATAACTACTATCTGAACCGTCAGTCTGATGTGGCAGAGGAGATTGCAAGGGTGGTAGGGGTTGCTCCGCCGGTGGTTCTGCCGTTGGAGGAGATAATTGAAAAAGATGTGTACCAGATGTGTATCTATTTGAGGGGAAGGGAGTTGGATGAACTTATGAGAGACTGGCTTACGGGCTGTACCGCCAGCGTCTGGAATCCGCTCTTTGCAGATGTGAACGAGACAGGAGTAACTAAGGCCTACGGCATAGACAAGATGCTGGAACTCTTTAAGATAGACCTTAAAGATACGCTCTCCTTTGGAGATGGCGGGAACGATATTCCAATGCTGGAGCATACTGCTATAAGTGTCTGCATGGGCAATGCCACAGAAGATGTGCGTGCTGCCTCAGACTATATTACGGAAGATGTTGATTCTGATGGGGTTGCAAAGGCTCTGCTGCGTCTGGGAATTTTGTAGTTCTATCTGAACTGCTTGAGTATTAAGAAGGTACTCATTATCACAATGACTATTGTCACAAAGACCTTTATGAACTTTTCTCCGCCCTTTATGGAGGCGTAAGAGCCTGCCACGCCGCCAATTATGTTGCCTATGGCATAGATTAGGGCAATGGTCCAGTTAACCTGTCCGTAAATGATGAAGACTGTAAGTGCCAGTGGGGTATAGATGGTTACGGCAAACTGCTTAATGGCGTTGGAGCGTATCATATCCAGCCCCAGGAAGAAGAAACTACCAAACATAATCAGCAGTCCTACTCCGGAATGAGTGAATCCGCCGTAAACTCCTATAACGGTAAATATCAGAAAGATGAGAAGGTTGGAGTTCTTAGATTCCGTGTTGATTCTGGCAAGACGGCTCTTATCTATGAAAAGGAGCAGACAAATTATCGGGAGGAGGATAGCCATAACTATCTCAATCACTTTCACTTTGAGCACGGCGGCCAAAAGTGCTCCAAAGATGGCACCCAGGCCAACGGGTATGCCCACTTTCCAGCCGGTCTTTACATTGAGGTAGCCCTTTTTCTTAAAGATGGCGCTTGTTGTAATGAACTGAAGCAGAACGCCTACGCGGGTTGTGCCGTTGGCTACGTTAATAGGCAGACCCATCATCATAAAGAGGCCGTAAGAGAGGGCGGTGGCCATTCCCGCAATGGTGTTTATGAAACCCACAAAAATGCCCACTGAGATTAGCAGGATTATCATCCTGTAATCTGTTACGGGAGTGGTGGCAAGAAATGTCTGAATCTGCTCAATCATTGGTGCGGGTGTCAAATTTGCAACAAATGTAAGACAATAATGTGGAAGTATGACAAATTGTCCTTTGCCAATATATAAGTGTGGGAGTGGCAAAAGATTTGCCCTATATTTGGGCGTTCAAAAATTAGGATTATGTCACATAAAAATAAAAAGAAAATGACCTCCGAGGAGGTTATAGATGAAGAAAAGAATAATGTTGCGGAAACTGAGGAGGCTGCCGCTAAGGAGAAAGAGAGTGCAGAGGAGAGCGCAGAGGAAGCCATGCAAAAGGCTGTAGATGAGCTTAAAGCTGCATTGGATACTCAGAAGGAGGCGGTTGAGGCTCAGAAGAAGGAGTATCATTACCTTATGGCTGAGTTTGACAATTTCCGCCGCCGTTCCGCCCAGGAGAAGTTGGAACTGGTAGATACTGCAGCAAAGGGGGTTATTAAGGATCTGCTCCCTGTTGTAGATGATTTTGAGAGGGCGTTGGAGGCGCTTTCAAAGGCAGAGGGAAGTGAGGCTGCAAAAGAGGGAACTGAACTCATTTACAAGAAGTTGGTTAGCACTCTCAAGTCCAAGGGACTGGAAGAGATAGAGGCTGTGGGTAAGGAGTTTGATACGGATGAACACGAGGCTGTGGCACAGATTCCGGCTCCTGAGGAGAAACTCAAGGGCAAGGTTGTGGAGGTTGTTCAGAAGGGTTACAAACTGGGCGGCAAGGTTATCCGTTTTGCAAAAGTTGTTATTGGAATTTAATAGGGATAGAAGATGGCAGAAAAAAGAGATTATTACGAGGTGTTGGGCGTCTCCAAAGACGCTTCTGCTGAGGATATTAAGAAGGCGTACCGTAAACTTGCGCTTCAGTACCACCCAGACCGAAATCCGGGAAACAAAGAGGCTGAGGAGAAGTTTAAGGAGGCGGCTGAGGCGTATGACGTTCTCTCAGATGATGCAAAGAGAAAGCGTTATGACCAGTTTGGCTTTGCTGCAGAGGGTGCAGGAGGATTCGGCGGCGGACAGGGCTTCTCTGTAGAGGATATCTTCCGCAACTTTGGAGATATATTCGGCGGCAGATTTGGCGGCGGTGGCGGATTTGGAGATATATTCGGAGATATGTTTGGCGGAGGCGGTTCCGGCGGCGGAAGACGTGTGGAGCGCGGCAGCGATATCCGTATCCGTATGAAGCTCACTCTGGAGGAGATAATGAGCGGCGTGGAGAAGAGAGTTAAGGTGACAAAACTGGTTGCCTGCCCTGATTGCGGCGGTAAAGGTGCTGCAAGTGAGGCAGATATAAAGACCTGCCCGGATTGTAAGGGAACAGGATATGTTGTCCGTACGGCCCGTTCAATCTTTGGAATTACCCAGACACAGTCTCCTTGCCCTCGCTGTAACGGAACAGGTAAGGTAATTGAGAAACCTTGCCGTAAGTGCGGCGGAAGCGGACTTGTTAAAGCTCCGGAAGAGATTGTATTTAAGGTTCCTGCAGGCGTTGCACAGGGTATGACTCTTACCGTTCAGGGCAAGGGAAATGCAGCCCGCAACGGCGGCATAAACGGAGACCTCTTTGTTGCCATTGAGGAGGAACCTCACAAAGATTTTGAGAGAGACGGTAATGATCTGATTTATCCGCTCTTCATAAGTATTCCGGATGCTATAAACGGCTGTGAGGCAGAGATTCCGGCAGTAACCGGCAAACTCAAGATTAAGATTCCGGCCGGAACTCAGAGCGGTACAGACCTAAGAATCAGAGGAAAAGGAGTGCCGGACGTTAACGGTTACGGAAGGGGAGACCTCCACGTCTATGTTCAGGTGTGGATTCCAACCAAACTCTCTGCAGAGGAGAAGGCACTGGTGGAGAAACTCAAAGGATGTCCGTCCTTTACTCCAATTCCGTCAAAGTCTGACCGTCAGAGTTTTATAGACAAGATTAAGAGGTTCTTCAGGTAATTATGAGCTTAGTAAAAGGCATAAAGAGAGCGGCTTCCAAGATGATTGGAGTTGCTCTTTTTGCTTTTTTTACACTCTATTCAACTTCACTCTTCTCTCAAAGCAGTGATATAGGCGTGAACCTCTCCGCCCAAAAGGAGGCTGTATCTTCTTTCTTACTCCCGATAGAATCTTACAATGGTTTTGCGGGAACCTACGGAGAGCTGCGCGGCAATCACTTTCACTGCGGACTCGATATGAGAACCGCAGGCACAACCGGCAGGAAAATCTTTGCTGCAGATGAGGGGTATGTCTCACGCATAACGGTTTCCGCCTGGGGATTCGGCAATATGATAGAGGTGACGCACCCCTCCGGCTACAGAACAATTTATGGCCACCTTCTGCGTTTTGCGCCTAAGTATCAGAAACTTGTAAGAGATAAACAGTATAGGGAGAAGAGCTGGAACCAGGCCATTGATTTTCCTAAAGATTCACTTTTGGTAAAGCGCGGAGATTTGATTGCATACTCCGGTAACAGCGGCTCTTCCGGCGGTCCGCATCTTCATTTTGAAGTTCTGGATGAGGAGGGGACTCCTGTAAACCTGCAACTGACAGATATTTACAACCTCTCAGATAAAACTTCTCCGCTAATAAGAGATGTCCGTTTTGTGGGGTGCGCCACTCTTTACGGAGCGCTCTACACATTCCCCGTTCCTGCTGCCAAAGATAGCGTAACTGCGGTTCCGCGCTCCTTCTATGTTGCAGTAGATGCATACGACCTTATGGAGGGAACCAACGGAAAATTAGCGGTTTATAAATATGAGGTTCTGATAGACAGCACCTCTGTTTTCTCATTTACGGAAGGCAACATTCCATACTCCACCGGCCGCTACATTGCTTCACTTTTGGATACTCCTCTTAGAAGAAGCACCTCCCGTTACTACGTTAAAACTCAGGTTGATCCTGCCAATAAGCTCTCAGACAGGATAACCGCTGTTAATGACGGAGTTATAACTCTTCAGGATACGGCCTCTCACACAATTACCGTTAAGGTTTCCGATGTTTACGGAAACCTTACCTCTGCAGATTATACTGTAAAGAGAGTGGATTCGCTCTTTACCTCCGCAGTTCCTTTTGCCCCAAAAGGAGAGTTTATGAAATGGAATACGGAGAATGTCTATTCATTTGACGGACTGAAGGTTAAGATACCGGAAGGAGCGCTCTACAGAGACGGCTACATTGAGATTGTTAAAGAGAGTGAACTCTATAAAAGTTCCGCAGATATTCCTCCAATGAGCGCTCTTTGGAAGATAGGAGATGAGAATGTTCCGCTGCATAAATCTATGGAGATAGAGATACAAGCCTCTGTACCTGTGGGTATTAAAGATAAGGTGCTTCTGGCAAGAGTTGGCAGAAACGGCTCACTTTCCGGAGTAGGCGGCAGTTACAACGCTCTTACCGGCGTTCTTACTGCAAAGGTGGGCGGCTTTGGAAAGTACTGTGTTACAGCAGATATCCTCCCTCCGGAGGTGACGGTAAGAGTGAAAGAGGGGGCTTTGGTTAAAGGCTCTTCAATAAAGATTACAATAAAAGATAAACTATCGGGAATAAATAGTTTCAATTGTGAGATAGACGGCCATTGGGTTGTGGCTGAGCATGATGGAAAGACAAGTACGCTGGAGATTCCGCTCTATGATGCCGGGCTTTCCAGGGGAAGAATGCACAGCCTTGTGGTAACGGTTAAGGACAATGTGGGCAACAAGCAGGTTGTAAGGCGCAGTTTTAAGTGGTAAAAGTATCTGATTATGAAAAGGATATACGATTTTGAAAACGGAGTTGGCATAATTGGCCTTATGAGCGGTACCTCTTTAGACGGACTTGATATCTGTCACGCTCGTTTTTTCTTTAAGGAGGGGAAGTGGAGTTATGAGACCTTAAATGCTGAGGATGAGCCTTTTCCAAAGCCGTTAAAGGAGCGTCTTTCCAGGGCGCAGAAGATGACTGCAGAGGAGTATGCGCTGCTCCATTCAGATTACGGCATGTTCCTTGGAGAGAGGGTTAAGGTCTTTATGGAGCGCCACTCGCTTATTCCCGTAACAGGCATCTGCTCAGACAGTAAGAGGGAGGTCTCCATTATTGCTTCTCACGGGCAGACCGTGTTTCACCAGCCTAATCTCTTCTTTACCGGGCAGATAGGGTGCGGCGCCGCCATTGCTGCGCTTACCGGTGTTGATGCCGTGTGTGATTTCAGAACAACAGATGTGGCTCTGGGAGGGCAGGGGGCTCCTCTTGTTCCAATAGGTGACCGTCACCTCTTTGGCGCATACGATTACTGCCTCAACATTGGCGGCTTTTCCAATATCTCCTGTGAGGGGCTTCTTAACGGAAAGAGCGCCCGTCTGGCACACGATATTTCCCCTGTTAACTACGTTTTAAATCACTATACCAGGCAGATAGGGCTGGATTATGATAAGGACGGAGAAATGGCTAAAAGCGGCACAATTCACAGAGAACTGCTGGCAAAACTGAACGCTCTTCCGTTCTATTCCCAGTCCGGGCCTAAATCTCTTGGCAGAGAGTGGGTGGAGAAGGAGGTTATTCCGCTTATAGACAGCACCTTGAATGAGAAGGGGATGCCGCTTACAATGGCAGACAAACTGGCCACCTTTACGGAGCATGCGGCTTATCAGATATCTCTCAATACCAAACAGACAGGAGCCAACACCCCAAAGGTTCTGGTTACGGGAGGCGGCGCCTTTAACAAGTATCTGATGGAGAGAATCCGTTTTAACGCACCCGGCTGCACCTTCATAGTTCCTGATTCCCTTACGGTGAAGTTTAAGGAGGCGCTCATATTTGCCTTTTTAGGAGCGCTTTACATTGCAGATCAGCCTAACTGTATGAGCAGCGTTACCGGTGCCGCATACGATTGTATAGGCGGAGCTATGTATAAGGCCGGAAAATAGTTGCGCGCTTATTTTGGAAGTTTGGAAATAATTTCTATTTTTGCAGTCCCAAAACCGAAGGCAACCTCTTGTATAGGCCAAGGCGGCCGTAAGACACTGAGAAATTGACTGGTAGTGCTTTTGGTACAATGTTGCTGAATTAAAATTAGAGAGAAATGGATTTAATTAAAGTAGCTCAGCAGGCTTTTGCCGGAGAGCAGAAAGAATTTCCTGCATTTAAGGCAGGTGACACAATTACAGTCACTTACAAGATTAAAGAGGGTGACAAGGAGAGACTCCAGAACTTTAAAGGCGTTTGCATTCAAAGACGTGGAGAGGGTGCTACTCAGACTTTTACCGTAAGAAAGATTTCTAACGGTGTTGGAGTTGAGAGAATATTCCCTTTGTTCTCACCTTTTATAGATAAGATCTCTGTAGATAAGGTTGGTAAGGTAAGAAGAGCAAGAATCTTCTATCTGAGAGACTTAACCGGTAAGAAGGCCCGCATTAAGGAGAAGAGTTTCGCTCGCGGAGCTGAGGCTAAAACTGAGGCTGAGTAATCAGTTTCCTCTATATCTGGCTCCGTAGCTCAATTGAATAGAGCATCTGACTACGGATCAGAAGGTTGCAGGTTTGAGCCCTGCCGGAGTCACAAAAAAAGAGAAGACCAGACGGTCTTCTCTTTTTTTGTGACTGAAAGTCACTATTTCACCCCCTGCACCCCCTCTAGGGGGACCACGGTGCTCCGCACCGGGCGCTATGCGCCTTATTATAAGCGGCTTTCCTTTTTTCTTGTGACCATGTCACTATCTCACCCCCGGCTTTGCCGGCCCCCTCTTATTTGAACCTGATCTTTGGCGGTGGGAGGGCAGGCAGGGTTGCCCGGATAAGCTCCACCAAGTAGTCACTGTCATCTACATCACTGATATAGAAGTAGTTCTTGGCTCCCGGGTATGGCGGGCGCATGTCTACCTCTTTGAGAACTGCTCTGCCGGGTTCTGTGACCTTTACGTAAAGGTTGCTATCACAGATAAGGCCAAAGATGATGCCATCACAATAGATGCAGTAGTCTCCCATCATCTTTCTAACTGCAATGTCTCCTGCGCGGGAGCACTGATCTACAATGTATTGAACAAAATCTGCGTTGCTGGCCATTTGGTTACTGTAGGAATTTCATAAAGGAGCCGGGGAGGAGGATGTTCTCTACCTCCAGGGCTTTCTTAAATAGCGGAGCAATCTGCCCGTCTGTAAAGCCTGCAATTCCGCAGCCTATGCGGGTTACAAGGAAGGTAAGCTCTTTGTGCTGCTTGGCAAACTTAATGAACTCATCTACATACGGTTTAATGGTCTCCACTCCGCCCTGCATAGTTGGAATGGCGTAGGTCTGACCGTGGAGTCCCACACCTTCACCCCATACCGCACCAAAGTTCTGGTAGGCGTACCAGGCGGCGCCGCCACCGTGCTTTCCTGCAAGGTTGCTTCCAAAAACAAATATCTCATTGGGTTTCAACTCTTTGATGGAGTTGGGAGAGCATTTCTTACTCATAATGCAGTGGTTTTAATGTTTTCTGCTATCTTCTTAACCAGCAGAATGCGAGCCTCTTTGCTTGTCCATCCAATATGAGGAAGAAGCACTGCCTTTGTCTTATCTTTTATCTTCAGATAAGGAGATGATTCAGGTATTGGTTCCTTTGAGAACACATCTATGCCTATACCCTCTATAATATTATCATTCAAGGCCTTTACAAGGTCTTCCTCATTTATGATTCCGCCTCTGCCAATGTTTATAACTTTAGCAGTCTTTTTGCAAAGCGCTAATTTATCGTATGTTATAAGGTTCTTTGTATTCTCATTTAAGGGAGCGTGAACAGAAATAAAATCTGAGGTAGCAAGCAACTCGTTCAAAGGCAGATGTTTATACCTGTCTGAGTGAGGCTTTCCGGAGGTGGAGTAGTAACATACTTCCATTCCAAAGCACTCTGCAAGCTGAGCCACTCTGCTTCCAATGGTTCCAAGTCCCACAATGCCAAGGCGTTGCCCCTTAAGTTCTCTCCAGTAACGGGAAACATCAGAAACAACGTTTCCGCGGCTGTACTCTCCGCTCTTTACCATATTGTCATAATAACCTATATGACAGGCAAGTGAGAGAATCATAGCCATAGTAACCTGTGAAACGCTCTCCGTTGAGTAACCTGCAACGTTCTTTACCGGAATGCCTTTGCTCCCTGCATAAACCAGATTTACGTTGTTGGTTCCCGTTGCAGCAATACAGATAAGTTTAAGATTCTTTGCAGCATCGATCTGCTCTTTACCTATCTGTACCTTGTTGATAATAAGCACGTCACAATCCGTTACTCTTTCAAAGACCTCTTCCGGTTTTGTAAACGGATATGTAACCAGCTCGCCAAGAGAGGCAATGCTATCTAATGATACATCGTCTCCTATAGAGGCTGCATCCAAAAAGACAATTTTAATTTTTCCCATTGTTTAAAGATTTACCAGGCAAGAGCGCTGGCTCCTAAAATGGCTGCATCAGACTCGTTGAGTGCACTTACAAGCACCTTTACCTTGCCCTTCCAGAGAAATACAACATTCTCATTCATAGCGTCTACCAGGTACTCCATAAAGTAGTCCTTAGCGTGAGTAAGACCGCCAAAGAGAATGATTGCCTCAGGAGCGGAGAACGGGATAAAGTCTGCAAACTTTTCACCCATAACCTTACCTGTATACTCAAATATCTCCTTAGCCATCTCATCTCCCTTCTCTGCAGCGTCAAACACATCCTTTGATGTAATATCTTTGTACTCACGCAGTAAGCTTGGTCTGTCACTCTTCTCCAACATCTCTTTTGCAGTGCGTGCAACTCCGGTGGCAGAGCAGTAAGCCTCAAGACATCCCTTCTGTCCGCAGCCGCAGGCTCTTCCGTTCTTGATTGCACAGGTGTGTCCCAGTTCTCCTGCAAAACCATCGTGACCATAAACAAGTTTTCCGTCAACAACAATACCGCTGCCCACTCCGGTTCCGAGTGTAATTTCAATGAAGTTCTTCATCTTCTTTGCGGCACCGTATTTCATCTCACCAATTGCTGCGGCATTGGCATCGTTGGTTATTGTAACAGGCTGGCCACCAAGCATCTTTGAGAGTTCGTTTGCAAAGTGAACGGTTTTTCCCTTTGCCCACATAAGGTTGGTTGCCTCAACAATATCTCCAGTGTAATAGTTTCCGTCCGGAGCGCCAACTCCAACACCGTTAATGTCATCCATTGCAATTCCGGCATCCTGAGCCATCTCTCTTATGGTCTTGCCCAAAAGAGTAATGAACTCGTTAGCATCTTCAAACTTGGTGGAAATCACCTTTCTTGCAAGGATGTCACCCTTTTTGTTCACGATACCTATCTTGGCTGTCTGGCCTCCGATATCTACACCTACTACATAATCTTTACTCATAGTTCTTATATTTAATTAATTTACAATCTATTACAGCAACGGAGAGATGAGGCGGAACAGGCTCTCCTTAATCTTCTGTCCCATACTTCTCTTCTTCCAGCTTTCAAGCTCTACTTTCTTGCAGAGTTCTATATCCCTTTTAAATCTCTTTTCAAATGTAACGGCACACTCCCTGTCATATAAAACGCTCAGTATCTCAAAGTTATGCTCAAAACTGCGGGCATCCATATTTGCAGAACCTATAATGCACATCCTGCCGTCTACGCTAATTGCCTTGGAGTGGTTGAACCCTTCTGTAAAGAAGTAAATTTTTACACCCGCCTCAAGCAACTCAGTAACAAAGGAATGGGTACTGTATCTTGCCATTAGGGAATCTCCCTGTTCCGGCAGCATAAGTCTTACGTCTATGTTTCCAAGGGCCGCAGTCTTTATGGCATTAAGTATAGTCTCGTTAGGAGTGAAATACGGAGTCTCTATGTAAATATGTGACTGAGCGGAAGTTATAGCTGTGAAGTAGCACTGCATGATTCCTGCCCAATCGCTGTCCGGACCGGAAGAGATTATCTGAGCATACACATCCTGCATCTTTCCAGTCAGAGACATCTTTCCCATCTCAATGTGAGGATAGTACTTGCGGCTTATGTGAAGCTTGTGATTCTGAACAAAATAGCGGTCCAGAAGGAAACTTGCCTGGAATGAAAATACGCTCTCTCCGGTAACCTTAATCTGAGTATCACGCCACTCTCCGCCGTAGATTCCGTAATAGTATCTGTCTGCTATATTTACTCCTCCTATGAAACCCACGGCTCCGTCAACTACCAGTATTTTACGGTGGTTACGGTAGTTGATCTTAGACATAGGCATAAAGATTTTAACCGGTGAGAAGACTAGAACCTCAATGCCGTCCTCCTGCATCTGCTTTACCAGCTTCTTCTTAATGTGGTGACTGCCAACATCGTCATACATCAGTCTTACCTCCACTCCCTCCTTTGCCTTCTTTCTGAGAAGATCTATAAACTTACTCCCGATACGGTCATTCTCCAGTATGTAGGTCTGCAGGTGAATGTGGCTCTTTGCCTCTGCAATCTGCTGGTACATAGCATCCAGCGCATCCTTGCCGTTGAAGTAGAACTCTATGTCATTATTGTAGTCCAACAGTGAGTAACTGTTGCGCATGTTCTGGCAAATCAGCTTCTTATAGGCTTCCAGATCTCCCGTAAGAATCTCCGGGGTGGACTCCAGTGCCTTGCTCTCCTCTGCGGAGAGTTCCTGTTTTATTCTGTAATCTGCCAAACCCTTGCGGGAGAACATCTTCTTCTTTCTGTAGTTCTGTCCGAATGTAAGATAGAGTATAATTCCCAGGTACGGGAGCAGAATCATTACTGCTGTCCAGGAGAGTGTCTTAATAGGATCCTGACGGCGGAGAATCATTGTAACAGAGGCATATATAGCAATGCACATATTCATTGCATATAGGATTGCCGATAGAATCGGCCAGAAGCTATGCCAAGAAAAAAGAATCATATCCTCTCTTTGAAGGCCGTGTACAAGACAGAAATACCACCGCTTTGGCTTCTGTAACTTGCCTGCTTGAAACCCGCATTTGTGAGTTCCTCGCAAAACCTCTCAAATTTAGGAAATTTTTCTACTGATTTGATGAAGTATCTGTATGCGGAGCCCTCTTTTCCTAAAGTTAGGGCGGAGGCCATACTTGGAATCACATATTTAAAGTACGGTTTGTAGAACCATCTTATGAAAGCGTTACGAGGTTCTCCAAACTCCAGAATCAGCAGAATACCAGATGGTTTGAGCACTCGCTTAATTTCAGAGAGAGATGTTGGCCTATCGTCAAAATTGCGGATTCCGTAACCAATGGTAACCAAATCAAAAGTTTCATCCGCAAAATTCAAATGAGCACCGTCTCCCTTCATAAGAACCGGTTTTATGTAGCCGGCCATCTCTTTCTTCCACTTATGCTCCATCCTGTGGCGTCCCACCTCAAGCATTCCCTCTGAGAGATCTACGCCAATCACCTCCATACCTCTTTTGGCCAACGGAAAGGAGAGATCTCCCGTACCGCACGCCAAATCAAGCACTTTTGGGGGCTGGGGAGCGTTATTGCCCTTAAGAAGACGAACAGCGGTGCGGGCTGCCATTCTTCTCCATCTCTTGTCTATATTCATAGAGAAAAGGTGGTTGAACTGACCGTAGTTGCCTGATATCTTATTGAATATTCCCGATGTGTCCATAAAATTGTCAGCAAATTTACTAAATGAAAACAAAAATTGTATATTTGCACTCCCTTTGCCCAGGTGGTGGAATGGTAGACACGCTAGTTTCAGGGACTAGTGCCAGCAATGGTGTGCAAGTTCGACTCTTGTCCTGGGCACAAAAAACGGAGACCAAACGGTCTCCGTTTTTTGTGCCCAAAGGGCATTATTTCTGACTGGAGAGGAAGCCCTCTCCAGACCTCTCCTGCCTGCGGCTTATTAAATCTCTGCTTTTTTGTACCCATCCGGCCCTTTTTTACCCCAATGCAACTCTATATGGGGACTGCTGTGCTCCCGCACCGAGCGCCAGATCGCTATAATACTGATTATAAGCTACTTCTATTATTTTCAAATAAAAATATTGCCATTTTATTATGCTGGAATCTGCATTTTTGCTATATTTGCAGCACAATAAAATACCCAAGTGTATGAAAACAATTATAGGGCGAGATAAAGAGATAAAAGAACTGAATAATCTTTATAATAGTAACAAATCCCAATTAGTGGCAGTATATGGTCGAAGACGTGTGGGGAAAACATTTCTTGTAGACGAAGCACTAAAGGGATTGATCACATTTAGGCATGCGGGATTATCTCCAGTTGATGAGAACGGTAATGCCAATATGCTGTCCGATCAACTTCTACATTTTTACCAGTCACTGCTTCTCCATGGAATGAAAAAGAGCCATAGGCCAGCATCCTGGCTCGAAGCCTTCTTTATGTTGGAGCAATGGCTTCAGAGCATTGATAATGGAAGCAAGCAGGTTATCTTTTTGGACGAACTCCCGTGGCTGGATACTCCTCGTTCTAAATTCATCACGGCATTTGAGGGATTTTGGAACACGTGGGCATGTCATAGGGACAATATAATGGTTGTAGTTTGCGGGAGTGCAACTTCCTGGATTCAAGATAACCTTATAAACAATCACGGAGGGCTTTATGGACGTGTCACACGCGAAATCAAACTTTTTCCATTCTCCCTAAGGGAATGCGAATTATTTTTCAAAAACAATGGAGTACATCTGTCCAGATATGATATAGTCCAAAGTAATATGATCTTTGGCGGTATTCCTTACTACCTACAGTATTTTACAAAAGGATTTAGCCTAGCTCAAAATATCGACAATATTTTCTTTTCAGATGAGTGCGTTCTTGATAGCGAGTATGACCGCTTGTTCTCATCGGTATTTAGCAATCCTGAAGAGATGAAAAGAATTGTTGAACTCCTTGCCGGACGAAGAAGCGGTTACACTAGAAAGGATATCATAGATAAAACAAAACTGGGAGATAATGGGCTATTGTCAAAAATGCTTAATGCTCTTTTGACCAGCGATTTTGTGATGAAATATGTTCCTCTTGGCCAGTCAAAAAGAGATGAGCATTATAAGTTGGTTGACGCTTTCTGTCTTTTCTATTTAAAATACGTCAAGGGACGTAGCCGATTGGATAACGATTTCTGGTTGACAAACGTTACCTCGCAGAGTATCAGTAGCTGGCGAGGTTTCGCATTCGAAGAAGTATGTCTTAGACACATTGACAAGATTAAGAAGGCACTTGGTATTTCCGGAGTATCATCCAATCAGTCCAACTGGTTAGTCAAAGGTGACGATGAAGTGGATGGGAGTCAGATAGACCTTATAATAGAACGCAAGGACAATATTGTTAATATGTGCGAAATGAAATTCTATAATGATGAGTACACAGTTACAAAGTCATACGACCGTGTTTTAGTTGGCAGATACAACCGACTTGATACAATGATTCCCAAGCGCAGTACAATCAATCCTGTCCTTGTGACTACATTTGGACTATTGAACAACGAATACTCTGGTATTTTTCAAAATGTTATCACGCTGGACGACCTCTTTGACTGATTCATGCGTCACCCGTATAGTGCGTAAAAACCTTATTAATCAGCACAATAAGTTTTTTGTCCGATAAAAAAACACTGTTTTATTTCTTTTACGGAATAAATTGTATTTCAGCTATTCTATTTTTGGGGTAACCCTTTTAAAAGGCCGACATTGCATAGATTGAGTTAATAACATAGTATTCGGTTTGGATAATACTTTTAATTTAATTAGATTTGTTAAGTCATTTGGGTGAAAGCTATAAAATGACAGACATACAGCGTTAGCTATTTGTTCGGTCTTAATTGAAACGTAGGAAATTTCAAAAGAATTTAGGGATCAAGAACAAGTATCTATGTCCACGTAACATTTACGCGGGCGTTACTTGTTTCCCTAAGGGTTTCCTACGACCTCAATAAGAGCAAGTTTCGCTCGCGTTTTTTGTGTCTCTTAGCCTAATGACAGAAACAAAAAATCATGTTAACTAAAAGAATAAAAAAGTTATGAAAAAGATTGTTTTGATGATGGCAACTCTCCTGGTTGCAACAAATGTCATTGCTCAAACTAAAGAAGAAATTAGTGCTTCTGTCACACGTGCTCAAAAACTCTCCGAATTATGCAAAAAATTTCCCAAAGCAACAGGTGTTCCTGAGGTTGATGCCCACGCTAATGCAGTGCTAAATGCGGCTGAATCGGCTGTGAAAAATAGCGAAAAGTTGGAAAATTTATATTATAGACAAATCGGTGAGACAAAAGATGGTGTAACCGATGTCACTATTGTAAAGCCATCTTTGGACGACATTCTCGAACTCTCTGCCTCAATTGCAGATGAAGGAGACGCAGTTGCAAAAGCGACAAAATTATCTGAAGATGCAGCAAAAAAGGCTAAAGAGATCAAAAACCCACTAAAAGCGGCTAAGTTGGCTGCGATGACCAAATTCACTTCAGATGCCACACCTATTCTCCTTGAAGAATCTGCTGCTCAAGCAAAGGCTATTGCATCAATGGTTGAAACAGCCAAGTCTGCATCTAATCTTTAAATATGAAAAATGCCATTGTATTTATTCTATCGTTCATTGCGTGTGGAGTTTATCTCCACGCGCAAGAAGATAATAGGATAGTTGTTGGAGTTGCCGCCTTTTCATGTGAAGGAAGTCAACAATATTCAGGTCTTGTGACTGAGAATGTGGTAGAGATTCTTACGAATACTCATTGTTTCAGAGTCGTAGATAGAACTAGCATAGATAAAGTTCAAGCAGAGTTGGAATTACAAAAGAGCGAGGCCTTTATCGATAGTAAAAATACTGTTAATCAAGGAATTGCCGTCGCTGCAGAAAAGATGATTACCGGACATATTACCAAAATTCCAGTATATGCAATAAAGAATACCAATGGAACTGTTAAGGGATATCAGGCAAGTGTGGCATTCCAAATGAAGGTAGTCGACGTTGAAACTGGTCTTAGTACAGAAGCTACTAGTTTTCAAGGTAAAACCAGCGAATTGATGTTATCTCCAGAAAGTGCGGTAAATAATGCTATGGCATCTCTAAAAAATGAACTCGAGGAATACTTCAGGGTGAATTTCCCTTTGACTACTCACATTGTTAAAATAATTGATTGTAAAAATTCTTCGGCGACCAAGGTATTATTGGCAGCTGGAACAAGACAAGGAGTTAAGGTTGGAGACAAGTTTAGTGTAGAATATGTTGAGTTATTAGATGGACATCCTTACCCATCTGAAATCGGAGTTATAAAGGTTATAAAGGTAGCGGGCGATTATTTCTGTGAGTGTGAGGTCCCTAAGAAAATAGGGATGGAGTTATTTTCTCGTTTCTCTGCTAATGATAAAATGGAATGCAAACTAATAGTCTATTGATTATGAGAAAGTTATTACTTCTTTCATCTTTAATGACCATAATTATATCCTGTTCACCGAAAGTATATCCAGTTCAATCTTGCGTTATAGTTTCTGAGCAGAATAATACGATAACTTTAAGAGCTACTGGTTTTGGCAAGCATAAGATTGAATCTCTTGATGCTGCTGAGAAAAATGCCTTAGAGTCAATTCTTTTTAGAGGTATTCCGGGTTCTCAATATAATAATCCATTGATATCCCTTAGGGAGGATCAGGCTCTTCAAGCCAATCCAAGATATTTTAAGGAGCTCTTTGAAAAGGGCAGGCACAAAAGTTTTATCATTTCCTCTGTTCCTGTTACAAATTACTCATGGACAAAATATAAAAAATGGACTATTACAGCTGACATAACTGTTAATATTTTTGCTTTGAGGAAAGATTTAGAGCAAAATGGAATAATCAGAAAGTTTGGTCTTTAACATAATGAATATGAGAAAAATAATCATAATTGTGCTTTTGATAATTGTTACTATAAGTACAGCATTTTCACAAGAAACCACACCAGTTGTTTCAGTTCAAACAGTACAGCCTAAGATAATGGTAATTCCATATACCAAAGAAGGAGAAGATATTAGGACTATATTGGAATCTGATGTTAACAAACGAATAGTTCTCACAAAGATTAAAGAAGCTTTTGATTCTCGTGGGTTCACAACTGTAGATTTTACGGCAAAATTGAAATCGGCAAATGACAACAACATCTTTGCCTCTGGTAATCAAACTGATCTTAAGTCTCAAATCATTCAGATGTCAGGAGCAGATGTTTATGTAGAAGCCGAGGATAATGTACTATTAACGCCTTCAGGGAACTCAGTTAAGATTATAGTTACAGCCTATGAGATTTCAACCGGTAATTCGCTTGCGAATAAGGTTGGAGAAAGCAATAAGTTTTACACTGATGACATCGGTAAGCTTGCTAGTAAAGCTATTGAAAGTTGTGCGACCGATTTCCTTAATGTAATTCAGGAAAAATTTACAGATATCGTTAATAATGGACGCTCAATCATAATAAACTTTGGATTTGATGCCAATTCTACATATAGCATGTCATCCAATGTCGGTACTCAAGAATTACAACTATCTGATGAACTTGAATTGTGGATGGAAGAACATGCATATAAAAATAATTATCACATTCAAGGTACTACTGATAAGCAGATGATCTTTGATGATGTGAGAATTCCTCTCAAGGATCCCAATACTGGTAATAACTATAATACCAATAAGTTTGCTCTTGAGATTTTTAAGTTTATGAGATCATTAGGCTTGAATATTAGTAGGGACATTAAAGGAAATACAATATATATTACCATCAAATAGTATAAATAATGAAAAAATGTTTAATCTCTATCATATTAGTCTTTAGTTGTCTTTCTGGTTTTTCACAGACGGAAAGGTATGATGTGTGTATTGGGGTCATTTGCCCAGAATCATTAGAACATTTTTCTCAACCAGGCCTTCTTCGTCTGTCTCAGAAATTAACTCAGATAGCAACTGTGAATGGAGTTGCTGCTATCAATGATGGTGCATTCATCATGTATCCTACTCTTTCTGTTTATGATATCCAAAGAGTGGAAGGAGGAATGAGGAATATTGTTACAGTTAAGATTGATTTGTCAATTAATGTAGCTCAACTTAGAAACAGAACAGTAATTGGCTCAATTTCAATGACTATCATTGGAAACGGATTTAGCATTGAGGAGGCTACAGCAAATGCAATGTCAAACATAGATGCCAATAATAAACGATATTCAGTATTCATTTCGGATTGTAAGAAGAGAATATATGATTATGATGAACAATACTGTAAATCATTCATATTAAAAGCAAAATCTCTTGCATCACAACATTTATATGAAGAAGCATTAGCTCAACTTGCTCTATATCCAGAAGTCCTTCCTTCTTATCCTAAAGTGTATAAGGTGACACTTGAAATATTTAAGGAGTATCAAAAACAAAAATCTGCTGAATTAGTCCAAGAAGCAAGAGCTCAGATTGCAGTGCAAGATTATGAGTCTGCGGCCCAAACTTTAGCTTTAGTAGATCCAGAGAGCCCTAGCTATAAAGAAAGTGTTTTGTTGCTCAATACCATTATGAATAACGTTGAAAAACAGAGGAAAGAAGAAATACAAAGAGAGTTAAAGAGATATGATTCAAAAATAGCCCTGAATAAATATCGAATCAACGCTGCTAAAGAAATTGCTAAGGCATACTATTCAAATAAGCCACAGATTTCTTACTATCAAATAATAAAGTAATTAATTATAGATATTTTGAGAGATAAAGTCAAATGAATTTACCGAGTAACCCGTTATTCTATTGATTATGTATTATTATAATAAAGGTCGCGTAAACATCTACGGCGGCCTTTAATATTTCATTTCTTCCTGAGAATAAACAGTATATAGCTTGGTAAACAATCACAATTGAACTCACAAAAAATTTTTGTGAGTTGGGATGTATAGTATACTATCCGCACTATATGTAACAATGAAGGAGCCGAGTAATCAATTCTCATTGAATTACCCGGCTCCCGTTACCGAGGGGATAGAGAAGATTTACAACTTTCCCATTGTAAACGCGCTTGTGCGCCTTTACCTCGGTTAAAAAATAAACGGGCGACTATTGCCGCCCGTTTGAAACTAAAATTTCACAAACTTTTCGCCACAAAGGTATTGAAATAACTTTTATTTCAAAGGGGAGTCGGGTTCCTTTTTCATGTAGTTGTATTCCAGGCGGTCTACAAGACGTGGGAAGAACTTGTTGAGGTAAACGGTTAGTTTGCCAATAGGGGTGAGGATCACCTGAGATTTTCTCTTGTGCACTGCGTTGGTGAGTTTCCTGGCGCAGGTCTCTGCACTCATCATCTTGCCCTCCTCTCTAGGGGTCTGACCCTGAGGCGTTCCGTCTGCCGTAAGGGCGGCAAACCTAACGTTGGAGGCGGTGAATCCCGGAGCAAATACCAGTACGTTTAGACCGTCTTTAAGGTGCTCAACTCTAAGGGTATCCAGGAATCCGTAAATAGCAAACTTGGATGAAGAGTAACCGGTTCTAGCAGGGAGTCCCTTAAAGCCCGCAATGGAGATGACTCCCACAACTGTTCCCTTGGTTTCAAGCAGGTGAGGCAGGGCGTACTTGGTGCAGTAAACTGTACCCCAGAAGTTTACATCCATCAGAGATTTGATGACGGAAAGATCCAAATCCTTGAACATTGCCCTCATTGAGATGCCGGCATTGTTTACAAGAACATCTATCTTTCCAAACTTCTGCACTGTGGCTTCAATCAGCCTTTTGCAATCCTCCTCCTTGGTGACGTCTGTAGGAACGGCAAGGAAACGGTTGGCTTCCTGCCCTTTATGAGAGAGTTCGCAGAAGGTCTGTTTGAGTTTGTCTGCACTTCTGGCTGCAAGAACAACGCTTGCACCTTCACTTGCAAACTGACGAGCAGCGGCCAGTCCGATTCCCGAACTGGCCCCTGTAACTATAACTACTTTATTGTCAAACCGTCCCATTAGTCAATGGCTCTGTCCTGAATATCTGTGCTTCCGCTGTAGAGTCCCTTTGCGTGTTTCTCTTTAATCTCTGCAAACGCCTTAAGAGTGTACTCTACGTGCTCCATCTGGTGCATTTGGGTGCAGATGAGGCGGAACATAATAACGCCCTGAGGAACAACAGGATATACAACTACAGAACAGAAGATGTTGTAGTTCTCTCTGAGGTCTACCAATATGTTGGTTGCCTCAGGAACGGTACCGTGAATGAACACAGGAGTAATGCAAGCCTCTGCAGGACCAATGTCATATCCCATCTTTCTCAAACCGTTCTGCAGTGCACGTGCTACGTCAAAGAGGTGCTTTCTTCTCTCATCACCCTTGCGGATAAGATCAAGTCTCTTAAGGTTGCCCTCTACGAAAGGCATAGGGAGACTCTTTGCATATATCTGACTTCTAAGGTTGTATCTCAGGTAGTTGATGATATCCTTTGGACCTGCAACAAAACCTCCGATTGAGGCCATTGCTTTTGCAAAAGCACCAAAGTAGAGGTCTATGCCATCCATACAGTTGAGTTCCTCAGATGTTCCTCTTCCGTGGGCACCCATAACTCCAAATCCGTGAGCATCGTCAATAAGTATTCTGAACTTGAATTTCTTTTTGAGTTCTACAATCTTATCCAGAATTCCCAGAGCACCGGTCATTCCGTAAACTCCCTCAGTTACAAGGAGAACGCCGCCTCCCTGCTCCTCTGCACGCTTGGTTGCTCGGCCCAGAACCTTCTCGCAGTCTGCAATATCATTGTGAGCATACTTCATTCTGTAACCAATATGAAGTCTCAGTCCGTCCATAATGCAGGCATGGCACTCTTCATCATATACAACAACGTCTCTTCTGGTAAGGAGAGCGTCCAGTGTGGAAATCATTCCCTGGTATCCGAAGTTGAAGAGGAAAGCATCCTCTTTGCACTCAAACTCAGCGAGTTCTCTCTCAAGTTGCTCGTGCAGTGAGGTATGGCCGCTCATCATTCTTGCACCCATAGGATATGCAAGTCCCCACTTTGCAGCAGCCTCTGCATCTGCCTTTCTAACCTCAGGATCGTTTGCAAGCCCCAGATAGTTGTTGAATGTCCAGGTAAGCATCTTCTTACCCTGGAATGTCATGTATGGCTGAATTTCACCCTCCAATTTAGGGAACATGAAGTAGCCTTTAGCTCTTTTACGATACTGCCCCAGAGGACCGCCTTCGTTCTGTTGTATTCTTTCAAAAATGTCCATTACGTTGTATTTTAACTGTTTATCTTTCTATCTAACTCTGAGTTTCTGGCCGGCACGAATCATAGTGCCTCTTATTCCGTTGAGTTTCTGCAATCTGGCAACGGTGGTGCCGTGTCTCTTTGCTATACCTCCCAGCGTATCTCCCTTCTTAACGGTAATAACCTTTGCACCTGCAGGGAACTTGGTCTTGCCCTTGCTGTTCTTACTGCCCTTTGTATAGTTTGCGCTTCCCTTTCTTCCTCTCTTAGACTTCTTGGAGAACTTAACGTTCTGATACTGAAAGTTGTCCTGGCAGAGAACAAGTGTCTTATCAAGAATTTTGTTCTTGTCAAAATCTATAGCATCTCTTGGATTGATAGGGTTGCCCAAATAACGCAGCTCAAAGTGAAGGTGAGGTCCCGTAGATCTTCCGGTGCTTCCGCCAAGTCCAACAGCCTCTCCGGCCTTTAGCGTATCTCCTTCTGCCACAAGCACTTTACTCATGTGACCATAGAGAGTCTCCAGTCCGTTTTCATGCCTTATAACCGCATAGTTACCGTATCCTCTTCTGTCAAACTTTACAATTCTCACAATACCTTTGTCAAAGGCGCTTCTGATGGTATCTCCCTTAAAGACCTTGAGGTCTATTCCGGCATGCAGACGCCCCCAACGCCCTCCAAATTCGGAAGTTACATACTTGTACCCAGGGGAGGTGTAACTGCTTACGTCTATCCTTACCGTATCTTTCATTTCAGAAAGCTTTACGTTATAAGGATTTATGGAGGCGTTAGACCAGATGTTGTACTCCTCAGGAGTCTCCGAGTAGTCTATGTCATCATCCTCGTCATCTCCCTGTTTCTCCGCCTCAAGAACCATCCTTGTATACTCCTTAAGATTGAACTTGCCTGCATAACTCTCAGGCTTAGTGCCCTTTGCAAGCGGAATGGTAATCTCCGGAACATAGCCAATCTCATTCCAGATATCTCCGGAAAATTCATCCAGAGTGTTACCTGTGGTAGATAGGTAATCTATGTTCTTAAGGTACTGCCTTGGAAGCAGTAAATAGAGCGGTATCTGATACTCCGGCTCCTCCTCTACAACCTGTTTCTGTTTCTTACCAAAGAGTTTGCCCAACTTGGACTGGGCATCGGCCTCACCCGGAAGCAGAACCAGCAGGGAGAAAAGGGCTAATATCAGATATTTAAGTTTGCTATGCATCAATGTTTGCGTATTTAGCGTGCTGCTCAATAAACTCTCTTCTTGGCGGAACATCGTCACCCATAAGCATAGAGAATATTCTGTCAGCCTCCGCTGCATTTTCAATGTAAACTTTTCTAAGAACTCTGTTAGCAGGATCCATAGTAGTATCTGCCAACTGATCCTGACTCATCTCACCCAAACCTTTGTAACGCTGTATTCTAACGCTGTTTATACCGCCCAACTGCTCAACAATCTTATCCTTCTCCTCATCAGACCAGCAGTAGTTTGGCTTAGGTTCTTTCTGGCTCTTCTTCTCAACTTTATAAAGAGGAGGAGCCGCGCAGTAAACGTATCCGTTCTTAATCAGATCTATCATATAACGGAAGAAGAAGGTGAGAATGAGTGTGGTAATGTGCGCACCGTCCACATCGGCATCTGCCATAATGATAATCTTGTGGTATCTCAACTTGCTGAGGTTAAGTGCCTTGCTGTCTTCTTCAGTGCCAATTGTAACTCCCAGTGCGGTGTAGATGTTGCGGATGGTATCACTGTCAAACACCCTGTGTTCCATAGCCTTCTCCACGTTGAGAATCTTACCTCTTAACGGAAGAACTGCCTGATACTGACGGTTACGACCCTCTTTTGCAGTACCGCCTGCAGAATCTCCCTCCACGATAAATAGCTCACATTTAGCCGGGTCTCTGTCCGAACAGTCTGCCAGTTTATCGGGCATTTCCACACCGCTCATACCGCTCTTTCTCTGAACCATCTCGCGAGCCTTTCTTGCAGCCTGTCTTGCCTGAGCGGCCAGAATAACCTTATCTACAATCTTCTTGGCCTCTTTAGGATTCTCCTCCAGATAGTTCTCCAGAGCCTCGCTAACCGCCTTGCTTACAGCGGAGCGAACCTCTGCATTTCCCAGCTTGGTCTTGGTCTGACCCTCAAACTGAGGCTCTGCAACCTTAACGGAGATAACCGCCGTAAGACCCTCACGGAAATCATCTGGAGAAATCTCAACCTTGGCGTTCTTTAAAAGTCCCTGCTTTTCTGCATAACTCTTAAGGGTTGAGGTGAGACCGCCGCGGAAGCCGGTAAGGTGAGTACCGCCCTCTATAGTGTTGATATTGTTCACGTAAGAGTGCACGTTCTCACTGTACTCAGTGTTGTATTGCATTGCAATCTCAATAGGAACGCCGGTTTTATCTGTCTCAAGGTAGATAGGGGTCTCTGTAAGGTGAGTACGGTTACCGTCCAGATAAGCCACAAACTCCTTCAGACCCTCCTCAGAGTAGAAGACCTCTGTCTTCTCCGCAGGCCTCTCAACTCCGTCATCTCCCTTCTCCTTAACTCTCTTGTCTGTAAGGGTTAAGCGCACCTTCTTGTTAAGGAAGGCAAGCTCACGCAGTCTTGCAGCAAGGGTATCGTAGTTGTAAACCGTAGTAAGCGTAAAAATCTCAGGATCCGGTGAGAAGGTGATGATAGTTCCGGTATCTGAAGCCTCGCCAATAACTTTAACCTCTGTAATTGGCTTTCCCTTAGAGTATTCCTGAACAAAGATCTTTCCCTCTCTGTGAATCTCCGCCTTCAGATGGGTGGAGAGGGCATTTACGCAGGAAACGCCCACACCGTGCAAACCTCCTGATACTTTGTAACTTCCCTTGTTGAACTTACCTCCCGCGTGGAGAATTGTAAGTACAACCTCAAGGGCGCTGCGGTGCTCTTTCTCGTGCATTCCCGTAGGAATTCCACGTCCGTTATCCTTTACGGTAATTGAGTTGTCTTCATTAATTGTAACCGATATGTTGTTACAGTACCCTGCAAGTGCCTCATCTATAGAATTATCTACAACCTCATAGACCAGGTGGTGCAAACCTCTCTCTCCAATATCTCCAATGTACATAGAAGGACGTTTTCTAACGGCCTCCAATCCTTCCAAAACCTGAATACTTTCCGCATTGTAATTCTCGGCGGCAGCATTCGCATTCATCTCTTTTTCGCTCATTTTTTCTTTAATTTAAATCCTAGCAAATTTAAGAAAAAATCAGAACTTAATCAAGACTCCGAGCCCCCCGTTTATGCCCTTTTCTACATACATTCCGTAGTTGATGATATCCTTGTTTAAAAGGTTACCCGCAAAGGCGTATGCGGTGAAGTTGTCATTTATGGCGTACTGCGCATATAATGAGAGGTTTGCATACGCTTTATACTTCTGTGTTCTGTCTGCCCACTGGGTGAACGGAGTGGCCATAGTTTTGCTCCTTCCGTATAGGGTTGCACCTATAAATAATTTCTCATCCCAATTCCACTCCGCATAGAGGTTTGCTTCAAACGGCGGATAGCCCGCAGGCTTGCCCTTTGCAACCCTGTTTTCTACCGTTGCCCCCGTTATCTCAGCACCATCCAAATTCTGAACAAATCCGCGGTACATCTTTCCGTCTGAGTAGAAGGAGTACTTGGCTCCCGCTCCTGCAGCAAATCCTCTGGTCTTATAATCTGTCTGGAATCCCAGGTTGAACTCCACGTGATTTGAGTAGATTGCATTTATAGGATTTCCGTAGAACTGCAGCAATCCTTTGCGGTAGGCTCCACCCATATAGAAATTATAGCTGAAATTTCCCCCTTCAATGCCCTTAATTCCGGCTTTCACCTCAACAGGGGTACTGCTCTCCCTAATATCTATAAGCGGGTAAATATACGGGCATCTTTCCAGAAGTGAGGCGTAACTGTTGATGTCGTTTCCGCCGTCTGCATTCAGATAACCCCAGGTTGTGCCCTCTGTCATCTCATAAAGTATTGAGACTTTAGGGAATACATAGTGATGGTACCTGTCTGTGCCGCTCTTGTTGTTAAAGTTGAAACTTACCTTTGCTCCCAAATCCATAGAGAGTTTGTCTCTTCTGAGTTTGTAACTGAGTGACGCATCCAGCAGAGAGAAGTTATACTTGTCTCCAAAATTACCTGAGAATAAGGAACTCTCAGAGTTCACTCCAACGGTAACCATAGAGTATTTTCCAATGGTAGGACCCGCCTCAACGCTTGCCTTAATGAGGCTCTCCTTTCTGTCCAAACTGTGGTTTGTTCTGCCTGTTCCAAGAAGTCCGAACTTTGCATCATCACCTGTATATGTCACCGACAGTTTTGCGTTATACCTGAACTTTCCCTCATATTTCTCAGAATCTGAGGACTTTGCCTCCACTTTCACTCCAACCTGATTGTATGTATGTGACTGGTTGTCTTTCAGATAACTCTTGTTATTGAGCAGAGAGAGTTTATCAGCTGCAGTTAAATCATTAACATAGTATGACCAGTTCACTCCGTAATAGGTGTAGTGTCCGCGGTTATAGAAGGCCTCTGCATCTACCTGTCCGTCTGCCCATAGGGTAGTGTAAGCAGCGCTCACTCCCGCCTTGTTGCTGTAGGCTTTTGCCTTATCCTTGTAAGTATGAACCATGCCGTCATCTCCTGTGCCTGCAAGGCGGGCCTTTCCAAAGTAGCCGTCATAGTTGGCCTTGAGAGTCAGCAGGTTGGTGGCATCTGTGTTAAGTGAGGCAAAGGCAGGCTGGTAGTAGAATCCAAAGGATGGAGCCACAGGAAGCCCGAATCCAACCTTTGCGGCAAACTCCGGAGTCTCCGCAGCCTTTGTAGATGAGATATTTGCAGACGGAGTAGGGGTAAAGGAGTATAGATCCCTCATCTGCCTCTCCAGAATTTTGTACTTCATATTGAGGTTGAAGTTTCTCAGCGTGTCTGAGAAATCTATCTTCATAGCCCCCTTTTTTGCACCGGTCAAATCCGTGTTAAAGTCTTTGGTAACCTCAACCCTTCCGTTCTGGGCGCAAAGGAGAGAGGCGGATAAAAAGAGGAGTAACAACGACCCCGTAATCTTTGTGGTTAATTTGCTCTTTCTCATATCTTTAAAACTTTATAATTTTCTATTTCTTCCCGATAGCTTCCATCTTACTTTTGGCCACCGCTTTTATGTCTCCCTGTCCGTTGTAAGACTTGTAGATGCTTTCATAAACCTGCCTTGCACCCTCTTTGTCTCCCTTCTCCAGGTAGGAGTCTCCCAGCAGCAGGTAACTCTTTGCCAGATAGAACCTTTCACCTGTCTTCTGCTCGCTCAGCGCAAATACCAGAGTCTCCACCTTATCAAAGTTTCCGCTGTCAAACGCATCCTTTATGAGCAGGTAGGCGGCCTCCGCACCCATCTCATCCTTAGGGTTTTCCGCCACATCACCCAACGCCGCCACAGCATCTTCTCTCTCTCCCTCTTCCCACAGAGATTTACCCTTGTACCAGAGCGCCTTCCTACGTGCCTCCTCATTAGAGTATTTCTCTATAAATGATGACGCTTCCAAAACGGTTTTGTTGAACTCCTCCGCCTTGTAAAGCAGTTCTATCTTACGCATTGCATAGCTCTCTTTCTGAGCAACATCCGTAGCAAGAGTCTCCAGCATTCCGTATATGCCGGCCGCCTTGGCGTACTCTCCGCACTTGGTGTAACTGTCTGCCAGATAGAAGATTGCTCTATCCATATTCTTACTCTGAGGGAACCTCTCAATAAATTTCTCCAGTGCGGAGGCCGCCGCCTCGTACTTCTCCGCCAGGTAAATCTGCTCTGCGGAGTTGAATATGAACCTCTCCTTCTCCTCTTCTGTCTCTCCTGTAACATCCTTATCTGCAGCGTATGCCAAAAACTCCTCCGGTTTATTCTCTGCCTGGTAGATATTCTCCAAAGCGTTGAGCGCAGTCTGCTGCTCCTCCTTTATTGGGCTCTGCTCCACTACCTTCTTGTAGTAATCTTTTGCCTCTGCAAAGTTCTTATCATTGGAAGCCATCATTCCCAACTCCAGCAATGCCTTGTAATAGAACCTGTTATCCGGAGCGTCATTGAGCAGTCTCTTAAAGGTGGTCTTTGCCAGAGAGTTGTTGTTGGTCTGAAGATATGTGCGTCCCAACTCATAGAGTGCCTCCGTGTACTGCTCTGCAGAACTGTAATTTACGGAGGTTATGCCGCTGAGGATTTCTATCTTCTTTTTGTTGTTCTGTAAAAGTCCCTGTGCTATTGCGGATTGCAGAGGCGCATACAATGATTGTGAGGATGTATATTTTGCCACCTCGTCATACAGAGAGGAGGCCGCCTTAAAGTCTCTCTGCATAAACTTGCAGTCTGCAATTCTCAGTTTGCTCTCCAGTGCGTAATCTCCTTTGGATGAGGTAAGTGTAAGGTATTTCTCAAAGTCCCTAACGGCCTT
>JAFZIN010000001.1 GCA_017554305.1 Bacteroidales bacterium | reverse complement strand
GGGGATCCACCTCTTCCCATTCCGAACAGAGAAGTTAAGCCCGTTCACGCCTATGATACTGCTATACCAAGTGGGAAAGTGGGTAGCCGCCAACTTCAAAAAGCCTCATCAGTTACGACTGATGAGGCTTTTTTTGTTGGCGGCAGGCCGTACCTATTTCAGTAACTCTGGACGCAGGGCTTTGGTACGGGCCAGGGCCTGCTCGTCTTGCCATTTAGATATCTTATTGTGGTCTCCGCTCAGGAGGACATCCGGGACCTTCCAGCCTTTAAAGTTGGCGGGACGGGTGTAGACGGGCGGTGAGAGAAGTGAGTTCTGATAACTGTCTGTAAGGGCGGAGGTTTCATCTGTGAGCGCTCCTGGGATTAGTCTTACTAGTGTGTCTGTTATTGCAGCGGCGGCAATCTCTCCTCCGCTGAGTACATAGTTGCCTATTGATATCTCTTTGGTTATCAGGTGTTCACGAATGCGGTGATCTATCCCTTTATAATGGCCGCAAAGGAGTATGAGGTTCTTTTTAAGTGACAGGGTGTTGGCCATAGGCTGGTCAAACTGTTCACCATCGGGAGAAAGAAAAATGACTTCATCATACTTGCGCTGCCTGGTGAGGGCTGTAATTGCCTTGTAGATAGGTTCTACCATCAGTACCATACCTGCACTTCCGCCGTAACTGTAATCGTCTATCTTGCGGTATTTGCCTGTGGCATAGTCTCTTATATCATGCACCTCTATGTACACGAGTCCTTTGTCTCTGGCTCGTTTTACAATGGAATGATTTAACGGACTTTCCAGCAGTTGGGGTACTCCGCTTATGATGTCTATTCTGAGAGAGCCTCTCTTTCTTGTGTATTTGCCTTTTGCCATATAGGCAAAGATAACGCTTTTGTGGCACTATCTATCGCTTTTTTAGTTATATTTGCCTCCACGCAATTTTTAAGTACATATTAATTCAATTCTAATGGAAGAAAAGACTACCGCTTTAAATGCGCAGGAGAGTGAAACTGCTGAGAACCAGCAGGTGACGGAGCCGGTTGCTGAGCAGTCTGAAGCAGCTCAGAATGAGGATCAAGCGCAGGAGATTCTAGATGAAAAGACAGATTTGTCTGAAAAATCTCTAAATGAGATACTCTCGTTATTTGAAAAGATGATTGAAAAGGGAGATCAGCAGGCTCTTTACAAGTTTGCGGAACCTATTAAGGCCGCTTTCTATAAAGTGCTTAGGAAGGAGAAGATAGCATCCGGTGCTTTTGTGGAGATTGGACAGGCTGATACTCAGCCAAATCCTTTTGAGGATGTGGAGAAGGCATTCAAGGATTTGTATGCCCGCTACAAGGTTTCCCGTTCAAATTTCAATCAGGAGATGCAGGCAAAGAAGGAGGAGAATCTCACCCAAAAGTTGGGCATCATTGAGGCCATAAACAATCTTTTGGAAAAGGCGGAAGATATGAATCATACTCTCCCTACATTCAGGGAGTTACAGGCTAAATGGAAATCCATTGGCAGTGTGCCTCAGGAGAAGGCGCGCCAGGTGTGGGATCAGTACAACCGCACTATGGAAAAGTTCTATGACTTCCTAAAGATTAACAAAGAGTTTAGAGATCTGGACTTTAAAAAGAATTACGAGGCTAAGGTTGAGCTTTGTATGAAGGCGGAAAAGCTTGTAGATGACAAAGATGCGGTTAAGGCGTTTGAAGAGCTTCAGAAACTGCATGAGGAGTGGAAGGAGCTGGGTCCGGTTTCTAAGGATAAGAGAGAGGAGATTTGGCTGAGATTTAAAGAGGCTACCTCCAAAATCAATAAGAGACATCAGGAGTACTTCACAAACATTAAGGATGAGCATAAGGCAAATCTGAAGGCTAAAAACGAACTCTGCGCACTTGCGGAGGAGGTTGTTGCTGCCTTGGAAAAGGTGGAGCCAGGCCAGTGGAACTCTCTCACCAAGAGGATTGGAGAGCTGCAGGAGAAGTGGAAGAAAATTGGTTTTGCTTCAAAGAAAGACAATCAGAAGGTTTACGTAAGATTCCGTACGGCCTGTGATAAATTCTACCAGGCTAAACGTCAGTACTACGCTGACTTTAAGAGTCTTATGCAGGAGAATCTCAATAAGAAGCTGGATCTTTGCCAGCAGGCGGAGAAGATTAAAGACAGCCAGGATTGGAAGAAGACAACAGACCAACTCATTAATCTTCAGAATGTTTGGAAGACTATAGGTCCTGTTGCAAGAAAGCAGTCTGAGGCTGTTTGGAAGAGATTCCGTGCTGCGTGTGACGAGTTCTTCACAAATAAGGCTAAGCACTTTGGTTCTGAGGATGAGAAGTTTGATGAGAACCTGAGAGCTAAAAAGGCTCTGATTGAGGAGATTGAGAATTACCAGAGCCAGGGCGCCGAGTCTGACAAGGCTGCTTTGGAGGAGTTCATTAACAAGTGGAATTCAGTTGGCTTTGTTCCTTTCAAAGAGAAGGAGGCTTTGCAAAAGGCTTACGATGAGGCTCTTAACAAGCACTTTGAGGCAATCAGAGATGTTGATGCAGAGAAGAAGTTGGGACGTATTCGCCGTCTTATTACAGATGCAAAGACATCAGGAAGGGGTGACCGCGGAATAAGGCTTGAGAGAGAGAAACTCCTTAACAAGTTCCATAAACTGGAGACGGATATTGCTACCCTTGAGAACAATATGGGCTTCTTTGCAAAGTCTGCAAATGCAGATAAACTGATTGAGGAGATTAAGCAGAAGATTGAGGCCGGACGCCAGGAGCTCAAGTCTCTGGAGCAGAAGATTAAAATGATAGACAAAGAGTTTTAGAGATGCAGAAAAATACGGTCTTGGGATTCGTCCTTATTGGATTGATTCTCATAGGTTTCAGTTGGTATAACTCATACAATTTTAAGAAACAGGCAAGAGAGGCCTTCTTAAAGGATTCCCTTGCAAGAGTTGAGGCCCTTACAAACCCAAGAGTAGCAGACTCTTTAAGAGTTGCAGATTCCATCAGAAATGTCCGTTTGGGTATTGTTGAAGATAAGCAGATACCTGCGGATACGGCTATGGTAACTCCTGCTGCAGAGGAGGTTATAGCAGGCCCAACCTATACCGATTCACTTCTGGAGTTGTCCAAGAACATTCCGGAGGAGTTTTATGTTCTTGAAAACAACAAACTTAAGATAGAGTTTACTACTAAGGGAGCGCAGATCAGAAGCGCATTGGTTAAAGATTATTACACCTACGACAGTGCCGCTCTCTATATGGTGAAGGAGAACTACTCCAATATGGCTCTCTCCTTCTTTACAAATCAGAAGATTAGCACAAATGCTTTTGCATTTAACGTGGAGTCTGCCACAGACAGTTCAATCACTTTCCGTCTGCCGTTTGCTGACGGTTCCTCTGTAGATTTTGTCTACAAGCTTCCTGCAGATTCCTATATGCTTGATTTCAATATTGTTACAAACAATCTGGCGGCAAAGCTTGCAAACAATGCTACCCGTTTTGACTTGGATTGGGCATTGAGAATTTCAAGATTTGAGAAGGGGTTTGACAACGAGAAGAATTACTCTACGGTAAACTATAAATATCCGGAGGATAAGTCTGTTGAGGACTTGGGAATGCGTAAGGGCGAGAGCGAGAAGAAGATAACAACCCGCCTCTCCTGGTTTGCTTTCCACCAGCAGTTCTTCTCCGCAATACTTAAGTCTGACGATAATTTTACCAGCGGTTCACTTGCATACAAGTTCCTTGCTCCAGACAATGAGGAGAAAGCGCTCTTTGACTGCGCTGCAAATATGCAGATGGACTACGGCAGGGGCGAGGATGTAAACATTCCTCTCCACTTCTACTTTGGTCCTAACCTCTACAAGGAACTCAAGAGCTATGACAGTGGTTTTGAGAAGATTATCCCTATGGGTAAGCACATCATAGGATGGATTAACCGCGTGATAATCATCAACACCTTTGACTTTTTGCGCCGCTTCATTTCCAACTACGGTATTATCATTCTGATAATGACCATACTGCTTAAGTTGGTGCTTACTCCTCTTACCTTCAAGTCTTATCTCTCTTCTGCAAAGATGAGGGTATTGAAGCCTGAGATTGAGAAGATTAACAAGAAGTATCCTCGCAAGGAGGACGCTATGAAGAAGCAGCAGGAGACAATGGCTCTCTACCGTAAGACGGGAGTGAATATGATGGGAGGATGCCTTCCTATGTTGCTGCAGATTCCTATTCTCTTTGCAATGTTCCGCTTCTTCCCTGTATCATTTGAGTTGCGTCAGCATCCGTTCCTTTGGGCTCAGGATTTGAGCGGATACGATTCCATTCTGGACTTGAACTTTAACATTCCAATGTACGGTAATCACGTGAGTCTCTTTGCAATACTGATGGCCGTATCTATGTACCTCTACTCCAAGATGAATATGAACCAGATGCCGGACACCGGCCAGATGGCGGGAATGAGGGGAATGCAGCTCTACTTTATGCCAATCTTTATGCTGGTGCTCTGTAACAACTTCTCTGCAGGTTTGAGTTACTACTATATGCTCTCCAACTTTATCTCAATAGGTCAGAACTGGGTGATTAGAAAGTACTTTGTAGATGAGGAGAAACTCTACCAGCAGCTCAAGTCAAAGGCGGAGACGGCAAAACCAAAGAAGAAATCAAAGTGGAGAGAGAGAATGGATCAGATGATTAAGGAGCAGGAGAGATTACAACGTGAAAGACAAAGCAAAAGATAATGGACATTAAAGAGAATATACATCAGATAAGGAAGGAACTCCCTTCAGGCGTGAGACTTGCAGCCGTTTCAAAGTTCCAGAGCAATGAGAAGATAATGGAGGCGTATGAGGCCGGCCAGAGGATTTTTGCAGAGAACCGTCCGCAGGAGTTTGAGCAGAAAGTTAAGTCTCTGCCGGAGGATATCCAGTGGCATTTTGTAGGCCATCTTCAGAGCAACAAAATTAAAATGGTTGCTCCGTATGCGGCTCTTATTCACTCAGTTGACACGGAGAAACTTCTCTATGAACTTGAGGATTACGCAGGCAGGAACGGACTTCATCTGAAGGTTCTTTTGGAGATGTTCATTGCAAAGGAGGAGACCAAGCAGGGTTTCTCATTCAAGGAGGTTGAGGATCTGTTAGAAAGACTAAGAGAGAATCCTCTTAAGAACGTAACTATCTGCGGATTGATGGGTATGGCAACTCTTACGGATGATACCGTGGAGGTTACCAGAGAGTTTGCACTCCTTTACAGTTTCTTTGCAAGGATGAAGCAGCGTCATCTTCAGATGACTGAATTTAAGGAGCTTTCAATGGGTATGAGCCTGGATTACAAGATTGCAATACTCCAGGGCAGCACCATTATTCGTTTGGGAAGCAAGATATTTGGACCAAGAGAAGTTTAAATCTCTACGTCACACTCAAAGACAAGAGTTGCCGGACCGGTAAGGTAAACCTCCGTAAACTCTTTCTTATCAGAAACAACGGCCTCAACGCTCAGGTTACCGCCTCTGGCTTTGAGGTCGTATTTTATTTTATTCCCCTTAACGGAGGCAGGCTTTACTCCTGCAATGCAGGCCACTATGGCAGAGGCGGTTGCACCGGTTCCGCAGGCAAAGGTCTCTGCCTCAACACCTCTCTCGTAAGTGCGGATTTTCAGATGGTTATCTTCAACCTCAATAAAGTTTACGTTGGTTCCCCCCTCAAAGTAGTATCTCCAATATTTGCCTTTGACATCTACCGGATAGTTATCCAGATCTTTTACAAACTCCACGTAGTGAGGAGAGCCGGTATCCAGAAAGTAAGACTTGCGTCCAATCTTCCTGCACTCTGAAACGTCTCTCATCTTGAGTTTTACAATGCGGCCGTTACCTTTTCTCTTTAATACTTCTGCACGATGGTATCCGTCAATTGCCTCAAACTCAAACTTTTTAATACCCATCATATCTGCAAAGGCAACTATGCAGCGTCCTCCGTTTCCGCACATTGAACCCTCCTTTCCGTCTGCATTGAAATAACGCATGGAAAAGTCATATTTCTTGCTCTTTCCCAATAGCATAAGTCCGTCTGAACCAATGCCAAAGCGGCGGTCACAAAGACGGTTTATCTGTTTGGTTGTAAGTTTTAGTTGTCCTTTGCGGTTATCCAGTACTACAAAGTCATTGCCAGCACCCTGGAATTTGTAAATGTGGAGTTTCATATCTCTATTTTGAAAGTTCATCTATCATTGCCTGTGCAACAGCCTCTGAAGCGCCTCCGCCTCCAAGAAGGCTTCTTACCTCTGCATACTCCTTAAGCATCTTCTCTCTGTAAGGAGCATCATTCAAAAGTCTTTTAACCTCATCTGATATCATCTCCGGGTTGCATTCATGCTGGAGCAACTCTTTGAATATGAGTTTGTCTGCAATAAGGTTGGCAAGGCTTATATACTTGAGTTTTACCAATGCTTTGGCAATTATGTAGGAGAGTTCGCTGGCGTTGTAGCATACAACCTGAGGAACACCTACAAGAGCCGCCTCCAAAGATGCGGTACCTGAACTTATCATTGCCGCATCTGAGTGTTTCATAATGGAATAGGTTTCCCCGTAGATTATGCTCATACAATCTTCACTGAAGCCGTTCTTTTTTATAATCTCCTGATAGAAAGAGAGTGGGGTAGAGGGAGCGGCTGCAAAAAAGAACTTGTAACCGGGGAAATACTTCATTGTCTTAAGCAGTACCGGGAGCAGGTAGGAGATCTCACTCCTTCTGCTGCCTGCAAGAAGTGCAAGGTATTTGTCATTCGGATTGAGAGAGGTTCCGTACTTTGAGTTCATTCTGTTGCAGAAACTCTCCTTGTCTTCATTTATGTACGGGTACTGGTCTATGCTGTCCAACAGGGGATTACCTTTGTAAATGGCATCTATCTGCCATCTGTTTTTGAAGTAATCTATCTCAAACGGGAAGATGATAAAGAGTTTGTCTACATATTTTTTAAGCCTTTTTCCGCGATTCTCCTTCCAGGCCCAAATTTTTGGTGCTATGTAGTAGAATACTTTAAATCCTTTGTTGTGAGCAAATTCTGCAATTCTGAAATTGAACCCCGGGTAATCTATTAAGACAACAACATCTGGGTTGTACTCTAAAATATCTCTTTTACAGTCTTTTAGGTTGCTGAAGATCTTCCCAAGTTTTGTTACCACCTCCACAAAACCGTTTACTGCGGTATCTTTATAGTGGTGGTAAAGCTCTCCGCCAGCCTCCTTCATCAAATCTCCGCCCCAGCATCTGATCTGACAATTAGGGTCTTTGGCCTTGAGTCCCTTAATGAGATTTGAACCATGCAAATCTCCGGAAGCCTCTCCCGCAATCATGTAGTACTTCATATCTTAATCTTCCAAGTGCTTGATAATCTTTTCATTTCCTCATCATCTGTGGTATCCAGCCTGTGAGGTACAATGGTTATGTAACCCTCCTTAAGCAGGGTGTGGTCTCCCTCCTTTTTGCTGTCCTGATCTAAGAATCTGCCTGATATCCAATAATATGGAGTGCCTTTTGGAGATGTGTATCTTTCAAATTCATCTACCCACATTCCCTTTCCCTGACGAGCAAACTTTACTCCTTTAATATCTTTGAGAGGAATATTGGGGAAGTTGATATTCAGATAGATACCCTCTTTAGGCGGGTTCTTGAGAACGTTTTCCATGATTGAAGGAAAATACTTTTCTACCGCGGTAAAATCTGCCTCTGGATTGTGGGTGTCCAATGAGAGGGCAACGGAGGTAATGCCGTAAATGGTGCCCTCTGCGGTTGCTCCCAAAGTGCCTGAATATACTGATGCGGTTGAGGCGTTGGAACCGTGATTGATGCCGGAGATAAGAAGATCCGGCTTGCAGTTTCTGGAAAATACGGTGTTCATTGCCATCTTTACACAGTCTGCAGGGGTTCCGGTAAAGCTGTAGATTACAATTTTGTTTCCGTTGGCAGCAGTTTTTGTCTCCTCTTCTTTCAGGTAAAGAGGGGTCTCCATTGAGAGTGCTGCGCTCTTTCCGCTCTGCGGAGTGCGTGGTGCAAAGCAAGTTACGTTACCCACGGCCGAGCATAAAGAGATAAGTGTTCTGAACCCCTTTGCTGTAAAGGAGTCATCGTTGGTTAGGAGTATTTCCAATTTTTTCTTCATAGCTGCACAAATTTAGTTAAAATGGGAAAAATTTGTAAATTTGCCGCGCCGAAAATTCTAATAACTAATAATAAAATGGGTAAAATTAAAGTTGGTATTAACGGTTTTGGCCGTATTGGCCGTCTGGTTTTCAGAGCCGCACAGGAAAGAGATGACATTGAGATTGTTGGAATAAACGATCTTTTGGATGTTGACTATATGGCATACATGCTCAAGTATGACACTATGCACGGACAGTTCAACGGAACTATTGAGGTATCTGACGGTGCTTTGGTAGTTAACGGTAATCGCATCAGAATCACTGCAGAGATGGATCCTGCAAACCTGAAGTGGAACGAGGTTGGTGCTGAGTATGTTGTAGAGTCTACAGGTCTCTTCCTTACAAAGGAGAAGGCTGAGGCACACATTAAGGCTGGTGCCAAGAGAGTTGTTATGTCTGCTCCTTCAAAGGATGATACTCCTATGTTTGTATGCGGCGTTAACACAGACACATACGCTGGTCAGAGCATTGTTTCCAACGCTTCTTGTACAACTAACTGTCTGGCTCCTATCACTAAGGTGCTCAATGACAATTGGGGTGTAAAAGAGGGTCTTATGACTACAGTTCACTCAGCTACAGCTACTCAGAAGACTGTAGACGGTCCTTCAAAGAAGGATTGGAGAGGCGGACGTGCAGCAAGCGGAAACATTATCCCTTCATCTACAGGTGCTGCTAAGGCAGTAGGTAAGGTTATCCCTCAGCTTAACGGTAAGCTTACCGGTATGTCTATGAGAGTTCCTACCTTGGATGTATCTGTTGTTGACCTTACTGTAAACCTTGAGAAACCAGCTACTTACGATGAGATTTGCGCAGCCATGAAGAAGGCTTCAGAGGGCGAGCTCAAAGGTATTCTGGGATACACTGAGGATGCAGTTGTTTCTTCAGACTTCCTTGGAGACAAGCGTACTTCCATCTTTGACGCAAAGGCAGGTATTCAGATTACCCCAACCTTTGTTAAGGTTGTTTCTTGGTACGACAACGAGGTTGGTTACTCCAACAAGGTTCTTGACCTCATTAAGATCATGAGCCAGAAGTAATTAACGCTCAGGCAAAACCTAAAAAGGATGACCGAATAGATTGGCCATCCTTTTTTTATTTGATATTCAGGCTCTGAGCAACTCCAAGGAGACTGTGGCCGCCCATGGTCTTACGTCCCGGAGTTCTCAGAGCCTGAATCAACAAGAAAACAATTTGGCACATTTTGCGTATCTTTGTACCGATTATACGGTATTGTGTATGTTGCTTAAAAGGAAAATATCTTTGGGCTTTGTCATTGTGGGATTCATTCTGCTGCTCTCCAGTTTGATTGCGGTGTTTGAGTTTGTAACAATGAAACGCTCAATTGAGAAGCTTGTAAAGGATGACATAGCCGCCATAAACACTTCCAGATTGCTGATGGAGGTGACGGATGAGTTCAACTACGCTCTGCTGGAGACTATGGGTGATTCCTCCTATACGGATATGAGTCAGTTCCCTAACATTAGGGAGGATGACCGCTTTATTAACTATGTAGACAACATCAGAGACAACTTCACTACGGAGAGGGAACGTCTGATGGCGGATTCCGTAAGGTACGCTTACGTGGCCTACGCAAACATCTTGGAGGAATCCAGAGACCTCTGGAACTTAGAGTATTACGAGAAGAGACAGTGGTACTTCCAGCGTCTCTATCCGGTTTACACTCAGCTCCGCGGATACATTAAAGAACTCAACTCCGCATCTCAGGCAGCACTTAAGGAGAATACCGAGGCACTCTCAGAGGGGTTCTACAGGAGCCTGATGCCTTGCGTGGTGGCGGTAGGTATTGGTATTATATTGCTCTTCCTTTTCAATTACTTCCTCAACTATTACTTCTTCAATCCTATTGTGAAAATAAATAGGGGAATGAAGAATTACAAGACAAGCAGAAAAGTGTACGATTACTCCTTTGCAACGGGAGATGAGATGGAGGATCTCAATGAGAATGTTAAGGATCTTTTAAGGGAGCACAAGCATCTTACAAAAGATAAGATTCAGTAGCCTATGACAATGAATATCAACTATATATCCAGAAACGTGGGTCTGGCGTTGGTATTCAATGCCGCATTCATGTTTTTGAGTGTGTTGGTTTCCCTTATTTACGGGATGGATAGCTCCTTTTCTCCTCTCTTCTTAAGCGGCGTAATTACCTTGGCTGTAGGCTGTTTCCCGCTTCTGTTCGTTAGAAAGGGAGGACAGGTTACTGCAAAGGAGGGGTTCTTCACCATTGTATGTACCTGGTTTCTGGTATGTGTATTCGGAGCCTTTCCATACGTTCTATGGGGAGGAGACTTTAGCGTTATAAATGCTTGGTTTGAGAGCGTAAGCGGCTACACCACAACCGGTTCTACTATATTGGATGATATTGAGGCTCTGCCAAAGGGACTGCTCTTCTGGAGAACTTCTACCCACTACATTGGAGGTTTGGGAGTTGTGGTCTTTATGATTCTGATTCTGCCAAACAGCAGAGGAACGTTCGGACTGCGTCTCTCCACTTTGGAGATGGGTACTCTCTCCAAGGAAAACTACAGGTTTAAGGTTGCAGAGACTGCAAAGATTATCCTGGGTATCTATGTGGGAATAACCGTTTTACAGACGGTATGTCTTGTTCTGGCGGGAGTGAATTTCTTTGACGCTCTGAACCACTCAATGAGTATTTCGGCAACCGGCGGATTCAGTACAAAGAATGCAAGTGCCGCAGCCTTCAACTCTCCTACGGTTGAGATAATTATGATGGTGTTCATGTACATTGCCGGCTTGCACTTTGGTCTAATACACCTGGCTCTGTTCAGCAAGACTTTCAAACTCTTCAGAGATCCGGTAATTAAGTACTACTCCATAATTCTGTTGAGTGCCATTGTTTTCTCCACAATCAATCTGATTTCACAGGGAACTGAGCATAACGTTTTTACAGCGCTGAGGCACGCATCTTTCATGAACCTTTCTGCAGCAAGTACAACGGGATTTGCAAATGCGGAGAGCCAGAACTGGCCGGTATTTTCACTGCTGCTTCTCTTCTTCCTGGCGTTCCAGGGAGCCTGCAGCGGATCTACAACGGGAGGAGCCAAGAGTGACCGTATGTGTATGATATTCAGTACGCTCAGATCTCGTATTAAGAGACAGCTCAATATGAACGCCATAGTGAGACCAAGAATGGGTAACAGAATTATTTCTCAGGAAGAGACTGGAGAGGCAACTCTGTTTATTGTCTTCTTCATACTTCTGATATTCCTTGGCTCTGTATGTCTGGCACTTACGGGATTGGATCTGCAGACCTCTCTCACCACCTCTCTGGCATCTGTTGCCAATACCGGTCTGACCTTTGGAAGTATCAGTTCCTTTGGCAGTTACAATGCCTTTCCAATAGTAAGCAAACTTATCTTTACTATTGAGATGTTCCTGGGCCGTCTGGAGATTTATCCTGTAATTGCATTTCTTGTAATAAGAAAGTGGAAGTGATGGAACTTTCCAAGTACCTCTCCAACAAAATGATTGAACGTTTGGGTATGGAGCCTACTCCGTGCCAGAGTTCTCTCTTTAAGAGTATGGGAGAGTTTCTCTTTTCTGATCCTGATGAAGAGTGGCTTACTGTTATAAGCGGTTATGCAGGAACGGGTAAGACATCTGCAATAGCCTCCTGTGTATCTGTTTTTAAAACAATGGGTTATAAGTTTGTGCTGCTTGCTCCTACGGGCAGGGCTGCAAAGGTTCTCTCTCTCTTTACCGGAGAGAAGGCCAGCACAATACACCGCCATATATACAGGATGAAATCCAAGAGTGATCCTTTCTCTTCATTTTCACTCAATTACAATAAGGCAAAGGATACGGTCTACTTTGTAGATGAGGTCTCTCTGATATCATCCGGAGGGGATGGTGATAGTATGTTCGGCAGCGGAGATCTGCTCTCTGACCTGGTGGAGTTTGTAAGGCAGCACAGCTCCAACCGCCTGGTTCTCATAGGAGATCCGGCTCAGCTGCCTCCTGTGGGATTGGATTCCTCTCCCGCGTTGGATCTTGATTATCTCTCCACTTTCTGCTCAAAGATTCGTACCGTTTCTCTGACGGATGTAGTAAGACAGGCATCGGGGAGCGGAATACTTACAAACGCAACCCGGCTGAGGGAGGAAATCTCTGCCGGAGAGATAGACCCGCCCGTCTTCCAAGTTACGGGATTTGAGGATATTAAAGCAATAACGGGAGAGACTCTGATTGAGGAGTTGCAGGATGCCGTATCTAAGTACGGCTCAGATGAGGTTGTGGTTTTGTGCCGCTCCAATCAGAGAGCCAACCGTTACAATATGGGAATCCGTTCTCAGGTGCTCTTTCTTGAGGAGCAGCTCTGCAGAGACGATAAACTTATGATAGTGAAGAACTGCTATCAGTTTAAGGGGCAAAACCCAGATTTTGACTTTATTGCAAACGGAGACGTTGCTAAGCTCATAAAAATATCTAACCACACTGAAAGGTACGGGCTCCACTTTGCAGATGCAACATTGGCATTTCCGGATTACAATGATACCGAGGTGGACGCAAAGGTGATTCTGGATACTTTGGATTCTACCTCCGCCGCTTTGGACAGGGAGAGCCAAAGGGCTTTGTTTGAGGGCGTTCTGGCAGACTATGCAGATGTTACTCCAAAGAAGAAACGATATGAGAGCGTAAGGGAAGATCCGTTTTACAATGCGCTCCAGATAAAATACTCAACCGCCATTACCGGTCATAAATCTCAGGGAGGACAGTGGAAGTGCGTCTTCATAGACAACATACTCTGGAGGGAAGATATTACAATAGATGACAAAAAGTGGCTCTATACTGCTTTGACCAGAGGTGTGGAGAGGGTATTTTTAGTTAACTTTGACAAGAAATATATCAGATAGATTATGAACTCACTTAAGAAATTTTCAGTCTCTCTTTTGGCACTTCTGTTTGCCTTAACATCTTTTGCCCAGAAGAAGAACTTTACTTTGGAGCAGATTGCTCAGAATAAGTTTGACAACGTGGAGAGTTATATTTTCGGACCTGCGTGGAAATCTCCAACCCAGGTGATTGTGGCTAAGATGGAAACCACGGGAAAGAGAGATATTAATCTCTATGATCTGAAGACCAAGAAGTTTGAGCCATACGACCCTGCCAAAGATAAGACAGAAAATGAGGGGATGATGGCCGGCATAGACAAGGAAAAAAAGGACAGGGCAGCAGCCTTTTCTGCAACCAGGGTAAAGATGCTTCAGAACGTTACTTACAGCCCCGATAAGAAAAAGATGGCCTTTACCGGGGAGGGTAATCTCTATGTATATGACACAGAATCCAAAACTGCCAGGAAACTGACCACAGACGGAAGTGACGTAATTTTAAACGGTTACGCTTCATGGGTTTACTATGAGGAGATCTTGGGACGCTCTTCACAGTACAAGGCATTCTGGTGGAGTCCGGACAGCAAGATGATTGCCTTTTACCGTTTTGATGACAGCGAGGTTCCTATGTTCCCAATCTATGACCCGTCTAAGGCTAAGGATCAGATACTTGCAACGCATTATCCTATGAGCGGCGAGAAGAATCCTGAGGTAAGGATAGGCTTTGCTGATGTGGAAAGCGGAAACATTGTTTGGGCAGATTTTGACCAGAAGGAGGATCAGTATTTTGGTATTCCGTTCTGGAACAGCGAGTCTTCCAGATTCATAGTTCCGTGGATGCCTAGAGTTCAGCAGGATCTGATATTCTACTCCGTTAATCCTTTTGACGGAAAGAAGGATTACATTTACAAGGAGCATCAGGATACCTGGATTGACTGGCCGGAGCAGATGATATTTGTAAAGGAGGGATTCTTTATGGTAAGAGACTTCTCAATGTGGGAAGAAATTTACTATCAGTCATTTGACGGCAAGACTCAGAAGTGCCTCACTGAGGGAAAGCACTGGGATATAAAGCTTTTGAAGCTGGATGAGAAGAAGGGAGAACTCTACTTTACCTCAAAGAAGGAGATAAGCACCAGAGTGGATATATACAAAGTTTCAATTAAGAACGGCAAGACCACAAGAATTTCTACGGGAGACTATTCCTACAGCCAGCTCTCCTTATCTGAAGATTTCAAGTACATTACGGCTCTTTGCAGCAACTGTGAAACTCCAACAATGGCGGTTCTTCTTCCTACGGACGGTTCACAGAAGATGACCGTTCTGGCTTCATCCAAGGGGGAGAACTTTGACTCTTACAATATTGCCATTCCTAAGATGCTCTATATTAAGACAGAAGACGGATACACAATTCCGGGAAAGATTACTCTTCCTGTAAATTTTGACTCTTCAAAGAAGTATCCGGTTATAGTCTTTATGTACGGAGGCCCTAACACTCCGGTGGTTGCAGATTCCTGGAGCAGAATATCTTCAAACAACCAATGGTGGGCAAATGAGGGTGTTATACAGATTACAATAGACCATAGAGGAAGCGGACACTGCGGAAAAGAGGGATGCAACTTTATGTACCGCAACTTCTTTAGCATTGAACTTAAGGACTTTATAGAGTGGGCCAAGTATCTGCGTTCACTTCCTTACGTTAATGCAGATAAGATTGGAATTCACGGATTCTCATACGGCGGAAGTATGGCAACTCTCTGCGTTACAGAGGGATGTGATTACTTCAAATACGGTATTGCGGGCGGCGGAGTTTATGACTATATGCTCTATGACACTCACTACACAGAGCGCTTTATGGATACTCCTGCAAGAAATCCGGAGGGGTACAAGAGAACCATAATGGCGGAGCGCATACGTAAATCCAACTACAAGGGAGACTCTTCCAACTACCTGATGCTCACCCACGGAGCGGCAGATGACAATGTTCACGTTCAGAATACCATGAGCCTTGCTCTTGCGCTTCAGAATATGGGAAGGCAGTTTGACATGATGATTTATCCGCGTCAGCTTCACGGCTACAGAGGAAATCAGGGAAGATACTCCGCTTTCTCTGATTACCGTTTCTGGTACCGCCATCTGCTTGAGAAAGAGGTACCTGAAGAGCTCAAGAAGGCTTACTCCAAGTAATCAGCTTCCAAGAAATCTTACAACCTGAGCCAGGAGAGTTAATAGATTCTCTGCCAGAGTTGAGAGCAAAGAACCAATTACCGGCAGCCCCTGCATAAGTGCGGAGGCTGCTGTTGTATATATGGAAACGGTTACCAGCGGTACGGTTACAATGTTGGAAATAAGGAAGTTGGCGCTTATGCTTCCAAACTTCCACAGAACTATGGGGAGTGTTGCAATCTGGCAGATTAGGGAGATTGCCATTGTGGAGAGAAATAGGTGGGCTGCCTTGCCGTCAAATCTTTTAAGACGTCTCTTAAGGACAACTCTTATGCTCCTCTCTATGGTTGGGAAGAGGGCCACAATTCCTAATACTGAGCAGAATGAGAGTTGGAAACCTATGTTGGTTATTGCGTAAGGGTTTACGCTGCAGATAAGTACGGCTGCCAGTATTATTGAGGAGTAGCGGCTCTTTGGAGTGGAGATAAGATCTCCTATCTTCCAGATAGATAGCATTATACAGGCTCTGCTCACAGATGGGGAGAAGCCTGTTAAAAGGGCGTAAAAGAGAATAATGAAGGAGACCGCCACCGCCCTTACTATTTTGAGCCTTCTGCTTACTCCTAAGAATGAGAGCGTTATGCTAATCAAAGACCAGATGATTCCCACGTGCATTCCGGAGAGGGCAAGGGTATGGCTCACTCCGGCTGAGGTAAAACTGCCTCTGAGTGATTTGCTAAGGTTTCTCCTGTCTCCTATGAGTAAGGACTTTGCAAGGGTGCGGCTCTCTTCGGAGGAGAGAGAGTGCTCTATCTTCTCTCCAAGCTTCTCCCTTATTTTCTCCCCTGCGAGGGTGAGGTAAGTTTCCAATCGCGGAGTAAAATTCCTGTCAGAGAGGGCAACCCTCTGAATTCCCACTAAAACAAAGAGGGAACAGACCAGTGGTAGGAAGAGTTCTTTTTTGCCTCTTAAAAGGAAAAGAAGGGGGATTAAAAGAGAAATAAGGGCTATTACGGGCGGCAGGGCACGTTGGGACACAGCAAAACAGAGAGCCAGTGAAATCCCTCCCAAATAACATCCCGCCAGTGTTGCTCCAATCCGCTTCATATCTAAGCCTCTTACAACAAAACAAAGGTAATATTTTATTACATTTGCGAATCTAAAAAGTAAAAGGAAAAATTATGATAATTCTAGTTTTAAACTGCGGCAGCTCCTCAATTAAGTATCAGGTGCTGGATATGAAGAACGAAAGTGACTACAACCTCCTGGCTAAGGGTCTTGTAGAGAGAATCGGAATGGATGAGGGAGATATTACCCACTCTGTACCGGGGCATGATAAACATAAGATTCACAAGAAGGTAGCAGATCATACAGAGGGTATTAAGGATGTTCTGGGATTGCTTACAGATGCTGAGCACGGAGTTCTTAAGAGCCTGGATCAGATTGAGGCTGTGGGACATAGAGTAGTTCACGGCGGTGAGTATTTCACTCAGAGCTGCATTATAGACAACAGAGTTAAGGAGGGAATTGACAAATGTTCAACTCTGGCTCCGCTTCACAACCCTGCAGGACTGCTTGGTATTAAGGCGGTTGAGGCTTCTCTGCCTTCTGTTCCTCAGGTTGCGGTATTTGATACCTCATTCCTTCAGACAATTCCGGATTTTGCATATATGTACGGTCTTCCTTACGAGTTCTATGAGAAGGACAGAATCAGAAGATACGGCTTCCATGGTACAAGCCACAGATTTGTATCAAAGGCGGGTGCAGAACTTGCCGGCTTGGATTACAACGATTGCAAAATTATTACCTGCCACCTGGGAAACGGCAGTTCAGTTACCGCTGTAAAGAACGGCAGGGCTGTAGATACTTCCCTGGGAATGACCACAATAGACGGTCTAATTATGGGTACAAGATGCGGCCAGTTGGACCCGGGTGTTGTAACTTACATTATGAAGACTCACAACTACTCCGTTGAGCAGATGGATAAGATTCTGAGCAAGGAGAGCGGATTTGTAGGAGTATCAGGAGTTTCTTCAGATGCCAGAGACTTGGAAGAGGCTGCTGCAAAGGGAGATAAGAGAGCTGCTCTTACTCTGAATATGTTCCGTTACGGACTGCTGAAACACATTGGCGCTTTTGCTGCTGCAATGGGCGGTGTAGATCTGATTGTATTCACCGGCGGAATTGGTGAGAACGATTTCAGAACCAGAGCATTCATTGGAGAGAAGTGCGCTTATCTGGGAATTGACTTTGACTTTGAACTTAACAACGGCCTTAGGGGAAAGACCACTATGCTTACCAAGAAAGATTCCAAGGTTAAGGTTGCTGTAGTTGCTACAAATGAGGAACTTGTGATTGCAAGAGATACAATGAAACTTGTAAAAATGTAATTAAAAGATATAGTTATGCTTAAGAATTTTGATGAAGTATATGAGCTGCTTAAGTCTGCTCAGAAGAGAAGACTGGCTGTAGCGTGGGGTGTGGATGACCACTCAGTTTGCGCTGCAAGTATGGCTGTAGACGCAGGCTTCTGCGAGGCAACACTTTACGGAGACCGTAAAATGATTGAGGAGGTTTGCCGGAGAGAGAACATAGATATCAACAAGTTTGAGATTGAGGATGTTTCTATGGAGCAGAACGCTATCAGAGACGCTGTTACAGCTGTTCATGATAAGAGAGCGGATGTTCTTATGAAGGGTCTTTGCTCAACAGACAAGTATATGAGGGGTATCCTCAACAAGGAGTGGGGACTTCTCCCTCCAAAGGCTGTGTTGAGCCACATATCTGTGCTTCAGCATCCTAACTACCCTAAGTTCCTGGTATTTGGAGATATGGCAGTTATTCCGCTTCCTGATTTCAAGCAGAAGGTGGCTATTGCAAAGTACATTCACGGAGTATGCAAGTCTCTGGGAGTTGAGCATCCTAAAATTGCCGCTATTGCAGCAACCGAGCAGATGCTTGAGGGTATGCCTGCCTGCGTAGAGGCTGCTATGCTTGCAAAGATGTCTGACAGAAATATGCTCCCTTGCCAGGTGGACGGTCCTCTGGCACTGGATGTTGCACTCAGCAAAGAGGCTGCAAAGATTAAGAAGCTCAAGAGTGAGGTTGCCGGAGATGCAGACGGATTGCTCTTCCCTAACATTGAGTCCGGTAATGTTTTCTACAAGTCTAATACACAATTGGTTCCTGGTGTAAGAACAGCTGCGTTCGTAGCCGGAGCAAGCGCTCCTTGCGTTCTCTCATCAAGAGCAGACAGTATAGATACCAAACTCAACTCCATAGCACTTGCCTGCCTGCAGGTTAAATAGTCTATGCGCAGTTGCTTAATAATAAGCGTAATAGCAATCCTCGCTTCCTGCACCGGGAGGCAGGGAAATTCTAATATGACGGCGGAGGCGGATACCTCTGCCGTCTCTTTTGCCCAGTACCTTTCAATAAAGGGAGATACCATTACAAGCACCTCCTCCTGGGACGGGGTGAACCTGGTTAAGGAGAGTTATCATCTGGTTCCCAGAGATTGCACAGCCCTCCTTAAATCAGACGTTTACGCAATTCCTTATCCTATTGAAAGCTGCGTTGCAATGTCTACCACATACCTTCCTCATCTGAAACTTTTGGGTGCGGTGGAGACGGTAAAGGCTGCAAGCGGAACCCGTTTCATTTATGACTCCGAGTTTTCCAGGAGGGTGCAGGAGGGGATGATTGCAGATATTGGTGCGGAGACAGCCCCTGATTATGAGCAGATTATTTCATTGGGGTGTGATGTAATACTCTCTTACGGCATTGCCGGATCTGACAACTCATACATAGAAAAACTCCGTAGATTGGGCCAGAAGGTGCTGATTATTAATGATTACCTGGAATCTTCTCCTATGGCCCGCCTGGAGTACCTTAAACTCTTTGGAGCTCTTACCGGAAAGAGGGCAGAGGCAGATTCCATCTTTGCCGCAAAAGAGAACGCTTATAACTCCGTAGCCCTTGATTGCAAGAAGTTTATGGAGGGAAAGGAGAAGACCAAAGTTCTTATAAACATACCGTTTAAGGATGTCTGGTACCTGCCGGGAGAGGAGAGTTATATGGCCAAACTTATAAGCGATGCCGGCGGCACTCTTTTGGGTGCTGCAAAAGGGGAGAGCTCATCTACCAGAGAGAGTTTTGAGAAGATGTACTCCCTTGCCCTTCAGGCAGATGTGTGGCTCAATCAGAACTCCGTTTCCAAGGCCTCAGAACTCTCTGCAGAGAATCCCATGTTCAAAAACATCCCTTGTTTTAAAAGCGGAATGCTCTTTAACAACATAAAGAGAGTGACCCCTAAGGGCGGCTCTGATTTTTGGGAGAGCGGCGCAGTTAATCCGGAGGTGATTCTCTCTGATCTGATTAAAATTTTTCATCACGACAGATTTGCTGAGGAGGATGCGGAGCTCTACTATTATATTCATCTTGAGTAATTTATGGAGACTTTAAGGAGAGATCTTGTAATAATAGGTGGAGGTGCTGCAGGTCTTATGGCGGCAGCTCAGATAAGTTCACTTCTCTCTGAGGAGGTGAACTCTTTTAAGCCCTCTGTTCTTCTGATTGAGAAGATGATGCGGCCGGGCAGAAAGATTGGGATTACCGGCAAGGGACGCTGTAACCTTACAAATGCCCGAATGTGGGATGAGTTCTCCGTTCACGTTCATCCAAATCCCAACTTTTTTAAGAACGCCTTTTACAATTTCTCCTCTTCAGATACTATGGATTTCTTCCGCAGATTGGGGTTGGAACTAACCGTTGAGAGAGGACAGAGGGTATACCCTAAAAGCATGAAAGCTCAGGATGTTACGGATACTCTGGTGCGTTACATTAAGAGGTGCAGAGCGGTTGAGATTTCTACAGAGGTATCTGTTGATTCTGTAAGTTCCGGTGAGTATTATAAGCTGAATCTTTCAGACGGAAGCGTGGTTGAGAGCAGGATGGTGCTGGTTGCAACCGGAGGGCTGTCATACCCTTCAACCGGCTCTACCGGTGACGGTTACGCTTTTGCCGAGGCCCTGGGCCATACGGTTACGGCAAGATATCCGTCCTTAACGGCCTTAACTCCAAAAGATTACAAGGAATTTGCCGGGCAATTATACGGGCTGCAACTGAAAAATGTGAGCCTCTCTTTAATAGTTAATGGCAATGTGGCTCAGGAAGAGTTTGGAGATCTGGACTTTACAGAGGGCGGCATAGAGGGGGCACTGGGCTTCAGGGTAAGCCGCAAGGCGGTTCTTTCTCTCTCCCAGGGGCAGAAGGTCTCCCTGGTTTTGGATATGAAACCTTCACTCTCTGAATCTCAGCTGAGAGAGAGAATAAAGAGAGAATCCTCAACCGGCAACAACAACGTTAAGTATCTGCTTTCCAAACTTCTGCCGCGTCAGATGATTCAGCCGTTCCTTACAATTCATAAGAAAGCCCTGCTGATGCAGTCTAACTCAAAGGCAGTGGAAGAACTTCCTAAACTTTTGAAAAACACGCAGTTTGACATAGACTCATACGTGGGCTATGAAAGGTGTGTGGTAACAAACGGTGGCGTTTCACTGGGTGAGGTTTCACCTAAGACAATGGAGTCTAAACTTAAGAAGGGGCTCTTCTTTGCAGGGGAAGTTCTTGATTTGGACGGAGATACGGGAGGGTACAACCTTCAGATAGCCTTCTCTACGGCGGCTCTTGCTGCAAGGGCTATAGTAAACGAATTCAAGAGAGAATCTTAATTGTAAGCTCTTTATAGTTTAGCGTCTCTTCACCGTTAGGGTGAATCTCAAAGGCGGCGCAGTCTTCCAGCTCCAGGGCAATTATATCTCCGCTTCTTAATGACATATACTGTGAGGCTCTCTCAATGGCAGAGTCAAAGGCCTCAAATCCCTGGTATGGGCCGCTCCCCTCGGTAGGGGTGGAGGCGGAAAGGAATACGCAGGAATCCAGAGTGTTACCCTCGTTTACATCGTATGATGTAAGGTGAATTCCGTAACCGCACTGGCTGTAGTGGCGGAAGGCATATTCAGCCTTTGAGCACTTGGCAGCACGGTTGATTTTCACAAAGACAAAAGGAATTGCTCTTAGGGTATCAATACCATCGGGGACCCAAAATTCATTTGTCTGGTTTACAGCGGTATCTGGGCAGGTGTAGAAGTTCTCGCTCTGGTATGGGAAGAAAAAGAGGTTCATTATAAGTACTTTTCCGGATGAAGTTTAATCTCCGTAAGATTTCTTTTGGTATCCTCAGTAAAACTTCCCTGCATCATCCAACTGTAGTAACTAGGCTCATTTTTAAGGACTTCCGTAACCAGTTTGCCCTTGTGCTTTCCAAAATTGAAGACAGGTTTGCCATTTTCATTCAGAACTATCTTTCCGGCAAGATCAAACCTGTTGCTCTTGTGGGAGAATTCGGCCAGTTTTTTAACGTCATTATCCAGAACGGAAGAGTATCTTTCCAGCTGTGCCTTAAGCACCTCCATTGTTGCAACCGTGTCTGCCTCAGCGGTATGCGCATCTTCCAGATTCTTGTTGCAGTAGAACTTGTATGCTGCAGAGAGGGTTCTCTCCTCCATCTTGTGGAAGATGTTCTGAACATCTATGAAGAGGGGTTTGCGGAAGTCAAAACTAACGCCGCAGCGCTCAAACTCCTCTGCCAGAAGCGGAATGTCAAAGTTGATGGAGTTGTAGCCCGCTATATCACACCCTTCCAGATAGTTAGCCAGGCTCTTGGCATACTGCTTAAAGGTAGGGCAGTCTTTAACGTCCTCATCTGTAATATGATGAACGGCTGAGGCGGCCTCCGGAATATGCATCTCCGGGTTAATGCGCCTTGTCTTAACGTCGTATGTGCCGGCCGGGTGGTTGCTGTCTACGGGGTAGAGTTTAACCACAGAAATCTCTACTATTCTGTCAGTTGCAATATCAAGCCCTGTGCTCTCTATATCAAAGAACACAAGCGGTCTTTTAAGATTTAATTCCATAGTGCGTTAAAGTCTCATTGGCATAAGCAGAGCGCAAATCTCCTCCTCCTTGCTGGTCTGCTCTGCAGGCTGCATAAGGGCTGCCTTTGAAGGCTCTGCCAGCTTAATGCAGATTTGGTCGTAAGGGAGGTTTGCCAGAATCTCAATAAGGAACTGAGACTTGAATGCAATTCTCATAGGATCACCCTGATATGAGCAGGAGATGGTCTCTTTTGCGCTCATTGAGAAATCCAGATCCTGTGCTGTAATCTCCAACTGGCTGCCGGATACTTTGAATACTATCTGGCCGGTAGACTGGTTAGCACATACTGCAACTCGTCTTGTTGCGTTGAGAATGTCTGTTCTTGAGACGGTTATGATATTGTTGTTGTTCTTTGGAATAACCTTGGTGTACTCAGGATATGTTCCCTCAATAAGACGGCAGACAACAAGCTGCTGGTCAAACTTAAAGAAGGCGTTCTTTTTGTCAAAGCTTATGGAAACTATCTCATCTGAAAGCCTTGCAAGATTGTTCTTTAGGATGTTGGCAGGTTTCTTAGGAAGAACGAACGAACTCTTAACTCCCTTAACGTCTGTTCTCTTAAAGGAGACAAGTTTGTGGGCGTTGGAGGCTACGAATGTGGTATAGTTCTCATTGATATCAAAGAAGATACCGTTCATAACCGGTCTTAACGGCTCTTCTGCGGTTGCATAGATTGTTCCGTTAAAGGCATCTGCCAGAACGCCTGCAGGCATCTCAATTCTCTTAGGATCTACCAGAGCAGGGAGTTCCGGGTACTCGTCCGGAAGGAGGCAAGGGATGCTTGCCGTACCGCTTGCCCAGGTGATTGTAAGTATGTTTTTCTCCTCGTTTGTAGAGAACTGTACCGGCTGGGTAGGGAGTTCTTTGAAGGAGTTTGTCAGCAGAAGTGCAGGAACGGCTATTCTTCCCTCCTCTCCTACGTCTTCTATTGCCATTATGGTCTTGAGTGTTGTTTCCTGGTCTGAACCTGTGATAGTCAGGCTTTTGCCCTCAAGCTCCAGAAGGAAGTTCTCCAAAATTGGTAGGCTTGCCTTAGGAGGAATTACTTTGGAAACAGACAATAAGGCCTGTAAAAAATCTGTACTGGTTGCTGTAAATTTCATAATCGTTCGTCTTTTTATACTATTTGCAAATATAACGAAAAAAAAGAGTTTTTGTAACCGTTCCCACAATATATTCGTATAAACAAATGCAACAAATTATTTTAACCTAAAAATGAGACGTAGATGAGGCAGCTGAAGATTACCAAATCAATTACCAATCGTGAGAGTGCTTCTTTGGATAAGTACCTGCAGGAGATTGGTCGTGAAGAGAGAATTACAATTGAAGATGAAGTAGAACTTGCACAGAGAATCAAAAAGGGAGACCAGGAGGCTTTGGAAAAGCTTACCAAGGCAAACCTGAGATTTGTGGTTTCTGTGGCAAAACAGTATCAGAATCAGGGACTTTCCCTGCCGGACCTTATTAATGAGGGTAACCTGGGACTTATTAAGGCGGCTGAGAAGTTTGATGAGACCAGAGGATTCAAATTCATATCATACGCAGTGTGGTGGATCCGTCAGTCCATTCTCCAGGCTTTGGCGGAGCAGAGCAGAATTGTTCGTCTGCCGCTAAATCAGGTGGGAGCTCTGAACAAGATTAACAAGCTGATTAACAAGTTTGAGCAGGAGCACGAGAGGCTTCCTTCTACAGACGAGCTGGCGGAACTGTTGGACTCTTCAAAGGAGAAGGTTGCAGATACTCAGAGAGTTAGTGGCCGTCACATTTCAATAGACGCTCCGTTTGTTGAGGGTGAAGACAACTCCCTTCTGGACGTGCTTCCTAACAATGACTCCCCGGCCGCAGATAAAGGCCTTGTAAACGAGTCACTTAACAAGGAGATAGAACGTGCGCTCTCAACCCTTACTGAGAGAGAGAGGAATATTATAAAGTATTTCTTTGGAATAGGATGCCAGGAGAAAACTCTTGAGGAGATTGGAGAGACCTTCAACCTAACCAGAGAGAGAGTGCGCCAGATTAAGGAGAAAGCAATCCGTCGTTTGCGTAACTCCGGCCGCAGCAAGCACTTAAAGAACTATCTTGGATAAAGTATGATACATCTTCTCTCCATGACATCCTTTACGGACGGCTTTGTGAAGTTTACGGATACTTTGTGTAACTATCCGGAATTTCTGCTGCTTATAGGCGGCGGACTCTTCTTTCTGATTTACTCCGGCTTTGTTCCAATCAGACACTTTGGACGTGCCATAAGTTCACTCAGAAAGAAGGATGATTCACCTGGCCAGATCAGTTCATTTGAGGCACTTATGAGTGCCATTGCTGCAACCGTGGGAATGGGAAACATTGCCGGAGTTGCAATTGCCATTATGCTTGGCGGCCCGGGAGCAATTTTCTGGATGTGGGTGAGCGCAATAGTGGGAATGGCTACCAAATTCTTTGAGGGAACACTGGCCATAATGTATAAGGGAAAGGATGACAGAGGAGAGGTACAGGGCGGCCCTATGTATATGATTACAGAGGGTTTAGGCAAGAAGTGGAAGCCGCTTGCAATCTTCTTCTCCATATTCGGACTCATTGGAACCCTCTGCATTATGCAGGCCAATCAGCTTACAGAGGCTGTAATCACAACCTTCACCGCTCCTGCAGGAGTGCAGACCTCACTGGGTTTGAAATTCATAATTGGAACGGTAATCTGCCTTATAGTCTCTGTGGTGATACTTGGTGGTATTCAGAGAATTGCAAGGATTGCCTCCAAGGTTGTGCCGCTTATGGTGGGGCTCTATTTCCTTATAGTGGCCTATATCATAATTACCAATATCTCTGTTGTCCCCGATGTGTTTGCGTCTATTTTTAAGGGCGCCTTCACTTTTAAGGCGGGTGCAGGCGGTGCAATTGGCTCATTCTTTATGATAGCCACAATTGGCGCCAGAAGAGCCGCTTTGGTAAACGAGGCCGGTGTGGGTACCGCCAGTATGATGCACGGTGCCTCCAAGAACAACGAGCCTGTAAGAGAGGGTCTTGTAGCTATGTTGGGCCCTGCTTTGGACTCAGGCCTTGTATGTACCCTTACCGCCCTTGCAATACTTACCCCTGTAGCAGCCGGCAATTATGTTATTCCCGATGGATCTTCTGCTGTAAAGGGCTTGGAGATAGCAATTAACGCATTTGGAGCGGCAATCCCTTATCCAATCTACAAAGGTACTTTGGGAGGCTATCTGCTTATGGTGATGGTTCTCTTCTTTGCCTTCTCCACAATGTTTTCATATTCATATTACGGAACAAAGTGTACAAGTTTCCTGTTCGGAGCAAAATACGGCAACTATTACAACTACTTCTATCTGCCTATGCTTATAGTCTTTGCAATAGTTCCTCTGAGATTTGCCGTTGCGGTAATAGACTTGGCATTCTTCCTAATGGCTTGTGCCACAATGTTTACGCTGTTGGCCCTCTCACCTAAGGTTAAGGCTGCGGCAAAAGAGTACTTCAAAAAGAAAAAGAAATGACACCCGATTCATACATAATTCCGTTGGTTGCCCAGGCAATCAAAAGTTTGTATAACTCAGAGATAGAGACAAAACTCATTCAGCCTCAGCCAACCCGTAAGGAGTTTGAGGGAGACGTTACCGTAGTAACCTTCCCGTTCCTTAAGATTAGCCACGCCTCTCCGGAGCAGACTGCAAATCAGATAGGTGAGTACCTTAAGAGCAACTGCCCAATGGTGGAGTCCTTTAACGTGGTTAAGGGATTTCTGAACATAAAACTCTCCCAGGCCTTCTGGAATGAGACCTTTAAGAGCATTTATGAATCAGAGGATTACGGTCAGCTGCCTCAGAGCGGAAAGACCGTAATGGTGGAGTTCTCCTCTCCAAATACCAACAAGCCTCTTCACCTGGGTCACATAAGGAATATCCTTCTGGGCTGGAGCATCTCCAAACTTATGGAGGCAAACGGCCATAAGGTGGTTAAAACCAACATAGTAAATGATCGCGGAATTCATATCTGCAAATCTATGCTGGCCTGGCAGATGACTGCTGGCGGAGCAACTCCGGAGTCTGCAGGCAAGAAGGGAGACCACTTTGTTGGAGATTACTACGTTAAGTTTAATGATCTCTTAAAGGCTCAGGCTAAGGAGATTGCAGCAAAGGGAACCCCGCTGGAAGATCCTGAGAAAGAGAAGGAGAGAGTTAAGGAGGCGGAAAAGAGCGCACCGGTTCAGCTTGAAGCTCAGAGCATGCTGCGCCGCTGGGAAAACGGAGATCCTGATATTGTTTCCCTCTGGAAGACAATGAACGGCTGGGTTTACAAGGGCTTTGACGAGACATACGAAAGACTGGGTGTAAACTTTGATATAATCTACTACGAGTCAGATACTTATAAACTGGGTAAGAAGACCGTTCTGGAGGGTCTTGATAAGGGTGTCTTTGAGAGACATTCAGACGGCTCCGTATGGTGTGACCTTTCAAAGGACGGCCTGGATCAGAAACTACTTTTAAGAAGTGACGGAACCTCCGTCTATATGACTCAGGATATTGGAACCGCTCAGGAGAGATTCAACAAGTACCACTTTGACCAGATGGTATATGTGGTTGGAGATGAGCAGAATTACCACTTCCAGGTTCTGAAGCTTATACTCTCAAAATTGGGATTTGAGTGGGCTAATTCCATCTATCACATGTCTTACGGAATGGTGGAACTCCCGGAGGGTAAGATGAAATCCAGAGAGGGAACTGTTGTGGATGCAGATGATCTGCTCCAGACTATGTACGAGACGGCCAGGGAGACCTCACTGGAGTTGGGCAAACTCTCAGATATGGATGAAAAAGAGCAGAATGCGCTCTTTGAGATGCTGGGCCTGGGTGCTCTCAAGTACTTCATCATTAAGGTTGACCCTCGTAAGAAGATGCTCTTCAATCCTAAGGAATCTATTGATTTCAACGGAAATACAGGGCCGTTCATTCAGTACACTCACGCCAGAATCAAGTCTATCTTAAGAAAGGCCAAGGAGCAGAATTATGAGGTGAAAGTTACCGCCGCTCCGCTTCTGGCTAAAGAGATTGAGGTTATTAAGATTCTAAATACCTTCCCTTCAAAGGTTAAGGAGGCCGGTGACGCCAAATCTCCTGCGCTTATAGCAAACTACTGCTATGACCTGGCAAAGGAGTTCAACCAGTATTATCACGATGTGACCATACTCAAGGAGGAGAATGAAGAGACAAGAAGTCAGCGTCTTGCAATAGCCTCTGCAGTTGCCAAGGTTTTGGTGAAGGGAATGGATATCCTTGGAATCCAACTTCCTGAAAGAATGTAAATGTCTGATAGAAAAGATATAAAGAAACCTTATCCGTTTCTTCCTACAACCAAAGACGAGATGCACCGCCTGGGTTGGGAAGAGTTGGATGTGGTTCTTTTCTCCGGAGACGCATACGTAGACCATCCCTCATTCGGTACTGCAGTTATAGCCAGAGTCCTTGAAAAAGAGGGCTATAGGGTGGCCGTGGTTCCGCAGCCAAACTGGAGGGATGACCTAAGGGATTTTAAAAAGATGGGGCGTCCGCATCTCTTCTTTGGAGTCTCCGCGGGTGCAATGGATTCAATGGTAAACCATTACACCTCCTTCAAAAGACTGCGCAGCGATGACGCCTACACTCCGGGCGGAGTCTCCTCATTCAGACCGGATTACGCTGTTAATACATATACCCGTATACTGAAGGAACTCTTTCCGGATGTTCCCGTTGTGATAGGGGGAGTGGAGGCCTCCTTAAGGCGTCTTACCCATTACGATTACTGGCAGGATAAACTGCTCCCTTCAATCTTAAAGACAAGCGGAGCGGATTTCCTTACATACGGTATGGGGGAGAAGGGTACCATTCAGATTGCCAGGTACTTGGACGGTAATAAAGACTCACTTACAAAGAGAGAACTCAAACAGACGGCATACTTCTCCTCAGAGGCTCCCGGGGAGGATGATAACACCGTTATTCTCAACTCCTTTGAAAAGTGCTGCAGAGATAAAAAGGCCTTCATTGAGAACTTCAACCGTATAGAACTTGAGGCAAACCTGCTCAATGCCAAGAGGATTGTGGAGCCTACGGAAGATGGCTATGTATATGTGAACGAGCCGTTTGCACCTCTTACACAGGCGGAGTTGGATGCCGTTTATGATCTTCCGTACACTATGCTTCCTCATCCGAGGTACAAGGGTAAGACCATTCCGGCTTACGAGATGATAAAGAACTCCATAACCATACACCGCGGATGCTTTGGAGGATGCAGTTTCTGCACTATTGCGGCTCACCAGGGGAAGTTTATACAGAGCCGCAGCAAGGCCTCCATACTGCGTGAGGTTGAGAGACTTAAGAGAACTCCGGGCTTCTCCGGAACCATAAGTGACGTGGGGGCTCCTTCTGCCAATATGTACGGGATGGGGGGCAGGAACAGGGAACTCTGCTCAAAGTGCAAGAGAAAGAGCTGCCTCTTTCCAAACCTCTGCAACAACCTAAATCACTCACACAGAGAGCTTACGGAAATCTATCGTGAGATAGATAAAGTAGATGGAGTAAAACATTCCTTTGTGGGAAGCGGTGTAAGGTATGACCTTCTGGTAGATGAGAACGGTTTTTTGGACAGCAGTTCAAAAGAATACTTTACTGAGCTCATTTCCAATCATATAAGCGGCCACTTTAAGGTTGCTCCGGAGCATACGGAGGAGCGGATTCTGAGCCTTATGAACAAGCCTTCCTTCTCACTCTTCCACTCCATGAAGAGGGAGTTTGAGAAGATTACCCGTAAAAACAATAAGAATCAGCAGATTGTACCATATTTTATCTCTTCTCATCCGGGTTGCCGTCTGTCAGATATGAAGGCGCTTTCTCTCAACCCGGACCTTAAGAGAGTATATACGGGGCAGGTTCAGAGCTTCACCCCAACTCCTATGACCAGAAGTTCTGTTATGTACTACACTCAACTTGACCCTAAAACGCTGAAACCGCTATTTGTAGAGAAGAATATCCAAAAACTCAGAGAGCAGAAATCTTATTTCTTCAAGAAATAATTCAAATTGTTTTTGTTTTTGAAAAAATACACTATAATTGCAAGGTAAAACCTTATTAAAAACAATTTAAAGTGGCTACTGTTAAGAAAAATACAAAGAAAGCGGCACCTGCTAAAAAGCAGGTTGTTAAATCATCTAAAAAAACAACCAAGAGTGTGAAGGCTAAAGCCACTGTGGCAAAGAAGGTTACACCGGCTAAGAAGGCCGCTCCCAAGAAGCCTGCAGCAAAGAAAGCTCCTGTTAAGAAGGTAGTTGCAAAGAAGCCTGCAGTTAAGAAGGCTCCTGCAAAGAAAGCGCCTGTTAAGAAGGCTGTTGTAAAGAAGGCTCCGGTTAAGAAAGCCCCTGTGAAGAAGGCAGTTGTGAAGAAGGCAGTTGTGAAAAAGGCTCCTGTGAAAAAGGCAGTTGTAAAGAAGGCTCCGGTTAAGAAGGCGCCTGTAAAGAAAGCTCCGGTTAAGAAGACGCCTGTGAAGAAAGCTCCTGTGAAGAAGGTGGTTGCTCCAAAGGCACCGGTTAAGAAGGCTCCTGTAAAGAAAGAGGTTGAGAAGAAGGTAGTTGCAAAGAAGCCGGTAGTAAAGAAGGAAGTTGAGAAAAAGGAAGAGGTTAAACAGCCTCAGGTTCAGCCTTCTGCACTTAACGTCAGAAAAATTAAGCCTAACTCAGTTGAGAAGCAGACCAAATCTCCGGTGATGATGACCAATGAAAAGCCTAAGAATGTGGGAGTTCCGTCATCTATCAGCGGCAAGAAGAGACTGGTTGTAAGTTACGGCAGAATGGGTGAGAGAGAGGATCTGGAGGCGGCTTTCAAGGAGAAATATCCAAGAGGTTATTCAGACTACATGGGAGACCTCTTTAAGGTAGATAAACCGGACGGAACATCTTTCTACGCTCTTACGGTTGAGACGGAAGACAGCGTCTATCTGATTAAGATGGAACTCAAGATAGATAACGCGGAAGATGCTCAGAAAGAGCTATTCCCAGATTCAGATGCATCTGACGTTCCAACAGAGGGCGAGACCTTCCCGGATGATAATACAGAGAACATGTCAGACTCTGATGATGACATCGAATAACGAGTCACAGAAAAAGAGTTTTTTGAGCCGCCTTATAGGTATTAAGAAGTGGCTCAGCAAAATGCCCGAGCAGAGAGCTATTCTCTTGCTCGCTTTTGTTGTGGGCCTCTGCTGCGGATTGGCGGCAACGCTTCTGAATCTCTCTATCCATTTCTTCCAGTGGGTATTGGTGGGATGGTTTAAAACGCCGTCTTCCAGCTTTTTATACCTGATTTACCCGGGAGTGGGTATGCTTATAGCATATCTGATAGTTAAGTATGTTGTAAGAGACAATATATCTCACGGAGTTACCAAAGTTCTGGTGGCAATTTCAAAGGACGAGTCCAAAATTAAGGGGCACAATATGTGGTCTTCCATTCTTACCAGTGCTATCACAATTGGGTTTGGTGGATCTGTAGGTGCCGAGGCTCCGATTGTTTATACCGGTGCTGCAATTGGTTCAAACATAGGACGTAAGCTGGGTATGTCATACAAGAATATGACATTGCTTCTGGGCTGCGGTGCGGCGGGTGCCATTGCGGGAATCTTTAAGGCTCCTATGGCGGGAGTGCTTTTTACTCTTGAGATTCTGCTTTTCAATATGTCTATGACCTCAATACTTCCTCTTGTATTGAGTTCAGTAACAGCCACAACCGTTACCTATCTGCTTATGGGTGACGCTGTTGCGTTTGACAACACTCTTACTCCGTTCAATCTTGGGAATATACCTTACTACATAATCTTTGGAATAGTCTGCGGCTTTGCCTCTCTCTATTTTACCCGCACCACAATGATGGCGGAAGATAAATTGAAGAAGATTCTGAACCCGTTTAAGAGATGGTTTTTATGTGCTATCTCTCTGGGAGTTATGATCTTCCTCTTTCCTCCTCTTTACGGCGAGGGTTATGGCAGCCTTACGGATTTGCTCAATGACAACGATTTGCATTCAGTGGGCAACAGCATCTTTACCGGTCTGTTTGATTATCCGTGGACTCTGCCTCTCTTCTTCCTGCTGGTATTTCTGGTAAAGGTATTCTCTATGACCTGCACCAACTCCGGAGGCGGTGTGGGAGGAACATTCGGACCAACCCTCTTTATGGGTGGTATTCTGGGATTTGTAGTAGCCCGCACCACCAATCTTTTGGGACTCTCTCTTCCGGAGACCAACTTTGTGCTTGTAGGAATGGCAGGACTTATGGCGGGAGTTATGCAGGCACCTCTTACCGCAATCTTCCTAATTGCAGAGATTACAGGAGGTTATACGCTGCTTATGCCGCTTATCATTACCTCTGCCATCTCATACGCTACAATAAGAATTTTTGAGCCTTATTCTATCTATACCAAGCGTATTGCCAAGCAGGGCAATCTTCTTACTCACGATTCGGACCAGGCCGTTCTCACTCTGCTAAAGGTTGAAGATCTGGTGGAGAAGAACTTTACCTCAATCAGAAGCGGAGAGACTCTTGGATCACTTGTTGATGTTATAGCCCATTCTACCAGAGACATTTATCCGGTTCTGGACAAAGATGAACATCTGCTTGGAATAGTCTTTTTAAGAGACGTTAAGCAGGATATGTTTGACAGAGACAAGTATGACCGTCCTATAGAGTCTTATACCACAATATCTTACAACAGAGTTCTCATAACGGACAGGATGGAGCTGGTAATGAAGAAGTTTGAGAAGACGGGAATCTGGAATCTGCCGGTTGTGGATGACCAGGAACATTACATTGGCTTTGTCTCAAAATCCAACATCTTCTCCGCTTACAGAGAGCGCCTGCAGCAGGTGAGCCACGATTAATATGAACACGCTATACATAAATTTTATTGCAGACAGACTCGGTTTAAAGAGTTGGCGAATAGAGAATTGTATTCAACTCCTGGAGGAGGGTGCTACCGTTCCTTTCATCTCCAGATACCGTAAAGAGGTCACCGGTTCCATGACGGATGTTGAGGTGGCGGAGACCAATTTCCTTTGCCAGAAGTTTCAGGAACTGGATAAAAGGAAAGAGGCTGTAATTAAGAGCATTACGGAGCAGGAGAAGATGACGGAGGAACTTAGAAAAGCCATTGATGAGTGTGTGGAGATGCAGAAACTGGAAGACCTCTATCTTCCGTTCCGTCCAAAGAGAAGAACCAGGGCATCCGTTGCAAAAGAGAACGGTCTGGAGCCTCTGGCAGAGAAGATGCTCTCTCTCCATTTCCCAGATATGATGAAGGTTGCAGAGAGTTTTGTAAATGAGAAAGTGCCGGATGTTGAGGCTGCGCTTGCGGGTGCCAGAGATATTATCGCTGAGCAGATTTCAGAGAAGGCGGAGATAAGAGAGGAACTGCGTTCATATTACGGCCGCTCCGGAATTCTTGAAACAAAGGTAGTTAAAGGCAAAGAGGAGGAGGGGGAGAACTACAGCAATTACTTCAATTTCTCATCTCCAATTTCTAAAATGCCTTCTCACAGAGTGTTGGCAATACTGCGTGCTGTAGATGAAAAGGTTTTGAGCGTGAAAGTATCTGTAGATGATGCTGTTGCGCTTAAGATAATAAGCCGTAACTTCTATAAGGGGAAGAAGTTTCCTGAGAGGGAGCTCTTCTCCCAGATAGAGCTTGCTGAGGAGGATGCTTACAAGCGCCTGCTGGATCCGTCCATTGAAAATGAGACACTTAAGGTGGCTAAAGAGAAGGCAGATCTGGAGGCCGTGAAGGTCTTTGGAGATAATCTGCGTCAGCTTCTTCTGGCCCCGCCGGTTGGGCAGAAGAGAACCCTTGCAATTGACCCGGGCTTCAGAACCGGCTGTAAGGTAGTCTGTTTGGATGCTCAGGGCACCCTTCTGCATCACGATGTGATTATGCCTCACCCTCCAATCAACCAGAAGATGGAGGCTATGCGCAAGATTACGGAGATGGTGGAAAAGTATAATATTGAGGTAATTGCAATAGGTAACGGAACGGCCTCAAGAGAAACGGATGCCTTCATCCGCCGCCTTACTTTTAACCATCCGGTTAAGATTTACTCCGTTAGCGAGGACGGTGCTTCTATCTACTCTGCATCTGAGACTGCAAGGGAGGAGTTTCCGGAGTATGACGTAACGGTAAGAGGTGCTGTCTCCATTGGAAGGCGTCTTATGGATCCTCTGGCGGAGCTTGTGAAGATAGATCCTAAATCATTGGGAGTTGGTCAGTATCAGCATGATGTAGACCAGACTCTTTTAAAGGAGAAACTGGATGACGTGGTTGAGATGTGCGTAAATACGGTAGGGGTAGATCTTAATACCGGCAGCCCTCATCTGCTCTCATACGTTTCCGGCATTGGCCCTGCAACTGCCAAGAATATAGTCTCTTACAGAAAGGATAACGGTCCATTTTCCAGTCGTAAGGAACTTTTGGAGGTTCCCCGTCTGGGTAAGAAGGCATACGAGCAGGCGGCGGGTTTCTTAAGAATAAACGGCGGAGAGAATCAGTTGGACAGCACGGCCGTTCACCCTGAGCGTTACGCACTTGTGGAGAAAATGGCAAAGGATATGGGCTGCACCGTTAAGGATCTGATAAGAAATGAGGAGAGGGTAAATTCCATCAAATTAGAGAATTACGTTGGTGAAGACGTGGGCCTTCCAACATTGAAAGATATTGCGGAGGAGCTTAAGAAGCCGGGCAGAGACCCAAGAGAGGGAGTAAAGGAGTTTGCATTCTCAGACCAAATCTCTACAATTGAGGATCTTAAGGAGGGGATGGAACTTCCGGGTATTGTTACCAACCTTACCGCATTCGGTGCCTTTGTAGATATTGGAATCAAACAGAACGGCCTAATTCACATCTCCAATATGAGCAACCGTTATATCCGCTCCGCATCTGAGGTTCTGAAACTTCACCAGATTGTAACAGTTCAGGTGATTGGAGTAGATCTTAAACGCCAAAGGATTCAGCTTAAGCTTTTAAAGTAAGAGTGATAACATTTTCTTTTTAAATTTGTCCCCAAACAAAAATCTTATGAGAGAGAAGCTGGTAGTTATTCCAACCTATAACGAGAAAGAGAACATTGAGAAGATCATACGTGTGGTTATGGCTCTTGAGGGTGATTTCAACATCCTCATAGTGGATGACGGCTCTCCGGACGGTACCGCTGCTATTGTTAAAGGGCTTCAGAATGAGTTCAATGAGAAACTCTTTATAATTGAGAGAGAGGGAAAGCTGGGGCTTGGAACCGCCTACATTACAGCCTTCAAATGGGCTATGGAGAGAGGCTATAAGTATGTCTTTGAGATGGATGCGGACTTCTCTCACAATCCTTCAGATCTGATTCGTCTTTACAACGCCTGCAGCGTAGATGGAGCAGATATGTCCATTGGTTCCCGCTACTGCAAAGGGGTGAGCGTACTTAACTGGCCTATAGGACGTTTGGTTATGTCATACTTTGCCTCCTACTATGTACGCAAGGTTTTGAGGATGAAGGTTTACGACTGCACCGCCGGCTTTGTCTGCTATTCAGATAAAGTTCTGAATACCATAGATTTGGATAAGGTAAAGATGAAGGGTTACGGCTTCCAGATAGAGATGAAGTACACCACATACAAACTGGGCTTTAAAATTAAGGAGGTTCCTATCATCTTTGCAGACAGAACAGAGGGAACATCCAAGATGAGTTCCGGTATATTCGGCGAGGCCTTCTGGGGTGTATTTGCCATGAGATTCAGAAAATTCAGACCTAAGAAAGGATGAGATTGCTCTTAAAAAACGGAACCATTGTAAATGAGGGGAGCTGCTTTAAGGGCAGCCTTCTTATTGAAGATGAGTTCATAAAAGAGATCATTCCGGAGAGTTCTTTCAGGGAGTTTTCAAATTACCTTTCATACATTGCAAAACTGGAGCAAACAGCTGAGGTTGTTGATGTTACAGGACTTCATATACTCCCCGGAGTTATAGACTGTCACGTTCATTTCCGCCAGCCGGGTGACGGAAAAAAGGGGACAATTGAGAGTGAGAGCCGTGCAGTTGTTTTGGGCGGAGTTACCTCCTTTATGGATATGCCCAACACTCTTCCTCCAACCACTACAAAGGAACTTCTAAAGGAAAAGTTTAACATTGCAAAGGACTCATCCTACGCTAATTACTCCTTCTACCTGGGTGCTTCAAAAGATAATATAGAAGAGATAAAATCTCTTGATAAGAGAAATGTGTGCGGAGTAAAACTCTTTATGGGTGCCTCCACCGGCAATATGATGGTGGAAGATGAGAAGGCTTTGGAGGATATTTTTAAGTTCTCTTCTCTCCCAATAGCTGTTCATTGTGAAGATAACTCTATAATTGCCAGGAATTTGCAGGAGTACAAAGAAAAGTACGGCAGCAATATTCCAGCCTGGTGCCATCCGAAGATAAGAAGCCGTGAGGCCTGCCTTGCCTCCACAAAGAAGGCAGTTGCTTTGGCGGAGAAATTCAATGCCCAGCTCCACGTTCTTCACGTTACAACAAAAGAGGAGGCGGAGCTCTTCTCCAGGATGGAGAACCCTAAGATAACAGGCGAATGCTGTGCTAATTACCTCTGGTTCTGCTCTGATGATTACAGCAGGTTGGGCAACCTGATCAAGGCCAATCCGGCAATAAAAGAGAGGGAAGATATGACTGCTCTGAGAGAGGCTGTAAAGAGGGGAGTTTTAAAGACGGTAGGAAGTGACCACGCTCCGCATCTGCTTGCAGATAAGAAGCTTGGGTATCTCAACGCTCCAAGCGGCATTCCTAACGGAGAGTACACGCTGTATATGATGCTCACTCTTGCTAAGGAGGGACTCTTCTCCCTCAGCGATGTGGCTCAGAGGTTAAGCCACTCTCCTGCAGATATTTACAAGGTGGAAAAGAGAGGTTACATAAGAGAGGGATACTTTGCGGATTTAGCTGTCGTGAATATGAAAAGACCATTCAAAGAGATTGATGCTCCGGCTTCAAAGGCTGGATGGTCTCCATTCTCAGAGTCTTTCCCTGCTTCAGTTGAATACACCTTTGTAAACGGCTGTATGACAGTTAAAAATGGAAAACTGACGGGAGCACGCAGAGCTCTTCCTCTATCATTTGACAGATAATATGAAATCCAATTTAAAACTATTACCATACATTTTTGCCCTTGTCTCCATTACCTT
>JAFZIN010000006.1 GCA_017554305.1 Bacteroidales bacterium | reverse complement strand
AGGAAGATTTATTCCCAAATCCAAATAAAACGCCCTAAAAGAGCACTTTTTTCCAAAAATTACCTCACAATGTATGCTCCCGCCCTCTTAGGACTCTTCTCAACCAAAACAGGGCCAGAGGCGGCCTTGGTGGCTGAATTTACAGTGTAAAGTTCGTTCTCCAGAGGATAGCTGCCGGTTGCAATGTACTGAAGACAAGCGGCTATCATTCCCTCCTGGGCACAGAAATCCTTGTAAACGTCATCATATCTCACATTCTCCGGATTGATTCCGTTCTCATAATTTGCCTCTTCATTGCAGTTGAGCGTGTAGAAGCATATAGGAAGGAAGCCGTAAAGAACCTTGGAGAACTCGCTCTCATTCTTCAGGTTGATTGTAGGATATGCAAACAGGTACATTCCGTTAGGCTTTCCGTAAGAGATACGTCCCACGTTGTGAACTTCCATATATGGTGAGAGACAGTTAATTACAACCTCGCTGGCAGAAGCGGTACCCTTGCTCTGAATTACAAACAGGCGCTTAAGATCCAAAGACTTTGAATCTCTCTTAATCTTGTAACTCTCGTTCAGAGCCTTGTTTGCCTTGCTGTGAGTAAGCGTACAGAGTTTCTTTCCGTTTGCAGATGCAGGCGCAAGAATGGAGCAGATGTTCTCACAGAGTTCCAAATCTCCGCCGCCGTTGTATCTGAGGTCCAGAATAAAATCTGTAACTCCATTGTCTTTCATCTGTTGCAATGCATTCATAATCTCACTCTTAAGAGACTCAGAGAAATCTACGTAGTTAATGTAGCCCACCTTTGCAGTTGCACTCAGAGCAGGAAAATCTGCCTTTGTGAAAATTGCCGTTTTAACAACGCTGGAAGATTTGTATGAGGCCTGGGAGAGTGTAAACTCCTTAGTCTCATTGTTGGGAGTGAGGAACTTAAAGGTGTTGCTGCTCTTTGCCAATTCACTGCTGAAGGTGTTGTTCTTTATGCAATCCTCAACAGGAGTGTTGTTTACGTGAGTCATACGCCATCCTCTTCCAATACCTGCCTTGCCCACAGGAGAGTTAGGTTCTACGTAAGTGATATAAACGCCGTAATCCTTAAAGTGATCTATTGGCTGACCAACATGAAAACCAAATGAAGAGGTGGAAACTCCCGTCATAAGTTCTCTGAAATAATCTCCGTCCATCATCCAGCTCCAATGGTCTTTTGCAATAAGTTTAGACTTGAAGTAATCCTCTACGTTAGCGGCATTTGCGTTGCCTGCAGGCATTTCATCCGCCCAGTAGTAGTAATTCTCCATCATATCATTCACGTAGTTTTTTAAGGTCTTAAGATCATCTTCACCGTCTGCATATTTTTCCAGAGGATCACAAGATGTAAGAGTGAACATTGCGGCAACACTCGCAATCAGCAGAGTATAAGCCATTGAAAAAAATCTTTTCTTCATAACCAAAAATTTACCCTCATTACCTTTTTTGTATTACAAATTTGGTAACTTTGGATATTCAATACAAGAATTATGCAAAACTTAGGTGACATAATTGCAAAAGTGAGTTCATTCATTTGGGGATGGCCAATGATTATCCTCCTTCTTGGAACTCACATCTTCCTGACAATCAGGTTAAGATTCCCTCAAAAATCAATATTCAAAGCTATAGGCATCTCCTTTAAAAGAGACAAGGGAGCATCCGGTGATGTGAGCCAGTTTGGGGCCCTAACCACCTCTCTGGCCGCCACAATTGGTACCGGCAACATTATAGGAGTGGCAACGGCGGTCTCTCTGGGAGGCCCAGGTGCTGTGCTATGGTGCTGGATTACAGGACTTTTGGGCATTGCTACAAAATACAGCGAGGGACTTTTGGCAATTAAGTACCGCGTAAAGACAGAGAAGGGAACCATGCTCGGCGGCCCTATGTACGCCCTTGAAAGGGGAGTCAAAAGCAAGTTCCTGGCTGTTCTCTTCTGCATTTTTGCCGCTCTTGCCGCCTTTGGAATTGGAGATACCGTGCAGTCTAACGCCATCTCCAACCTCTTGGATCAGGAGGGGCTCTTTGGAGCAGGATTCCAGGGCGTTCCAAAGAACATAACCGGCCTTGTTCTGGCCTTTCTGGTTATGCTGGTAACCTTCTTTGGCATTAAGGGAATTGCCAAGGTCTGCACTTTTTTAGTCCCTTTTATGGCAGTTTTTTATGTAGTAGGATGCTTTATTATACTCGCGATGAATTGGAGTGTTTTAGGGCAGACCATCTCTCTTATTGTCAACTCAGCCTTCTCTGCCAAAGCGGGATTGGGCGGACTTGCCGGCGCAACCATTATGATGGCTTGCCGTTACGGAATTGCAAGAGGTCTCTTCTCCAATGAGTCCGGTATGGGTAGCGCACCTATTGCGGCCGCAGCAGCACAGACCAAAAACCCTGTACGTCAGGCGCTTGTATCATCAACCGGAACCTTCTGGGACACTGTGGTTGTCTGCGCACTTACCGGCATTGTGTTGGTTTCCAGCATTATATCTAATCCTAACATTGATTATCACGATGGTGCAAAACTCACCCAGCTTGCCTTTGGCCAGATACCTTACGTAGGCTCGCTTGTGCTAACCTTCAGCCTTGTAACCTTTGCATTCTCAACCATTTTGGGCTGGAGTTACTATGGAGAACGCTCCATTGAATACCTTGCCGGAAGACGTACCGTATTCATCTACAGAATTGCCTGGATAGTGCTTGTGTATGTGGGAGCCGTTGCCAACCTTGCAGTTGTATGGGACTTTGCAGATATACTCAACGCCCTTATGGTTCTGCCTAACGTTATCTCACTCATTGTACTCAGCGGCGTGATTGTTGCAGAAACCCGTAAGTACCTATGGAACAAAAAGCTTGATATGGCCTCCAATGAGGAGATTCCAACAATCCACGGCTCCCGTTCCAAGGATGCAGAAATGACAGATATTGTTTAACGGAAACGGAAAACGTAAAGGCCAAACGCTACCTGAAAACGTAAAAGCAAACGTAAAGGCAAACTGAACAAAAACTGATTATTTAGAAACTGAAATAATTGAATTAAATAAAACATACAGGTATGAAAAAGATCCTTGTAACACTCTCATTGTTAGTTGTATTCGGCGTAGCAGCAATGGCTCAGAACAGCACAGCTGCCTCAAATGCAGACTCAGTAATCATAAAGATTTCTCAAGACAACATCTTCTCAAAGTGCTTTATGGGCGTAGACACTAACCAGGACGGCAACGTTACCGTTGCAGAAGCTGCTGCTGCAGAAGAACTTGTACTGGGCAGAGGCGGCAGAAAGAACATCATCTCCAATTATGATTTCTTAAAATTCTTCCCTAACCTCAAACGTCTTGAGATTGGCAACACACCAAATGAGGAGGTAGATTTAAGAAAGAACTGGAAGCTGGAAGTCTTGGATTTACGGGTAGGCATTTTCCTAAAGAAGATAACCCTTTCCGTAGGCTGCTATCCAAAAATCATCTATCCAAAAGGCACTGGAGACTTTATTGTAACCCGAGTTTCCAACCCTGATGATCCAAACTCCATCTGGCTGGAATAAACGGAAAAGCAACAGCTCAGGCAACGGTACGTTAGCAACGTAAGCTTTGAAAATTGAAGCAGAAACAGCAACTGGAATTGGAACAGAGACCGGAATAGAAAGAATACAGGATTTGGTAATGGGAATAGAGGTTTAATTGGAGTATGGGTAATGTGCAGAAAATGAGGAGTTTGCTTTTCTTTATAACAATTTGTGGAGCGTTCTTAACAGGTTGCACAAAGGAAGATAAGTTAGTTGAGGATATAGTAAGGGTGGGGGATAAACTCCCTGCCTTTACGGTAGTTATGGAAGACGGCTCTACATTCAACTCTGCCGTTCTTTCAGGTAAACCTCTGGTTTTGACCTTCTTTACCACAACCTGCACAGACTGCCAAAGAACCCTTCCTATTGTTCAGCAGGCGTATGAAAACTTTTCAGATGTAAACTTCATATCAATTTCCAGGGCAGAAGAGAAGGGGAGTATCCGTAATTACTGGAATACCAACGGTTTAACGTTGCCTTTCTCCGCGCAGAAAGATAGGAAAGTCTATAACCTCTTTGCTACCAGCCGAATACCGCGCATCTACATAGTAAAATCAGACGGCATTGTCTCCTCATTTTTTACAGACAATCCCACTCCGGACTACCAAGCACTCTCCGCCGCGATTATAAAAGTCTCTAATTCAAATAATTAGCTACTACTGTAATTCCATCAAATAGGCAGCAAGCTCTAATGTTAGTTTTTGCTGTCCTTTAATGAATTTCAGAGTCCCATCAGGTAGGATTTTGGCACTTTTTGACCTTTTCCTAAAAATTTTTGTATTAGGCCCACCCCGCTCAAAAGGGGCTGGGAGGCCGATTTTGAAAAAAAAAATTAAAAATATTTACAAAATAATTTGGTTTATAAAATAAACTGATTTATCTTTGCATCGGATTTGAGGGAGAACGAGTGCGCAATCGCAATTCCGCAAATCCAAAAATGGCCATTAAAATTTTCTGCAAAAAGCAGGTTGTTAAAAGAGTTAAAAATTTTAAAAAGTATTAAACAATGGAAACTATCGAGAGAAAAGAGAATATGACAACAGAAAATTCTCTTAGAATTATTTCAGAGACAATGGAGCGTAGCAGAATGGCTATTGCAAAGAACTCCGGCAAAACTATCCTTATGTGGGGTGTGCTGGTTGCTGTTACTTCTATAGTAGTGTACTTCTTGTGGAGCAAAACCGGTAATCCGGCTTGGAATCTGCTCTGGTTTGCAATGGGTGCAATAGGGGGTGTGTTTACCGCCGTTAATGCACGCAACAGAGAGAAAGTTCCTGTAAATGAGATTAGCAGAGTTGTTGGAAAGACCTGGATGTGGTACGGTTTGTTGACCACCGCCTTCTTTGCTCTGATTTGGGTTGCCGCTTTAATTAGAAGCAAATGGGAGCAGCCAGGCGTAATTAACGTTAATCTAACAATGATTATAGTGATGATGATGGGCTTAGCAAGTGTTGTATCTGGTGTTGTTATGAGGATGAAGTCTATTGTGGCATTCAGCGTGATTGCTACACTGCTCTCCGTAATGTTTGCTTTTCTGGTAAACGGTCCTGAGCAGATTCTTGTATTTGTGATTTTAGGTGTTGTAGGACTTGTTATCCCTGGACTCATTCTTCAGAATAAAGGTAAAAGCTTAAAGAAGTAGGTTATGGCAGAGAATGTTAAACAATTCAAACCGTTGGATCCGCTGCTCCATTCGGAATTGCGATTGGCGGTGATGTCTATCCTGGTGGGTGTGGAAGATGCAGACTTTGTGTACATTAAAGCACAAACCGGCTCCACATCGGGTAACCTCAGCGTCCAGATAGACAAGCTTTCTTCTGCCGGCTACATTGAGGTTGAAAAGACCTTTAAGGGAAAGAAACCTTGCACCATTTGCCGTATAACAGAAAAGGGCAGAGATGCGTTTGCCGAGTATGTAGATACCCTAAAGCAGTATCTGGCTTTGTAGGAGGGAAGATCTGAGGGGATCCTGAGCCTGACTTCAGAGGCCTGATTTCAGAGGTTAAATCTGGAGAATTGGCGTCAAAAATATGGGCAGATAAGGCTTTCAGAGATAAGTGATTAAGTATTAAAATAATATGGGGATGACCAAAGGTATTTTGCTCATCCCCATATCTTATTTAACCCCCGCCTGTATATTGATGATTAGCTAATTGAAATGTGCTTAACTTTCTTGCTACTGCTTGAGGTGTCCGGAATTCCGGGACACCTCGAGCGTTTTTGGGGTGTTTTTGCTTGAGGTGTCCGTGTTTTAGGGACACCTCAAGCACTTACCTTAGTTTTCTCCCCTCAGTTCTTCTATTTGGGCGAGGGTCTCGTCTGATTTGTTGAGCAGGCTCTTCCTCATCACCAGACCTATTGCACCTCCAATTACTATTCCTACTCCTAGTCCTAAAATCATTGTGGTTCTGGCACCTGCCGGGAAGAAATCACTGTGCATAATCTCATAGCACATACCTGCTACCCAGATGATAACCAGCGGTATACCAATCCAGAGCCAGTCTCTGTATCCCTTCTTGAATCTTCTTACTCCCTCCGCAGCGGTGATAAGGTCTGTGTCCATTTTTGGTAACCTGCTGTTTATCACTATAGTTGCAACAAGGCAGAAGGCCAGCATAATTTCAGTGGCAACTACAAAAATGGTAGAGAAGCCAACATTGATGAGGCTGAGGCAGAGAACCATCGCTATAATGCCAATTATGGTCTGGCGTAAAGCTCTTATTTGTAAGCCGTTCAAAGTCTTGCGGTATGCGTTGCGGAGAAGGCGGTCATTAACAATCTTCTCGCCGTCCAGTTTCTCCTTGAGCTGTGAGAGCTGCATCTGCATCTCTTTGAGGATGTTATCATTGTTTTCCATAATCACTTCATGTTTTTAAGTTGTTCTTTAATTCTGACAAGACGGACGGAGACATTCTTGGAACTGATTCCGATGATTTGTCCAATCTCTTCGTAGCTAAGGTTTTCCAGCCACAGCAGTACGATTGCTCTGTCAAAAGGTCCAAGTTTGCTGATTCTCTCTTTGAGCATTGTGGCCTGAATGGTTGCAGGGTCTCTGTCTTCAAATAGGTTGATGTTCATTGAGAGGGGCTCGGTTCTTGGTCTGACCTTTTTCTTTCTGTCAGATGAGATACAGGTGTTTAGCGCTACTCTCCAGATCCAGGAGTTCAGAGAGCTCTCTCCACGGAAAGTTCCGGATCCTTTCCACAGATTTATCAGAATCTCCTGAAAGAGGTCTGCCACCTCATCCTTGTCTTGAGAGAACATATAGCAGACAGTGTAAATAGTCCCCTTGTGTTCTCTGACCATCTTTTCAAATTCTCTTTCTGTCATTGTCTGTCTTGTTTTTCATGTTTCTGCCCATTAGACGCAGAACAACTTCAAAAACTACACAAAGTTCCACTTTTTTTTGAAACTCTTTCCAATGTTCCGGAAAGCAATAGTTTGAGCTAAGATTCTCGTGCAACGGATATGCTTGGAAATCAGCGAATTGTTGGTTTGTCTGGTGCGGTTTTTGAGGAGAGGTTGGTGCGTATATGCTTGACTATGAGCACTTAGCGTTGCGCGGGTTCCTTTGACCGTTCCCGGTGTCCGGAATTTAGGGACACTGGGAACATTTTTGCCCACTTTTCGTTCCTGGTGTCCGTGTTTTTGGGACACTGGGAACACTTTTGCCCACTTTTCGTTCCCGGTGTCCGTGTTTTGGGGACACTGGGCACACTTTTGCCCACTTTTCGTTCCCGGTGTCCGTATTATGGGGACGTTGGGCACACTTTTGCCCGCTTTTTGTTCCCATCGTCCGTATTTTGGGGACGTTAGGCACACTTTGTGGGAGAGGGTGTGCAAGGTGGTGTTGGAAATGGGACACCTTGCACGTTTTCGTATATTTGTGATATGAAAAATGTTTTGCTCACAAAGATGATGGCTCAGAGAGATGAGAGCCAGGTGGAAGGGCTTATGCGCTTCTTCAAAACCGGGAAAGGTGAATACGGCTACGGAGATAAGTTCCTGGGAATCAAAGTGCCCGTAACCCGCTCCGTTGTCAAGGAATGCTGGGAGGAAGCCACCTGGGAAAACCTGGAGGAGTGCGTAACCTCTGAGTTCCATGAAGTTAGGCTGGCTGCCCTGCTCTGCCTGGTGGAGATTTTCTCCCACGCCAAAAAGGCACCCGCCCTCCAAAAGCAGGCCGTAGACTTCTACCTCTCTCACACCAAGTACATTAACAACTGGGACCTTGTAGACCTCTCCTGCTACAAACTCCTTGGCGAGTACCTTAAAAACAAAGACCGCAAACTCCTCTATGACCTAGCAAAGAAGGGTAAAACCCTGTGGGAACAGAGAATAGGGATGGTCTCCACAATGGCCTTCATCAGAAGCGGAGAAACCCAGGACACCTTCAACATTGCCCTCATACTCCTCAACCATCCTCACGATCTGATTCACAAGGCGGTAGGCTGGCTCCTCAGAGAAGCCGGCAAAAAAGACAAGAAGGCTCTCCTTGCCTTTTTGGACCTCCACGCCTCCACCATGCCCCGCACCATGCTCCGTTACGCCATAGAGAAACTCACCCCCGCCCAACGCCAGCACTATATGCAATAAAGAATGAGGTTTAAAGCAAGAGTTAACTACCTTTGTAACGTAAATGGAAAAACTAAAGGAACATACTGGTTTATGCGTGACTACAGCTGAGTATGTAGGAGACCTCAAGTTGGAAATCTTCTTCAGCGATGGTTCATCTAAGAAGGTGGACTTTGAGCCTTTTATCCTCGCCCATCCACATCCTCAGTATAACAAGTATCTGGATCCTAAGAAATTCCAGCGTTTCTCCATAGAACAAGGAAATGTTGTATGGGGAAAGAACTGGGATCTGGTCTTTCCTATAGAACAACTCCACAAAGGAGCAATTCTCTAAAGAATAGCTTGGCATTCTTCTGATGAGAGATTTTGCTGCGATAGATTTTGAAACTGCTAATAATGAACGCTCTTCTGTGTGCTCTGTGGGGGTTGTGATAGTACGTGACGGAGAGATTGTAGATTCCTTCTATTCGTTAATTCAGCCGGAGCCAAACTATTACAACTTTTGGTGTTCGCAGGTTCATGGTCTATGTTGCGATGATACAGATGATGCACCTGTGTTTCCGCACGTTTGGCAAAAGATAGAGCCGTTGATTGAAGGGCTGCCCTTAGTTGCTCATAATAAGCAGTTTGATGAGGGTTGTCTTAAGGCCGTTTTTAGAGTATACCAGATGGATTACCCGGATTATGAGTTTTATGACACTCTTGCAGCCGCTAGGAAGTTGCTCCCTCACTTGTCAAACCATCAACTTCATACTGTAGCCTCCGCCTGTTGCTACAACCTTCAAAATCACCATCATGCACTGGCCGATGCTGAGGCTTGTGCATACATAGCCTTGCAAATTCTCTGATAAAGAGTATCTTTGCAGTGAGAAATAAATCGTGATAGGGATGGGTAATCGAGTAGTGCAAAGTCCCCGCCCGCGAGACCCTCGCTTTTTGAAGTAATTCCCGCATGTTTCTTGGGGCAAGGTTAACGGATGGTTAATGCCATCCGTTTTTCTTTTTATTCACCCTCAAAGAGAAAAAACGATTTTTAATGTACCAAATTGGTACACATTATTTAAACTTAATGATCCAGTTAAAGCATAGCCAAATGACGGCTGATAGCACGAATTCCCTCTGTTATTCTTCGTTGAGTAGAAGGACGCGGAATCTTCCAACCGTTTGCGTAATGACTTAACTGTTGTTCGTTTATACCGGTCTCTCTGGCTAGAGCCTTACGAGTTATAAAGAATTCGGAGTATCTCATTTGAGCTCTCGTTGTTAGTTTGAATGATGGAGTCCATTCATTCTCAAATGATTTTGGAATAGCATCTCCGTCTTCAATCATACCTTCGATGTGAAACTTAAGAGCATCTACTATGTTTCGTTTAACATCTTCCAATGTCTTTCCTGTTGCAATGCAAGCAACATTCTCATCTTCAGGGCTTGCAACAAAGTTCTTTTCTGCCCAGTCTATATTAATAACAACCTTTGACATATCTTTCTTACTTTAATCCAGCCTGTTTCCAGATGCTGTTCAACAGCTCTTGGCTTAAGTTATCACTCTTTTTTCCACTGACCGTAACAGTACCCGATTTCTCTTTATGCTTAAACTGTCTATGGTCACCTCTTGTTCTCGCCTTATACCAACCATTCTTTTTTAGTATTGCGATTACTTCTCTAACCTTATACCTCTTCATAATTCGTTAATCGCATCACAAAGGTATATAAAAATATACTTATGTGATAATTATTTTTGTCTTTTTTTACCAAATATAAGCACGGTAACCCCTTAGTACCAAACCATTGGGTACATTTGACTCTTCATTAAGGGTAAATTTTATCCTATGGTTAAAATTTACCCGGTAGGGGGGCGAGATGTTTGGAAAATCTCAATACACAAACTTGTGTAACACAAAGTTGTGGCATTTGGGGGCTTAGAACAGCGGGCAGGGGGTGGCGTGGGTGGCGGTGAGGAGGTCTTGCGGGGTGAGGCGGAACTGGAGGCCGCGGAGGCCGGCGCTCACGTAGATGTGCTCCTGTTCCAGGGCGCTGGAGTGGATGTAGGTGGGGAAGGTTTTCTTCATTCCGATGGGGGAGCAACCGCCTCTGATATAGCCGGTTGTGGGGAGCAGCTCTTTCATGTGGATGAGGTTGCAGCTCTTGTTGCCGGAGGCTTTGGCGGCCATCTTGAGGTCTATCTCTTTATCTGCCGGCACAACGCATACAAAGAATCCTGTGCGGTCTCCCTTGAGTACCAGGGTTTTGAACACGGCAGAGCACTCTTCTCCCAGCTGCTCTGCTACGTGTACGGCATCCAGATGTTCCTCATCTACCTGATAGGGAATCAAAGTGTACGGGATCTTTTCTCTATCCAAAATCCTTGCAGCATTTGTCTTCTGAATCTTCATTTCTCTTCTTTCTTACTTGTTTCACACAGCCCTTATCTTCAAATATGACTGTTTGATCTCTGTTGGCCGGCAAAGCAGACTGATTCCTCTTTTAACTGAAAAGGCTGACTTTCTTTCAGTTGAAGCCAGCCCTGTCAGTCAAAGTCTGCTTCTTAAACTCTATTCAAATGAATACTTTTTGCCGTAGTCCAGCATCTGCTGGAGGTAATCATTGTTGTAAACTACCTTGTAGTCAACCACTTTGCCCTTCTCCATAACCGGTACTATATCCGGGTTGATGAAGCCTTTGTAAGGCTTGAGGTTGAGGGAGGCGTAGCGCTCAAGCACCTCTTTGTGGAGGGTTGGGTCTATGTCAACTGCGTATGTTTCAATGAGTTTCTTGCCGGCAGCGTAATCTCCTTCTGACTTTATTCTCTGAATCTCCTTAAGCAGTTCTCCAAAGAGTGTACGGAGTTTCTCAAAGTCATTGATTACAAAGTAGGTCTTGCCCTCTCTGGTTTTCTTCTCAATGACGTTGTCTTTTGCTCCCTTTTCAAACACCCACTCTGCTATGAGTTTACGGTCTTGCATGTGGGCCTCCGTGTTCTTTTTGCCGAGTTCTATTCTGGTGAACTGGGTAAAGAGGCCGTTGCGTATATAACTCATATACTCAGCTTTATAGGCATCCATATCCGGAACAAGACCCATCTCATAGAGTTTAGGATCTGCCAGGTAGTAGAGGGCAAAGAGGTCTGCGCGAGCCTCCTCCAGCGCGGAGTTGAACTCCTTTAACGCATTCTCCTTAACGCCTTTAAGCAGCTGACCTGAAGCGTGTCCGAGGCACTCGTGAAGGTCTGTATGGAGGTTGTCTGTAATCACACCATACTTTTTGCACATATCAATCTCATTCTGATCCCACGCAAACTCTGTAAGAACGCTCTTTGGCATCTCGTCTGCCGCTTTATCATACGCCTCTGTAATGTTGTTGATAGTCACAGACTTGGAGCCGTACTCCTTTCTAATCCAGTTGGCATTCGGAAGGTTAATTCCAATAGGTGTGGCAGGGTAGCAGGCACCTCCCAGCGCGGTAACGTTAATCACCTTTGCGCTCACTCCCTTAACGTTCTCTTTCTTAAAGCGTTTGTCTACCGGTGAGTTGTCTTCAAACCACTGAGCCTCAGAACTTATGGCCTCTGTACGGCGGCTGGCACCGAGGTCTTTGAAGTTGGCAATTCCCTCCCAGGTTGCCTTTCTTCCAAGTGGATCATCATAGTCCTCAATAAAGCCGTTGGTGAAATCCACAACCTTTGCCCCGTCATTCACCCACTGAATATTGTAGGCATCCCAGTCTCTGAGATCTCCTGTGGTATAGTATTTTACAAGCAATTCAATTGTCTTTTTCTGCCCCTCTGTCTCTGCAAACTCTTTTGCTTTATTGAGGTTCTCTATTATCTTCTCGATAGATTTACTGTACAATCCTCCCACTTTCCAAACCTTCTCCTCAATTGTGCCGTCTTCTTCCATAACCAGCTTGCTGTTAAGGCCGTATGAGATAGGATGCGGGTCTGTAGGGTCTTCCATTTTGTCATAGAAGTTGTTAACCAGAGCATCTGTGAGGTTGCCCTCATAGAAGTTTACAGCGGAATTGCCAACAAGATCTACGTGGGTGTCCGTGCACCTTCTAAACGGCAGAATCTCAGGGGTAAAGATAACGCCCAGCAACTCTTTGCAAAGCTCTTCCTGGCCGCTCTTTTCCATAAGTGATTTGAAATATTCAAACGAGCACTCCGGCAGGAACTTCTCCTCTGCATAGTGGTGATAGATACCGTTGGAGAAGAAGACTCTCTTTGCATAAACAAGGAACTTATCCCACTCTTCTCCTTTCTTCTCAATCTTCTTGCACTCAATGATTTTCTCCAACATCTTGCGGATTTTGAGGTTGTATTTTCCCATCTGGTCAAACATAATGTCTCTTCCGCATTTTGCTGCCTCACTTGTGTAATAGAGGAAAGCTTTGTTGTTGAAACTCAGCGAGTCCCAATCCGGAATCTGATATCTTAAAATTTGAAGATCTGCAAACTCGTCCACAATGTATGTGAACTTTTCCTCTGTATTTTCCTTCTTATTATCCGTGCAACCTGCCATTGCCAGTGCTGCCATTGAAATGATAATCATTGTCTTAAACCTTTTCATATATCTCTTTACCATTGTTTTTCCTGATAGTTTCCGTCCTTTTTGTGTGATGAGCCATCACTCTTTTTTGCAGAGGAGTGATGCTCTGAAGTCTCTTTTTTCTTGTGAGGATGCTCCGCTGCTTTTGCCTCTGTATGAGCGGTGTGCGAAGCGTGCTCCTGCTTTGGAGCCTCCTCCTTCTCTGCCCTCTTGCTCATAAAGTATTCCTTTATGGAGTTAACCCAGTTCTTTGGATTGACCATGCTCTTAAATGAGTTATACTCAGCAATTATCACTTCTTCTTTGCTCTCTATTCTGGCACTGATTAATTCCTCTTTATGCTTGAGTTCATCCATATTCATTGTCTTCTCATCGCCCAGCAGCAGTTTGGTGTACATTTTAGCCATTCGGTTGGCAAAGAGCCTCTTTCTGAGTAAGTAAACTATCGCGATGAAAATAACTACAATGCCTGAGGTGCAAAGGAAGCCCAGAGCGGTGCTGCCCAAAAGTTCTCCAAAGTAGTAGGAGAGGGCAAAGCAGAGCGTAAGGAAGAGAACCATTGCGGAGACAATGTAAATTACGGTAACTATGACTTTGCTGGTAAACCAGGAGATTCTCTCTGCTCCTCTGAGGGCGAGCCTGTCTACCTGCATGTTTACGTATTGTCTTACATTTGAGCCTATTGTCTCTTCTGTGGATTTGGATGTTTTTTTCTGTTCCATAGTATTCCTGTTTCTAAAATGGGCCTTTGGGGCTAACAGAGACAAATTTAATAAATGTTAAACCAAAAAATTGTAATTTTGCCCCTGATTATGAGGAAGATTTATTTTAACACGGCTGCTGCGTTTTGCATTCTTTCACTGTTTGCAATTCTCTCCTGTAAAAAGGTGACGCCTAAAGATCCGGTTTTTCCTACTAAGGCAAAGACCATACTCTTCTATTTTGCAAGCAATAACAACCTTTCTACAGATGCTGCGGCCAACATTAAGAAGATAATTAACGGATATGTTCCTTCTGACGGAAATCTTCTTCTTTACTGCAACAACTTCAATCTGGAAACTTACGCTATGAAGGATACCCTTCCGCTGCTTGTAAACGTTTACAAGGATGAGGGGGGAAAGGTCTGTGTTGATACCATTTACAGGTTCGGGTATATGAATTCCTGCACCAAAAATGCAATGACTTCCGTGCTTAAGATTGCCAAGACTATGACTCCGGCAAACGAGTGGGCCATGGTGTTGTGGTCTCACGGAACGGGCTGGCTTCCTGTTGGTTACTACAGCACTGTGGAGACAACAGATGAGGCTCCAATGCAGAACGGTGCGGTGAGGAGGCCTTATCCGTGGGCTCCGGCTCCGGGCGGGGTGGATCCTTACGCTCATCTGGTTAAATCCTTTGGTGAGGAGAAGGATGTGGAAATGAGCATCTTTGACATTGAGGAGGCAATTAAGGCGGCGGATATGCACTTTAACTTCATTGCCTTTGATGCCTGCCTTATGGGTGATATTGAGGTGGCTTATCAGCTGAGGAATTACTGCGATTACTTCATAGCCTCTGCGGCTGAGATACTTACAGACGGCTACCCTTACTCTACGGTTGTGGAGAAGATGTGCGCCTTTGACTATAACGGCATTGCAAAGAACATTTACGATTACTACAATGCGCAGACGGGAGATTTCCATTCCGTTACAATTGCAACGGTTAAAACCTCTGAACTTCCGGCAGTTGCAGCGGAGGCCAAGAAACTTTTTGCGGCGCACAGGGGGGAGATTGCCTCACTGGATCTGAGCAAGATTCAGCGCTATTTCCGTTATGACAGGCACTGGTTCTGGGATTTGAATGATTACCTGGTGAATCTGTGCGGGGCAGAGGAGACGGCTGCCTTTACTGCGGCGTTGGAGAAGGCGGTAACAGCCAAGTACACAACGGGCCAGATTATTGACCTTATAATTGACCCTGCAAAGTTCTCCGGGCTTGGAACTTACATTCCTAAGCCGGCCAACACCACGCTGGATACCTACTATCTGAAGTACGATTGGAACACGGCAGTGGAGATGATCCTTCCCGCCGCCAGCGAATAGGGGGGCGCGTCCGCTGTTCCGGCAGCACGATTGCAGCCGCACGCGGTTAGGGCAATGAGCTATCGTGAAAAAGAGATAAGGATTGCTAATAAGCCGCTTCAGCGGCCGGCTCGTAGAGCCGTGATGCCCCTAGAGGGGCCGGCATAGCCGGGGGTGAAAAAGTTAAAAGGGATGGCCAAAATTTTGGTCATCCCTTTTTAAGGTCTGTGCAACAGACTTTACTTTTTAAAAAGTCTGTTGTAAAGACCTTCAAAGCCTTGTCCGTGACGTGCCTCGTCTTTGCACATTTCGTGAACGGTGTCATGAATGGCATCAAGATTGAGCTGCTTTGCTTTGGTAGCAATCTTCTTCTTGCCCTCGCAAGCGCCTCTTTCTGCCTCAATTCTCTTCTCCAGGTTGGTCTTGGTATCCCATACCATCTCGCCAATGAGTTCGCAGAATCTTGCAGCGTGGTCTGCCTCTTCAAAAGCATATCTGCGGAAAGCCTCTGCAACCTCCGGGTAACCCTCTCTGTGGGCCTGGCGGCTCATGGCCAGATACATGCCAACCTCTGTGCATTCGCCCATAAAGTTAGCCTTAAGGCCCTCCCAAATTTCTGGATCGCAACCCTTTGCAACGCCAATTACGTGCTCGTCTGCCCATCCTTTGTTAGCCTCTGCAACAACCTCTACGAATTTCTCCCTAGGAGCTTTGCACTGAGGGCATCTCTCCGGAGCCTCATTGCCTTCGTGGATATATCCACATACTGTACATCTGAATTTCTTAACCATAATTCTCTGTTTTTGGTGCTTAACAAAGATAACCTATTTTTTTGTAATCCCAATTTAATTTCTATATTTGCGCCGCTAAAAGTCCAACGGGTTTGGACTCGGTGCAATGGGGTCCGGAAAGTCCGGACTGAGTAACACTTAAAAAGTATTAAAATGCAGACAATTACACTTAAGGCCGAATCTAGAACTATCGGCACAAAGCAGGATCTTAAGAAGATTCGCAGAGCAGGAAACGTTCCTTGCATCATTTACGGAAACGGTACCCAGCATTTGGATATTGCAATTCCACTTTCAGATATCAAGAAGATAACTGATACCCCTAAGTCTTATATCATCCACATTGAGCTTAACGGCGAGGTTCATCCTTGCATTCTTCACGATGCTCAGTATGACCCAATTACAGACAACGCAATTCACATTGACTTCCTGGCTATTTCTGAGAACAAGCCGGTTGAAATTGCTGTTCCTGTAAACGTATTCGGTAACGCTGAGGGTGTTAAGCAGGGTGGACGTCTTAGAATAGGCGTTAGAAAGGTTAAGATTTGCGGTCCTATGGATAAGCTTCCGGATCAGATAGATGTAGACATTACCAATCTTTCAGTTGGTAAGGCCATCTACGCCGGCGAACTTAACGTTGAGGGTTGCAAGATTGCTTCTCCTAAGAAGTTGATGGTTTGCGAGATTAAGCACACCCGCGCCGTTGCTGCAGCTACTGCAGCTGCCGCTACTGAGACAGCAGCAGCAGAGAAACCTGCAGAGGAGAAGAAGTAACATTCTAACAACTTCATTATGGCGGGCAAATACCTCATAGTAGGCCTTGGAAACATAGGCGCTGAGTATAAGGGAACTCGCCATAATATTGGCTTTATGGTGCTGGACTCACTTGCTGAGGAGTCCGGCACCTTTTTTTCTTCAGACAGGTTGGGGAGCACGGCGGAGATAACCTACAGAGGCAGCCATCTTTTGCTCGTAAAACCCTCTACCTATATGAATCTCAGCGGAAAGGCCGTACACTACTGGATGCAGGCGGAGAACATCCCTTTGGACCACGTAGTTATAATTTGTGATGACCTTGCCCTCCCGATAGGTTCCGTCCGTATGCGGAAGAAGGGGAGTGACGGGGGGCACAATGGTCTGGCCAATATCAATGAAACTCTCGGCACCTCAGACTATTGCCGTATAAGGGTGGGCATAGGCAACGGATTCCCAAAGGGCGGCCAGATAGATTATGTTCTGGGAGAGTTTGAAAAAGAGGAGCTTGAGAAGCTCCCCGAGGTTCTTAAGAGGGCCGCTCAGGGCGTTAAGGACTTCACCTTCATGGGCGCAGACCGCGCTATGAATATCTGCAATACTGATCCAAAGAAGGCCGCTGAAGCTGAAGCCGCTGAAGCAACAAAGAAAGCTGCCAAGCAATCCGCCGCCGAGGCTGCCCAAAAAGCTGCTGAGGCTTCAAATACCCCCGCCCCAACTACGAGCACCAAGTTTCCCGCTGCTCCGGAAATTGACCCTTCAACAAAGGCATAAGCTCCTAGCTTCATAGCAGGAGATTCTTCATAATCAGATATTAGTTCCCTAAACAAAATAAGATTCCTACGTCACTGAATCAAATACTTCAGGGACGTATCAAACATATTAAGACAATCTCCACAGAATAAACAAAACATCTGTGGAAACTGTTTATTTACAATACATTGGGGGGTGTTTTTTTAGAAGCCGTCCATGAGGCGGTCAATTTCTCTGCGCTCACGTTTGGTTGGGCGCCCGCTCCCGCGTTCTCTCTTTAGGAAGATTGTCTCCACCGGAGCCACCAGTTTGTCAAGCTCGCTCTGCGGAGTAATGTTTGTGGCGTACTGCTCTACCAGCTTGGCTCCCTGGCGTTTATCTATTGGCTCTACAACCAGATATTTGTAGTGGACCGCACCCTTACGCACCTCTATGGAGTCTGATTTTTTGACATCTCTTGAAGATTTTGCCTGAGCGCCGTTTACATAGACCTTGCCGCTGCGGCAGGCTTCCGCCGCCTCACTCCTTGTTTTGAAGACCCTGATGGCCCACAGGTATTTATCTATTCTTACGCTCTCCATATTCTTTGCCTTTAGGCGTGTATACGTTTCCTAGTTAGTTTAGAGTCTTCAATCTCTTAATGATTACTTTTAGGCGTGCAACGTTATGTGCTGGCTTTCAATGTTTTATGCATTTGCCTCTCCTTAAAAAGCAGGATAGGGAAGTGCTTAATTCCTTCACAATCAGTTACATCCGTTGCACGGCATCTCTAGTTGTAATGATGATGTCCGCAGCCGCAGTCATGGTCATCATGGTCATGGTCACAACCGCAGTCATGGTCGTGCCCGTGGTCGTGCCCGCAGCCGCAATCGTGCTCCTCATGGTCACAACCGCAGTCATGGTCGTGCCCGTGGTCGTGCCCGCAGCCGCAATCGTGCTCCTCATGGCCGCAGCCGCAATCGTGCCCGTGCTCCTCCTCCTCTTCCTCGTCCTTTGGTGGGGCGGGGATGTTGCTCATATAGATCCTTAGGAATGAGCTGGTTGGGTTCTCTCCCTCCTGAGCGGGCGCAATCACCAACTCTGAAATATCGTGAGGAATAAGAGCAATATCGTTGTTCTCCAGCAGCAGCCAGTTCTCCGGAGTGTTCTCCTTAGGGCCCTGCAACTCTCTGGTCTTGAGAGAGGTCTGGTTATCCAGATTAACAACCAGCATGAAACTCTCAGTCTGGTCCGGAGCAATGGTCTGCGGTTTTGTGATGGCAACTCTCTCCATTCTGAAGAGGCAATCCTCCGGTGCAATATACTCAGGAACAGCGGCTTCCAGTTTAATGAAATCCAACGCCTCCACCATCTGCTCCATATTCTCTATGTTGAACTCAACGGGTGAGTTCTGTGAGAGTTCCAGGTACTTGATACCCGGGCCAATGGAGAAAGGAACGCCGGGACGGATGTAGAAGGTCTCTCCCTCCTCCGGCTCAATCTCGTTCATTGCTCCCAGGATGATTCCCTTCTGGCACTTCTCGTATAACTCTGTGGCGCTGAGGCTTTTCTGGAAGCCTATGTACATTGAGGAATCCTTCCTGGCGGAGATAATGTAAATCATTCTCTCCTTGCCCCAGCACTCATATCTCTGTAGAGAAAGATCGTTATTGGGAGAGACCTTTATTGGGGTTCTCTGCATTTCACGCTTTATCTCCACGGAGATTGGAAAGTTGCCCTGGAAGAAGGAGAAAACGTTGTCTCCCAACAGGTTGCCAAGATAGGTCTCTATGATTTCATCCAGGGTGTTATCCTGCAGAAATCCATTGAGCGCAACGCTGTTCTCTGTGCAGCTATCCTTAAAGAGCAACGGATAAATTTTCTTCATATTACGCTAAATTCTGATTATCAAGCTCCTTGTCAGAGAACTCCTGCGCCTCGCCAACTGTTGCAGAACTCTGTTGCTCAGCATTTTGCTCCATAGCGCTAAAGGCTGAGGCATTTGCAGAAGGCTGGCCAGCATTGCCGGCGGTGGCATCTGCAATTAAAAGGTTGGGTACCTTAAAACTATCGGGATGCTTAGGAAGATATTTATTCAAAAGCCAGATGCAAAGCAGTGTTACAACTCCGCCCAAAGCCACTAATAACCAGTAGTATAGGGTGCTTCCGGTCATTGCGGCTATGTTCTCTCTGGAGGAGAGGTTCAAATCATAGTTAGGGTAGAGTTTCATACTGATCACTGAGTAGAAGTTGTTTACAAAGTGAATGAATATGGCTGCCCAAATACTGTGAGTTCTGTAGTAAACCCAGCCCAGCAGAAGGCCTATGAAGAAGGCTGCAAAGAACTGCCACGGGTTGAGGTGAATAAGGCCGAATATGAAGGAAGTCAGAAGGATAGCAACAATTGGAGACTTCTTTGAGAGGAGGCCTCTTTCCATTGTTCCTCTTACTATGAACTCCTCGCAAAGAGGGGCCAGAATTGCGGTGGATATGACGGTGTCCCAGAACTTATCTCCCATATTCTCAAAGAGTTGCTTAAAGTAGTCCGGCATCTTAAAGAGATCTGTTATTGGATCTAAAAAGTAACCGAGGGCTATGGTGAGAAAGAGGAGAGTAATTCCAAGAGTTATGATGCTGAACTTTCCTATGTGTGGCTGGTTTATCTTAACCGGCTGAACCATTGGGTCTTTGCTGCTTATATGGCCCATCCACCAGATGAAGAGAATTGGGATTATCATCTGAACCATATAAGTTAGGGAGAGACAGTAAGTTGCAGTGTTTGTTCCCTTCATTGCAGGAACAAATGCTCCAATCATAAACAGTATAGCTCCTCCCAAAAGTCCTCCGCCAAAGATAATTACAAGGGTTATCAGCCAGGTTTGGCCAACGGATGGAACGTAGTATTTTGGTTTGCTGAAAAAGTTTGCCATAAACTATCTGAACGGTCCTACAAGAACAGACTTATTTGAACAGCGGAGAAGGATAGATTCCCTCATTGGTCATCTCCTTCAGTTTCTCCACAACCTTTTCTCTGTCCTCGTGATAAGTTACTCCAAACCAGGCAGATGGGGTAGGTATAACCTTAACGTTTGCCTTTCCCTCATCTATCATGTGGCTCACTGCAGACGGAACGTAAAACTCCTTTTTAGGATCCTCCAGGTTGTGGCGGAGGAACTCCTTAAACTGCTTCTCAGACTCCTGCATGTAATCCAGGGTAAAGCCCCACATATTCATTGAGGTACAGCTGTTTTGCGCAAGTTCCTTCTCTACGCCGTCCATTCCCTCTCCCAGGATTTTGTCTCCCTCTCTGCGGATGTTGGAATGCTCCTCAACTTTTGTCAGATGGCCGTAATTGTCTGTAGAACAGATTCCTCTGGAAACGCTTCCGGAATCGGAAAGGGTATTGTTAAGGTAAAATCCTATCATACAGAAGTTTCCCTTATCCTTTGGAGTGAGTTTGCTCAGGTGGTCTGCCAGGCACTTGAAGGCGTCTCTGCCGTAAAAATCGTCTGAGTTGATTACTGCAAACGGCTTTGTAATAACGTCTTTAGCAGCCAGAACGGCCTGACCTGTTCCCCACGGTTTCTCTCTCTTCTGCTTAGGCATGAAGACTACAGGAAGATCATCCGGTTCCTGAGTAACTATTGTGTATGGTATTATCCCTTTGTATTTGGATGCAACCTTCTCTTCAAACTCCTCCTGGAATTTCTTTCTAACCACAAAGACTACATCTCCAAACCCGCTCTCAATGGCATCGTAAACGGAAAAATCCATAATAGTCTCACCTTTAGGGCCAACTCCGTCCAACTGTTTGAGTCCGCCGTATCTGCTGCCCATTCCCGCAGCCATAATAAGAAGTGTAGGTTTCATTTTTTTTATAAATTTGTGCTGTTTTAACGCGGCAAAAATACAAAAAAATCACGCAGTGAGCATATTTAAAAACATATCTGAAAAGCCTGTTTTTAAACAAATCTTTAAGGTTATAAAGAACAAGTACTTTCTTGTAACCGTTGCCTTTCTTGTGTGGATATTCTTCCTTGATACCAACAACCTGATTGTCTGGTACAAAGACCTGCGTCAGCTGGCAGACCAGAACCGCCAGAAGGTCTACTTCCAGAATGAGATAAAGCAGACGGAGGAGAAGCTTAAGGAGCTCACTTCCAACAAGGACTCACTGGAGAAGTTTGCACGTGAAGAGTACCTCTTCCATGAGAGCGGAGAGGATATCTACGTAATTGAAGATTCTAAGTAGAAAGTACGTTGCCGTTGCCGCAAAAAGCAAAAGCAAATTCCTACAAAAATCCAAAGTGAATTATTAAGGAAAGACGGAGTCTCTCCTTATACGTTTGTTTTTAATGGGCTTATGCAGTCCCTGAAAGTGTGGCAACTATCTACCCGTGTAGTTCTGCGGGGTGATCTTAAGCAGCTCTTTCTTAATCTTTTCTGAAACATTAAGGCCCTTTATGAACTCCGCGATAGATTCCTTTGTAACCTTGGTGTTCACTCTTGTAAGCTCCTTAAGTGCCTCATACGGATGAGGATAGCCCTCTCTGCGGAGCACTGTCTGAATGCCCTCTGCAACAACAGCCCAGTTGTCTTCCAGGTCTTTCTCCAACTTCTCCTTATTGAGAATGAGTTTGCCAAGACCCTTCTTGAGGGAGGCTAATGCAATGATTGAGTGGGCAATAGGCACGCCTACGTTCCTGAGGACGGTGGAGTCTGTGAGGTCTCTCTGCATTCTGGAGATAGGGAGTTTTGCGCTCAGGTGAGTGAAAACGGCGTTAGCAACTCCCAGGTTACCCTCTGCGTTCTCAAAGTCTATTGGATTGACTTTGTGAGGCATAGCAGATGAGCCAACCTCTCCTGCCTTAATCTTCTGTTTAAAGTACTCCATGGAGATGTAAGTCCACACATCGCGAGAAAAATCAATAAGTATAGTGTTGATTCTCTTGAGGTTGTCAAAGAGAGCTGCAAGGTTGTCATAGTGCTCTATCTGGGTGGTAGGGTATGATCTCTTAAGACCAAAGCTCTTCATCTGGAACTCCCTGGCAAACTTGTTCCAGTCAATGTCCGGGTAGGCAACGGTGTGGGCGTTGAAGTTGCCGGTAGCGCCTCCGAATTTGGATGAGTAAGGCACTGTAGCCAAGAGTCTTAGCTGCTCCTTAAGGCGGGCGGTAAAGACCTTAATCTCCTTGCCCAGGCGGGTAGGAGAAGCAGGCTGCCCGTGTGTGTGAGCCAGCATTGGAACATCTTTCCACTCCTTGGCGTAGCCCTCCATAATGTTTATAACCTCCATTAACTGAGGCATATAAACCTTCTCTACGCCCTCTTTCAGAGAGAGAGGGGTTGCAGTGTTGTTTATATCCTGAGATGTAAGGCCAAAGTGAACAAACTCACTGAACTTGCTTATTTTCAGCTTCTCAAACTCTTCCTTAATGAAATACTCAACGGCTTTAACATCATGATTGGTTATCTTCTCAATATCCTTAATCCTGGCAGCCTGCTCAACAGAAAGCTCCTCATAAATCTTGCGGAGTTTTGGGAAGTTGCTCTTGCTGAAGCCTTTAAGCTGAGGAAGAGGAATGTTGCAGAGTGCTATGAAATACTCAATTTCAACTCTTACGCGATATCTGATAAGCGCATACTCTGAAAAATAGTCACTCAATTCAGATACTTTGTTGCGGTATCTGCCGTCTATAGGTGAAACAGCGGTAAGTGCTGAATAGTTCTCTCTGGTTGATTCTGTCTTTGAGTTTTTCATAACGTGGATTTTAAATTGCCGCCGCAAATTTAGCAAATCTGACTATACATTTTAACGCATTGAACGGCCTCTTTTACATCGTGAACCCGGAGTATGTCCGCCCCCTTTGTAAGGGCCAGAAAGTTTAGGGCGCAGGTTGCCGGCAGAGCCTCTTCCGGAGTAATGTTCAGTAACTTGTAAATCATAGATTTACGTGATATTCCTACAAGAACTTTTTTGCCCAGTGCCTTAAACTTTTCCACTGAAGAGAGCAGCTGATAGTTCTGCTCAATTGTCTTTGCAAAGCCAAACCCGGGGTCAAGAATCCACTCCTTAACGCCCGCCTTCTCCGCCTTTTTTGAGAAGGCTTTAAAGTAGTCAAGTACCTCGTTTACAACGCCGTTGGGGTAGTCTGTGAGTGAACCCATCGTTGATGGAGTGCCCCTTTTGTGCATTGCAATGTATGGCAGGTTCAACTCCGCAACAGTCTTAAGCATCTGAGTATCATCCTCTCCGGCAGAAATATCGTTCACCGTAAAGGGGCCTATAAGTGAGCAGGCCATTCTAACCACACTGCTCCTGAACGTATCTATGGAGATCTGCGGGAGGTTTTCTCTACCCTTTTCCTTAATTATCTCCGCGATAGATTTCAGCGGCTTTTGAAGGTACTCAATCTCTTGAGCCTCAGAGACCGGCGTACTGCCCGGCTTTGTAGAACAGGCCCCAAAATCTATATAATCTGCCCCCTCCTCTGCCATCTGTAAGAAGCGCTCAGCCACCTTTTTAGGGGAGAGAACCCTGCTCTTTGAGAAGAAGGATTCGTTATTTATGTTGATGATCCCCATAACTTGGGGCCGTTGTTGTTCCATAATTTGTTAAATTTGCCTTGTGAGGCAAATATAAGGATTGTCTCTTTTAGTTGTATTTTTATGCTGATAGTTATAGAAGGACTGGACGGTGCCGGAAAGAGCACCCAGGTTAAGATGCTTAAAGAGTTCATTCTTAAGAGTGGACATTCTCTTGAATATCTTCATTTTCCGCGTTATGAGGCTCCCGTTTACGGAGATCTGATTGCAAGTTTCTTAAGAGGAGATTTTGGAGACCTCAACCAGGTTCACCCGCAACTTGTGGCTCTTCTCTATGCCCTTGACCGTAAGGATGCTGCAGAGGAGATTAAGCGTAAAATGGAGAGCGGTGCGGTAGTTCTCTTAGACCGTTACGTCTACTCCAACATTGCCTATCAGTGCTCAAAGGTTGAGGATGAGAAGAAGAGAGAGGAACTCAGAGACTGGATTCTGAAACTTGAATTTGAGTTCTACAAGATTCCTAAACCGGATGTAAATATCTTTCTGGATGTCCCTATAGATTTTGTGGCTCAACGTCTTGCCTCTTCACGCTCAGAAGACAGCGGCAGAGACTATTTAGAGGGCAAGAGAGATATTCATGAGGAGAAAATCTCCTTCCAGGAGGGCGTCAGAAATGTCTATCTTTCAGAGTGTAAGAGAGACGGAAGCTTTAAGAGGGTAGATTGCCGCGCAGCAGACGGAAAGATGCTTTCACCGGAAGAAATTTTTGAGCGCATAAAGGCACAGATAACGCTGTAAGTAACCCTTGCCCTCTTCCTTGTGTGGCAAACATCTGATAAGGTCAAATTAAGTATCTGAAAAACAGAGGTTAATCCTATAAATGAAAAGTGTTAGGTTCATAGCAAGATACATTGTAGGAATCGTATTCATAGTTTCCGGATTCCTAAAGGCTGTGGACCCTGTTGGTACCGCTCTGAAAGTCAACGAGTACGCTCAGGCTTATCTTGGAACCGGCTTTGGAAGTTACGCCACATGGATTGCCGTAGCGCTCTGTGCAGTAGAGTTTTTGACCGGTGTATGCGTTCTCAAGGTAATCAAGTTCCGCTTCTTCTCTCTGATTGCGCTTCTGCTCTCTCTTTTCTTTTTGGTTGTAACCTTTGTTTCCGCCATTACGGGAAAGGTATCTGACTGCGGCTGTTTTGGAGAGGTCATTAAACTTGAACCCTGGCCGTCATTCTTTAAGAACGTGGTGCTCAGCGCTTTGGCACTCTTCCTTTATCTGAACAGAAAGAAGGCCCGTCCAATTGCAAACCGCTTTTGGGAGATTGCATACATCTTTGCCTATACCGTTGCAATAGTTGCCCTTTCAGTTTACGCACTCAAGAGACTCCCTCCTGCAGACCTAACAGATTTCCGTCCGGGTAGAGACCTTATGGTGTCAGATACAACTGCTCTGGTTAAGTACAAAACGGAGATTCTCTACTCCAAAAACGGCAAGGTGCAAAAGTTTGATTTAAAGCACCTTCCAGACTCTACCTGGAAGTATGAAAAGACTATCTCAACCGTAATTGAGGGAAGTGAAAAGTATGCAAAACGGATGAGTTTCATGCTTAAGGATGCTGCGGGAGAAGATGTTACAAAGAGCGTTCTCTCTCTTCCTAATCCAATTGTAATGGTCTCTGTTTATGACGCTTCCACCATAACGGAAGAGGATTTGAGCAAACTCAAAAACCTGGCGGATTCATTAGATACAGAACTCCACAAGGCGGAGGTCTTTTTGGTTAGCGCACTTACGGAGGAGCAGACCCTGGCTCTTGTAAAGCCAATTGCAGATGCCGTTGAACATGAGAAACTTTCAGACATCTATGCAACCCATTATGATGAGAGCAAAGTGCTGCCGTTTGATATAGTTTATTCAGATTATAAAACCGTAATCACCTTTAACCGTTCCAACGGCGGAGCAACATACATTAAAAACGGTCAGATACTCCGTAAATGGAGTGCCTCCGCCTACAGCAACAAGAAGATAATTAAGGCACTCTCTGAGGATTACACTCTTGTGGCAGTGCGCAGTGCGGCGGCCTCCCGTATCTTTTTGATAGTCTCCTTAATTGTAATAATCCTTTTGGTAATCATACTCCGAGTTATCTCCAAACTGCTTTACAAAGCAGTAGTAAACCTGGAGGAGATAACAGAATAAAAACATAGAAAAATGAGCATAAGAAGATTTCGTTTTTTGTTGGCGGGGTTGATGGGGCTGATGCTGGTATCATGCGGAGTGGCCTCACACACTGCAAGTTACTACACCTCTTCCAACAAGGCAACAAGAGAGGTTCTCTCTGAGGGAATGGTTTGTTACACCATAAAAGATTCTCTCTTTGGAGCACCGCAGAGTATCTCAATTTTGGAGTTTGACCCATCAAAATATACCTTTAAGGTACTGAGCCATAACGGAATGGCAAAGACAGACAAGATGGCTGAGGAACTGGGCGCAGTTGCCGCAATAAACGGAACATTCTACAATATGAGGAAGGGAAACTCCGTGTGCTATATGCAGATAGAGGGCGTGGTTGCAGATACAACCGTTGGAAAAGATATGCAGAGAAGGGCCACCGGAGCGGTTCTCATTAAGAAGGGCAAACTCTCTACCATCCCGTGGAACAAGGAGTTAGAGAGCCGGTACAAAGAGGCCGCCGCCCAGAATGGGCTTATGCAGGTGGGAGTCTTTCTGCCGGCAAATGCAACGGCCGTCAATTCAAACGGAATCTCAGTTATGGCCGCAATGCCAGTACTTATAGATAACGGAAAGGCCGTTGAGATGGAACTTTACAAGGGCTTCTCCAACAAGCGGCACCCAAGAAGCGTAGTGTTTGTAACTAATGAAGGGCTTGTATGTCTGATGGTTATAGACGGCCGCCACAAGGGCAGCGCAGAGGGTATGACCCTGGATGAGGTTCAGCAGTTCCTGCTCTCTATGGACAACGGAAAAGGTTGCCGTTCTGCAGTCAACCTGGACGGCGGCGGCTCCTCCACGCTCTGGACAGCCAAAGAGGGCGTTATCAACTACCCGTCAGACAACAGCAAATTTGATCACAAAGGCACCCGCAAAGTGGCTAACAGTATTGTTGTTTTTGCTAATAGGTAATCATTTAATATAAAGTTGTCTGCCTACTCCTCAGAGCCTGTGGCCGCCCATGGCCTCATGAATGGGTGCCCGGCTTGTCCGGGCGGGATGAAGCGACGCGTAGCGGAGCGGAAGGCGAAAGGAGTAGGGCAGACAACTTTCATAAAAAAGAGGCTGACCAATACTTTTAGCCAGCCTCATAGTTGCTTGTAACAGATGACGTTACAACGTTCTCTTTATCTCTTCAATCTTGTAGGCCTCAATAACATCACCCTCTTTGATATCATTGAAGTTCTCAATGCCCACACCGCAATCGTAGCCGGCGGAGACATCCTTAACGTCATCCTTACCTCTCTTAAGTGAGGCAAGCACGCCCTCCTTAACAACAATACCGTCTCTGATGACTCTGATCTTGGAGGTTCTGGTAATCTTACCCTCCTTAACCATACATCCTGCAATGGTTCCAACCTTGGAGATCTTGAAGGTCTGTCTAACCTCCAGAGTTGAGGTAACAACCTCTTTCTCTACAGGAGCAAGCATACCCTCAATACCGCTCTTAACCTCGTTGATAGCATCGTAGATGACTGAGTACAAGCGGATTTCTATCTCCTCCTTCTCTGCCATCTTGCGGGCGTTCATAGAAGGTCTTACCTGGAATCCAACAATGATGGCCTCAGATGCCTCTGCAAGCAGAACGTCAGATTCTGAAATCTCTCCAACTGCCTTGTGGATGACGTTCACTCTTACCTCCTCAGTAGAGAGTTTGATGAGTGAATCTGAGAGCGCCTCTATTGAGCCGTCTACGTCTCCCTTTACAATTATGTTGAGTTCCTTGAAGTTGCCAATTGCAATACGTCTTCCCAACTCCTCCAAAGTAATGTGCTTCTGGGTTCTGAGGCCCTGAATTCTAAGGAGTTGCTCTCTCTTGTTTGCAAGCTCGCGGGCATCTCTCTCGTTATCAAAGATGTTGAATGTATCACCTGCCTGAGGAGCACCGTTAAGTCCCAGTACTGAAACCGGAACGGAAGGGCCGGCGCTTTGAATCTTCTGACCTCTCTCATTGAACATTGCCTTAACCTTTCCGGTATACATTCCAGAGAGCATGATATCTCCGGTGTGAAGAGTACCTCCCTGAACCAGAAGTGTAGCAAGATATCCTCTACCTTTATCCAGTGAAGACTCAATAACGGTACCAACGGCCTTCTTGTTAGGGTTGGCCTTAAGTTCCAGCATATCAGCCTCCAGGAGCACTTTGTCCAACAGGTCTGCAACACCGATACCTTTCTTTGCAGAGATTTCCTGACACTGGAATTTTCCTCCCCAGTCCTCTACCAGAATGTTCATCTGGCTGAGCTGCTCACGGATCTTATCAGGCATAGCGCCCGGCTTGTCTATCTTGTTAATAGCAAAGATCATAGGAACGCCTGCAGCCTGTGCGTGGTTGATAGCCTCAACGGTCTGCGGCATTACTGCATCATCTGCAGCAACTATAATGATTGCAAGGTCTGTCATCTTGGCTCCGCGGGCACGCATTGCGGTAAATGCCTCGTGGCCAGGAGTATCAAGGAACGTAATCTGTCTTCCGTTAGGAAGTTTAACGTTGTATGCACCAATGTGCTGGGTAATTCCGCCGGCCTCACCGGCAATGACGTTAGACTGACGTATGTAGTCCAAAAGTGAAGTCTTACCGTGGTCTACGTGTCCCATAACGGTAACGATAGGGGCTCTTGGAACCAGATCCTCAGGCTTGTCCTCTTCTGTCTCCTCCTTTATAGCCTCCTGAATCTCAGCACTTACAAACTCAATCTTGTAACCAAAGTCCTCCGCAACCAGTGAGAGCGCATCCGCATCCAGTCTCTGGTTGATGGACACCATAAGACCCAGATTCATACAGGCGCCAATAACCTTGGTAACCGGCTGGTCTATCATCACAGCCAAATCATTAACGGTAACAAACTCGGTCACTTTGAGGATGTTGCTGCTTGCCTCTCTCTTCTGAATCTCCTCCTCCTGTCTCTCTGCAGCAATCTCTCTCTTTTCTCTTCTGTACTTGGAGCCCTTGGTCTTACCCTTACCCTCAACCATTCTCTGGTAGGTCTCCTTTATCTGCTTCTGTACCTCGTCCTCATCTACCTCATTTCTAATAGGTTTGAAGCCTTTCTTACCTTTCTTCTTCTCCTGTTTTTCCTTAGCACGGTTGTTCTGAGTCTCTTTGTTTATATCTACCTTCTCCTTGGTATGCTTGCCAATTCTCTCTCTCTTTCCTCTCTCCGGACTCTTCTTCTTGCCGCTCTCAAGTTTGGAGATGTCTATTCTAAGTCCCGTATCCTTAGGACCTTGGAGCTGCTCAACTTTTGTTTCAATGAAGTTGCTCTCTTCCGCTTTCTTCTCGATAGTTTTTTCCTCCGCCTTCTGTTCTTCCTTCTTCTCCTCTTTCTTTGGAGCCTCTTTCTTTTCCTCTGCCTTCTTTACCTCCTTCTTCTCTTCCACCTTCTTTGGAGCCTCTTTAACACTCTCTTTCTTAGGCTCTTCTACTACCGGTTCCTCTTTCTTCTCAACAACTTCCTCAACTTTTTTCTCCTCCTCCTTTGCAGCAGCCTTTGGCTTTTTCTCAAACTTGGAGAGGTCTATCTTACCTACAACAGTAGGGTTCTTCTCCTCCACGGAGGTCTTTATAAAGTTCTCACCGGCAGATGTTTCCTTCTTGAGCTCGTATGATTTGTTATTGCTCTCGGATATCTTCTTCTCATTCTGCTTTGCCACTTTCTTGGCATCCTCCTTCACCTGCTGCTGAGTCTGGAACTCCTTGCTTACCAGCGCATATACCTCATCAGACAACTTTGCATTAGGGTTGGCATCTACCTCAACTCCCTTCTTTTCCAGGAAGTTGACCAGAGTGCTCAAACCAATGTTGAAGTCTGTGAGTACTTTTTTAATTCTGATACCTGCCATATAATTATTTACCTCCGTTTCTAATTGTTAATTTTCCATTGGGTCCTCAAACTCAGCCTGGAGAATCTTCTTAACATCCTCCACGGTCTCCTGGTCTAAGTCTGCTCTCTCCATAATCTCCTCTGTAGGACGTGAAAGCACATCCTTTGCAGTGTCAAAGCCAACGTTTCTGAGTGCGTCAATAACCCACTGATCTATCTCATCATTGAATGCGCTCAAAAGAACGTCCTCATCATCATTGCTCTGAACATCGCGGAAGATTTCAATGTCCATACCTACCAGCATTCCTGCAAGACGGATATTGCTTCCGTTCTTTCCAACTGCAAGAGAAACCTGTGAAGAGTCCATGGTAATGAGCACCTTGCCCTCCTCCTCGTTAATCTTGATAGTGGTAATCTTTGCAGGTGAAAGGGCTCTCTGAATGAGCAGCTGAGTGTTTGAAGTCCAGCTGATTACATCTATGTTCTCATTTCTGAGCTCTCTTACTATGCCGTGGATTCTGCTGCCCTTTACTCCAACACATGCTCCTACCGGATCAATTCTGTCATCGTAAGATTCAACAGCAACCTTTGCTCTCTCGCCCGGCATTCTTACAATCTTCTTAATGGTAATAAGGCCGTCAAAAATCTCAGGAACCTCCTGCTCAAAGAGTCTCTCAAGGAATACGCTTGCAGTTCTGGAAAGGATGATAGAAGGGGTGTTGTTCTTCATCTCAACCTTTGCAACCACTGCCTTAACGGAATCTCCCTTGCGGAAATAGTCTGACGGAATCTGCTCACTCTTAGGGAGAATGAGTTCGTTATCCGCCTCGTCTCTTACAAGAACCTCTTTCTTCCAAACCTGATAAACTTCTCCAACTACAATCTCTCCAATCTTATCTTTGTAACGGTTAAAGAGGTTGGCCTTGTCTATATCCATAATTCTGCCGGAGAGGTTCTGACGCAGATTCAAAACCGCTCTTCTGCCAAAGCTCTTAAGCGGAACCTCCTCTGAATAATCCTCACCAATCTCAAAATCGTTATCCGGCTCAATCTGATCTACCTCCTTCTTTGAAATCTCCAACATTGGGTCCTCAACCTCATCTACAATCTTACGGTTGCGCCAGATCTGAAGGTCTCCCTTGTCTATGTTGATGATAATGTCAAAGTTATCGGCAGTGCCGTATGTCTTGGCAAGCTGGGTTCTGAAGATATCCTCCAGAACGCTCATAAGTGTTGCCCTGTCAATTCCTTTACCCTCTTTGAATTCGGTAAAGAACTGTGCTAAATTTAAACCTTCCATATTGTAACTTTTTTAACTTTCAATTGAACTTTGAGCACAAAAGAAGGGGCCTTGTGGGTCCCCTTTCTCTCTCTCTTATCTGCGTGCAAAAGTATGTAAAGTATCTCTTAAATCCAAATTTGGCTATTATTTATTAAATTTGCAGGTACATAAATTACAAGTTATGGAAGTATCAGCAGAAGTTATTGCACAGCATTTTAACGGTGAAATTATAGGAGACCCTTCCGTAAAGGTCTCATCAGTGCAGAAAATAGAGTATGGTAAACCACACAATATCTGTTTTTTGGCCAATCCAAAATATACACATTATCTTCTTCAGTCAAACGCCGGAGTGGTAATAGTGAGCCGCAATCTTGTTCCGGAACAGCCTGTTAAGCCAACTATTATTGTTGTAGAAAACGCATACGAGGCAGTGCCTGTTCTTTTGGATTTGCTCAACTCGCTTAAGAAAAGCAAGAAGAGCGGCCGTGCATTCCTTTCATACAGAGCCTTTTCCTGCAAGATAGGGAAGGGGGTTTATGTTGGACGTTTCAGTTATGTGGGCGCCAAGACTAAGATAGGAAACGGTACTCAGATTTATCCGCAAGTCTATATAGGTAAGGATGTTACAATTGGAGAGAACGTTATTCTCTACCCGGGTGTAAAAATTTATGACGGCTGTATTGTAGGTAACAACTGCATACTCCATGCAAATGTGGTTATAGGTTCAGACGGATTCGGCTTTGCTCCGCAGCCCGATGGCTCCTACAAGAAGATTCCGCAAACCGGAAACGTTGTTATTGAGGACAATGTGGAGATAGGCTCCAATACAACGGTAGACCGTGCCACTATGGGTTCAACTATCGTGAAGAAAGGAGTGAAACTGGATAACCTCATTCAAATTGCTCACAATGTTGAGGTTGGAGAGAATACGGTTATTGCCGCTCAGACCGGTATTGCAGGCAGTACAAAGATTGGAAAGAACTGCAAGTTTGGAGGTCAGGTGGGCATAAGCGGCCACGTTACAATAGGTGACGGAACTATGATTAACGCAAAGAGCGGTATCTTTGGCAACATCTCATCTGCTGAGGGCCAAAAAGGACTCCAGGGCATCCCTGCCTTTAACATGCGCAGCTTCCTCCGTTGCCACGTTATGTTCAAACATCTTGCAGACCCACCTAAAAAATAGTATATTTGTACGATTACTAAAACCGCTACGCTAATGTATACCAACCAGCACACGCTTAAACATAAATATGAGTTTGAGGGAAAGGGGCTCCATACGGGGCTCAAGGTTCACATGATGGTTGAACCTGCACCTGCAAACTTTGGTATAAAGTTCAAAAGATCAGACCTTGGCGAGAGTGCGCCATTGGTTGAGGCCTGCGTTGATTACGTAAGTGCAACTTCCAGAGGAACAACATTGGATAAGGACGGAGTAAAGGTTCTTACTCTGGAACACCTTATGGGTGCGCTCTACGGAATGGGAATAGACAATGCGCTCATTACTCTGGACGCTCCGGAGGTTCCTATTCTGGACGGAAGTGCAAAGTATTATGCAGACGCCTTTTCCAAGGACGGGTTGGTTGAGCAGAACGCTCCAAGAAAGTATCTGGTATTGGACCGCAAGGTTGTATGCCGCAATGAGAAGGGGAGTGAGATGGTTGTTCTGCCGGATGACCATTTCTCAATTGACGTAATGATAGATTTTAACTCCAAAGTGCTTGGAAATCAATACGCAAGGTTTGAGCAGGATACAGACTTCGTAACAGAGATTGCTCCTTGCAGAACCTTTGTTTTCTTCCATGAGCTGGAGCCGCTATTCAAGAACAACCTCATTAAGGGAGGAGACCTGGACAATGCTCTTGTAATTGTGGAGAATCCGGTACCTCAGGAGGAGTTGGACCGCCTGGCGGGAGTCTTCAACGTTAAGAGGTTGGAGAGAGTTCCGGAAGGGTATCTCAGCCACACATCTATCCGTTTCCAGAACGAGTGTGCAAGACATAAACTGCTGGATGTGCTGGGAGATTTCTCACTGGTGGGTTATCCAATTAAGGGAAAAGTTATAGCATACAAGAGCGGCCACTCAATAAACTCAACCATTGCACGTGAACTTAGAACGTTGGCAATCAAACAGTTTGGCCGCAGATAGTTTTTAGAAAACAGTTTTGAATTATGGATATAGAAAAGATTAAGGAAGTAAAGCAGAGATTGTCTGTTGCTCCAAAGTATGATCCGGATGCAGAGCCGGTTTATGATGTTCTCGGAATTCAGAAACTCCTTCCTCACCGTCCTCCGTTCCTGATGGTGGACAGAATCATTGGTGTTGAGGATGATTCAATTACCGGAATAAAGACAATTGGTGTGAATGAGAACTATTTCAGAGGCCACTTCCCTACAGAGCCTGTTGTTCCGGGAGTTCTTCTTGTGGAGGCAATGGCACAAGTAGGTGGAATTCTGGTACTTAGAAATGTAGACGAACCAGAAAGATACTCAACATATTTTGCTAAGATAGACGGATTCAAGTTCCGCCGCAAGGTGGTTCCGGGAGATGTTGTAGTATTCAAACTCGTCATTACTCAGCCTTTGGAACACTCTTTGGTATGTATGAGAGGAAAGGCTTGGGTTGGAAATCAGGTTGCCTGCGAGGGAGACATGGTTGCCCAGGTTATAAAGAACAAGTAAAATTCAAAAACTAAGAGAATGGAAAACGCATTTGTCCACCCTAATGCAAAGATAGGTAAGAACGTGGTTATTAGCCCGTTTGCTACTATTGCGGAGCACGTGGAGATTGGAGATAACTGCTGGATTGGTCCGTATGCATGCATCAACGATTTTGTAAAAATAGGCAACAACTGCAAAATTTTTAACGGAGCCGTAATTGGTGCTATTCCTCAAGACCTCAAGTTCAAAGGTGAGGAGTCTTACGTTGAGATAGGTGACAACGTAATGATTAGAGAGTACTGCACCGTAAGCCGCGGTACAGCAGCCAGCGGAAAGAACAAAACCATTATAGGAAATAACTCTTTCTTAATGGCATACGTTCACGTTGCTCATGACTGCAAGGTTGGAAACAACGTTATTCTTGTAAGTTACACAGGTCTGGCCGGAGAGGCTGAGGTTGATGACTTTGCAATTATTGGCGGTGCTTCCGTAGTGCATCAGTTTACTCACATTGGCTGCCACGCCATGATTGCAGGAGGTTCTGCATTCAGCAAGGATGTTCCTCCGTATGCAATGGCCGGTAAACGTCCAACTTCATTCTTTGGAATCAACATTGTGGGACTCAGAAGAAGAGGCTTTACAATTGACCAGATTGAGCGTATGAGAGACGTTTACAGAATTATCTATCAGAGCGGATTGAACGTTTCTGACGCTTGCAAAAAGGCAGAGGAGACTCTTCCGGAGAGCCCGGAGAAGAGAACCATTCTGGACTTTATAACTTCCAGCAAGAGAGGTATTATCAGAGCCGGATCCGGCAACGCTGAGGAGTAATGCAGTGTCTTCTTAGTTCTGCGTATCTTCCTCCGGTTGAGTATTTTGCGGCAATTGCAAAATACAAGAGCGTTTGCATAGAGGCTTGCGAGAACTATCAGAAGCAGTCATACAGAAACCATTGCACCATTCTTACGGCCAGCGGAAAAATGAATCTTAATATCCCCGTCAGCAGAGGCGGGGATAACTTTACCCATAAGGTTCCAATTAAGGAGATTGAGATAGATTACTCAGAAGACTGGGTTATAAAGCATACCCGTGCTCTGGAGGCGGCCTATATGAACTCTCCCTTCTTTGTCTATTACAAAGATGATCTGTTTCAGATTCTCCGTTCCGGAGAGCGTTCTCTCTTAAAGTTTAACACTCTGCTTACAAAGCAGTTGCTGCTCTTCTGCGGAGTTAAGGCGGAGGTTTCTTTTACTGAAGATTATTTGATGCCTACTGCTGTTTCAGAGGGTAAAGAGCCTGTTGAAGCAGGAGTAAGTGGGTTTGTGGATCTGAGGGAGAGGATTCATCCAAAGAGCAAGCAGGGCTCTTTGCTTAAGGAGTGGGCATTGGAAAAGCCCTACTGGCAGGTCTTTGCCAAGCAGGGCTTTGTCTCAAATTTGTCCGTTGTGGATCTCCTCTTTAACGAGGGGCCGGACTCAATATCTTTTTTACTCTAGTTCTTTAGAATCTCCATCCAAAGGTTGCAAGAACCTGGAAACCGTTTCTCTTAATGCCTGTGTATCCGGTGTTGAGCATATATTTTGAAGCAGGCTCATCATCAAATACATTCACATAGTACTTCTTGATATTTGTTGCAAAAGCAAAGTCTGCAAAGAATCCGCTTGGAGTATTGATTCCTATACCGGCAGAGGCAATATATTTCTCTGTAGCATGTAAGAAATAGTCTGATTTGAGCCCCGCTCTAGTATATTGGAAACCACCTCTTAAGGAGAGCAGGCTTATTGGATTGATCTCCACACCGGCTCTGAAGTTGTGGCTGTTTTTAAAGCAATTCTTTAAGTCCCAATTGTCATTATAGAAATCTGCTTTGTCAAAAGAGTCTATGTCCGCGCTGTTACGAAGGCGTGTATGTGCCATATTATTAGCTTCATAATCAAGGCTTATTGTTCCTTTAGGAAGGACAAATGCCATACCTACGTTGTACTGGAACGGAGTGTTAATGCGGTAATCATATTCTCCTTCAGGTGAACTGAGGATTGCGTTGTAACCGTCATTGTAACCTACACTCATATCCCAGTAGTACTTGTCTTTAAGCTGATACCAGGTAGGGGTTGAGACTGCACCTCCCAATCTGAAGAATGGAGAAGGGGTCCAGATAAATCCAAACTTAAAGTTAATGCCGGCTCCCGTAGTTCTCAGATTATAAACCTGATCTACGTATGCAAAGGCATCTGTGGAACCTACAATCTCGTTATCCTCTGAGTAGGTCTCCTCCACCTTATTCCATACGGTGAAGAGCCCCATATTCATACCCACGTAAAGTTTGTCACTGATGTTAAGACCAAAGTTGAGGTCATATTCTCCAACGGAACCGTAAGATTTTCTTCTGATGCTCTGAGTGGATCTATAGCCCTGTGCACCGGCATATTTATTGGGCACAAACTTGCAAGGATCTGTAGCTAACGTATCAAACAGAGATGCGTTCCATCCTAATATAGAAGGCCATAGAGCTGAGCCCAGTGCGTAAGGGTCTGTGTGGTCATTCTTATCCAGATCATAACCGGAAAGTTTAGGAGAGTAATATGAGCCTAAACCATTAGTAAGCTCTGCAAGATATTTGGAATAACTGTGATCTACTCCGCTTGCGGCTGCTTTATATCCGTAGTTGAAGTTGTTCTGCTTGTTGTAAGAGACTCCAATTGAGATACTTTTAACGCCGTAATTTGCTCCGGTATTAATAACTGAGACGCCGCCAATGTTAGCAATTCCAAATGTGCTGCGTTTGTCTGTAGTAGGTGCTCCCAGGTAGTTGCAATAGGTGTTGACGCTGGTTACTGCAGGGGTAATGGATACCTCGTTGTACTTGTAAACAGCTGTTGCAGCAGGGTTTATGGCAATGGATCCAAGGTCTCCGCCAAGAGCTGTCATGGCGTTACCCATAGCCACGCTTCTTGCCGTTCCCTGCCTTTGGTAGTCTCCCAACAGATATGCTCCGTATGAGCTCTGTGCAAAGGACGGTGTAATTGCAAATGTGCAAATAACCATCGTGATGAAAGAAAGTTTTCTTTTCATAATTATTTAATTTTTAAGAATTTGCATAAAAAGAAAAGGTGGGCCGCATGGTGTGCGGCCACCTTAAATTATACCTTTGGGTTTATCTTCTTGTAGAAGAACCGCCGCTGCGTGAGCTGCTTCCGCCGCCTGATGAGTGGCTGCTTCCTCCGCTGCTTCCTCCGCCGGAGTAACTTCCGCCGCTGCTTCTGCCGCTTGAAGAGGATGAGTAGCCTCCGCCGCTGTTACCTCCTGAATATCTGCTGCTTCCGCCTGAATAGCCGCTGCTTCTTGGTGAAGAAGTACTGTAACTTCTGCCGCCGCTGTAAGTTCCTCTTGAACCGGAACCGGAAGAGTAGGTTGTGCGGGTAGAAGCAGGACGGTAAACGCCGCCGCCGGAAGATGAACGGTTAGCAGAACCAGGTCTTGAAACAGAAGAGCCAGGTCTGGTAACTGTTGTTCTGTTACCTGAATTGGATCTTGAAGAAGGGGTGTAAGAACCTCTGCCTGAAGCAGATGTACTGTATGATGCTCCGTTCCTTCCGCTCATTGTACTTCTGGATGATACGTTGCCTCTGCTCATTGTTGCAGGGCGTACGTTATTGGATCTTCCTACAACGTTGGTACGTGTTGCAGATGAAGGGTTTACTCTGCCGGTTGAAACTCCGCCGCCTGTGCTTCTTACTCCGCCGCCGTTGTTTCTGTTGCCGTCAAATGATGGCCTTCCAACGGAGTTTCCTCTTACCTGGTTCATAGTGTTTCTTCTGTATGAACTTCCGTTTGCACGGGTGTTAGCTACAGTTGGTCTTGGATTTACGTTGCCCTTAGATGCAACGCCTGCGTTAGGTCTGCCTGGTCTTGAAGAGTTGATGCCGTTTCTTCTGGTGTAGTATCTGCCGGGCTCTCCTCTGTGAACTCCCGGACGAATCTCTCTGTGGCCAGGTCTGTGGCCCGGATAGTATCCGCCGCCTCCGTGGTGATAACGCCATGGATCTCTGTGTCCCCAGTACCAGTGGTCATAATAGCCGTAATACCACGGTGAATACCAGTTCCAGCTGTAGTACCAAGGGTCATACCAGGAACTCCATCCAAGGAACCAAGGGTCATACCATCTCCAGTTCCAGCCCCAGTAGCCTCTCCAGTAGAGAGAGCTGTGCCAGCCGTATCTTGAACCGTAAACATTAGGCCATCCCCAATAGAGTGAAGAGGCTCCGTACCAGGCATAATCCCAAGGGTCTATGTTAACGTTTACAACGTAAGTTGGGGAGTCAAACTTCTTAAGAAGTACCTCGTAACTCTCCTCTCCGTCTACAACTACGTACTGAGTGCCGGGCTGGTAATCTACCTGTACAAGATCATTCTCACCCATGTATATGGTGTCTACCTTAACTGTCTCAACAGTTGTTGTTGAAGGGTTATAGGCAGAGTTGGTTTTCTGTTTAAGGTTTGTAACATTCTGAGCAATATATGGTTGCTCAGATGTAGAAGTCTCCGCATCGGAGGAGGTGTAGTAGATGCTGTTAACATATCCTCCGTTGCCGTTTGCAGCGTAATTACTTGGACCACAAGAAACTAGGGCCCCACAAGCTGCAACTAAGATAGATAAAGTAATGTTTTTCATTGTTACCTCCTGCGTTTTTTGTATTTTTGTGCGCTTTAATTTTGAAAAAATTACATCAAAAATTATTCCAAATAAGTAGATAAGATGTCAAAACAGATAACATCAAGGCAGGAGAATTATTCTCAGTGGTACAATGACCTGGTAGTAAAGGCCGGTTTGGCGGAGAATTCCGCAGTTAGAGGTTGTATGGTTATTAAGCCTTACGGCTATGCCATCTGGGAGAAGATGCAGCGTCAGCTGGATAAGATGTTCAAAGATACGGGGCATGAGAACGCCTACTTCCCGCTCTTTATTCCTAAATCATTCTTAAGCCGTGAGGCTGAGCATGTTGAGGGATTTGCTAAAGAGTGTGCGGTTGTAACCCACCACCGTCTTATGACAAACCCTAACGGGCCGGGTGTGGTTGTAGATCCGGATGCAAAGCTGGAGGAGGAGTTGGTTGTAAGGCCTACATCGGAGACAATTATATGGAACACATATAAGAACTGGATTAGTTCATACAGAGACCTTCCAATCCTGGTAAACCAGTGGGCCAATGTGGTTAGGTGGGAGATGAGAACCCGTCTTTTCCTGCGTACGGCAGAGTTCCTGTGGCAGGAGGGGCATACTGCTCACGCTACTATGCAGGAAGCTATCGCGGAGGCAGAAAAAATGATTGGAGTTTATGCAGATTTTGCAAGGAATTACATGGCTATTCCGGTTGTAGTGGGTAAAAAGACTGAAAGCGAGCGTTTTGCGGGTGCTTTGGATACCCTCTGCATTGAGGCTATGATGCAGGACGGAAAGGCTCTGCAGGCCGGTACTTCTCACTTCCTGGGTCAGAATTTTGCCAAGGCGTTTGACGTTAAGTATCAATCTAAAGAGGGGGCTCTGGAGTATGTATGGGCTACATCCTGGGGTGTTTCTACCCGTCTGATGGGTGCTCTGATTATGGCTCACGGAGATGATAACGGATTGGTTCTGCCTCCAAATCTGGCTCCTATTCAGGTAGTTATGGTTCCTATCTTCAATAAGCCTGAACAGCTGGGCGCTATTCTGGAGAAGATGGCTCAGATTAAGGCAGAACTGGATAAGAAGGGTTACAGCGTTAAGATAGATGACAGGGAGAATGTTCGCAGCGGCTTCAAATTTGCGGAGTGGGAACTGAAGGGTGTGCCGGTAAGACTGGCTATTGGCCCAAGAGATTTGGAGAACAATACGGTTGAGGTTGCAAGAAGAGACACTCTCACAAAGGAGAGCGTTGGCGGTGATGCGGTTGTTGAGAAGGTTGAGGCCCTGCTGGCGGAGATAGAGAGCAATATCTATAGTAAAGCGCTGGAATTCAGAAATGCACACACTTACAAAGTAGATACCTGGGATGAGTTTAAGGAGCAGATTGAAAAGGGCGGATTTTTGCTTTGCCACTGGGACGGCACTGCAGAAACAGAGGCTAAGATTCAGGAGGAGACAAAGGCCACAATCCGTTGTATTCCTTCAGACTCATTCGTTTGTGAAGAAGAGGGACGTTGCGTTTACAGCGGCAAACCTTCTAAACGCAGAGTAATTTTTGCAAGAGCATACTAATAAAAGACAGAATATGGAAACCGATCAGCCATTGTCGCCCAACAAAAAGATTGTAGAGGCGCTTAGCGGAAAATCAAACGTTAAATCTTTGGTCTTTGACAGGACCCTGGATATGTTCAACGAGCTCAAGGAGTTGCTGGCAGAGATAAGCAATGATTTGGATGAGGCGTTGGATGAGATTAAGGAGAGCGGAGTTCAACTGAGCCGCCGTGTTAAGTTGGAGTACAGAGATAAGGGAAGGCTGGAGGCGGAACTCAGATTTGCAGATGACGTGTTGGTTTTCAGTATGTTACCGGATATCTATCAGTTTGAGCCTGACCATCCTGTATGGAAGGTTCCGTATGCTGCAGAGAATCAGTTCAATACCTACTGCGGAATAATTACCGTATATAACTTCCTGTATGAGTCCGTTAAACTTAACAGAGACTGTGACCCGGGCTATCTGGTTGCACGTCTGTTTGTTAACAGAGAGGGCGCCTTCTTTGTTGAGGGTAAGAATCAGCCAAGAAAGAAGATTGGGGAGTTTGGAAAAGTTAAGTTGAACAAGAAGGAACTGAGAGATTTTGTGGAGAGCGCAATGCTCTACGCTCTCTCATTTGACCTATTTGTTCCGCCGTTTGAGAAGGTTAAGAGCATTACCGTAGGAGACAAAGACTCAGACGATTACAAGATTGAAACCGGCAAGCGAAACGGATATCATTACAACACGGATGACGTTCTTGAATAATGAGATCTTTTAAGACCATACTTCTTGCACTTTCATTCCTGCTAAGCTCAACGCTGGCTTATTCTCAGGTTAAGATTGGCTTCTGGGGAGATACCATCCGCCAGAAGAAAGTTGTGCCTGCAACCAGCGGATTGAACAAGGAGCAGGAGGTTGCAAGACTCATTGGTCTTAATTATCCCGTTCCTGATGTAGACTACGGCCAGGGCAAGCCAAAGTTCTGGACCATAGGCCTTCTAGATGAGTTCATCTTCTCTCAGGTTCACCTGGAGAACTGGGCTGCCGGCGGAAGCGGTTCCGTTGCACTGAGCGTTTACACCAACGCAATGGCCAACTACCAGAAGGGGAAAATCTACTGGGAGAACAGGGCTCAGCTGGGCTACGGCTTTGTGCGTCAGTTTGATGTGGGCTACCGTAAGAGTGAAGATAAAATTATTCTGGACAGCAAATGGGGGTACCAGGCTTTCCGCAAGGTCTATGTATCTGCATTTATGAACTTTAGGAGCCAGTTCTCTCCGGGCTTTGACTACAACAGCAAGAACGAGGCTACAATGAAGTCCAAGTTTTTTGCGCCGGCCTACCTCAACATAGGTCTCGGTTTGGATTGGAAGCCGGGTAACGGTAAAGTCTTCTCTCTCAACTTCTCCCCGCTTACCGGAAGAATTGTGATGGTTAATGCAGACAGCGCAATCAGAGTAAGGTACGGTAACGATTATGACAAGTTTGTGCGTTGGGAGTTGGGTGCTCAGTTCAAGGCTACTTTTTCCAAGAGTTTCACCAAAAACTTTAAGGTTGCCACCCAGTTCTCCGCCTTCTCAGATTATATGGGAACTCCTTCCAACATTGTGATTTACTGGGATGTACAGGCAGATTACCAATTCAATAAATACTTCAAAGCCTCACTCAGAACCAACCTTATCTATGATGATAAGATTAAAATTACCAGCAAATCAGGCAAGGAGCGTACAATGGTTCAGTTTAAGGAACTCTTTGGCATAAACTTCTCCTACACCATAGGAACCTTCAAGAAGTAGGCTTATTCTCAATATGTTACAGCGGCAGGGAATAGTGGCAACCGTGGATACCTTTCTTAAAAGGTACCTCACTTCCAACGGAAAATTTCTGGTTGGAGTGAGCGGCGGAGTGGATTCTACCGTGCTGCTGCATATCCTTCTAACTATCTGTAACTCTTCTATTTCTCCCGACAGTTTCAAAGGCAGAATTGGGGTTGCTCATGTCAACTTTTGTTTAAGGGGAGTGGAAAGTGATGGAGATGAGGTCTTTGTGAAGGAACTCTGTAACACTTACGGCTTTGCTCTTTTTACCAAGCGGGTAGATACACTCTCTTTTGCAAAGGAGAAGGGGCTCTCTGTTGAGATGGCGGCAAGGGAACTCAGATATGATTGGTTTAAGGAGTTGGCTGAGCGTGATGGGTTTGCATATCTGCTTACCGCACATAATGCAAATGACAATGCAGAAACGCTGATTCTCAACCTGGTACGCGGCACGGGCCGTCACGGTTTGAACGGCATCCGTCCTATGAGAGAGGCGGAGTTTTCCAACTCCTGCGCCGGTTGTGATGGTGCAGGAACTGAGGGCTGTGGTTTAGTGGTTCTAAGGCCGCTGCTTTCTGTAGAGCGTTCTGAGATTGAGAGTTATGCAAAAGAGCATAACCTGAGTTTCCGTTATGACAGCACCAATTCAGATAATGTATATGCCCGTAACCTTGTTCGTAACAAAGTGTTACCGCTGCTTAAGGAGATTAATCCTTCTGTAATTGCCACTTTGAATGATGACATTGAGAGATTCAGAGAGGAGAATGAAGAGATAGATTCCATTGTCTCAAAGGAACTTGCAGATGCGGAGGCTGATTTGAAAGATGGCGGAGCAGATCTTCTGGGTCTTAGAAAAAGATACCTAAAAGCGGTTGTTCCAGTTGATTTTCTGAATTCAAAGAGTAACGTAAAATTCTGGGTAGCAGAAATTTTGCACAGGTATAACGTCTCCTTTGCCGGGGCAGATGTAAAAGATATTGCAGATGCTGTAAGCGCTTCTGATATCTTGCAGAGAGAGTCAGGTACCACAAAGTTCTTTATCTTAAAGGGTTACACCGTAACAATAGAACGCGGAGAACTCCGTATTTATGACAATTCCTTTTTGAATGCAGCACCTGAGGCTGTAGAGATTTCTGATGAGGGAGAATTTGAGTTTCCTCCTTACAGGCTTAGCATTAAGAGGTTGCAGCCGGCACCTTTGCAGATAAAGAGAGAGAAGGGAGTGTTGCTGTTGGATGAGGCCAAGGTAAAGTTTCCGCTCCGGCTGCGTTTTGCAAAGGAGGGAGACCGTTTCTCACCGTTCGGACTGAAGGGAAGCAAAAGCGTTGCAGACTTCCTCAATTCCAAGAAGTTAGATACCCTCTTCAAATCCGTTGTTCCCGTTCTTGAAGATGCTTCTGGTAAGATTCTCTGCCTTCCGGCCATAGAGATAAATGATGACTGCCGCCTGACCGCCGCCACCCGCTCCGCCCTTGCAGTTTCCTGCAATCTTTAAACGGTTTGGTGTTATTTCTTTCGAGAATCTTTAGTCACCCGCGACTATAAGCGGGAGGGGCCCACAAGCGTAGCGCAGTGGGAGGGACGAGCGCAGCGAGAGATTCGAGAAATGAAATAACAGCCAAACCCACAAAAAATAGAGGTAAAAAAAAGGATGACCATTGGCCATCCTTTTTGTGTTAATATTCAATGATTAACATTAATAGTTGAACATAAACGTGTACGGCATTCTTGCGTACGTTTTAACGCCTTTGGCATCTTTAAACTCAGTGAGGATCTTTTTGAGGATTGCTTCGGAGTCTGAAGAACCGCCCCCGAACATCTCCATAATGCTCTCATACTGGCTCTTAACTTTTGGATATTCAACTACCTTGTAGCCATCTGTCTTCATTGCCCTGTATGCTGTAATTGAGTTGTTAATCTTAGCGTAGTTCTTTGGAAGGGCCTCTTCCTCAGCCGCCTCTTCTCCCTCTGCCGGTGCCGGAGCCTCTGCTCCTACATCAAGAGTTTCTCCTTCATAATCCTTTGAGTATGCGAGGAATGCAGCGCACTCTATAGCATCATTCAGAGTTCCAATCTCATCAACAATACCAACGTTTACTCCCTGCTCTCCGGTCCAGATTCTGCCCTGTCCAATTGAGTCTACCTGGGCAACACTCATCTTTCTGCCATCTGCAACTATGCCTACAAACTGAGTGTAAACCTGCTCTACAAACTTCTGCATATAAGCAATTTCTGCATCGTCTAAAGGTTTTACTCCCGTACCCATTGTGGAGTGTTTGTGAGTTCCCAAAGAAACAGGATTAATCTTCAGATGCTTCTTAAGTCCTTTGCCATAGTTGAATGCAAGTGAGAAGACTCCAATTGAACCGGTGAGTGTAGCATTGTCTGAGAAAATATGGCTTCCGCCTGCGCTAATCCAGTATCCGCCGCTGGCTGCATACTCTCCAAAACTTACAACTATAGGTTTCTCTTTTGCAAGGAGTTCCAGCTCCTCTCTTATAAGTTCCGCAGCCTGAGCGTCTCCGCCAGGGGAGTCAACTCTGAGAACAACTGCATCTATGGTCTTGTCTTTTCTTATCTTCTTTATGATAGGAACATACTTGGATGATGTGAGGCCTTCTCCCTCTGTGGTAATTTCTCCGTTTGCATAAACAACTGCAACCTTCTTCTTTCCCTTGTAGGAGAGCGGTGCTGTCTTGGCATATTTTGCAAGTGAGATATACTTGAGAGCAGACTCGTTTTCTACGCCTGTAAGCTGGCAGAGTTCATCTGTAATCTCCTTACTTGTAACGGCTTTGTCTATAAGACCCGCTTCAACCAAAGAGGCAGGATCTACAAGTTTGAGGTTGTCTACAGCATCGTTGAAAACCTCCGGAGAAATCTCTCTGCTCTCACAGATTGCAGCGGCCATTGTATTCCACATTGAGGAGAGCATCTCCATATTCTGCTGACGGTTCTCAGGGCTGATATCGTTCTTTATATACTGCTCTGCGGCTGCCTTGAATTTTCCGTGGCGGATAAGCTGAGCCTCAACGCCAAGCATATCTCCCAAGTCCTTAAAGAAGAGCATATCTGCTCCAATTCCGGTGAACTGAATCAGACCGTCTTTGTGCATATAAACTCTGTCTGCAACGCTGGCAACATAGTAGTCTCCCTGGCTGTAGTTCATTGAGTATGAAATGATTGGTTTGCCACTGTCATGAAACTCCTCCAGTGCCTGTCTGAGTTCCTCAAGCAGCGGAATTGAGGTGGTGGATTCTATTCCTCCCTTAATGAGGACCATCTTTATGTTCTTGTCATTTGCAGCCTTCTTTAAGGCACGGGTTGCATCATAAATTCCCAGGCCTCCCTTAGGCATACTTATAAGACCGCTCAAAGCGCCCATATCCATATTCATTCCCTCCTGAGTTCTCTCTCCCAGAGTGCTGGTAAGATCTACTGTGAGGATGGTGTTAGGTGATACCATTGGAAGATCCGAATCTGAAGAGGAGAATGCGGAAGCCAATCCAACAAGCAGGAAGAAAACTAGAAACACGTTAACAATTAACGCTAAGATACAGCCCAGAAATGCTGCCCAAAAGGTTTTCCAAAATGTTTTCATATTGTTCTCTATTTGCCTCAAAGGTATGAATAAATTGTCTAAGTGTGGAGATTTTAATAAATTTGTAGGTATGAAAAGGATTATATCTATCTTCTGTATGACCCTCTTTTGCGCCACTCTCTTTGGCCAAAAATACATTAGGGTAAACTATGTTGGCTATCTTCCTAAAAGCGTGAAGGTGGCGGTTTATTTCCAGGAAAAGCCGGTAACGGAACCTTTGAATGAGGCTGAAAAGCAGCAGTTGAGTGTTGCCCCGTCCGGTCAGACCGCTTGGGTAAAGCGGCCTGCCGAGGCAACTTACAACCTCATCTTCTCCCACTCCAACGGAGACGGAGATGAGTTTGTGGTTTATGATGCCGTTACCAAAGAGGCCGTTTACAGCGGCGTAGGAAGCCAGGCAGATCCTTCAAAGTGGGTTATGCAGGAGGCTTACCGTCTGGACTTCTCCAGGTTGGAAAAGCCGGGCGGGTATTACATTGAGTTTAAGGGGGCTGTAAGCCCGGTATTCAAGATAGGTGCAGACGTATATGACGGAGCGGCAGATGTTCTGCTTAAGTATATGCGCCAGCAACAGTGTGGATATAACCCGTTTACAGACACGCTGTGCCACCAGAAAGATGGCTACATTGTAGACCATCCAACCCGCAACGGAGAGATGATAGATGTGCGCGGAGGTTGGCATGATGCCTCCGATTACCTTCAGTATCAGACTACAAGCGCCACTGCCACCTACGATATGATGTTTGCATATATGATGACGGAAGACAAGTCCATATTTGCAGACAACTATAAGTCAGACGGTAAGCCGGGCTCCAACGGAGTTCCCGATATTTTGGACCAGGCCCGCTGGGGTTTGGACTGGCTGGTTAAGATGAACCCGGAAGACCGTGTAATGTTCACTCAGATAGCGGATGACAGAGACCACATAGGTTTCAAACCACCTCAGTACGATACAGCAGATTACGGCTGGGGAGAGGGAAACGGCCGCCCTGTTTACTTCCTTACCGGCAAGCCTCAGGGAATGGGCAAGTTTGGCAAGAACCGTACTACCGGAGTTTCCTCCGCCGCTGCTAAGTTTGCCTCCTCCTTTGCCCTTGGTTCAGAGGTCTTTAAGAAGATTGCTCCTAAGTTTGCAAAAGAGATTGGAGGTAAAGCTGTTCTGGCATACGAGTATGCAAAGGAGGTACCGGGCAACACTCAGACTGCCTGCTACGTTTCCCGCTATTTCTATGAGGAGGATTCCTGGGTAGATGATGTAGAGCGCGCTGCAGCAACCCTTTACAAGGTTCTGAAAGATCCGTCATACGAGCAGGAGGCAGATTACTACGGAGAGCAGGAGCCAATTTCTCCGTGGATGGAACTGGGAAGGGGACGTCACTATCAGTTCTATCCGTTCCTCAATGTTGGTCACTATCTTCTGGCAACGTCTGAAGATGAGCAGCTTGCGCTTAAGTACAGAGAGTTTATGAAAGAGGGGTTGGTAGACCTCAGAACACGTGCTGCAGGAGATCCGTTTATGCACGGCGTTCCATACCTGTGGTGCTCCAACAACCTCACTTCTGCGGCAGTTACACAGGCTGAGCTCTATCGCCGAGCTACAAATGACTCCACATTCATAGAGATGGAGGCGGCACTAAGAGACTGGCTCTTTGGCTGCAACCCGTGGGGAGTCTCAATGATAATTGGTTACCCTAAGGGAGGCAATCTTCCTACTCTTCCTCACTCCGCTTTCACCCAGTTGAACAGAGAGATAACCGGAGGCCTCATAGACGGTCCGGTTTACAACTTCATCTTCAAATCTCGTGCAGGAATGGGTATGAGAAAGCCGGATCAGACACCTGCGCTCAACCGCGGTATTGCCGTGTATCACAATGATATAGGAGATTACGCAACCAACGAGCCTACAATGGACGGAACGGCCTCTTTAACCTACTACTTTGCTTCACTGGAGCAGGAGGGCAACCGTCAGAAGAGAGAGTTTGAGCCGTCTATTGCAAACGTTACAAAAGACAGTTACGGAACCATACGCCGTATGGACAGATCAAAGAAGGAAATCTATCTGATTTTTTCCGCAGACTCTATGTTCAACGGCGGTGAAAAAATCTTCCAGACTCTTAAGAAGGAGAAGATAAAGGGTTCATTCTTCTTTACGGGTAATGCACTAAGACTTCCTGAGCATGAGGAGATTATAAAGAATATCATTGAGGCGGGGCACTATGTAAGCGGCCACTCTGATAAGCATCTTCTTTACGCTCCCTGGGGCGGAAACAGAGATTCCATGCTTATATCAAAGGACAGTATTCTTGCAGATATCCGTCTGAATGCCAGGGAACTGGAGCGCTTTGGCGTTTCTCAGGCAGACTCCAGATGGTTCCTCCCTCCTTACGAGCACTACAATACTGAGGCTGTAAATATCCTCTCCAGAGCGGGTTACATTCCTATCAACTACACTCAGGGAACTGCAACTCCTGCAGATTACACCATCCCTTCAATGAAGAGTTACGTTGATGCTCAGACACTTATTAACCGTCTTTACGATTTTGAACTTAAGAACTCTCTAAACGGAGCAATCATACTCATTCATCCGGGCATTGAGCCAACCCGTCCGGAGAGCGAGCGCCTCTACAACCGTCTTAGAGAGATAATCCAATACCTTAAGAAGAAAGGCTATACATTCAAGAGTTTTAAGGACTTGCAGTAATTTACTATGTATAAAATTTTAAAGAAAGAGCAGCTTACTCCTCTCATTTTTTCTATGGAGGTGGAGGCTCCCAGAATTGCTCAGAGCGCAAAACCCGGTCAGTTTCTGATTGTTAGATGCGGAGAGATGGGAGAGCGTGTTCCCCTTACTATCTGTGACTTTGACCGTGAGAAGGGAACCGTACGCATTGTGATTCAGATTGCCGGAGTCTCTTCCAACAAGGTTTGCTCTCTCAGTGAGGGAGACTCTCTTACAGACATTACCGGCCCTCTTGGCAAACCTTCTGATTTTATGGACTTTACTCCCGATAGTTTAAAGCACTCTCACTATCTTTTTGTTGCGGGCGGAGTGGGTGCTGCGCCTGTTTACCCGCAGGCAAAATACCTCCACTCTCTTGGAGCAAAGGTGGATGTGATTATTGGAGCACGCAATAAGGATCTGATAATTATGGAGGAAGAGATGAAAAAGGTTTGCACCAATCTTTTCATCTGCACAGATGACGGCACAAAAGGGGAGAAGGGCAATGTTACCGTTCTTATGGAACGTCTTGTAAACGAGGGGAATAAATATGATATGTGCGTTGCAATAGGCCCTATGATTATGATGAAGTTTGCAACCCTTATGGCAAAGAAGTGCAACCTTCCAATCATTGTAAGTCTTAATACTCTGATGGTTGACGGAACCGGAATGTGCGGAGCCTGCAGAGTGAGCGTTGGCGGAAAGACAATGTTTGCCTGTGTAGACGGCCCTGAGTTTAACGGTTACGATGTAGATTTTGACGAGGCTCTCCGCCGTCAGACGCTTTACAGAAAAGAGGAGCAACAGGCAGATGCAGAGGCAGGACTCAACTTTTTGGTACGTAAATAAGAGAATTATGGCAAACAAAATAGACAGAGTACCGGTAAGAGAGCAGGACCCAAAAGTCCGCGCAACTAACTTTGAGGAAGTATGTTACGGCTATAACGCAGAGGAGGCGGTGCTGGAGGCATCAAGATGTCTTAACTGTAAGAAGCCCCGTTGCGTTGAGTCCTGCCCCGTTGGAATAAAGATTCCTAACTTCATTGCAGAGGTCTTTAAGGGAGACTTTAATAAGGCGTTTGATATTATCTCAGAAGACAGTTCGCTTCCTGCTATTTGCGGAAGAGTATGCCCGCAAGAGACTCAGTGTGAGGGCTCCTGCATTTTGGGAGTTAAAGGTCAGCCGGTTTCAATTGGCAAACTGGAACGCTTTGTGGCAGATCACCACAGAGAGAACTCAGAAGGAGGAAAGCCTGTTGGCGTTCCTAAATCAAACGGCCACAAGGTTGCCGTAATTGGCAGCGGGCCAAGCGGTTTAGCCTGTGCAAGCGATCTTGCAAAGATGGGCTACAGCGTTACAATTTTTGAGAGCCTTCACAAGGCGGGCGGCGTTTTAACATACGGCATTCCGGAGTTCCGTCTCCCTAAGAAGAAGGTGGTGGAGAAGGAGTTACAGTCCTTATTTGATTTGGGTGTAAAGATTGAGACCAACGTTTTTGTTGGCCGTACAGTTACTATAGATGACCTTTTAAACAAGGAGGGATTCAAAGCCGTCTTTGTTGGAACGGGTGCAGGACTTCCTCTCTTTTTGAACATACCGGGAGAGAACCTGAACGGCGTATTCTCTGCAAATGAGTACCTTACACGCAACAACCTTATGCAGGCTTTTGATAAGAAGAGTGACTCTCCAATCTTTCACGCAAAGAGAGTATGCGTTGTTGGAGGCGGTAATGTTGCAATGGATGCTGCAAGAACTGCGCTGCGTTTGGGAGCGGATGTGACTATAATCTATCGCAGAGGAGAAAAGGAATTACCGGCCCGTGCAGAAGAGGTGCATCACGCTAAGCAAGAGGGAGTTAAGTTTCAGTTGCTCACCAACCCTACAAGGGTTATAGGTGATGAAAACGGTTGGGTGAAGGGGGTTGAGTGCATACGTATGGAGCTGGGTGAGCCGGATGAAAGCGGCAGGCGTTCTCCTCAGCCGGTTGCAGGCTCGGAGTTTGTAATAGATACTGATGCTCTGATAGTTGCGCTGGGTACCAAGATTAACCGTCTTATTGCAGATACCACTCCTAATCTTGAGACAGATAAAAAGGGTAGGCTTGTAACAAGCGGAGAAACAGCAACTTCCCGTGCAGGTGTCTTTGCCGGAGGTGATGTTGTTACCGGTGCGGCTACCGTTATTTTGGCTATGGGAGAGGGAAGAAGGGCTGCCAAAGCCATAGACCGCTACATTAAAGAAAGATATTAACTTTGCAGGCAAAATTATTGAGAGATGGCACAAGTTCAGAAACCAAGTATTCCAAAGGGCACAAGGGATTTCTCTCCGGAGCAGATGGCCGGAAGAAATTACATATTCGATGTAGTTAAAGGGGTATTTAAGAAGTTCGGTTACAAGCCAATAGAGACTCCTTCTATGGAGAACCTCTCCACCCTGCTGGGTAAGTACGGAGAGGAGGGAGACAAACTTCTCTTTAAGGTTCTTAACAGCGGTGACGCTTTTTCATCACTTTCAGAGGGTGATTTTCAGCAGCTTAATAGCAATGCTCTAAGCCTGAAGGTTTGTGAGAAGGGCTTGCGTTATGACCTTACCGTTCCTTTTGCACGCTTTGTGGTGCAGCACAGAAATGAGATTACCTTCCCGTTCAAACGCTATCAGATTCAGCCGGTTTGGAGGGCAGACCGCCCGCAGAAGGGACGTTACAGAGAGTTCTATCAGTGTGATGTGGATGTTATTGGCAGCACCTCACTGATGAATGAACTTGAACTGGTACAGATTGTAAATGAGGTGTTTAACACCTTCAATATAAATGTCTGCATAAAGATTAATAACCGTAAGATTCTTGCTGCCCTTGCAGAGGTGATGGGGTTCCCGGAGAAGATAGTAGAGATAACTATCGCGATGGATAAGATAGATAAGATTGGGCTTGAGGCGGTTAAGGAGGAGATGCTGGCTGCAGGCATAGATGAGAGGGGGTTCAATATTCTCTCTCCGGTCCTGACTTCAACCGGCACTACAGAGGAGAAACTGGCTCTTATCAGCAGCATTGTATCTGCCTCAGAGATAGGGCTTAAGGGTGTTGAGGAACTTACCGTTCTCTTTGATCTCATCTCAAAGGCGGGTATCCGTCAGAAGGTGGAGATAGACCTCTCACTGGCTCGCGGACTCAACTACTACACCGGTGCCATATTTGAGGTGAAGGCTCTGGATTTTACCATAGGAAGTATCTGTGGCGGAGGACGTTATGATAACCTTACAGGTATATTCGGCCTTCCTGATGTTTCCGGCGTGGGCATCTCTTTTGGCGCAGACCGCATTTACGATGTGCTTGCAGGGCTGGACAAGTTCCCTAAGGAGGCCATTGGCGGAACCAAAGTGCTTCTTTCCAATATGGACTCTCACTCCGTAACTTACCTTCTTCCTCTTGCCAACGAACTGAGAGAGAAGGGGATAAGCTGTGAGATTTACCCGGATAACTCCAAACTCCGCAAACAGTTTGAATACGGAGAGAAGAACTCCATTCCGTTCTTTGTAATTGCAGGAGAGACAGAGGCTGCATCCAAGACGGTGAATATTAAGAACCTGCAGACAGGAGAACAGGTTACCCTCCCAATAGAGGAGGCCGCAGAGTTCTTGCTCGCAAATTAGGAAAGCGCAAAGTATTCCGGCAGAACGCCCAGTAAATCAAGCACCCTGTAACCCTTGTATAACGTGCATAGAACTTAGGATTTGCAAAAGTCAGAACTTTTGCTTTCCTTTGCAGTCCAATACCGCGGGGTAGAGCAGTTGGTAGCTCGTCGGGCTCATAACCCGGAGGTCGTAGGTTCAAGTCCTGCCCCCGCTACTAGTTGAAAGTCAGTCACTTACGGCTGACTTTTCTTTTTTGCTTCTTTGCCCAGGTGTTGGCAAGGATGATGAGGATGATTGCAAGCAGGGTGGTTACTGCGGCAAACTCAAAGCCTGCATGCCTGGAAGGATTAACTGCCAGAAATAGAGCCATAAGCGGGGCAAGCAGGATTATGAATCCTCCAATTAAGCCCCTGAGTTTCTTAATGTTGTACTTTGACCGTTCCTCTTCCGAAGCCGTGTTGTAACCGGCAATCAGATTATCCCCCTTGCCTATAAGGATTACGATTCCCATAACAAGAAGTAATGCCGCAATTATAATAATGACAATCATAAATTTGTTTTTAAAAGAGTCTCTCTGTTACAACAGTCTGATGCTTATCTGCCTTCCAAGACCGCTGAAAAGTTTTACGAGTGTAGAGATCTGAATGTCTGCCCTACCTTTCTCAACTCTGGAGATGAAACTCTTTTTAGTTCCAATTTTATTGGCAAGAGCTTCCTGGGTAAGACCTGCCTTAAGGCGCTCTTCCTTAAGCCGTTCTCCAATGACAAAGATATTACACTCAATATCAAACAGATCCCTCTCAAGAGTACCTACAGGACCAAAATCCTCAGTAATGAGATTCTCAATAGGAGTTATATTAAGTTTCTTCGCTTTCATACAGCAAAGATAACTAATTAGTGAACAAATGCAAGGTTTTAGCACCTCACCCCTCCCTCAGCAAACGCCTAGTGTTCCCAACGTCCCTAAATACCGGACGATGGGAACACTTTACCCCCTTTTTCGTTCCCAACGTCCCAAAAATCCGGACGATGGGAGCACCCTGGCTGCGTTATCAACACTTTGCGTATTATTTTTTAACTTTGCTTAAGAGGAACACAAAAAAACAAATATGAAAAGAGTTATAATGTTATTTGCTGCTGTAACAATGATGGTTGCAGCCGTTTCTTGCAATCAGAACACTAAAAAAGTTCCAAAGATGCTGATAGTTTATTATTCACAAACATCTAACACTAAGGTTGTTGCAGATGAAATTCAACATCTGTTAGGTGCAGATGTTGAGGTTGTTATTCCTGTGAATCCTTACAGCGGAACATATCAGGAGACTATTGAGCGTTCTGCCAAAGAGCGTGAAGAGGGCATACTACCAGAGATTGAGCCGCTTAAGGCCAATCTTGCAGATTACGATGTAATCTTTTTAGGTTATCCTATCTGGTTTGGAACATACGCTCCGCCTATTGCTACGCTCCTGAGTAAGATAGATTTAAACGGCAAGAAGGTTGTTCCTTTCTGCACCTTTGGAAGCGGCGGATTGGAATCCAGCGTAAACGATCTTAAAGCAAAGTTTCCAAATGCTGAGATTTTAGAGGGTTACGGAGTTCGGGCTGCCCGTTTGGATGCTGTTCCATACGAGGTAGATCAGTTCCTTAAGGCAAACGGTTTTATTGAGGGCGAGTTTGTAAAACTGCCTGAATTCTCAGAGCCAAAGCCTGTTACAGAGGAAGAGAGTGCCATATTTGATAAAGCGGTGGAGGGTTACCGAATGCTAAATGCCAAGGCCTCTGAAGTTGCATTGAGAGATATTCCTAACGGAAAAGAGTACCTCTTTACGGCAGTAAATACTCCAAGACCGGACGGCCCGCAAATGCCTGCAAGTGAGATAAAAGTGTATGTAACCGTGCAGGATGGCCAAGAGCCTGTCTTTACAAAGGTTGTAAGATAAGTTGGGGACTCTTCAAACAAAGTTAATGTGTAAGCAAAATGCCGGTCAGATGGCCGGCATTTTTACTTTATGGGAATTTGGCTCCCTTAAATCCTCGGCTTCTGGACTACTCTGATAATTAGAGAGATAAAGTAGACAATCAGGCCGTAAAGGAAGCCTATGAGGGCTACTTTAAATCCTCCGCATGCAACTGAGAAGGGAACATCTCCGGTAACTTGAATAATACTGAACATCTGATAGAGGCCGTAAAGAGTCCAGAAAGCGGAGACGACCAAAGCGCCAAGGCCAATTTCCTTGACCCATCGCGGAGCTTTCCAGGCTGCAAAAAGAAGGGCAATTAAAAGAAGGGTGATGGCAATCATTCCGGGCAGGCCGCCTTCAAAAAAGAGGGTTGCCGGCTGGCCTGCACAATCTACGCACTCAACCGGAGCTGAACAGGTAGAATCTGCTACGTACATAAGTTCTTCGTTCATAACAATAGTTTTTAGTTTTTTACACTGCAAAGATACGTGGCGGACAAAGGTTTTTCCAAAGTTAAAACCCTCTCTACCCTTGTCAAAACCCACTGCAAGCGGGATTTCTTTGCAGAGCTCTGCAATTTCCCTACTTTTGTATTGCAATGAGAACGGTTGGACGGATTGCATATTGGATTTTGGCTGTTGCTATGCTTACTGCCATACTTGTGAGCCTGGATTATTCTACGGCTCAGGCATTGCTTATCAGCCTGATTTTCTGTCCGTTTGCTATTCTTTTGGAGTACCTTATGCCTAAGGCCAAGAAGGGAAGAGACAAGGTGTATCTCTCTCTGGCGGTGCTGATTTCCATCATATTACTGATTTTGTTCCTCCATTTTTGCGTATGGACAAGGATAACGGAAACCGGGTATTTAGATAGAAGTAAGCAAGTTGCGCCAATGCTTATTAATCCGGTATTTCTAGGACTCATTCTAACCGCCTTAGCCATAGGAGATTACTTCTGGGCCAAGTGGATAAACAAACGGTTCAAATCTAAAGAGAGAACAATCACCTTCTTCTCAGAACGCAGGAAAGTGACTCTGAGACTGGCAGATATAGCATACGTGGAATCTAATGATACCGAGGTCCGTATTGTTACAACCACTAACGAGTCTTACCGTAACAAGACGGGTATTGGCCAATGGGGCAACCTTTTAGGGGATGATTTCCTCCGTATTCATCGCTCATATCTGGTGAACACCGCTCATGCCGTTCTTGCCTCACAGGAAAGCGTTTCAGTAGGCCCGGCACGGGTTCAGCTGCCTATATCCCGTAAATACAAAGAGTATGTAAAGAATGCCCTGTCCGCTACGGAAGGGATGTAACGGCTAAATAGAATTTGATTATGAGTGAGTTAAAAGAAATATGGTATGCAGCAGGGTGCTTTTGGGGTGCTCAAAAGTTCTTCAAACTGGTTGATGGTGTTGAGTTTACGGAGGTAGGGTTTGCCAACGGTCATACAGATAATCCAACCTACGAGGAGGTTTACACGGATACCACGGGGTACGCAGAGTGCGTTTATGTGCGTTACAACCCTGAGAAAATTTCTTTGAAAAAACTCACTGAACTATACTTCAAAATCATTGACCCTCTGAGCCTTAACAAGCAGGGAGAGGATGTTGGAACTCGTTACCGCACAGGGGTTTACTACGCAACAAAGTTTGCATCTAAGATACCTCAATCTCCAACCGAGCAGGAAGATCTGGCCGTTCTCAAAGAGGTCTTTGAGCAGGTAAAGAAAGAACTGAACGTAGATTCCATGCCGGTTGAACTTCAACCGCTTGAGCGTTTCTACCCTGCAAGCGAATACCACCAGGACTACCTGGATAAGAACCCTGGAGGCTACTGCCACCTCAACCCGGAGCTCTTCCGTTACGCCAGATCCCTCAACTCCAAGGGCTAAACCCTTGCATCAGAGTAAAATTGTACCATTGGGTAAAAACTTTTAGTTGGAAATGAAAGTTTTTACTCTATGGTAACCGCACTTTTTCATGCTTGCATAAATTTGTGAATGAACGTTACAGTTCATTAAATGCAAACCAATAGTAATTTTACTACCAAAATTGCATTATGTAGAAATTTTTATATTAACTTTGTAACTGAAACAGTAGATGAAGTACAGTGAGCTTGAAAGAAAGCTAAAGGAAGCAGGATGTTATTTAGTGCGGAACGGGAATCATCCTATATGGTATAGTCCATTGACATCCAAGACGTTTCAGACGAGTCATCATGGAAGTCATGAAGTGGCAACTGGAACATTGAGAAAGATTTTAAAAGATGCTGGTATT